>NZ_FOJK01000009.1 GCF_900111845.1 Kingella kingae ATCC 23330 | reverse complement strand
TACGATTGCCAGAGTAGCCATTTTTCTTTATATTTTGTCCTTGGCAGCGAGGACAAGTTAGAGTTATTTCTGTTTTCACACACTCAAATATACTCTGTTTTCGCTGCTTTTTTATTGCTTATTTTTTACAGCACACTTTTCAGAACACCACCTAAAATTCATCTAGCAGTAGATGCACATGGCAATCCTTTGGAATTTATCATTACTGACGGTTCGGTACATGATGTTAAAGTTGCACCTGAATGGATTGCTAAATTGGATTTAAGTGAAACATCAATAGTTTGTGCAGACAAGGGTTATGATTCAGAACCTTTGCGTGAACAAATTGAAGCTGAAGATACTCATGCAAATATACCAGTAAAATCAAATAATAAGAAAAAAGGTAATCATCATATGGACTGGCATTTATATAAATGTCGCCATGTTGTGAAAAACCAATTTAACAAAATTAAAAACTACCGAGCTATTGCTACACGGTTTGATAAACTAAAGCGAAATTATGAAAATAATGTCGCTCTAGCCCTTGCGTATCAATGGCTCAAGCTATGAATGTTCAACAAGACCTATATAGTTCCATCTATATTTTTAATTACTTCAGCTTGCCAACCTTTCTCAGCAAGTGTTGCAATACACTCTACTAATGTTTCTTCATAAGGAGAATAATCTTTAGCCAAACTAGGTCGCACATAAATTTCTATTCCCTCATCTGTATTGATGAAAGCAAAGTTTTTTTTAGTATATTTCGGATAAGTTAATATACCTTGAAATCTTTTTGCCACATTTTCAATTTCATTTTGATTATCTGATAGCAGTACCTGATTTGGGAATCTTGAATCTTTTTCAGATGAACTAAATACCAAATCTACAAAATCCCCAACTTTCAAAGAAGTGAGTATTTCATATCTATCGTGGTATAGTGGTATACCATCATCGACTGAAATACGCGCAAAACTAAATTCTCTTTCTTGATTTTGATTTGTGTTATGAATATATCCTTTCTTAACAATCATTTGTTCTTTTAATGATGAATTTTCACGATAAATAGATTTTTCATCATTTTTATCTAATTGATTATTGTAAATAAAATCAAAAAACTCTTTTACATCAAACAAAATGAAATAGGCTAAATTTACACCTGCAACTTTAATTGTTGCAATTTTTCTACCCGTGTTGGGACAAGTATCTTGGCATAATCGCTCATCAAACGAAATACATACTTTAGGTTTGAAAAATACTTGATTATCTGACTTTTCAATATCGTATAAAAAATTTATGTATAAATCAGATACAATACTATTTTGTGTATTTTCAAAATCCTTAACTGATAAATGCTTATCATATTGAATAATATCGTAAATAGTACTTTCTACTATCTCATTAATGATTGGTTTTGCAATTTGTTCAATAAACTCCTGATATTTATTACCTTGCAATCCAAATACAAAATCACTTTTAAATATTTCAGTCATTTAAGATAAATCTCCTGAATTTTAGGAAAATTTAATTTTACAATCTGGATTCCACAATTTAAATCTGTAACAGAAAGAATAATTTCCTCATGTTTAATATCATAAAAAGGAAGACCAAATTGACTAACTATTTCATCATTTATGCTTTTAGATAAACAAAATTCATATAAATTAGATTTTATAATACTTAAATTAATTCTGGGATCTTTTCGAAATTCTGGATTATCAAAAACTGTATAGGAATAATACTTCCAATCTACAATATATTTTACATTCTTTAGCCCTTGCTTGGATTTATTTCCTTTATTTAGTATATTTTGGTATATTTCCTCATAAATAGTTTCATCAATATTTTTCAAAATAAAATGATATTTATTTTTAGGATCATATTGATACCCCTTTAATTTATTGTGATTATTTCTTTTTCTTTTGTGTAAATTTTTAAACTCAAATACAAAATTTTCAAAAATCTGTTTAGATATATCGAAAATATCTGAATTTAAATTTTTTTCTTTATTTGAGTTAAGCTTAAATTCCACATTGATACGATTTGTATACAGAGACAAAATTTTAGGTACAGGACTTTTCTCTATACTCAAGATTTTTTCACTTAAGGCAACGATAAGAGGATTCCCACTTAAACCATGATTCTCTCTAGACTCAATAATAATATCTGGTCTTATCCAGCGCCTAAATCCATTTAATTCAATATGAAAAACATTCTGGATTTGGTTATAATCTATCCAAACTCGTTTTTCTCTTGATAAATTATCCCTATATTTATTTAATTGTAAATTCGTATCACAATACAATATTTCATAGTCTTTATTCTGTGCCATCCAAGAATTACACATTTCCTCCCAAATATAACTAAAATTATCGATACCCCAAAATTCTTGATTGCTTTCAGCATCAAATTTCAGGTTACCATATAAAAAGTGTTCTATTGCTTCATAAATATCCCAATATTGTGCATTTTTATATGCAGTTATTTTATGAATATTATCCAAACAATCTTTTAATATACCAATAGTCATATCAAATGAATGTTCGGAAAACAAACTTTGTTCTGGGCTTAAATATTGATAAGAGAAATTAAATGCAATTTCTTTAATTTGTTCTGATAATTCCTTTTCTAATTCATTAGCCAACTCTTTATAAATATAACAAAATAACTCAATCAACTCCGATGGAACACCACGGACAATATTTCTATATCCCAATGTATGTTCTATAAAAATAGCATTATTTTTTAAATAAATTCCTTTATCCAAATAATTTTCAATTTTTGAATAATCAACATCTTCAATCAATCCAATTTCTTGAATTAGAGATTCAATTTCCAACTCTTGATAAGTCTCAAAAATTTTCTCAATCAAATCAATCTTGCTATATAAAATAGTCTCATTATTATCTTCATCAGTAAAAATGTATGCTCCTTGATGATTATCAATTTGTACATTGTCTTTTGATGTTGGCTTTTCATCAAATTGCTTACTATTATTTTGATTATTTTGACGAAATTTATTAAAAATACGATACATAGAGAAAAATAGCTTTTTAACATTGTCGTAATTTTTCTCAAAATTATCAAAACCTTTTGGCAGAGTGAAAGCCATTTTTCCTAAATATTTATCTTGACGAATACCCACAAATGAGCCTCGAAGACAATTAGGCTCATTTGAGTATACAATTTCTAATTCATTAAAGTTAAACATTAATTTTCCTGAATTGCTTTAATAAACTCTTTAACTTTTGCGGCAAAATCACCAAACGTAACTAATTCATTTCTATCAACTTTCAATAAATCAGTTAATGGTTTCTTATCGCGGTTAAATACACTATCCCAAATAAAAAACATCAATTTACTTTGAATCACTGCGTAACTGATTTGATTTTTTTCTGCCTTGATGAAGTAACGACCAATTTGCTTATCTTCAATGCCACGAATATAACTATGATTTGACTTAATAAAGTTATTTAGTTTAGCAATGAAATCAACCCATTCTTTTTCCGAATAAAAAGCGACTCCTAGTTCTGAAATGAGATTTGAATTGACATCGATAAATTGCCACTCCCAACGGCGTTTGAATGCCGTATCCATATAATAAATAGAGCTATCAGATGTATTCATTGTTGCAATAATGTGAAGGTTAGGTGGAATTTTTATATTCCTTTGATTTAAATCTAATCCAAGCAAAGAAATAATCTCTTTTTGTAAATCTGGAAATTTTTCCCCCTTAAATGCCCCAATTTCATTGGTTGTCTTACCACCTTTTGTAGTTGATGTTTTAATATCATTAAAAATTAACTCTTGAAATTTATCAAATACTATTCCATTAAGTGTAGTTTCATAGCTAGACCAACCACTATCATCTCTATCAAGTAACTGAAAAACTGAACCAAAGATTGCCGAAGAATTACCACGATTAATTTCATCAATTACTAAAACTACATTATCAGGTTTTCGTGATTGCTCACCGTTTTTATCAAGAACAAGAACTAAATTTCTATAGGCATAAGATAATGCTTTTAAAAAATGTCCTTCATAAAAACGATATTCTACATTCCCAGATTCAGTTGATATGGGTAATAATTTACCCATAAAATCTCCATACGTGTATTCAGGGTGAAATACCACATTAACAACATTAGATTCTCTTTTCTTTTTTTCTTTCTCTTTATCATCATCTTTAATTAAAGATGAAAGAATATTATGCTGAATTAAATGACTTTTTCCTGTACCAGGACTGCCAAAAATAATTTTCTGAATAACATTACTCATAAATATGCTCCAAGGTTCTAAAATAAGGCTCTATTGTAAACTATCCCACTCTTTTTGTAAGCGTTTGATAGACACAGGCATCGGCGTTTTCAACTCCTGCGCAAACAGCGAAACACGCAATTCCTGAATGCTCCAAAAGAACCCAGCTAATTCATCAGAAACTGCTTGATTCTGCATTTTGGCTGCCTGAATACGCTCTGTCCATGCCATTTCCAGCTCTTGAATATCATCTTCACGCATTTTGTCGCGAGCGGGATTAGCGGAATATTTTTCCATTCGCTTTTGCATGGCTTGCAGGTAAATGGGCAGGCGTTGCCATTGTTGCCAAGGCGTTCGGCTGACAAATTTCGGATAAATCAACTTTTCAAGCTGTTGTTTTAACGTGTAATTAAGTGGATGCTTGCCCATCGTATTCACCAAAACCGCATACTGATTCGCCACCTCCAACAAGTGTTTATTCAAGGCTTCTTTGACCGCTGGCAGGCGATTTCTGGCTCGTTTAACTTGCTCTTTGAAGTCTTTTTCGTTGCGTGGCAATTCGTCTTCGCCGATAAACGCTCGGTCGCAAATCACTTGCGTGATGTCTTCGCGCAATGTGTCCACGCCGATTTGTTTGAGTTGCATCACGATTTGTGTGAAATTCAACAAGCCTTTATTTAAGTCTTTAACTTGTTCTTTTAGCTGCAATTTCATCAACTCAATCACGCCCTGATGATGTGCCGCTTGCGCCATTTCATTCGTATCAAACAAACGCAGTGCAATTTTGCCATCTTTTTCTTTTTGCAAGCCCAAATAGCCGACCAATTGCTGTTTACCACGCGCAAATTTCACGCTTTCAGGCAGCTTGCCGATGTCCCACGTTTTAATGTTATCGCGTTCAAATTCCTGCGTGTTGTCGCGGAATGTCATGCTTGCCACTTGTCCAAGTTGTTGTTGTAATTGAACTAAATCGCGTCCCATCGCCAATTCTTGACCGCCGTCATCAACAATCCGTAAATTAAAATAGCAATGTTCAGGCAGCCTGAAAGCTGTCCATTCGTCCAAATCAATTTGTTCCAACAGCCGCATATCGCCAGCATATTTGGCAATCGCTTGGGCAAGTTGGGGCAAAATCGGGGCGTTTTGGTCGGGATTTTGGTTTAAAAAATGCGTGATAAATTCAGGCACAGGCACACAAATTCGGCGGATTTGTTTTGGCAAGGCTTTGATTAACAACTGCAATTTTTCGCGTATCATGCCTTGAACCAGCCATTCCAAACTTGCCGAATTGATACGATTCAACACCGTCAAAGGCAGTGAAACGGTTACGCCGTCAAGTGGGTGGTGCGGCTCAAAACGATACGACAGCTTGAATTTGCCGTCCGCCGTTTTCCAAAATTTCGGAAATTGCTCTTCCGTAACGTGGGCGGCGGCGTGTTGCATCAAGTCGTCTCGCGTGAGGAACAGGCGTTTTTGCGTGGCTTCGTCCGCGTGTTTCAGCCACGTTTCAAAGGTGCGAATATCGGCAAGCGGCTTTTTCAGGCTGCCTGAAACCACATTCTCAGGCAGCCTTTGATTGTAAAATTCATACAAAATTTCATCGTCAATCAAAATATCTTGTTTTCTAGATTTATTTTCTAAATCAACAACTTCTTTAATCAATTTTTTATTGTGAACGAAAAAAGCAGCCTGCAAATCGCATTCCTGCGCCACCAACGCGCCACGAATAAACAATTCACGCGCTTCATCGGGTGCAACTTTGGCATACGCAACAGGACGGCGTGGCAAAACCGTTAAACCATAAAGGGTTACGCGCTCGCTCGCCACCACTTCGCCGCGTTTCTGCTCCCAATGCGGCTCAAAATAATGGTAACGCACCAAATGTGGTGTTTCCTGCTCAATCCATTCGGGCTGAATGCTTGCCACATCTCGGGCATATAATTTGGACGTTTCAGTCAATTCCGCCGCCATTACCCATTTTGGCTTGGCTTTGAACACGCTGGACGCAGGGAACAAATGAAAATGGCTGCCACGCGCCCCGATGTAATCGTTCGCGTCAGGCGATTTCTGCCCCACATTCGCCACCAAACCCGTCAGCAAGGCACGATGAATTTGCTCGAAACTCGCTTCTTTTTTCGCCTTGATATTGGCATGATGATTTTTCTTATCTAGTTGTTTTTGTTTGAGTTTTGCTGATAAATCTAAATCGCTAGAAATATCGGATTGTTCAAACACGGATAAATTTTCAGGCTGCCTGAAAGCGTTTTCCTTGCTCGTCAAACCCATTTCCACCGCAATTTCAGTCAGTTGCGCGTGTAATTCTCGCCATTCACGCATACGCAAATGCGACAAGAAATATTGATGACACCATTGAACTAATTGTTTATTAGACAATTTTTTATCACGTTCACGCTGAAAACTGTCCCAAATATTCAAATACGTCAAAAAATCCGACTGCTTATCGGCAAAACGCTCATGGGCTTTGTTCGCCAATTCGCGGACTTCAAGCGGTCGCTCGCGTGGGTCTTGAATGGACAAGGCGGACACAATAATCAACATTTCCGCCATGCAATCGTGCTTTTTCGCCGCGATTAAAATTCGGGCGATTTTCGGGTCAATCGGCAGACGTGCCATTTGTTTGCCGAGTGGGGTGAGTTTGTAATGGTTTTTTTGTGGAGACATCATATTTATTTAGATTAAATTAAAAATATTTTTTAAAAATATTGAAGATTGAGAAACTGGATTTTTCAGACTGCCTGAAAATAGGTTTAGGCTGCATACAGAGCAAATCCGTTTGTTCTGTAATGTGTTTATAAATTGCTTCGGTTAATTGAGTTGTAATTCGCTGATATTCCAAATGAAATACCTTGTATTCTGTTGAAATATCACTTTCCCATTATTGGCTATATCTATCAAACTCATACCAATAATCTTCCATAATCTCTCGATATGCAGAAATATAATTGGCATTATCAATCGGCAAAAATGTCCAAATCTCATCATTACTTTCCCAGTAATATTCAGGGCGTTCAAATGAAAATAATTGAGTCATAAATTGTATGGCATACAATCTATCATCAACCATATATAAAGGCACATACTGGCTTGCTAATTCAATTAGTTTGGTAATAACGACTTGGCACGATTCACGATAATTCAACCATAGAAGTGATTGATAGACATCGTTTGGAAATGAGCTTTCGGCTTGCGTGTCATATAACCATTGCTCAAAAGAATCAATATTTTGCCGTTTGGTTAAAACGGGTAACAGTTGCCAGAACCAATGTGGCAATTTTTGTGTCTCCATATTTACAATTCCTATTTTCAGGCAGCTTGAAAAAGTGCAGGCTGCTTTTTAACTTTCCGCAATCGCGCCCAATTCCAACAACACCTGATAACCGTCATTGATATAGCGTTGGTCGGGCATATCCAACAACGGAAACGTTTCCATATCGCCAAACCCCAAGGACATCAACCGCAAAATCACGCCCGATAAATTTGTACGAATAATTTCAGGGTCAGTAAATTCAGGGCGTTGATTAAAATCTTCTTCGGAAAACAAGCGGATACACACGCCAGCCGAAATGCGTCCGCAACGCCCTGAACGCTGTTTCGCGGCTGCCTGCGAGGTTTTTTCAACGTGCAACTGTTCCACTTTCGCCCGCGCCGAATAGCGTTTCACACGCGCCAACCCCGTATCCACAACAAATTTAATGCGCGGCACGGTCAGCGACGTTTCCGCCACGTTGGTCGCCAAAATAATGCGGCGTTTGTCGCCAGTCGGATGGAAAATTTTGTGCTGTTCCTGCGCCGATAATCGCGCAAAAAGCGGCAAAATGTCGTCATTTTTGCGTAAGGGCGATTTTCGCAAGGCTTCCGCTGCTTCCCGAATTTCACGCTCGCCCGACAAAAATACCAACACATCGCCTTGTCCCAAACACGCCAATTCATCTACCGCGTCCACAATCGCGTCCGCCAATTCAATTTCCGCTTCGTCTTCGTCTTGTTCGTGCAAGGGGCGATATACAATTTCTACGGGGAAAGTTCGTCCGCTCACTTCAATTACAGGCGCGTTGTTGAAATGCTGCGAAAAGCGTTCCGCGTCAATCGTGGCAGACGTAATAATCACTTTTAAATCAGGACGTTTCAGCAATAATTGTTTTAAAAAGCCCAGCAGAAAATCAATATTCAGGCTGCGTTCGTGCGCTTCGTCAATGATAATGGTGTCGTAATTCGCTAAAAAACGGTCGGTTTGCGTTTCTGACAATAAAATGCCGTCCGTCATTAATTTCAAAAAAGATAATGGCGAAGTTTTGTCATTAAAACGGATTTTGTAGCCGACTGCTTGCCCAATTTCGCTGTGCAATTCTTCGGCAATCCGTTCCGCCACCGAGCGAGCGGCAAGACGGCGTGGCTGCGTGTGTCCAATCAATCCCGACACGCCGCGCCCCAATTCCAAACAAATTTGCGGAATTTGCGTGGTTTTGCCCGAGCCTGTTTCGCCACAAATAATGGTTACTTGGTTGTTTTGAATGGCAGTTTTGATGTCTTCGCGTTTTTCGTAAACAGGCAAATCTTGGTTGAGCGTAATCGCTGGCACACGCGCTTGGCGTTGTAAAAATAGGTCGTGGGATTTTTGGTATTTTTGTTGGACTTTTTCTAATCCGCCGAATTTTTCAGGCTGCCTGAAAGCGGTTTTTAGGAAATGGCGGTCTTTTGAAAGGGTTTTTGATAAATCGGGAATATTCATTTTTTGTTACAAATTCAATTATTTTCAAGATGCTAGATTATAGCAAAAGCAGCCTGCACTTTTTATCCACATCTTGATTTATAGTGGATTAAATTTAGATTAGGACAAGGCGACAACGACCGCCGTGTACATCTAGTACATAAGGGAATTGGCAACGCTGTACTAATCTAAATTTAATTCACTATAGGTATAAACTATTCTTTCCATAAACAAAAGTGCAGGCTGCTTTGAAATCTCAAAAGCAGCCTGCACTTAATTTGGTTTATTCATTTAACCTTGCGAGCGCAAAAACACCCATTCGTTTTCGGACGAAGCCGCTTCGTTGTACGCATAGCCGTCCAAATCAAACTGTTTTAGCTGTTCCACGTCTTCAATTGCGTTTTCAGCGGCATAGCGCACCATTAAGCCACGCGCCCGTTTGGCGTAAAAGCTAATCACTTTGTACACGCCATTTTTCTCGTCTTTGAACACAGGTGTGATGATTCGCGCATTCAGTTTAGCTGGCTGAATCACTTTAAAATATTCCTGCGATGCCAAGTTCACCACAATGCCGTCTTCCGAGCATTGCAAGGTAAAGTTCAGACGTTCGGTCACGCGCTCGCCCCAGAATTCATACAGATTTTTGCCACGCGAATTGGCAAGCGGTGTTCCCATTTCCAAACGATACGGCTGCATTAAATCCAGCGGTCGCAACACGCCATACAAGCCAGACAAAATCCGCACATGATTGTGGATATAACTGATTTCTTCTTCACTACGTTGATACGCGCCAATGCCGTCATACACATCGCCATTGAACATAAACAAAGCCTGTTTGGCGTTGTCGGGCGTGAATGGCGGTTGCCAGTTTTGATTGCGTTCGGCATTGAGCAACGCGATTTTGTCGGAAACGTGCATTAACTCGGCGATTTGTTGGGGCGACAAGGGGCGCACATCGTTCATCAACTGTTCGGCTTGGTCTAGCAGCGGCGGTTGCGAATAGATTTTTGGGGTGAAATCGCGCTCTTCATTTAGGTTTTTAGCGGGCGATAATAAAAAATACATGGGGTTTCCTTTCTACAAAAAGTGCAGGCTGCTTTTATTCAGTTTGCTGATTTTTCACGAATTTCGGAAAAATAAAGTGCATTTTCAAGCCATTGGGCGATACGTTTTCGGCAATCAATTTGGCATTGTGTTGCTGCGCGATGTGTTTGGTAATCGCCAAACCCAAGCCTGTGCCGTCTTTGCCGTTGCTGCTGTCGGCGCGATAAAACGCGGTAAAAATATGCGGCAGTTGGTCGGGTTTGATGCCCATGCCGTTGTCCACAATTTCAATGTGAACGTGCTTGCGGTCTTCATAGGCGCGAACTTGAATCGTGCTGCCGTTTGGGCTGTATTTCATGGCGTTGCGAATCACGTTATCAAATGCGCGATACAAGTAACTCTCGTTGCCCAAAATGCGCGTTTTGGTGTTGAGTTTGCTGGCTTCAAATGACACTTGATGCTGATGCTGCTCGGCAACGGCTTGGCTGTCTTCCACAATTTGCGTGATAAATGGCAACAGCGCAATCGCTTCTTTTTCCATGGGAATATTGGCTGTTTCCAAGCGCGACAAGGTCAAAAATTCGCCAACCAAATTGTCCATGCGCGTTAATTCACCTTCCAATCGGGCGATGTATTCGGCTTGTTTTTCGGGTCGCGCTTGCAATAAGCCCACAATTGCTTGAATGCGTGCCAAGGGCGAGCGCATTTCGTGGGAAACGTGGTGCAGCAAGTGGCGTTCTTTTTCTACCAAAATTTGCAACTGCGCTGCCATTTTGTCGAATTGTACGCCCAAATTTGCCAATTCATCTTTGCGGTCGTCTAATTGTTGCGATACGCGCGCGTCTAATTCGCCTTTGGCAAGTCGGTTCATGCCGTGTTCCAAAATGCGAATGGGCTGCGTGATGTTGTTTGCCACAATGTAGGCAAGCAGTAAGCCAATCGTCAAAATGCTGGCGAACACGATAAATTCGTGCCAAATGGGCGCAATCGACAATCCTGGAATCATCAAAGTGGGCAGGCGTTCGATTTGTTCGTTGTCAAAGTTATGAATAAAAAAGAGATATTCTTCGCCAAATGGGTCGTAATACAAAATCGCCAAATTGGAATCGGGGTGTGTGCGTGCGTAGCTGTATGCTTTTTCCAATTCGCTATTGGATACGTTGCGCCCGAGCAATTCGCGTTTGTTGTCGCCTGTGATGATGAGTACATTGCGACTGGCTGGGTGGTTGCCCCAGCGTTGCAATAATTCGCGTGTGGCTTGCTCGCCTTGGGATTGAAACGTGCTAAATGCGTTGGCAAGCAGGCTAATTTCCATGTTGCGCCGCTGGTTAAATTGGCTTTGTGCAATGCGTTCTTGCACCAGCCAAAAAGAAAAACTGGCAACAAAAATCGCCAAAATAATCACCATGCAAAAGGTGGCAAAAATGCGTTGAAACAATTTCATGGTTGTCTATCTGCAATCAAAATAAGGCGGATTATAGTGCAAAAAAGTGCAGGCTGCTTTTGTGTGATAAAAAAGCAGCCTGCACTTATATGATGAAACAGCGATTAGTTCTTCACAAACAAATAACCCAAACCGCGCACCGTTTGAATCAACGACGCATCGCCCAATTTATGACGAATGCTCGAAATATGCACATCGATGCTGCGGTCAAATTTTGCCAATTTGCGGTCGAGTGCTTCTTGCGATAACGCATCTTTGCTCACCACTTGACCTGCGTGGCGCATCAACACTTCCAACAAATTGAATTCAGTGCTGGTCAATTCCAAAGCCGTATCGCCAATCGTGGCTTGACGTTTGGACGGATACAAAGTTACGCCACTTGCCACAATGCTGTTGCTGGTGCTACTGGCTTCGGTGTTTTGCTGCGAACGGCGCAAAATGGCGTTGATACGCGCCAACAGTTCGCGCGGTTGGCATGGTTTGGGTACATAGTCGTCTGCACCCATTTCCAAGCCAATGATGCGGTCGATGTCGTCGCCTTTTGCTGTGAGCATAATCACAGGGATTTTGCTTTGGGCGCGAACGGTTTTCAACACGTCCAAACCGTTCATTTTCGGCATCATCGAATCCAGCACCACGACATCGTAGCCCTGACCATTCAAAATTTCTTGTACACCGCTTTCGCCATCGGGCATACGGGTCACTTCCAAACCTTCGGCAGTAAGGTATTCGGTTAATAATTCGGTTAGCAAATCATCATCATCTACAAGCAACACACGGCTCATGGTGTTCTCCTTACGGTTATTGTGAAAAATCGCGCTTATATTAGCAGCAATGTCTTTACATTCATAGCAGGTTGTATCTGCTTTTTGCGAATTCTTTGCATTGCTAACATTGTTTTACGCGAAATGACTTATTTTACGCGCATCGGCAAGGGCAAGGCTTCGGCACACAAAGGCGCAGACGGCACAACTTGGCGATAGGCTTGGCAAGTGCGTGTGTAATCATCGCGCAATTCGAGGTAATGATTGGTGTTCATAATCGGTGCGGCATAGGCAGGCATTTTGGCTGGATAGTAGTGATACATCAGCCGCATCCAATCGCGTGCTTCTTCGATATGTCCTGCTTGATAGGCAACAAAAGCGTATTTATACGCATTGGCATAGGGGCGATATTGCAAGGCTTCGCGCAGGGCTTCTTCTGCCCATTCGGGTTGCGTGGCATCGTTGGGATTGATGAAACTGCTCAACTGAAATTGGGCATAATGGCGCAACATCGGCTCGGTTTTGGCGATGCGTAACAAGCCCACAATTTGTTGTGTGCGTTTGGTCGGCAAGGTTTCTGGATTGCCCGAAAATTGACGCAATTCTTGATATGCGCTTGCCAATCGCAGTATGCCAATCGCTATAAACACGGCAAACAAAGCGGCGACATAGGGCAACAAAAAGTGCAGGCTGCTTTGCCCTTTTGGTCGGTTTGATTTCGTTTGCGGTGCGGGCGAAAAACCAATAAACAACGTAAACGCGCTCAAAAAGTAGATGTACCACAGCGGATATTCCAACGCGCTATGCACCAAAGAAATCCCCATCAACGCAATCAACAAACCACCAACAGGCTGATTGATGCGTTGCAGGCTGCCTTTGACTGCCCATGCCAGTCCGCCCAAAATTAAAGTTGTGCCAACCAAGCCCATTTCGGCGAGTAAATTCAAAAACGAATTGTGACTGTGCGTGAACAATACGTTGTTTTCGTAGGGGCGAAATCCTGTGGGATAGACGTTTTCCAAAAAGCCATACAAGGAATAGCTGCCCCAGCCATAGCCAAACAAGGGCGCAGACAAGAAAATTTGCCACGCTTTGCGCCATTCGTAGCCGCGACCTGAACCTTCGATTTGCGAGCCAACCATGCGTTCGGCGGCGGTTTGCACTTGATTGGTGGAGCTTATCCAATTCAACATCGGTTCAACGGCATATTGGCTAACCAACACGACAAACGCAGCCAATGCCAAGCCAATCACGGGGCGCGTGCTTTCTCTGCCACCAATGATGCGATAAATCGGCAACCATGCGGTCAGCATCAAAATATAGGCAAACACGGTGCGCGAGCCTGTCAAAGAAATCGTGGCGGCAAAAAACAGCACCAATGCGCTGGCGATGCCTGCCGATAAGCGGCGTTGCGACCACAGCCACGCGCTGCACAACACGCCCCACATCAAATAGTGAGCAAAATGGTTGCGCTGGGCGAGCTGCCCTTCCACTATGCCTTTGCGATACATTAAATAGCCCGAAAAATGGCTGGCTAAACCTGTGTATTGCAGCCAACCAATAGCAGCCTGCACCACGCAACCTGCCACAATCACACTTGCCAGCAGGCTAACGGCTTGTTCTGTGCCCAAATGTTCTGTCCAGCCGCGACACGCCCAGCACATCAACGCCAGCACCATAAACGTCCACGACACCATGTCGCTCATGCCTGCATAAGTCAAATTGAGCCAACGCGCTTGAATCGCCCAAAAAATCGCCATGCCAACGAAATACCACGATGCGCGTGGAACAGCCACGCCACGCAAGCAGCCTGCACCCACCGTCATCAAAAAAAACGCCAACGCGCCCAATAGCGAGCCGATTTCCAAAAAGAAACTGGGCAACGGCCCAACGCGCCAAATCGACAAAAAGGGCAACACCGCCACCAAAAACAAACCCAGCCACAACCAGCTGCCCAACGATGAATCATGATTACGCATGATGCGATTCTTTCTTCTTCAACTTAAAATGCTGCAAATACAACAAACACGCCACAAAAAACACTACGCTTAATGCCACTTCGCCAGCCGCCAACGCACGGCTCAACGGCTGCACATCAAACACACGCATGATGCCTTCGGTAAAATACGCCAACACCAGCATAGAGCAATATTGATAAGTATAAACTCGCCCCAACAAAATGCCACGCAAAGGCAACGCCAACGGCAACAACTTAATGACCAGCAACCAACGCCCCGTGTGCAAAGGCGCATACCAGCCGTCCCACAGCAGCGTGAGCGCGATTAACGCCAACCAAGCAGCCTGCGCGGTGCGTAGTGCAATTTGTTTGTTATTTTTCATGTGTTTATATCTCTATTCATGCAAAAATACCCGCCAATGCGGGTATTTTCTCAAAAGCAGCCTGCACTTTATTTCGTGCTTTAATCCGCAAATTGTTTTTTCAAACGCTCACGGCGTTCTTGCGCTTCCACCGACAAAGTGGCGGTTGGACGTGCCAACAAACGGCGCAAACCAATCGGCTCACCTGTGTCGCGGCAGAAGCCATATTCGCCGTCTTCAATATCGCGCAATGATGCTTGAATTTTGCTCAACAATTTACGCTCACGGTCGCGTGTACGCAATTCCAGCGCGTATTCTTCTTCTTGCGAAGCACGGTCGGCTGGGTCGGGCGCGGCTTCATGGTCTTGCAAATGTACAGTCGTTTCATCGGCACGGGAAATCAAATCTTCCTGCATTTGTAACAACAAATCACGAAAAAACGCCAAATGTTGCTCGTTCATATAATCGTCTTCGCTACCGTTCCAATTAATAATGTCTTGCTCGGTAAGTTTTTTTGCCATGTTATTCCTTTTGCGATTTTCTATTGGCAAACAGATGAATCATTGCCCATTGATAAAAGCCGCGCATCATAACACGTTCAAATCAAAAAATACAATTAATCATTACTTTGCACTACGCACAAAATACCTTCTTCCAACGAAAAACGTATCATGCTGCCCAAACATTCGTTGCTAACCAGAGCCACAGGGCTGGGATAATCTTTGGCTTCTACGGGGTATTTAACGCCTTTAATGCTGAGTTTTTTGATGGGCGTTAAACCGATAAACGACACATATTTTTTGTCGGCTTCGTGCAACCAAACGTGTTCGCCTGCACCAAAAAAGCGTGTGATGCTGTTGGCTTCCACCATGCGAATTTTGTGTAAATAGGGAACAAATCGCGGTTGATGTGCCAGCCAAATATTGGTTAGCAAGTGGTCTAGCCGCCCTGCCCCCAAGGCGCCCACAATAATGATTTGGCTGATGTTTTCTTCGCCAACTCGTTCGCACACGCTCAATAATGCGACTTCCAAATCGGTGTCGTCTTTATCGGTTGGCAAACGAATGACATGACGGCATTGTTCGGGCGGTTCACTGCTGTCAAAATCGCCAATCGCATAATCGGGCGTGTAGCCGTGCGCAACCAATGTGCTTGCGCCTCTGTCCACGCCAATCAATAAATCGGACGAAATTTGTTGTAAAACAGACAAATTGGGGTCTTTCGCTCCCGCACAAAAAACCAATGTTTTCATGTCATCTCCTTCTCAAAATGCAGGCTGCTTTGCCCTTTTGTCCAAATCTTTGATTTGGGTATAAAAGGGTACGCCTTTGGCGTTCGACTCAATAATCAATCCTGAACAGGTTTTTCGCTGGCAACGCGGTCAATCAAATTAGACAACTGTACGCCGCGTTCTAGCGATTCATCGTATTCAAAATGCAATTCTGGCGTGCGAAACACCGTGATTCGGCGCGACAATTCGCTACGCAAAAAGCCTTTGGCGTGTTCCAAAGCCTGTAAGCTGGCTTCGCGGTCGCCGCTCAACACGGTGTAATACACAGTAGCGTGGGAATAATCGCGCGTTACTTCTACATCGTTAATCGTGATAAAGCCTGCGCGTGGGTCTTTTAAGCCTGTGCGTACCAGCTCTGCCAATTCGCGCATCACTTGTTCTTTAACGCGGTCTATGCGGGCATAGCCGTTGCGTTGTGGTTTTTTCATAAATCTATCTTTCTTGCGTGATTTCAATCAACAAAATCAAACGAACGCCAAAGCAGCCTGCACTTTATTCACTTGCCGTTTTCGGTTTGCGTCCGCGTGTGGATTTAACTGGCGCAGCAGATGCCACGGTGGTTGTGGTTGTGCCGACTTTTTTCGCGCTGTTTGAACCGCCGCCACGCATTTCATCAAAAAAGTCGTGGTTGTTTTTGGTTTTTTTGATTTTGTCCAACAAGAATTCAGCCGCTTCCACGTCGTCCATTGGGTGCAACACACGGCGCAACACCCACATTCTTTGCAACTGGTCGCTTGGCACGAGCAATTCTTCGCGGCGCGTACCCGATTTGTTGATGTTAATCGCTGGGAACACGCGTTTTTCAGCCAAACGGCGTTCCAAGTTCAATTCCATATTGCCTGTGCCTTTGAATTCTTCAAAAATCACATCGTCCATACGGCTGCCTGTGTCCACCAAAGCGGTGGCGATAATCGTGAGCGAACCGCCTTCTTCGGTGTTTCGCGCTGCGCCAAAAAAGCGTTTGGGGCGATGCAGCGCATTGGCATCGACACCACCAGTCAAAACCTTGCCCGAAGTCGGCACAACCGTATTATACGCACGCGCCAAGCGTGTGATGCTATCCAACAAAATCACCACGTCTTTTTTGTGTTCCACCATGCGTTTGGCTTTTTCGATGACCATTTCTGCCACTTGCACATGGCGTTGCGCAGGTTCGTCAAAGGTGGAAGCCACCACTTCGCCACGCACGCTGCGTGTCATTTCGGTTACTTCTTCTGGGCGTTCGTCAATCAGCAATACAATCAATTCCACATCGGGATTGTTGGCGGTAATGGCGTGGGCGATGTTTTGCAGCATTACGGTTTTGCCCGATTTGGGTGGCGCAACCAACAAGGCGCGTTGCCCCAAACCAATCGGCGAAATCAAATCAATGATGCGCCCTGTGATGTTTTCTGCCGACAAATCGTTTTCGCGCTCCAATTTGAGCTGTTTGGTTGGGAACAGCGGCGTTAAGTTTTCAAACAAAATTTTGTGGCGACTGCTTTCGGGATTGTTGCTGTTTACGCTGTCCACGCGCACCAAAGCGAAGTATTTTTCGTCATTTTTGGGGACACGCACCGTGCCTTCAATCGTATCGCCTGTGTGCAAATTGAAGCGGCGAATTTGGTTGGGCGAAACGTAAATATCATCAGGGCAAGCCAAATACGATGTAGCAGCGGAACGCAAAAAACCATAGCCATCGGGCAAGGTTTCTAGCGTGCCAGAACAGATGAATTCTTGTCCGTCTTTCATCAACTCGCGCACAATAGTAAACACAAGGTCTTGCTTGCGTAGGCGGTTGGCGTTTTCAATACCCATTTGTTCGGCTTGTGCCAACAGTTCGGTAATGTGTTTGGTTTGTAATTCAGAAACGTGCATAAAGATAATTTTTCAGATAAAAAGCAGCCTACACTTTTTGTGTGATGCAAATACGCGGTGCATTGGGCTGGGTTGGAATAATCAAAATAAATATATAGTGAGATAAATCGGAAAGTTGTGCCTGATTTGGCAGAGAACGTAAAGTGGCGGATTATAAGAATAAGTCGCAAAATAAGTCAAGAAAGCGTAAATGTGCAGGCTGCTTTTTTTGCTTATTCGGTTTATGATGCCATTTTCAGACTTTATCAAACAGCACAATATGTCAGAACTAAACCACATTTTGCAACACAATCAATCGTTTGTAGACAGCGGCGCATACGAACACTTTTTAACCAACAAATACCCAGAGCGCAAATTGGCAATTTTGTCGTGCATGGACACGCGCATGGTGGAGCTTTTGCCTGCCGCGCTGGGTTTGCGTAACGGCGATGTCAAGCTCATCAAAAATGCAGGCGCGGTGGTGACGCACCCTTGGGGTTCGGTGATGCGTTCGCTGTTGGTGGCGGTGCTGGAATTGCGCGTAGAAGAAATCATGGTTATCGCGCATTACGACTGCGGTATGCGCGGACTGAACGCCCAAGCCTTTCTTGCCAAAGCCGAAGAGCAAGGCGTTCCCGAAGACCGCATCACCACGCTGCGCCACGCAGGCATTGATTTGGACAACTGGCTCACAGGTTTTGATAGCGTGGAAGACAGCGTGCGCCACACGGTTAGCCTGATTCGCAAACACCCGTTGATGCCTGCCAATATTGCTGTTCATGGGCTGGTGATTCACCCTGTTACAGGCAAATTGACGGTTGTGGTTCATGGTGATGAAAGTTGCGCGATTTAGCATAAAAAGCAGCCTGCACTTTTTACAAATTGAAAGTGCAGGCTGCTTTTATATTATTTGATTATTCCCACTCAATCGTTGCAGGCGGTTTACCGCTCACATCATAAACTACGCGGTTAATCCCTTTGATTTCATTGATAATACGGTTCGACACTTTACCGAGCAACGAATAAGGCAATTCCGCCCAATGCGCCGTCATAAAATCACTGGTAATCACCGCACGCAATGCCACCACATAATCATAAGTGCGTCCATCGCCCATCACGCCCACCGATTTCACAGGCAAAAACACCGCAAACGCTTGACTTGTCAAATCATACCAAGATTTGCCCGACTGCTCGTCAATCGTGTTGCGCAATTCTTCAATGAAAATATCATCGGCACGGCGCAACAAATCCGCGTATTCGCGTTTCACTTCGCCCAAAATCCGCACGCCCAAACCAGGGCCAGGGAATGGGTGGCGATACACCATTTCACGCGGTAAACCCAACGCCACGCCCAATTCGCGCACTTCATCTTTAAACAAATCGCGCAACGGTTCAAGCAATTTCAATTTCATGTTTTCAGGCAGCCCTCCCACATTGTGGTGCGATTTAATCGCGTGGGCTTTTTTCGTTTTCGCGCCAGCCGATTCAATTACATCGGGGTAAATCGTGCCTTGCGCCAACCATTTCGCGTTGGTTAATTTTTTCTCTTCCGCGTCAAAGACTTCAATAAATTCTGCGCCGATGATTTTGCGTTTTTGTTCAGGGTCGGTAACACCAGCCAATTTGCCCATAAATTGCTCAGTCGCGTCAATGTGAACCACTTTCACGCCCAAATTACGCGCAAACATATCCATCACATTTTTGCCTTCATTCAAACGCAGCAAACCATGGTCCACAAACACACAGGTTAATTGGTCGCCAATCGCACGATGAATCAACGCCGCCGCCACAGAAGAATCCACGCCGCCTGACAAGCCCAAAATTACTTCTTCATTGCCGACTTGTTCACGGATTTTCACAATCGCTTCTTCGATGTAATTCGGCATCGTCCAGCTCGGTTTCGCGCCGCAAATATCCAAAACAAAACGATTTAACAAAGCCTTACCTTGTTTCGTGTGGGTAACTTCGGGGTGGAATTGAATGCCGTAGAATTGTTTTTCCGCGTGTTCCATCATCGCAATCGGGCAAGACGGCGTGTCGCCAATCACAGCAAAACCCGTTGGCAATTTAGACACTTTGTCGCCATGGCTCATCCACACGTCCAACATATTTGGCGTGCCGTCATTAATGCCGCGCGTGAGTTCGCAATCAATCGTTTTCACTTGCGCGTAACCAAATTCGCGCTGATTGCCCGCCGACACTTCGCCTCCCAAATGGTGCGCCATAAATTGCATACCGTAGCAAATGCCCAGCACAGGCACGCCCAAATCAAACAAACCCACGTCCGCTTGATAATCCGATTCGTACACCGAATTAGGACCGCCAGATAAAATAATACCCTTTGGATTGAATGACTTAATTTCGTCCAAAGGCATATCAAAAGAATGAAGTTCGCAGTAAACGTGCGCTTCACGAACACGACGCGCAATCAGTTGGGTAACTTGCGAGCCGAAATCTAAAATCAGAATTTTGTCTTGGTTTGTCATAAGTATTGATATTGGTCAAAAGTCAAGTGAAAAAAACGGTTATTCCAGCATTTCCTAGAATACAGCGACTCAAAAGCGTGGTAATTTTAACACACTTTTCTTCCTAAAAAGTACTTGGTATTAATACTCAAAATTAAAGATAATACCTTTCATTATAAACATAGTTTTTTGATTATTCGATAGAATGTACACTCCAAATAAAATAAAAATTGATATTTTTCCTTTCCAATCATGATTTTCCTAATCAGAAAGACTAATTTTGCATCTGAAATGCAGCTTTACTATTTTTTTTGGGAGATTTATAATTCGAACCAGTTTCTAGGCAGCAAAACAAGTCAGTAACAAAAGGCTGGCAAGTGGGAACCTGGTAACCGTTTGGAAATACCTATTTCTTGGTTTTACGAGTCACCAGTTTTGACTCAAAAGTATTTTTTGTTATTTTTAGGAGCTTTTAGAATGAATTACGATAAAACCGTATCAGAAATGTTGAACGTTGATGGTGCTTTGGCTGCTGCTGTAGTAGACTACTCAAGTGGTATGTTGTTGGCAGGCGGTGGTTCTGCTGCAATCGATTTGGAAATCGCTGCTGCTGGTAACACCGAAGTGATGCGTGCAAAAATGAAAACTATGGGCATGTTGGGTTTGAAAGACAATATCGAAGACATCTTGATTACTTTGGGTAAACAATACCACTTGTTGCGCCCATTGGCTAAACACGATGGCTTGTTCTTGTACTCTGTGTTGGATCGTTCTAAATCTAACTTGGCTTTGGCTCGTCGTTCTTTGGTTGATGCTGAAAACAATTTGAACTAATCACTCAACTTTTAATCTTAACCGCGCTGAGTTTTTTAATCTGGCGCGGTTTTTGTTTCACTATAAAAAGCAGCCTGCACTTTTAATCAACAAAAAGTGCAGGCTGCTTTTTATAGTGAATTAAATTTAGATTAGTACAGCGTTGCCAACTCCCTTATGTACTAGCTGTACACGGCAGTCGTTGTCGTCTTGTCCTAATCTAAATTTAATCCACTATATATTTACACAATAATCGCATCAACTTGTGCCGCACAAGCCAATGCCCACAAGGTTTGCTTGTCCATGTGGCGATGTGCAAGCTGGCTAATGTTTGCCAACACAGGCAAATGGCTCAATTTTTTGGCGGCGACTAGCGCATCAACGTCCAATCTCAACGGCTCGCCATGCAAACTCAATGTGCCTGCATCACCCAAAATAACGTGTTGATTGCCGCGCAACACGATTTGTTCTGCCGCCACCAACCAATCGCGAACTCGATGATGGCTGTCTTTGCACACAATAGTTGGGATATTTAGGCTGCCGACTTCTTGCAACAAGCTGCGGTTGGCAAGCAATTCGCCGCCCAAATACAGAATATCGGCTTGGACGGATAAGGCGACTTCCAAGTGTGCGCTGTCTCGAATCCGCATGACGATGATTTTGTTATTTTGCCGACAGATTTGGCTGATGTCGTGTAGCGTTTGCGTGGTGTTTTCCAGCGAAAAGCAGCCTGCACGCGCATAAGGATTAGCTGGCGTGTAAAAAGGGTCAAACAAAGCGGCATCGCTGTCGGCATTTAGGTGCAGGCTGCTTGCGTCTGTTTGCGCGATTGCTTGAATTTTGCGTATGCCAGAATGTCCACCCAATGCCATGCCGCGCACGGTGATTTGTGTGTCTTGCGCCCATGCTTCGCGGCTGATGATGCGCCAATCTTGCACAATGCGAATGGCGCGTTCTACTTGTGGCAAGGCTTCGATTTGGGCGATGTCAAACACGCGCTCATCGCCCACTGCACCGATAATGGTGCATTCTTTGCCGCGCGAAATGTGTTCGCTCAGCCCTTGTTGACGAATGGTTTGCACGACTCTTTGCACGTCTTCGTCTTGCGCGGTGGCTTGCATCACAATAATCATGTTGATTTCTTTCTGCTTAAAAAAATGGACGGATACGAAATCCGCCCAAAAATGGAGTGCTTACTGTTGATTAAAATGGGATATAGGTAGTTGGATTGACTGCTTTGCCGTCTGAACGGACTTCGAATAACAATTTATTGCTGCCTAAGGTTGCCACTGGCTGACCGCGCACCACTTTTTGACCATTTTGTACCAAGGCTGATGCAATCTGTGCATAAGCGGTCAAATGCTGGTCGGAGTGCTGAACAATAAGCAGATTGCCATAATTACGCAATGCACCAATATGAATCACTTGACCATCGGCTGCGGCTACGGCATTTGCGCCTTTGCCATCAATCAACATACCGCGATTTGTGCCAAATTCTTGCGTAACGCTACCGTTTGGCAAAGGACTTTGCCACACAATGCCGTCTTTGGTTTGTGTACGAACACTGGCAACGACAGGCGTAGGCGTAGCGACAACTGCTGGGGTTGTAGCGGTTGTTGTCGCGGCTGCTGTGTTAGTGGTAGTGACTGCGGCAGGTGCAGGCTGCTTGGCTGGTACATAAGGCGCGGCAGCAGCGGTTGTAGCAGTGCTTGTTGCTCTACCCGATTGGCTTACGCGCAACACTTGTCCCAACTGAATATTGTTGCCGTTCAGGTTATTCCATTGGCGCAGTTGTTCTTGGCTGATGCCGTAGCGTTTGGAAATATTGTAAACCGTGTCGCCTGCAACCACTTTATGTTGCGAACCTGTGCCAGTTTTAGCTGCTGTTACAGGTGCAGCATTTGTACGGCTGCTGCTACCAACTGGCTTTACCCACAAAGTTTGTCCAATAGAAAGGGTTGTACCAGACAAGTTGTTCCATTGCATTAACTGCTCTTGGCTGATGCCATAGCGTTTGGAAATGTTGTAAACCGTGTCACCTGCTTGAACTCGGTGCGTGCTGGCATTTTTGTCCACAGGTGAATAGTTGGGGATAAATGTGCTGCCTGTTGATGCGGTTGGCGTGTACGCAGTGCCAGTCGCTGGGGTATAAGGTGCAGCAGTTGGGGTTGTGGTTGCTGCTGGGGTATACGGTGTAGCAGACGGAGTTGTGGTTGCTGCTGAGGCATAAGGTGCTGTATTGTAAGGATTATTAGCCGTATCGGTTGGCGAACCAGTAGTGCCATAAGGTGTATTGACTGTGCCGTATGGTGTGGTAACCGTGCCATTGTCGTAGCCATAGCCGCCTGTATTTGTGCCAGATACGACTGGTGCAGGTGCTTGTTGTGCAGAACTACACGCCGACAAAATTGCAGCGGCAACTAAACTCAATAATAAACAAGCTGTTTTTTTGTTCGTATTCATGATATTTCGCTTTCTTAAATCATCATTCAAAGTGCAGGCTGCTTTGCGCTGCAATCGGCTGAATCATACCGTTTTATCGGCATCACGACAATGCTTTACGGGCATTCTTGCAGGCGAAAATCTTGCCAAGCAGCCTGCAATTTGTCTATTTGATTATGCGCGGTCAAATCCATTTGCAAAGGCGTGATGCTAATCCAGCCTGCATCGCACGTGGCAAAATCGGTGTCGGCTTGATTATCGCGTACTTCGCCTGCTGGGCCTATCCAATAAATCGATGCGCCGCGTGGGTCGGTGGATTCAATTACGTTTTGTTCGTGGTGGCGCAAACCCAGTCGCGTTACTTTAATGCCACGCAAATCTTGTACCGCTACGGCTGGAATGTTCACGTTCCACAACACGGGCGATGTGGGCGGCTGCTGCATAATGTGCGACAACACGCTCCACACGGCTTTTTCTACCGTTTCGGTAAACAAATCAAAGCGATGTGAATTGAGCGAAAACGCTACGGCTGGAATGCCCATTAAATACGCTTCGGTGGCGGCGGCAACTGTGCCTGAATACACGGTGTCATCGCCCATATTCGCGCCGTGGTTCACGCCCGATAGCACCAAATCTGGTTTAAAATCCGACTGTGCCAAAACGTGCATACCAACGTGAATGCAGTCGGTGGGCGTGCCGTTTACAAATTGAAAGCCGTTGCTGGCGGTGCGGATTCGCAACGGTTTGTCTAGTGTGAGCGAATTGCTTGTGCCACTTTTATCGCGCTCTGGGGCAACTACGCGCACATTGGCAAATTCGCCAGCCAGTCGCGCCAACAGGGCAATGCCTTGTGATAAGTAACCGTCATCATTGGAAATGAGAATATTCATTGCAGGCTGCTTTTTTGTGTGTTGAACATAAGGGTGGCATTGTAGCGGAATATTGGATTTTCTGCGAAACCATTGAATAACTGCAAATCTATTCTCTCCCCTTTGGGTGAAGGTTAGGGAGAGGGAAAGTCGGAGCGATAATCCAACGATTTTGCCCTCTCCCTAACCCTCTCCCACAGCAGAGGGAACTGGGTTGCTGAACATGACATAACCTACGAGCATCATCATGACCCAAAATCTTCCCGTTTACGCATGGAACGCGCCGCCCACTTGGTCGCAGTTACTGCAATTTGAACAACGCAATCCACACGAAAAACATGTGGTTTGGTGCGTGTTGCCTGATTCCGTTCCGCACTACGAATCGACATCGCCCCAAAATGAATACGAAAGCAGCCTGCACTTGGCGATACAAAACGCGCTATCGTGTGCGACCACGCAAGCGGTGCATTGCGTTCCGAATGCTTGGCAGAACACACATTTGTGGTTGATACCGCAGTCCCAAGCAAGCAGCCTTCACGCGCATTTTTCTGTGCCGATTCAATGGCAAACCGAAGCGATTGCGCCTGCGCCCGAAGTCTCGCCAAAAGCATGGCAAACGCCGCCCGCCGCCGATTGTCGCGACCCAAGCAGCCTGCACATTTTGATTATTGGCGCAGGCATTGCAGGCGCGGCAACGGCGTATGAATGCGCGATTCGTGGCGCAAAAGTAACCGTGTTGGAAGCGCAATCGCAAGTGGCGCAGGCAGGCAGCGGCAACCGTCAGGGCTTGTTGTATGCCAAAATTTCGCCCCACGCCACCGAGCAAACCGAATTGCTGTTGTCGGGTTATGGCTACACGCGCCACTTGCTGCGGCGGTTGTTGCCCGAACAAACCACTTGGCAGGCGTGTGGCGTGCTGCATTTGAATCACAACGCCAAAGAAGCCGAACGCAACCGCAAATTGGCGCAACAAACGCAACACGCGCATTTGTATCGTGCTGTATCGGCGCAGCTGGCGAGCGAGTTGGCAGGCATTTGCATTGAGCAGGACGGTTTGTTTTGGCAACAAGGCGCGTGGTTGAATCCTGCATCGTTGGTACAAAAACTGTTGTCGCACCCGAATATTACGTTGCACACCAACCAGCGTTTGATTCAGGCGGACTACGATGGCGCGATGTGGCACGTTCGCAGCAAAACGCACACTTGGCAGGGCAGTCATTTGGTGTTTTGCACAGGTGCAAGCAGCCTGCACACACCGATTGTGCAGACTTTGCCGTTGCAGATTATTCGCGGTCAAACCAGTTTGGTTGCAGCAAACAAAAGCAGCCTGCAACTCAAAATCGCCTTATCGGGCGCGAGTTACATTTCCCCAGCGTGGCAAGGCGAACATTGTTTTGGGGCGACTTTTGCACCAAATTGCGCGGACGACACTTGGCAAAGCGCGGACGAACAGCACAACCGAAATGAATTGGCTCAACTAAATAACACGCTGTATCAATCGTTTAGCACATTATGGAACGAACCAAGCAGCCTGCACGAATCATCGCGCGGTCATGCGGCGTTGCGTTGCGATTGTCATGACCATTTGCCTGCCGTTGGCGCGTTGGGCGATACCGATGCCATGCGCCGCGTCTATGCCCAATACGCGCTGGACAAAAATTACCGCATCAACACACCGTGTCCCTATTTACCGAATGCCTACATCAACACCGCGCACGGTTCGCGTGGCTTGGCAACCGCGCCTTTGTGTGCTGCCGACATCGCCGCGCAAATTATGAACACGCCCAGATTGTTGTCGCTACGATTGCGCCACGCGCTCAATCCAAATCGCTTGATTATTAAAGAATTGGTGCATGGGAAGGTGGGTGCGAAATCGCAATAAAAAGTGCAGGCTGCTTTTCGTGTTACTGAAAAAGCAGCCTGCACTATTCATCACAAAACGATGCCCCCTAAAAACCGAAATTTTTAGGGGGCAGAGCGTTACGAATTTCTTTTCAGAACTTCTTATTGTAGCAACGTTTCTCATTTCGCAATGCAACAATAGCGAGAATCATACAACACAATGATTTCACTGTCAATCTAATCATTTCATGTTACAAAAATATTTTTGTTTACGATTGCCAGAGTAGTCATTTTTCTTTATATTTTGTCCTTGGCAGCGAGGACAAATTAAAGTTATTTCTGTTTTCACACACTCAAATATACTCTGTTTTCGCTGCTTTTTTATTGCTTATTTTTTACAGCACACTTTTCAGGACACCACCAAATATTTTTTAAACAGGGGTAATACATCATGGCTGCAAAATCATTAAATTACATTTTGGGTTTGGATTTGGGGATTGCGTCTTGCGGTTGGGCGGTTGTGGAAATGGACGAACAAGAAAATCCACTTCGTTTGATTGATGTGGGCGTGCGGACGTTTGAAGAAGCCGAAACCCCAAAGACGGTTCATCGTTGGCGGAAACGCGCCGATTGGCTCGCGCTCAACGCCGTTTAATCAGTCGCCGCGCCAATCGCATGAACAAATTGCGCCGTTTGTTGAAACAAGAAAATGTTTTGCAAGCCAATGATTATGATGAAAAAGGTTTAATCATCGGTTTACCCAATCAGGCGTGGGAACTTCGCGCACAAGGTTTGGACAGAAAACTTGAACCCAAAGAATGGGCAGCGGTGTTGATTAATTTGGTTAAACATCGCGGCTATTTGTCGCAGCGCAAAAACGAAAGCCAAACGGCGGATAAAGAATTGGGCGCGTTGCTGTCGGGCATGAATCACAATCATCAATTATTACAATCTCAATCTAATCAATATCGTACGCCAGCAGAATTGGCGATTAAACAATTTGCCACGCAAGACGGACACATTCGCAATCAACGTGGCGCGTACACGCACACATTTAATCGTTTGGATTTGCAAAATGAGTTAAATCAATTATTTGACGCGCAAACACGTTTGGGCAATCCGCACGTTTCAGGCAGCCTGAAAACCGCGATTAATGATTTATTGATGAACCAAAAAGCCGCTTTATCGGGCGATGCGATTCTGGAAATGTTGGGGCGTTGCACGTTTGAACCGAGCGAATACAAAGCCGCAAAAAATACATACAGCGCAGAGCGTTTTGTGTGGCTGGGGAAATTGACGAATTTGCGTATTCAAGACAATGGCTTGGAATCTGCTTTATCGCGTGAACAGCGTGAATTGTTATTGAACGAGCCATACAACAAAACAAAATTGACCTATCAACAAGTTCGTAAATTGTTAAGGCTGCCTGAAACCGCATTTTTCAAAGGTTTGCGTTATGGAAAAGACAATGCCGAATCTGCCACTTTCATGGAAATGAAATCGTATCACGCCATTAGAAAATCTTTGGAAAACAAATCGTTGAAATCAGAATGGGAAAAGCTGAAAACGCAGCCTAAACTATTAGATTTAATCGGTACGGCATTTTCCATTTACAAAACCGATGATGAGATTGCAGGCTGCCTGAAAAATCAATTACCCGAAAATGTGATAATTGCCTTGCAAGAGCAGTTAAATTTCAGCAATTTTATGGAATTGTCGTTAAAAGCGTTGGAAAAATTGTTGCCGTTAATGGAACAAGGTTTGCGCTACGATGAAGCGTGTACGCAAATTTACGGTAATCGTCACGAAAAAATTGCCGATAAAACCGAAAAATTCTTGCCGAATATTCCTGCCGATAAACTGCGAAATCCTGTTGTATTGCGGACGCTCACGCAAGCGCGAAAAGTGATTAACGCGATTATTCGCCGATACGGTTCGCCAGCGCGTGTACATATTGAGACAGGACGAGAAGTCGGTAAATCATTCTCTGACCGCGATAAATTAAAAAAACAACAAGAAGAAAATCAAGAACAACGCCGACGCGCTATTGATGAATGGAAACAGTTTTTCCCCAATGCAGCGCATGAACCCAAAGCGGTGGATATTTTGAAATTGCGCTTATATCAATTACAGCAGGGCAAATGTTTGTATTCAGGTTTGCCAATTGATGTTCGCAGGCTGCCTGAAAAAGGGTATGTGGAAATTGACCACGCGCTGCCATTCTCGCGGACTTGGGACGACAGTTTCAATAATAAAATCTTAGTGTTGGCTTCGGAAAACCAAAACAAAGGCAATCAAACGCCATACGAATATTTACGTGGTGCGGACAACAGCGAGAGTTGGCGGTTATTTGTGGAAAATGTGCAAAATTGCCAGTTTTCGCCCAATAAAAAGCAAAAAATCATGGCAAAACAGCTTGATGAAAAAGGTTTTCTTGAACGCAATTTGAACGACACGCGCTATGTTTCGCGCTTTTTGTGTCAATTTATCAGCGAGCATTTGCATTTAACAGGCAAAGGCAAAAAGCGCGTGTTTGCCAGCAATGGGCAAATTACCGCGTTGTTGCGTGGGCGTTGGGGTTTGAGCAAAAATCGTGAAGAAAATGACCGTCATCATGCGGTAGATGCGGTGGTGGTGGCGTGTAGCACGGTTGCCATGCAGCAAAAAATCACGCAATTTGTACGTTATCAAAAAGGCAATGTGTTCACAGGCGAACGCATTGACAAGGAAACAGGCGAAGTGATTTCAATCCATTTTCCAACGCCTTGGGAACATTTCCGTGAAGAAGTGATGATTCGTGTATTTGATGATAATCCGCTCCGAACGCTGCCTGAAAAATTACCAAACCGCCCCGAAGCCTTGCATGAATACGTTATGCCGTTGTTTGTGTCGCGTATGCCAACGCGAAAAATGACTGGGCAAGGACACAAAGAAACCATTAAATCTGCCAAGCGTTTAGACGAGAAAATCAGCGTTTTGCGCGTGCCATTAACGCAGTTGAAATTGAATGATTTGGAAAACATGGTTAATCGTGAACGTGAACCTGCTTTATACGAAGCCTTGAAAGCGCGTTTGGAACAATTTAAAAATGACCCTGCAAAAGCCTTTGCTGAACCATTCTTCAAACAAGGCGGACAGCAAGTCAAAGCCGTGCGCGTGGAAATCGTACAAAAATCAGGTATGTTGTTACGCAAAATCAATGGTGTGGCGGATAACGGTTCTATGGTGCGCGTTGATGTGTTTGAGAAATCAGGAAAATTTTATCTTGTGCCAATTTATGCGTGGCAAGTGGCAGAAGGCATTTTGCCTAATTATGCCGTAGTGGCACATAAAGATGAAAGCGATTGGATTTTAATGGACGAAAGCTATCATTTTAAATTTGCTTTGTATAAAAATGATTTGCTAGAAGTGCAAACAAAGAAAGGGGGCATTATGGGTTATTTTGCAAGTTTAGACCGTGCAACAGGTGCAATTACCATTCGTGAACATGACCGTGATAAGAAAAAATGTAAAGATGGCGAACATCGAAGCATTGGTGTGAAAATGGCTTCATCATTCAAAAAACTGCAAGTTGATGAATTAGGTAAAAACATTCACGAAACACGTAGCAGAAAACGCCCAAATATTGGCTAAACCCAATCCCCCAAACGATGATTTAAAGTAATATTAAATCATCGTTTGGGGGATTTTTTTCAAGGAGCATCAAAATGAGTTGGCGAAGTTTGTTAATCAGCAAAGGTGGTAAATTATCTTTACACAACAATCAATTATTGATTGCACAACAAGACGGCAGCCACACCGTACCATTAGAAGACATTGCCATAATTGTGGTGGAAAACCGCGAAACCGTTTTGACTGCGCCCTTGCTATCGGCTTTGGCGCAAAATGGGATTGGTTTATTGACGTGTGATGAGCAATTTTTGCCATGCGGTCAATGGTTGCCATTCGCGCAATATCATCGCCCACTCAAAACGCTGAATTTGCAATTAAACGCGACTTTGCCGCAGAAAAAACAGCTTTGGCAAAAAATTGTTCGTCAAAAAATCATCAATCAATCGTTTGTGTTAAATGAAATGGGTGCGGACAAAGCCGCCGAGCGATTGTTGCATTTTGCCGAAAAAGTCAAATCTGGCGACAGCGACAATCAAGAAGCGCAAGCGGCGGCTTATTATTTTCAGGCAGCTTTTGGCGATGAATTCACGCGCCAACAAGAAAACAGCCTGAACGCGCATTTAAATTATGGCTACACCATTTTGCGTTCGGCGGTGGCGCGAGCGTTGGTGCAATATGGTTGGTTGCCAGCGTTGGGATTGCATCATCACAACGAGCAAAATCCGTTTAATTTAGCTGATGATGTTATTGAGCCGTTTCGTCCTTTGGTGGATTTATGGGTGCATACCACCACGCTCTCAGGCAGCCTGCAAGATGAATTAACGCCACACAATAAGCAAAATTTGATTCAATTATTGCATTATCAAATGCGTTGGCGTGGGCAAATTTTCACTACATTGGGCGCGATAGACCGTGCGGTAGCGAGTTTGCAGGCTGCTTTGAAAGAAAAAGATGCACAAAAATTGACGCTGCCTGAATTATTGTCTTTAAAAGAACATAACTATGAGTGAGAACCAATTTATGCGAATCATCGTCTTTTTTGATTTACCCGTAACCAGTCGCGCCAAACGCAAGGCGGCTAATGATTTTCGCCGTTTTTTGGTAAAAGACGGTTACATTCGGTTGCAATTATCGGTTTATACACGGATTGTACGTGGGCGAGATATGTTGGAAAAACACCACAAACGGCTTTGCGCGAATCTACCAAAAGAAGGTTCGGTACGCTGTTTGGAAGTAACGGAAAAGCAATTTGTCGCGATGAAAGTGCTGCTTGGCGATAAACCAACGCAAGAAAAACGGGTGAATGCACAGCAATTTTTGCTGTTTTAGCGTGATTTTTTGAAGTGAAAAAATGCCCGAAACCTTGAATTTATCAGGGTTTCGGGCAGGGGTATTGTAGCATTGCGAAATGAGAAAGGGAACTACACTCTCAAACTCAATTGAATTAAATAAAAAGTGCAGACTGCTTTTCGTGTTACTGAAAAAGCAGCCTGCACTTTATTTACAACGATTTACTTGCCTTCTTCGCTATCCAAGAAGCTCTTCAATTTATCCGAGCGCGTTGGGTGGCGCAATTTACGCAATGCTTTGGCTTCAATCTGACGAATACGCTCGCGCGTTACATCAAACTGCTTGCCCACTTCTTCCAACGTGTGGTCGGTATTCATGTCAATGCCAAAACGCATACGCAGCACTTTGGCTTCACGCGGCGTTAGGCTTTCCAGAATATCGGAAGTTACTTCACGCAAGCTCGAATACATGGCTGCATCGGCTGGCGCAACGTTGTTCACATCTTCAATAAAATCGCCCAAGTGTGAATCATCGTCATCGCCAATCGGCGTTTCCATAGAAATCGGCTCTTTGGCGATTTTCATGATTTTGCGGATTTTGTCTTCGGGCATCTCCATCAATTCCGCCAATTTTGCTGAATCGGGTTCTTCGCCCGTTTCCTGCAAATACTGACGCGAAATGCGGTTCATTTTGTTAATTGTTTCAATCATATGAACAGGGATACGAATTGTGCGGGCTTGGTCAGCAATCGAGCGCGTAATCGCTTGGCGAATCCACCAAGTCGCATAAGTCGAAAACTTATAACCACGACGATATTCAAACTTATCCACCGCTTTCATCAAACCAATATTGCCTTCCTGAATCAAATCCAAGAATTGCAAGCCGCGATTGGTGTATTTTTTGGCGATAGAAATCACCAAACGCAAGTTCGCTTGAATCATTTTTTGCTTGGCGGCAGCGGTTTCTTTTTCGCTTTTCACCATGTTTTTGCTGATGTCTTTTAGCTCGGCAATCGAAATTCGCGCATGGGCTTCCAACGCCGCCATTTCGGTTTGTTTTTCCAAAATTGCGTGTTTGAAACGCCCCAAAGCCTCGCTCCACACGCGGTTTTTGGCGACTTCTTCGTCAATCCATTCCAAATAGGTGGCATTGGGCATAAATTGCTCAATAAAGTATTCTCTGTCCATGCGAACGCGGTCTAGGCAAATATCGCGGATTTCGCGTTCCAGCTTGCGGATTTGTTCTACACGACTACGCAAGTTATCGCTCAATTTTTCGATTTGACGCGTAGAGAAGCGCACTTCCAACAATTTTTGCGCGATATTATTGCGGTGTTCCAAATATTTGGCGTGTTTGCTGTCGTTTTTATCCAGCACACGAATCATCAAGCCGTAGCTTTTTTCGATTTGCTTGAAATGCTCCAACACTTCGGCTTTGAGCTCTTCCAAGTTTTGTTGATTGTCCATGCTGCCTGCATCGCCACTGTCGCTGTCGTCGTCTTCGTCCGACTCGTCGCTGCTGTCATCGCTATCTGTGGCGGCATCGTTATCGCTTTGCAGGCTGCTTTCTAAATGTCCCAAACCCAATTCGTTGAGCAACACTTCGTTGGGGTCGATAATCGCTTCTACCACTTCATCTACGCGGATTTCGTCTTTTTTGATTTGCTCAATCAATTCCAAGATTTCGCCAACCGAACCTGGGCAAGCGGAAATGGCCTGAATCATATTTTTGAGTGCGTTTTCAATCTCTTTGGCGATTTTGATTTCGTCTTCGCGCGTCAAAAGTTCCACTTGACCCATTTCGCGCATATACATACGCACGGGGTCGGTGGTGCGCCCGAATTCGGAATCAGCTTGCGACAAGGCGGCTTCGGCTTCGGCAACCGCGTCATCATCGGTGATACCTGTGCTGTTGTCGTTCATCAGCAAGGCATCGGCATCGGGTGCTTCTTCGGTTACTTGAATGCCAAGGCTTTGAATCATATTGACAATGCCGTCAATTTGTTCGGCATCGGACATATCGTCTGGCAGGGAGTCGTTGATTTCGGCATAGGTGATGTAGCCGCGCTCTTTGCCCAGCATAATCAAACGGCGCAAACGCTCGCGCTGTTCTTCGGGCGTGAGTGGACGTGAGTCGTCCAATGTGTTGTCATCGGTATCGTTGTCTTGAAAATGTTGATTTGACATAAGATTTCTCGTTATTGCGGATAAAGTGCAGGCTGCTTTGAAATGTTAATAGCGCGTTATTCAGAAATACGGTTGGGATTTTTCCCATTCAAAAGCAGCCTGCACTTGGTATTTAACCTGCAATAGCCATGTTTTGGGCTTTCAGGCAAAAAGTAAAACAAAACGGTGTGGCTCGCAATATAAGGGCAAATGTTGAGATTGCAATCCTTATTTGCGGATTTAGGGGCGCGATTATAGCAAAAAAGCAGCCTGCATTTTTATTTATCGCATCACAAGCGCATCACGCCACTCACGCCTTTGACTTCTGCCAGCGATGCCAACACGCACGGCAATTCATCTACTTTTTTCACTTCCAGCGTAAAGCGCATACTGGCTTCCAAGTCGCGCGTTTGTGTATGCACGGCGGTTACGTTCACTTTGTGGCGAGCCAGCGCATCGGACACATCGCGCAATAAGCCGTTGCGGTCTTGGGCGCGGACTTCGATGTCTATCGCGAACATTTGTCCTGCGTCTATGCCTGCCCAGCTTGCTGTCATCACTTTTTCGGGCGATTGCGTTGCCAAGTGTTCAAAATCGGCACAGCCTTGGCGATGAATCGACACGCCTTTGTCGCGCGTTACAAAACCGACAATCAAATCGGGCGGTGCAGGTTTGCAACATTTGGCAAGATTGGTCAGCAAACCGCCTTCGCCGCCCACCAACACGCCATTTTTGCCGCCTGATTGGATTTTGGATTTTTTAACGATGCTGGTTTCGCTAATCGGCACAGGCGGCGGTTCGTTGAGCACACCAGCGGCTTTTTGTATGGCGTGTGGCGACACTTCGCCCTGCCCGACTGCGGTAAACAAATCGTCCAAATGTTTAAAACCGAGCTTTTCACACAACTGTTGATGATTGGGCTTGGGGTTGATTTTGGCAATCGCTTTATCAAACTGATTTTTGCCGTCTTCACGAATAGCTTCGGCGTTTTGTTGGCGGATATACGCGCGGATTTTGCTAATCGCTTTGTTGGATTTGACCCAGCCTTCGTGCAGCCAGTTCACAGACGGAACGCCTTCTTTGGCGGCGATGATTTCTACGCGCTGACCGTTTTCCAATGGCGTGGACAACGGCACGATTTGTCCGTTTACTTTTGCGCCGCGACAACGGTCTCCCAAATTACTGTGCAAGGCGTAGGCAAAATCAATCGGCGTTGCGCCTGCTGGCAACGACAATACTTTGCCGTGCGGTGTTAAAACGTAAATGGTGTCGTTGAACAATTCGGTTTTGAACGCGGCGGCTAAATCTTCTTTGCCGCTTTCTGCCATGTTTTCGCGCCAATCTAGCAACTGACGCAGCCACGCGATTTTTTGTTCGTATGCCGAATCGCCTTTGCCGCCTTCTTTGTATCGCCAGTGCGCTGCCACGCCAAATTCGTTGAATTCGTGCATTTCGTGGGTGCGGATTTGTACTTCAATGCCTTTGTCTTCTGGTCCGACAATCACAGTGTGCAGACTTTTGTAGCCGTTGCCTTTGGGGTTGGCGATGTAATCATCAAATTCGCCTGGGATTGGCTGCCACAGGCTATGCACAATGCCGAGCGTGGTGTAGCACTCCGACACGCTGTTTACCAACACGCGCACGGCACGAATGTCGTACAAGCCGTCAAAATCCAGCTTTTTCTTGACCATTTTTTTGTAGATGGAATAAATGTGCTTGGGGCGGCCTGCCACATCGCATTGAATGCCTGCTTGGTTTACGGCGGTTTGCAGGCTGCTTAAAAATTGTTCGATGTATTCCAAACGCTCGGTGCGTTTTTCGTCCAACAATTTGGCGATGCGTTTGTATTCTTCGGGGTTGTAGTGGCGAAAACCCAAGTCTTCGAGCTGCCATTTGAGTTGCCATACGCCCAAACGGTTGGCAAGCGGCGCAAAAATATCCAGCGTTTCTTTGGCAAGGACGCGTTTTTGTGGGCTGTCGGGCGTTTGCGATAAATATTGCATAGAGCGTGTTCGCAACGCCAATTTAATCAGCACCACGCGAATATCGGACACCATGGCAAGCAACATTTTCCGCATCGTTTCGGCTTGATTGGCGCGTTCTTCGGGCGTGGCAAGTGCATCTACTTTGGCAAAATGCGTCAGTTTTTGTACTTCGTCTATGCCTGCTACTAGCGTGGCAACGGCTTGTCCGCATTGCTCGCTCACTTGCGTTTTCCAATCGGTGCAATAAGTGGAAATATCGGTTAAAAGCGTGGCAGCAACGGCTTCGGCAAGCAAATCCATATCGCGCACCATCAAAGCAGCCTGCAATAAATGTTGCAACAAAGGTTCGTGCGCCGATGTGGTTACGGCATCGTCTGGATAATGGGTTTGCGCCAATTTTAAAGCAGCCTGCAATAGTTTTTGTTCGGGTGCAGGCTGGTTGTTGGCATAGTCCAAATAATCTTGCAAATGGGCTGGGTTCATTTTGGCTTCCTTTTTTATGCAACAACGAGAACGGTAAAGTTTGCGATTATACAAAGTATTGTTTTATTTTGTGCTACAAAAGTCCACACAGCCAACAAAAATAGTTAAAATCCAAATATGTGGATATTTAACATTTCTTGGCATTAACTTAACAATCCAAGATTGGGCTGTCCACCTTAATTGATGACTTGATACACTAGGAGTAACAACTATGCGTTTGACACATTCTGCACTCGCACTTGCATTGGCTTTTTCTTTTGGCAACTTTGCTCACGCCAACACGCTGGCATGTAGCAACAGTTATGGTTTTCGCGTTGATGTGTCGGGCAATACTGGCGCAACAGTCTGCTCCAATACTTCTAGCGATTTGATTGATTTGGTTAAAGATTTCTCTCTATCCAATAGCGGCTACACGCAATCTTCTGCTGCCTTTGCCGTTGGACGAATTAACGATGTGGACTTTACCGCGTCGTATGCCGCCAATTCGAACGATTTGGTTTTTAATGCACCAGACTTGGGCATTGAAAACAAAGTGTTCACTGGTGCAACCCGTAAAAAAGCCCAAGATGCTTTTGAAGATTGGGTCAAACACAGTGGCATTATTGGCGACATGATGCGCTACCAATCTAAACATTCTGCCGCCAGCCCCATCACAGGTGCAGCAGGGATTATGCCCACTATGGCAGCCACCGATTTCAATACTGAAATTCAATCGGTTAGCAATATTGCCACCACGCCGTCTAGCAGCACAGACAACAAAGAAAGCACCACCAATGCCGATGCCACTCCTATCAACAATCTCATCGGAACAGGTGTGAGCATTGGTTCGTTCTCCAACAATGGCGAGCGCATCAATTCTTATACCCTGCCGTTGTCGTATTCGATTGGAACGGGCGACGATTCGCGTCAGCAGCTTATTATTAGCGTGCCTTTAACCATGTACACCATTGGTAAAGCGAAAGGTTATCATGCGGGTGTTGGTATCGCACATCGCTTCCCCATTACCCAAAATTGGACGCTGACACCTGGTGTTCGTTATGCCCTAACAGGCTCAGTTGACCGCGCAACGATTGCATCGGTAACCAGTGCCAGCCTAACCAGTACCTATCATATTCCTTTTGAGCAGTTTGATTTGAATATCGCCAATATGATTGGCCACTACCGCACAGGCAAATTCAAAGCAGGCGATTATTCATTTGACCCAAATATCAAACAAACGATGTTACGCAATGGTGTGATGCTATCCCAACCGATTACGCTGGGAAGCCAACAATTAGCCATTGAATATTCATTGATTGACACGCGCTATATTGGCGGACAAAAACCGTTTATGCGCGATATGCAAGAATTTGGCGTGACATTAGGCACGCATCGCAACAACAATAGCCACCAATCGTTTTTACGCGCAGGCGTTAGCTATGTTCGCGCCAAAGACAATAATGGCTTTACGTTCAACTTTGGCTATTGGTTTTAATATAGCTTAACCATTTCAAATCACCAATATAGTGAATTCAATTCAACCGAATAATCAACAAGCCACAGTATGCCTAAATCACACAAAAGAGCATTGTGCCTTGAATTGAATTCACTATCTATTTTCACGCTATAATCCTACCCTTTCCAATCAACCAAACGGAACAATCATGAGTCGCATCGCACAAACTTTTGCTCAACTGGGCAAGCGCAAAGCCCTGATTCCCTACATCACCGTGGGCGACCCCAATCTTGCCACCACTGTTCAACTGATGCACAGCATGGCGCAAGCTGGCGCAAGCATTTTGGAATTGGGTGTACCGTTTTCCGACCCCATGGCAGATGGCCCAACCATTCAACGCGCCGTAGAACGCGCTCTTGCCAACCACGTTTCGCTGCACGATGTTTTGAACGTGGTGCGCGAATTTCGTCAAAGCAACCAACACACGCCTGTGGTGTTGATGGGCTACTTAAATCCCATTCACAAAATGGGTTACGAAGCCTTTGCCCAAGCCGCTGCCGAAGCTGGCGTGGACGGTGTGCTAACCGTAGATAGCCCGATTGAACACATCGCGCCCTTGCAAGAAGCCTTAAAATCGCGTGGCGTGGACTGCATTTTCCTGATTGCACCCACCACCACCGAAGCGCGTATGCAAGAAATCGCCAAACGTGCCAGCGGTTTTGTGTACTATGTTTCGCTCAAAGGCGTAACGGGTTCAGCGCAGCTAGACACGCAAGCCGTTGCTGACAAAATCGCGGTATTGCGCCAACACATTCACATTCCGATTGGCGTGGGCTTTGGTATTCACGATGCCAACAGCGCGGCGCAAATCGCCCAAGTTGCCGATGCGGTTATTGTGGGCAGTTGCATTGTCAAACAAATTGAAGAACACGGCAGCAACGCACCGCAAGCCGTGGGCGATTTGGTGCGCGAATTGGTTGCCGCGATTTAAATCATGCCAACTCAATACGCTCCCTTTTCGGTTTTGATGTCGCTATACGAACGCGAGCAGCCTGCATTTTTAAACCAATGTTTAAGCAGCCTGCACACGCAAACTTGCCTTGCCGATGAAATTGTCATTGTGTTAGACGGCAACATTACGCCCCAATTGCAGGCTGCTTTGGACGATTGGGCAACGCGATTGCCTTTGCGCGTATTGCCTTTGTCGCACAATGTGGGCTTGGGCAAAGCACTCAATCACGGCTTGGCACATTGTCAGCACGATTGGGTGTTTCGCATGGACACAGACGACATTGCCGCGCCGCATCGCTTTGAGCGACAACTGGCGTATTTAGCCACGCACCCCAATGTGGCGTTACTGGGCGCACAAATCGCCGAGTTCACGCAATCGCCCGAACAAGCACACGGCAATCGCCGCGTTCCCGAATCCCATCAACAGATTCAACAATTCGCACAAAAACGCAATCCATTCAACCACATGACTATTGCCTATCGCAAAAGCGCGGTGCAGCAAGCAGGCGGTTATCAACATCATTGGTTTATGGAAGACTACAATTTGTGGCTGCGAATGCTGGCGCAAAATGTGCAGGCTGCTAATTTGCCCGATGTGCTGGTTTACGCGCGAACAGGCACAAATATGGTGCAACGCCGCCGCGGTTGGCAATACGTCCAAAGCGAATGGCAGTTATATCAACTCAAACGCCAATTGCGCTTGCAAGCCCCGCTCGCCGCCGTATTTTGCCTGCTGCAACGCACCTTGCCGCGCCTGCTCCCCACTTTTTTATTGCAACACCTTTACACTTGGCTACGCCGAACATGAAACCCACGCCTTCTCTTTTTATTCGCTTGCTCACAGGCATTGTATTAGCCGCCATCACCACAGAATTGTATTTATTTTTCAAAGACATCAATCCGCTCAACAGCAAAGTCATCAACAGCAATTTGATTAGCCTGCTTGCCTACACGCTTGCCGCTATTTCCATCAATAAACTGCTGTATTTCCCTGGCAAACAAAGCTGGCTGCACATTTTGCCCGCCGTTGGCTTGTCATACAGCAGCGTGTTTGGCATGAGTGCCGTGTTTTTTGTTACCTTTTCCAACAGCTTTGTCATCACCAACGGCATTTTGGCGACCGCGTTTTTTGTGGGCGACTTCATTCGCCGCAACCGCCACATTCCACACATTGCCTATATTCCAATCGGACGCGCCAGCCAAGCCCAGCAAATCCCCCATGTAAACTGGATAGAACTGCAACAACCCGTTTTGCCACAAAGCAGCCTGCAATCCGTTGTTGCCGATTTACACAGCCCCGATTTAACCCCCGAATGGCAAAAATTTTTAGCAGCCTGCACCCTGCGCGGCATACCCGTGTACAACATTCGCCAAATCCAAGAATCGCTCACAGGGCGCGTGCAAATTCATCACATGTATGAAAACGACTTGGGCTCACTGTTGCCATCGCCAGCCTATATGCTAGTCAAACGCCTGCTCGACATCGTATGCGTATTGTGCGCCCTACCCTTTGCCCTGCCACTCATGCTGCTGACCGCAATCGCCATTCGCTTGGAAAGTTCGGGCAGCGTTTTGTTTACCCAAAACCGCGTAGGACAAGGCGGACGCGAATTTCGTATCTACAAATTCCGCAGCATGAGCCAAGATTCCGAAAAAGACGGCGCAAAACTAGCGCAAGTGGGCGACAGCCGCATTACCCAAGTCGGACACTTTATCCGCAAAACACGATTAGACGAATTGCCCCAATTTTTCAATATCTTAAAAGGAGACATGAGCCTAATCGGGCCGCGCCCCGAGCAAAAAGTCTTTGTAGAACAATTTGAACAAAGCATCGCGTTTTACAACTATCGCCACATCGTCAAACCAGGTTTATCGGGCTGGGCGCAAGTAACACAAGGCTACGCAGGCAACGAAGACGAAACCCGCGTCAAAATTGAACACGATTTTTACTACATCAAACATTTTTCGCTGTCGTTAGACCTGCTAATTGTGTTCAAAACCATCAAAATTATTCTGACAGGCTTTGGCGCACGATAACTTTTTCACCATACAAAACAAAAGATAATGTAATTTATCGTCTTTTCTTGCAAAGAAATGTTTGACGAATACCGAGCCAATCTGTATAGTTCGGCTCTTCGGTAGTTCACAGCTACCAGCAAACAGTCGGGGCGTAGCGCAGCCCGGTTAGCGCATCTGCTTTGGGAGCAGAGGGTCGTGAGTTCGAATCCCACCGCCCCGACCACTTATTCTTACTTTGATACGTTCCAGATAATGCGCCCGTAGCTCAACTGGATAGAGCACCGACCTTCTAAGTCGGGGGTTACGGGTTCGATTCCTGTCGGGCGTGCCAAATGACTCAACATTTTTGTTTTTGTGGTGGCTGTAGCTCAGTTGGTTAGAGCATCGGATTGTGATTCCGAGGGTCGTGGGTTCGAGTCCCATCTGCCACCCCACTAGTTAAATATCTATACCGCACTAGCAGTTGTTAGTGCGGTATTTTTGCATTCAGGAAAATCAATGGCGATTTCGGTTTTGATTATTGGCATGGGCTTTGTGGGTCGTGCGTTGGCAGAATCTTTGTATCAACAAAATATTGCGGTTGGTGCAATCAAACGGCATCTGACTTCTGATGATGTGAATTTGCCGATTGCTTTGGACGCAGCGGATTTGAATCGCCCTGTTTGGCAAGCGCATTGGGCAAACTACACGACTTGGGTGCTGTTGTTGCCACCGTCTGCGATGGCGGATTATGCGGCAACGGTGGCTTGGTGGGTGCAGCGAGGTCAGCGTGTTGGCGTGCAACATTGGATTTATGGCAGCAGCGTGGGCGTGTTTGGCGCGACACAAGGTGTGTGCGATGAGCGAACTGTGCCAACCCCTAGCACGGAATCGGGCAAAAAAGTGCAGGCTGCCGAGCAGTTACTGTTGAACAGCGGTGCGACAAACGTGGATATTGTGCGTTTGGGCGGCTTGTATACGGCGGAGCGACATCCTTTGTATTCGCTGTTGCGGCGCGAAATGCCGTTATCGGGCGGTAATGCGGTTGCCAATATGATTCATCGCGATGCGGCGGTGGCAAAATTGGTGCAGGCTGCTTTGTCGTCCAACGGTTGCCGTATTGTGCATGCCGTAGAGCAGCCTGCATTGTGTAAACGTGATTTTTATGCGCGTGAAGCGAAAAAACTGGGGCAGCCTGCACCTGTTTGGCTGGATAATGCGCCTGCGTCTGCCAAGCAAATTATTTCAACCACATAAAACATAAAAAGAAGTGGCATCATGGATTGGTGGCAAATTTTTTGGCATTGCGTGATTTGGGTGGTCGGCGTGGTGGTGTGCGTCGGTTTGTGGCTGGTTGTCATGATTCCGATTATGTTGATTACGGCGTTGGTTGGCTTGATTTATGGCAGCATTTGGCTGTTTTTGCCGTTTTTACCGCCATTTTGGGCAACCCTAGCGAGCAGCGGTAGCAGCAGCAAGAAAAAGGGCTTTGACTGGGCGATAAAACCGAAGCCGATAGACACCGCGATTTGGTAGAACACATTCGCATTCAACAAATGAACGAAGACCGACACAGGCGATAAACCCCATGAAGCAACCGATTTTAACCGCGTGGCATTGCGACACGCTCAACCAACCGTTTTACCAATTTGCGCAGATGAAGCAATTTGCGCCCGATTCCATTGAAACCGTCAAAGCGCACTATCGCGTGGCTTGGACGGATTGGAAACAGTTTGTGCAACAAGTGCAGGCTGCTTTGCAAGCATCTGGCTTGCCGATTGGCGCAACGCACATTGAACGCTGGTGCAATGGTTGGCAAGTTCGCGCTCATTTGTTTGCGTTTTTCAAATTGGCAGGGCATGAACACGATGCGCCGATTTTGTCGCTGATACTCAATCGCCAAAACTTGATTGTGAGCTTGGATTGGCATGCCTATCGCGCAGCAAAATCCAACAGCACCGTTGGGCAATATCACGGCTATTTGGCGCAACTAGCACACGCAAATTGGCACGATTGGCACATTTGGCGCGGCAAAGACAGCGAATACGCCACGCACCCGTTGGTGGGCGAAAAGCAGCCTGCACATTATTCGTGGCGCGAAGGCGATGATTTTTATCGCATTGGCAAAACCTTGTCGCGCGACGAATTGGCACAGCACGATTGCGTGGCGTGGACGGCGCAACATTTACAGCAACTTGCCCAGCTTTACGCGCGGTGTTTTGATTAGAACGCGCTAAATCGCTACAATACGCGCTATTTTTTTATCAACTTAAAAACTTTGTCAATCTTATCTATTCGTCATTCCTGCGTAGGCAGGAATCCAACGTGATATTTAAGTATAGTGGATTAAATTTAGATTAGGACAAGGCGACAACGACCGCCGTGTACATCTAGTACATAAGGGAGTTGGCAACACTGTACTAATTTAAATTTAATTCACTATAACAGAAAATAAATCCAATAACTGAATAAGTTAAATGGATTCTCGCCTACGCGAGAATGACGGCAATTTCAGATTGTACGAAGATTTCAACCAAAAAAGGCAGCCTGCACATGGTTTCACTAGAAACTTGGATTGGATTGCGCTATCTACGCGCCAAAAAGCGCAGCGGATTCATGTCGTTTATTTCCGTTATGTCGATTGTTGGCATCGCATTGGGCGTGATTGCCCTGATTGTGGTGCTGTCGGTCGTGAACGGCTTTCAAAAAGAAATTCGTGGGCAACTGCTCAACATCGCGCCACACGCCGAAGTCGGACACATCGTGACAGGCAAAAACGCCACACAAACTTGGCAATCGCTGCAACAAAAATTTGCAGGCAAGCCACAAGTATTGGCAACCGCGCCCTATGTAGCAGGGCAAGGCTTAATCGCCAATTCGGGCGAAGTGCGCGGCATACAGCTACGCGGTATCTTGCCCGAACAAGAAAAAAGCGTAGTAGATTTTGCCAACAAAATGAGCGCAGGCAGTTTTGAGGACTTAAAAGCGGACGAATTCAGCATTATTTTGGGTTCTGGTTTGGCACAAATTTTGGGCGCGGAAGTGGGCGGCAAAGTAACCGTTATCACGCCCGAAGGCAATGTTACCCCAGCAGGCGTTGTGCCACGTTTGAAGCAATTTAGCGTGGTGGGCATTGTCAAAACAGGCGTGGACGAAGCCGACAACAGCATGGCTTTGATTCATTTGGCAGACGCGCAAAAACTGTATCGCCTAGACGATGCGATGATTGGTCTGCGCCTAAAATTAGCCGACCCGCAAAATGCGCCAGCAGTTATGCAAACTTTGTTGCCCGAAAGCGAACGCACAAACTTGTGGACACAAAACTGGACGGACAACAATCGCAGCTATTTCAACGCCGTAGAAATGGAAAAACGCATGCTCACGTTGCTGCTGACTTGCATTATTGTGGTAGCAGTGTTCAATTTGGTGTCGTCTTTGGTGATGGCGGTAAACGAAAAGCAATCCGACATCGCCATTTTGCGAACTTTGGGCTTGTCGCCACGCGGTGTGATGAAGATTTTTGTGGTGCAAGGCATGGTATCAGGCGTATTGGGAACGCTCACAGGTTTGGTGCTGGGCTTGCTGTTAGCATGGAAAATCGGCGCAATCATCGCGCAAATTGAACAATGGTTTGGCGTACAATTTGTGTCGTCCCAAGTGTATTTTATTAACTATTTGCCCAGCGACATTCAAACCAGCGATGTGATTGGCGTGGTGTCTATTTCGTTGATTTTGTCTTTATTGGCAACTCTTTATCCAAGTTGGAGCGCGTCTCGCACCCAACCTGCGGAGGCTTTGCGTTATGAATAATAGTGTGATTGATTGCCAACAAGTCGCCAAAACTTATCAAGATGGCAGCCTGCACGTTGAAGTGTTGCGCGATTTGACTTTGCAAATTCAAGCAGGCGAAAGCGTCAGCATTATTGGCGCATCGGGCAGCGGCAAATCCACGTTGCTGCACATTTTGGGCGGATTGGACAAGCCAACATCGGGCAAAATCTCGCTAATGGGGCAAGATTTGTCTGCGCTCAACCAAACGCAACTGGGCAGCCTGCGTAATCAATATTTGGGATTTGTGTACCAATTTCATCATTTGTTGGCAGAATTTAGCGCGTTGGAAAACGTGATGATGCCGTTGTTAATAGGCAAAATGAAACGCGATGAAGCCGAAGTGCAGGCTGCTTTGATGTTGGAAAAAGTCGGTTTGGGGCAACGCATGATGCACCGCCCAGCCGAATTATCGGGCGGAGAACGCCAACGTGCCGCGATTGCGCGTGCTTTGGTGAAACGTCCGCAATGTTTGTTGGCAGACGAACCGACTGGCAATTTAGACCGAAATAACGCGCGTCATGTGTTGGAGATGATATTGGAATTACAGGCAGAATTGAACACCGCTTTGGTGGTGGTCACGCACGATGATGAATTGGCAACGCGCTTTAATCGCACGCTTACCATGCAAGATGGTCGACTTGTGCCGTTTGGCGCGTGATGAGATTGACTTCACAGCCGTAGGTATCTACACAAATTTATTGTGAATTTTTGAATAGCCTGCCATTTAATCCCCTTCCCCAAAGGAGAGGGAACGGATTAGCAGTTATTCAACCGTTGCTGTCATTTTGAACGATTGTATTGACCTACTACACTAAACTCTTTGTAACCCAAAAGGAAAGCACCATGAAAACAACCGCTATTTTAACCGCCCTACTCTTTGCCGTTGTCACACCTGTGCAGGCTGCTTCGGAATTTGTGCTACACGGCAGCAACAAACCGCAAGAGCTAAACGCCAAAGCCCCTGTGCAAATCATCAATTTGTGGGCGACTTGGTGCGGCCCGTGTCGCAAAGAAATGCCTGCCATGAGCCGTTGGTACACGCAAAAAGGTAAACGCCAAAACGTGCAAATGGTAGGTATTGCCATGGACGAAACCGCCAACATCGCGCAATTTTTGAAAAGCACGCCTGTGTCGTATCCCATTTGGCGATACACGGGCAACAACAGCCGCGCGATGATGAAATCGTTTGGCAACCAAGTGGGCGCGTTGCCTTATACCGTGATTCGTGCGCCAAGCTGCAACCAACAGCAAGCCGTGTTAGGCGAATTGACCGAAGCGAAATTGGATAGCGCGGTGGCGGCGGTTAAGTCTAAATGTGGATTGAAGTAATCGTATCAATATAGCAAAGCAGCCTGCACATTTTATTCACAGAAAAATGCAGGCTGCTTTCATAGATTTTTTGTATGAAACAACGCATCAATCATCAACCCGTTTTTGTATTGAGCAGCAAACCATGGCGCGAAACCAGTTTGTGGCTAGAAGTATTCAGCCAAAACTACGGGCGCGTGGCTTTGTTGGCGCGAAGTGCGCGTACTCGCGGCTCGGAATTGCGTGGCGTACTTGTGCCGTTTGTGCCAATTAGCGTGTCGTGGTTTGGCAAAGAAGAGCTCAAAACCATACACCGCGCCGAATGGTTGGGCGGCTGGGCGCAACCGAAAAACCGTGCCTTGTTTAGCGCAATGTATGCCAACGAATTGGTGCTAAAACTCACGGTGCGAGAAGACCCAAATCCCGCCATTTATCAAGCCTTGCAACAACTTATGCAGCAAATCGCCCAAGCCACATCGCACACCGCAGCTTTGCGTTATTTTGAATGGCAACTGCTCAACGCTTTGGGTTACGCGCCCGACACGCAAACCGACCAGCACGGCAACGCAATTATTGCCGATGCCTATTATTTGCTACGCGCCGAACACGCAGCACAAGCCATAGAACCCAGTCAAGCCGTGTTGTCGCCCGATTCGTGTTTGATACAAGGCAACGTGTTGCACGCATTGCAACAAAGCAGCCTGCAACCCAATCAACTCAACAGCGCGTTGGCATTGAATCGCGTGTTGATTCAACACCATGTACCACACATCGCCAGCCGCCAAGTGTTACAACAACTGGCGCAACTAAAAAACAGTCTATAAGCCATGTCCACACAACCTTCACGCTTTTTGCCCCTGCTGCTTACCTTGGCGATTTTTATGCAAATGCTGGATTCCACCATCTTGAATACCGCATTGCCCAGCATGGCGCAAGATTTAAACCAATCGCCGTTACAAATGCAGGCTGCCGTGATTGCCTATTCGCTCACTTTGGCGTTGATTATGCCATTGAGCGGCTGGCTGTCCGACCGCTATGGCACAAAGCGCGTGTTCATCGCCGCCATGAGCGTGTTTATGGCAGGCTCGCTGTTGTGTGCAGTCGCAAGCAGCCTGCCGATGTTAGTGTTTGCGCGAGTAGTACAAGGCATGGGCGGCGCAATGTTAGCCCCCACGCCACGCATGGTTGTCATGCAAGCCTATGACAAAAGTCGCCTAATCAACGTGATGAATTACATCGTCATGCCTGCACTAATCGGCCCAATCATAGGCCCAATTGTTGGCAGTTATTTAGTGGAATACGCCACATGGCATTGGATTTTTCTGATTAACCTACCCTTTGGCTTTATCGCGATTGCTACCGCCATTCGCATCATGCCCAATTTCAAAAAAGAACAAAATCAACCGTTTGATTTACTCGGCTTTTTGCTATTTGGCGGCGGCGCATTGGGATTGAGTTTTGCCGTAGAAACCGCACAACACGCGCAGGCTGCTTGGTTTAGCAGCTTAACCGCCCTATTCTCACTGTGCGCGTGGTTTGGCTATTGGCAACACGCCAAGCAACACCCATCGCCCTTATACAACCTACAACTGCTGTCGGTTCGCACCTTTCGGCTCGGTTTAATCGGCAATTTATTTTGCAGATTGGGCATGAGCTGCTTGCCGTTTTTGCTACCGCTATTAGTGCAACTGGGATTGGGGCGCAGTCCAAGCCAAGCAGGCTGGGTGCTTGCGCCACTTGCCGCCGCGTCCATCATGGTCAAACCCACGATTAAACCGATTATCACGCGCTTGGGATACAGACGCACACTCGCCATCAACACCTGCCTAATTGGCTTGCTAACCCTTGCGCTGACCATTCCCGATGCCCATGCACCGCTGTGGCATTTGTTGCCGATTTTATTGCTACTGGGCGCGTGCAATTCCATACAATTTACGTCTATGAACACGCTCACGCTGGCAGATTTGCGCCCACAGCAAGCAGGCAGCGGCAGCAGTCTGATGACCGTAAACCAACAGCTTGCGATTAGCTTTGGCACAGCGATTGGCGCGGCATGGCTACAATTTTTCGCGCAACACAACCCAAGTAGCCTGCATACCGCCTTTCGCTACACATTTTGGGCGATTAGCAGCATGACGCTGTTGTCATCGCTCACGTTTTTGCGATTGCATTGGCGCGATGGCAGTAATTTGGTGCGTTGATTAAGACTTCCTGTAAAATGACCGTAGGTCGGGCAGGCTTGCCCGACACATTTCACAATATTCACAGATTTGTCGGGCTGCCAGCCCGACTTACGACTATTTTTCTGACACGTTTATCAACCCAAAGGACTTAAATATGACCAACCTATTCAAATGGCTATTCCCCTTTGCCCTATTGATGACAACCGCCTGCACCCAAGCCGAACCCACACAAAAAGTGCAGGCTGCTTCCGATAGCGTTGCCACCGCCCAAGTGCAGGCTGCTCGCGACAACACCCAATCGCTGATTTGGCAGATTAGCAAAACAGGTCAGCCCAATAGCGTACTCATTGGCACGGTACATATCGGCAAAACCAACAGCCAGTTGCCAGCCGATTTCCAAACCGCGTTGCAACAAAGTCAGCAGTTGGTGCTGGAAACCGAAGCCGTTGCACCCGAATATTTAGAAAAAAATCCCAATATCGCCATGCAGCTAATGGCAACTTTAATGGTAGAAAAATCGCTCAACAGCACCATTGGCAAAAAACGCATCGCCCCTGTACAACAAGTGTTCGTCCAATCCGTCATGCCCGAATTTGCTCAACTGTTTGCCCAGCCCGATGCACCGATTAGCCTTGCACCGTGGGCAATTTGGTTTCATTTGGGTTATGCCGACACGCCTGCTGGCTACGATTTTAATCACGGCATCGATATGTTGTTGGCAAAATCAGCGCAAGCGCAAAACAAGCCTGTATTGGGATTGGAATTGCTAGAACCGTATCAAATGTTAAGCCAACTGCCCGATGATGTTGCCATTCGCGGCATCGACAGCTATCTTGCCAACCGCAACAAAGCCATTGCCATGCAAGCCAAATTGTTGCGCGATTACGAGCAACGCAATGTTGCCGATTTATGGCAAGCCAGCCACGGTGCAGCCATTTTGGAAGACATAGACCCGCAAGACCACGCCATTATCGGCAAAATTGTTGATGGGCAAATTTTGTATCAACGCAATGCCAACTGGATTCCCAAGTTATCGCAATATTTGGCGCAAAAACCGACTTTGGTTGCGGTGGGTGCGGCGCATTTGTTTGGCGAAAAAGGCGTGATTGCCCTGTTGCGCCAACAAGGTTACACGGTTGAGCCGTATAAACCATAAATTCAAGTTATCTGTTTGACCTAAATCGCAAAAAAAACGATAATGCAGCCCAATTAAACAAGCAGCCTGCAACTGGTGCAGGCTGCTTCCTTTTGAAAGAACACATCACATGAAATCTCCAGAATTATTACTCCCAGCAGGTGGCTTAGAACGCATGCGCGCTGCTTTTGATTTTGGCGCAGACGCCGTTTACGCAGGTTCACCACGCTACTCACTTCGCGCCCGCAACAACGAATTTGCCAAATTAGACGTGTTGCGCCAAGGCATTACTGAAGCGCACGAGCGCAACAAAAAATTCTTTTTGACCGTAAATACCTTGCCGCACAACAGCAAACTCAAAACCTTCCACAGCGACATGGAACCCCTAATCGCCATGAAACCCGATGCGCTGATTATGGCTGACCCCGGTTTAATCATGGAAGTGCGCGAAAAATACCCAGACATGCCTATCCATTTATCCGTGCAAGCCAACACCACCAACTATTGGGGCGTGAAATTCTGGCAAAAAATGGGCGTAGAACGCATTATTTTGTCGCGCGAATTGAGCATGGACGAAATCGCCGAAATCCGCCAAGAATGCCCCGATATTGAATTGGAAGTATTCGTACATGGCGCATTGTGTATTGCGTATTCAGGACGTTGTTTATTATCAGGTTATTTCAACCACCGCGACCCAAATCAAGGCACTTGCACCAATTCTTGCCGTTGGGATTACAAGGTTCATGACGCGGTGGAAGACGAAATGGGCGACGCAAAATTATTGCAAGGTTTCAATTTCAATTCCGCGCAAGAAGAAGCCAATTCTGCTTTTGAAGGCATCAACGGACAACAACGCCACCCAGCCGCCAACAAAGTTTTCCTGATTGAAGAATCCAATCGCCCAGGTGAGATGATGCCAATCATGGAAGACGAACACGGCACATACATCATGAATTCCAAAGACTTACGCGCGATTGAGCAAGTGGCGAAATTGGCGGAAATCGGTGTAGACAGCCTGAAAGTAGAAGGGCGTACAAAATCGGTTTACTACGTTGCACGAGTGGCGCAGGCGTACCGCAAAGCAATTGATGACGCGGTTGCAGGCAAACCATTTGATTACGGCTTGTTGGCGGAATTGGAAGGCTTGGCAAATCGTGGCTACACATCAGGCTTTTTGGAACGCCATCAAACACAAGAATATCAAAATTATTTGTACGGACATTCCATTGCCAAACAATCACAATTTGTCGGACAAATCAGCGCGATTGACGCAGACGGTTGGGCAACGATTGACGTGAAAAATAAATTTTCTGTCGGCGATTTGCTGGAAATTATCCACCCGACTGGCAACCAGTTAATCACGTTGGCACAAATGAAACGCAAAGGCGAGTTTGTGGACGTGGCGGCAGGCAACGGCATTCAGGTGCAAATCCCGAATATGCAAGGGCGCGATAAAGCACTGGTGGCGCGTGTGATTCAGAACGATGCGCCAACCGCGTAAATAAGAAAGCAGCCTGCACTTTTCGTAAACAAAAATGCAGGCTGCTTTTTTACGCCCTTTTAATGCAAACTCCCTGTTTGCCCTATCAAACGCTTTTCTTCCAAGGCAAGCAACGCCGCCGACACGCCTTGTTCTATTTTTGCCAAGCTATCGGCTTGCGCTTCGTGATAGGCTTCGGCAAGCGCGTATTCAAAGCCCACCGCATCCGTGCCACCATGACTTTTGATAACCACGCCACGCAATCCCAAGAAAATCGCACCATTAAAACGGCGTGGGTCTAGCCGCTTTTTAAAGCCGTTGAGCGCAGGTAACGCGCCCAATGCACCCATTTTGGTAAACACATTGCGGTTAAACTCTTCTTTGATTGCGCTGCCCATAAATTTGACCGCGCCTTCAATCGTTTTCAATACCACATTGCCGACAAAACCGTCTGCCACCACCACATCTACTTCGCCACCAAAAATCGCATTGCTTTCCACATTGCCCACAAAGTGCAGGCTGCTTTCGCGCAACAAGCCAAAGGTTTGTTTGACCACTTCCGTGCCTTTGATGTCTTCCGTGCCAATGTTCAATAAGCCCACGCGCGGCGTTTTTTTGTCGGGATACAACGCAGCCACCAGCTCGCTACCCAATACCGCAAATTGCACCAACTGCTCTGCAGTGCAATCCACGTTTGCGCCCAAATCCAGCATCAGCGTTACTTTGCCGTCTTGGGCAGGCAAGAATTTCGCAATCGCAGGTCTGTCCACGTGTGGCAAAGTTTTCAGCACAAAACGCGCCGTTGCCATTAATGCGCCCGTATTGCCTGCCGACACCGCAGCTTGTGCGTTGCCCGATTTCACTTGCTCAATCGCCAAACGCATAGACGATTGTTTTTTATGCTTTAAAGCGTGTTGTGGTGCTTCGTCCATGCCCACGACTTCGCTGGCGTGGACGATTTCAATTCGCTGCATCGGCGCAGAAGTAGCCTGCAACGCATCACGCAATAAAGTTTCATCGCCCACCATCATCAAACGCACATTCGGCTCTTTTGCCAAAAACGACACCGCAGCAGGCACAGTAACCGCCAGCCCAATGTCGCCCCCCATCGCATCAACCGACAAAGTAATCATCTTGTTCCAATCTATTTCCGATTGCTGTAAACAAAGCAGCCTGCACCCAATTTATGTGCAGGCTGCCTGCTTATCGCATTATCCTGATTTATGCCGCTTCAACCTTATGCGCCGCACGATGATTGTGCGCGTCAATATCGGTTGCGTCCCACGGATAATTTACCCACCAGTCTTGCACTTCCAAGCCAGCGTAGTAATGCACACCTTCGGGAATTACGCCGCGTTTTTCTTTGATTTTATTATGAATAACCGCAAAACCCACTTCCGTAAAATTTTCTTTTTGCAATTCGCGCAACACAAATTCTGCCGTAACACGACTGTCATCTACTTCGTCCACCACCAAAATATTTTTGCCAACAATTTTTTCGGGGATTGGGTCAATCCATTGCACTTTTTGAATTTCGTCTGCCGTTTCACCGCTGCCCGATTCGTCCAAATAATAGGCAGTCGTTACCGCATAAATTGGCACATCAACAAAGCTACGCAACATACGCGCAGGAATAAAGCCGCCACCGCCAATCGCAATCATTGCATCATATTGAATGCCCGATGCCTGAATTTGCTCGGCAATTTTTTTAACGGTATGATGAATTTCATCATAAGTAAACCAAATTTTGTGTACCGTCATCACAATCTCCCAAAGCACTTAATATTACATAAACGAAAAAAGCCAGCCGAGTGCATCAACACGCAATCGCTGACTTTTTTCTGCATAACAGCCTTACTCGCCTTTGGCTTTCACAACTTTACGACCACGGTACATGCCGTTTGGCGAAATGTGGTGTGGGCGATGAACTTCACCTGTTGCGCCGTCCACAGACAAAGCTGGTGCAGTCAAAGCATCGTGAGAGCGGTGCATACCACGACGAGAAGGGGATTTTTTGTTTTGTTGAACAGCCATTTCAAGCTCCTAAAAATATATAATCAGTCAAAAAATAAACAGGTTAGTCCGATTTTTTCAAACCCGCCAACACGGCAAAAGGATTAGTTTTGTTTTGATTAACCGCATCTAAATCTGCATTGCCACAATCATCATGCTTGGGCGAAAACGGCAATGCCATTAATATTTGGTCTTCAATCAACGAGAAAACGTCTAATTCAGCTTCGAGCAACATACCTTCCAATTCTTCATCGGCAAGCATGGCTTCGTCTAGCGATTCTTCGTTTTCAAACAAAACAATTCGCACATTTTCATCTAGCGCAAAATGAACAGGCTGCATACAACGTTGACATTGCAAAGGCAAACTGCCCGAAAGCGTGAGCGCTAAAAACGGACGTTGCCATCTATCAACGCCACCTTGCAAAGTGTACGCCAATTCTGATGACAATTCGGTAAAATCGTGCGACCAAACGCGTTTGTCTAAATCATTCAATAAAACTTTGCCGCGCAGGTTTTCTTGCTTGATGGCAAACGCTTGGGGTTCAATCAATATTCGGTTTAACATAAACAGGGCATGATATAATTTTATTGCTTTGTAGTCAATATTTTTAACCGTTTTTTCAGATTTATTTGTCATTGGACACAGGAGTTTTGACGATGAGTTTACCGATTATTTTGGCTTCTACTTCGGTTTTTCGGCAGCAGCAGTTGCGAACATTGGGCGTGGATTTTGTTGCGGCAAAACCGATGTTTGACGAAACGCCTTTGGCTGGCGAATCGCCATCGGATACAGCTTTGCGGTTGGCTATTGGCAAGGCGCAATCGTTGGCGCAACATTATCCGCAGCATTTGATTATTGGGGCTGACCAAGTGGCGTGGTGCAACAATCGTCAGCTCGGTAAACCGATGTCGGTAGAAAAGGCGGCGGCGATGTTGGCGGAATTGTCGAGGCAGCGCATTGAATTTTATAGCGCGGTTTGTGTGCTGGACACGAGTGCAGGCTGCTTGCGGCATCATGTGGACAAAACAGTAGTGCAAATGCGTGTGTTGTCGCCCGAGCAAATTCGCCATTATTTGGCGCGTGAGCCTGATGCGATTTATTGTGCAGGTGCGGCAAAAAGCGAAGGTCTGGGTGCGGCGTTGTTGGAGCGCATCGATAGTTCTGACCCGAATGCGTTGATTGGTTTGCCAATTTTTTGGTTGGTGTCGTGTTTGAATGAATTGGGTATTGATGTAATTTAAAAAGTGCAGGCTGCTTTTGAAATAGAAAAAGCAGCCTGCACTTTTTGTTTAGCGTTTTTGTTGATGCGAAATCAATTTGTTCAACGCAATCACCAGTTGTTCATCGGTAAACGGTTTGCAAATAAAGCCACGCGCACCGTATTGCAACGCGCGTAATCCAGTTTGTCTATCCGATAAAGCCGATACCACCAAAATACTGGTGTTTTGGCTTAATGCACGAATTTGTTTAATGCACTCCAAACCGTCCAAATTGGGCATGGTCAAATCCATGGTAACCAAATCGGGTTTGTGTTCTTTAAACATTTCTACTGCTTTTGCACCGTCTGATGCAGTAGCAACCACTTGAATATCCAAGCCCTGAATACTGCGTTCAATTCGATTTCGAATGATGTTGGAATCATCTACAATCATTAATGTAGGCATTCTTATCCCCTATTCTAAATTATTTTCCCTGCGGAAATTTGATACTAAAACGAGTGTATTGATGCGCTGCGGTAGTCACACCAATGCGTCCACCAATGCTTTGAATCTCATCTTTAATAATATCCATTCCCACACCACGACCTGCATCTTCCGATTCGTTTGCTGCGGTTGAAAAACCATTGCTAAACATCATGTTCAACAATTGTTTTTGCTCGGCATTGGGTGCGGCATCTGCTGCCAGCAAGCCCAAGTTCACAGCTTTTTGGCGAATGGCTTCAAAATCGATGCCATTGCCATCGTCTTCCGCTGCCAAGACCAAATTGCCATCGGCTTGTTGGGTCAATGTTAATTTGAGCGTACCCATTGCAGGTTTGCCACGAGCTTGGCGTACTTCGGGTGCTTCAATGCCGTGCACCACCGAATTACGCAAAAGCTGAATCATAACATTTTTTAACTTGTCCCATTGCGATTCTTTGATTTCGTATTGGTCAAAACCGCTTACAACCAACTGCGCTTGTTTGTTATTGCGCGTGGCAATGTCGCCAACAAATTGTTTCAAGAAATCGACTTGCGCTGTGGCAAATGTGCGCCAAGCGGGTTCTGTGCTGCTTGGTGCTGCCGCTTGATTGGCGTGCGAGCCAGCTTCTTGCCCCATGCGACCGCTGTAATTTTTCAAAATATCGAACAAGCGATACAAGTCTTCCAACAATACCACCAAGCCAAAGAAGTCTTGACCAGTCAAGCTTCTGGAATTTCGCATCACTTTCAAAGACTCTTCAAACGATTCGCAAATACCTACCATGCGTTGCAATTTGAGCGATGATGCTTCGCCTTTGATTTTGTGAATTAAACGAGCAATATATTGTACTTTGCCTTGCAATTCATACGAATCTGAACCTGGTGATTTCAAAATTTGGTTGATTTCATCCAAATTTTGCGTACTGCTGCCGATAAAGTTGTTCAGCAACACAGGATTGGTATTCAAAATAGTGCTGAGCATTTCCATTTCGCGGTTTTCTTGCTCTTTTTGCGCTTCCAAGCTGGCTTGCAACATCACCGATTCGGTTGTATCGGTTACGCTGACCAATACACGTTCGATTTTGTCGTTAATCCATACGCGGAAGAATTTGAAATCCATAAAACGCAATTCATTGGTGCGTTCATCTTGTACGCTAATGCGGTTAAGCGGATTCAAGTCTTCAATCAAATCTTCCATTACCCAGTCGCTATACAACTGTTCAATAAAGAATTTTGTGGTTTCGACTTCTTCGGGTGGTACAAATTTATCCAATACATCGAGCAAGTTTTTGTTACCCAAATCTTTTTGCCCCAAAATGTCTTCCAAGCGGCGAGAATATTGGCTACCAATGGTCAAATCTTTGTCCACCAAGAACAAACCTTCGTTCACCGACACCATGATTTCGCTCATCTCTTCGTTGGCAATCGCCAGTTTGTGGTCATTGGCAACCAATTGACGCAGCGCACCAAACACAATCATGAAGAACAAAACCACCGCCGCGATAATACCGCCCAGTTGGAATTTTTGCAGCATCGATGCTTGTGCGACCACTTCGCTATTTAACGCCGCTGCTAATTGTGAAGAGTCGGTCAGCAAGGTTTGGTTATACAAACGTGAATAGTCCACCAAGTAGTCACTCACTTGTTTTCTTAAATTAGCTTGATTGCCTTGATTTGACGACAAAAAGCTATCAATCAAACCCAAATACGGTTCCCAAACTTGGCGCAAATTGGCTGCGTGGTACGCGGCTTTTGCGTTGCCTGATACCGCGCTAATGGTAACAGAGCTGCCGTCTTGCGTAGTGACTTCGCCACCTTTTTCAAATGCAGATAAAGTGCTTTCGAATTTATCGCGAATTTGCTTAATCTCTTGCAAACGGAACAAGGCTTCTTGTGGCAAATCTGCCAAAGCAACATCGCCTGTTTTGGCATTGGTTTCAGGCATAGCCACATCGCTGGCTGCTGCCGCTGTTGTCGTTGCAGCAGGTTTGTTTACTTGCTCTGCCAAATACAGGTTAATATCCAACAAGTTTTTAGATAATTGTTGAATCGATGCACCTTGCTCACCTGCTACGTTAATAATTTGTGTGTTTTGTGCCAAACGGCTGGTTGACCACGCACTCAAACCCAGCAATGCAACGGTTAAAATCAAAAACAACACAACCAATGAAATCAAGCCTGAGTATTTGCGTAACCCAACTGGGCTATTACTGATTTTTTTCATTTTATTCTCCAAATATCATCATGATTTTATTTGCTTACTCGTTGGATAAAGGCATCAAGATTATTGGAATTGATGTCTTGATACGGCACTTTGACCACTTTGTATTCCACACCATGTTCGATGCCACTCATCACAGGATTGCCAGCCGCTAAATTAGCTGCCATTCGCACGGCGGTTTTGGCTTGTTCATCGTAGTCGTTGAATACTGTGCCAACTAAATCACCATTTTTAACGGCTTCTAGCGCAGTTTTAGAACCATCAATACCAAAAATCGGTAATTTAACGCCATGTTTTTTCAATGTGTTGATTGCACCTAATGCCATACTGTCGTTGTTTGCCAAAATCACTTCAACATTTTGGAATTCTGGCAATGCAAGCCATTTTTCCAAAAGCTCTTCTGCTTCGGCGGTTTGGAACATGGCAGTATCTTGCAAAACTTTGGCAACAGGTACACCAGAGTTTGGATAAAACTCCATAGTGCTAACCGACCATTTGGTACGCGCTTGTGCACCTGCGTGTCCTGGAACGCCTTCAATCATGGCATATTGCACCACGCCATCTTTGTTTTTGTCCCATTCTGGGTGAGCTTTCCATGCGTTTAACACTTGCAAACCTTGCAATACGCCAGCCTGCGCGGCATCGCCATCGACAAAGTATGCCGTGTCGCAAGAAGCCAAGTTTTTATCGCCAGGGCTACGGTTGATGTACACCACAGGGATTTTGGCTTGACACATTTTGCGAACAAAATCGCCGCCTTTGCTCACATCTGCCAAATTGACTACCAAGGCTTTTGCGCCACGTTGAATCATGTCTTGCAACTGAGCATCTTGTTTGTCTTGATTGTCTTCTGCGCTCTCGACAAACAATTTTAGGCTGCTGTGGTCTTTGCCTGCTTGTTCAAAAGCAGCATACATACCTTGGAAAAAGGGGTTAGTGCGAATATCACTTACGTTTGCGCCCACTGTGGCGGTGGGATAATTGTTTTTTTCGGCTGCTGCAGTTTGTTGTGTGTTTTGACCACACGCAGCAACAGAAAATAGCACAAAAGGTAGTAAGGTTAGCATTTTCATAATTTGCTCCCAATAAAATTCATCATTTAAATATGTTAGTTATTTGTAATGAAACAATATTCTGAATGGACGTACTGTTTGATAACGAATTGTAAAGAATTACAAGGCATTTCGCTATACATTCGACTATATTATTTACAAATATTTGTTTGTGTTGTATTTCAATCAAACAAAAAAAGCAGCCTGCACTTTCAAAAATAAAAGTGCAGGCTGCTTTGAATTAGGTGCAGGCTGCTTATTCCTTATCCCAAATGCGATTGGTTGGCTGGCGCAAATAAACGGCATCGTCAAACGTGGCGAGTTGTTCGGGTTTGAAGGCGACACAAACGGCTGCGCCAATGCCGCTTAAAAAGGCTTCGCCCCACGCCAGTAAAAAGAAAATGGGAAAGGCTTGTTGCCAAATGATTGCGCTGGATAAGACATCGGCAAAATACAATACGCTACACACCAGCAAGCCTGTCAGCAGCATACCGAATGCGCCCGATAGAAAGCCTGCACAAAAAATGTAGATGAACACGTTTTTAGGTAGCCTGCACAATAATTGTTGCCGAATCAGCGCGTTGAGCAAACACGCTGGTACAACCACACACAAGGCGTTCAACGCGAATGGGGCGACAAAACCGCTGCTTTGTTGGGCGATGCCAAACAGCAGCAAGATGCTGCTGCCCAGTAAAAGTGCCATAGGCGTACCAAGCATTAGGCTGATTAAATTGAGTCCCAACAAATGATAGCTCATACCTGCCAGTTGTCCTGCTTCTACGCGCACGTTCAATGCCCACAACAAGGCGAACAAGGCGATGGCTATGGGTAAGCGTGGTAGCTGGGATAAAAGGTGCAGGCTGCTTTTGTGGCGAACAAAGCAGCCTGCAATTAGGCAAGCGTATGCGAGCCATGTTGCCCAAATCAAACCGATATGGGGCAACCAGTGGGGCAAAAAAGTCATGATTGAGTTGATTAATGTGGATAATGCGTTTCTTCGTATTCGTGGATTGGCTCGGCGGCTTCAATGGGCGTTTCGTGAATCAAATCGGCGGCTGGCGCAAACCATTTCCCAAGCGACTTCAACAGCGGTTTTTAAACTGCCCGAATGCGCCTTGCCTGTGCCTGCCAAATCCAACGCTGTGCCGTGGTCTACCGATGTGCGGATAAACGGCAAACCCAGCGTAATGTTCACACCACCACCAAAACTGGCGTGTTTCAACACAGGTAAACCTTGGTCGTGATACGCTGCCAACACCGCATCGGCATCGTCCAAATAAAACGGCTGAAACAGCGTGTCGGCTGGCAATGGGTCGGTGATGTTTACGCCACGTTGGCGCAATATTTGGGCGGTTGGCTGCATGATTTCCAGTTCTTCACGCCCCAAATGTCCGCCCTCGCCTGCGTGTGGATTGAGTCCTGCCAACAAGATTTTGGGCGATTGAATACCAAATTTGTTTTGCAAATCGTTGTGCAAAATGGTCGCCACACTGTCTATCAATTCGGGCGTAATCGCGTCTGCCACTTCACGCAAGGGCAAATGGGTGGTCAGCAACGCCACGCGCATTCCGCCGCCTGCGAGCATCATCACGACTTGTGGCGTGTGGGATTTTTCGGCTAGGTATTCAGTGTGCCCGCTAAAATAAAGTTGTTCGCCAAAGTGGTCGTTGATGACACCTTTGTGGACGGGCGCGGTTACCATACCTGCAAATTCGCCGTTGTTGATGCCGTGCATGGCGCGGTCTAGCAATTCAATCACATACGGTGCGTTGTGCGGATTGAGTTCGCCTGCCGTGCAATCGGTTTTGAGTGGAATGTGTAGGACTTCTAGCTCATTGGGTGCAGGCTGCTTTTTTGCGTCAAAATCGCGCAAAGCAATCGTTTTGCCCAGCATTTTGGCGCGATTTGCCAGCAGGTTTTTATCGCCCAACACGACAACGCGACAGGGCAAATTCATGTGCGCCAAATCCAAGCAAATGTCTGCGCCAATGCCTGCGGGTTCGCCTGCGGTTATCGCTAAAATTGGGGTGTTCATGGGCTGCTTTCTTGTGAAAATGCACGCATCATACCTGAATTTGCGTTCAGCAACATAACAAAGCAGCCTGCACACCATTTGGCACAATACGCAAGCTGCAAACTATGTTGGCAAACACGTTCAAATTCCCGTGGTGTATGGCGGCGAATTTGGCATGGATTTGGCGGCGGTAGCGCAATTTCATCGCGTGTCGGTCGAATAATTGGTGCGCGAACACACGCGTTACACCTATACCGTTTTTATGATGGGCTTTCAGGCTGGTTTTCCGTATTTGGGCGGCTTGCCCGAGCATTTGCACACGCCGCGCACGCGCATTGCCACAGGTTCGGTGGGCATTGGTGGCGCACAAACAGGCGTGTATCCGTTTGCATCGCCAGCAGGTTGGCAAATTTTGGGCAAAACCGATTTACCTTTGTTTGATGCAGCCTGCAATCCACCCACTTTGTTGAGCGCAGGCGATACGGTGCAATTTATAGTGGATTAAATTTAGATTAGGACAAGGCGACAACGACCGCCGTGTACAGCTAGTACATAAGGGAGTTGGCAACGCTGTACTAGTTTAAATTTAATTCACTATACCTAAATCAAAGATTTGGACAAAAAAGCAGCCTGCACTTTTTGGTTGATGAAAAGTGCAGGCTGCTTCGGTTGTTTAGATGATTCAATCAACTAGACGCTTTTTTAAACGCAGCATCGGCATCATCAAAGCGTTGTTGTACGGCTGCGCTCGGTGCTGGGCTCAACAGCGAACCTACGACAATCGCCATCACACAAGCAATAAAGCCTGGCACAATTTCATACAAACTGCTGCCTGTGAGTGGCTTCCACGCTACCACCACCGCCGCGCCTGCTACCATGCCAGCCAACGCGCCTGCTGCGGTCATACGTTTCCAAAACAGCGAGAAAATCACCGCAGGCCCAAACGCCGCGCCAAAACCAGCCCACGCATACGACACCAATCCCAACACTTTGCTGTTTGGGTCAGACGCAATCAAAATCGCAATCACGGCAATCGCCAACACCATGACACGTCCCACCCACACCAATTCGGCTTGTGGGGCGTTGGGGCGCAGAAAGCCTTTGTAGAAGTCTTCGGTAATCGCACTAGAACACACGAGCAGTTGGCAAGACAAGGTGGACATGACTGCTGCCAAAATCGCCGACAAAATCACGCCTGCAATCCATGGGTTGAACAAAATAGTAGTCAGAGCGATGAAAATGCGCTCGTGGTCGCCATTCATGATAGCGGCTTCTTGTGAGTGCTGACCAAAGTAAGCAATACCAAAATAACCAACGGCACACGCGCCACCCAAACACAAAATCATCCAAGTCATACCAATGCGGCGTGCGTTTACCAGCGATTTCACGCTTTCGGCTGCCATAAATCGCGCCAAAATGTGCGGCTGACCAAAATAGCCCAAACCCCATGCGGCGGTAGAAATAATGCCCATCAGCGTTGTGCCAGCCAGCAGGCTATCGTATTGTTTGCCTGAACTTTGCACCATCATTTGCAAAGCAGCCTGCATTTCGTCTGCGCCACCCAAGCTCAAATACACCATAATTGGGGTAACGATGAGCGCGAAAATCATCAAACTGGCTTGAATCGTGTCCGTCCAGCTCACTGCCAAAAAGCCGCCAATGAACGTGTACACAATGGTTGCGCCTGCGCCCAACCACATGGCTTGTGTATAGGAAATATCAAACAGACTTTGGAACAATCGCGCCCCTGCCACAATGCCCGAAGCGCAGTAAATTGTGAAGAAAAACAAGATGATTGATGCCGAAATCACTTTCATTGCATGACCTGTTGCGCCAAAACGATGATAGAAATAATCGGGCAAGGTGAGTGCGTTATTGTTGTATTCAGTGTGAACACGAAGTCGCCCAGCCACCAGCAACCAGTTCAGCCACGCGCCAACGGTTAAGCCAATCGCAATCCACGATTCGCTCAAACCAGTCAGATAAATCGCGCCTGGCAAACCCATCAGCAGCCAGCCCGACATATCGGACGCGCCTGCCGACAACGCGGTTACGAACGCGCCTAAACTGCGTCCGCCCAGAATGTAGTCATCAAAGTTGCGTGTGGAAAAATAAGCTGCCATGCCAATGAGCAATACGACAATCAAATAAATGCCAAAAGTTATATACATCGGATTCATGTGAAATCCTTTCGTAAACAAGATTAAAAAAGATGCAAATTGCACCGTGTTTGTTTTTCTGATAATGGCATTTAACCTGAATTAACAAAAATCGTCAAGATTTTCACGTTTGAAATGATGCGTTTACCAAAATCCGCAAACGCCCTACAATACGCGTCCATGAAGACACAAAACTCAACTATTCCCACCGCTTTGGCGATTATCGCGCCGACAGCCAGCGGCAAAACTGCGTTGGCATTGGCAATCGCGCAAGCTGTGCCGTGCGAAATCATTAGCTTGGACAGCGCGTTGGTGTATCGCGACATGGACATTGGCACGGCAAAACCCACCGCGCAGGAATTGGCAAGCGTACCGCACCATTTAATCAATATAATCAGCCCATTAGAAACATACAGCGCAGCGGATTTTGTGCACGATTGCTTGCATTTGGTGGACGAAATTCGCGCCAAAGGCAAATTGCCGCTTATTGTTGGCGGAACGATGATGTATTACCACGCGCTCACACAAGGCTTGAACGCACTGCCCGAAGCCGATGCCGCCACGCGCGAACGCTTACAACAGGTCAAACAGGCGCACGGTTTGGCGCATTTGTATGATTTGTTGCAACAAGCCGATCCAGTCACCGCCCAACGTTTATCGCCCAGCGACACACAACGCATTGAACGCGCTTTGGAAGTGTTTTGGCTCACAGGCAAGCCCTTGTCGCAACATTTTGCCGAACAAACCATGCAGCCTACATTATTGAATCTGCCGACCATTGCGCTGATTGCCGAACAACGCCACGCGCTGCACCAGCAAATCAACCAACGCTTTATCCAAATGATAAATAACGGTTTTTTGGACGAAGTGCGCCAGTTGCAACAACGCTATCCTGCGCTGCACCCCGATATGCCGTCTATGCGCTGCGTGGGCTATCGCCAAGCGTGGGCTCATTTGGCTGACGAAACGGACTTTGAAAACTTTGTGGAACAAGGGCAAGCTGCCACGCGCCAGTTGGCAAAACGCCAGCTCACTTGGTTACGCAAAATGCAGCCTGCACACGTTTTTGACCCATTTACCCAACGCGATTATGTGCCACGCGCCATAGAAATAGCTCAACAACTACAATCGTCCTAATTATGTTTACTCCCGCTCCACTTCGCCGCCGCCTGTTTGCCCTGTGTTACGAATCTTTGCTAGTCGGCTCTGTTTCGCTGCTGGCAGGTTTGTTTGCTGGTGGCATTTTGACCTTACTGCCCAGCGCAATCGCCCAACACAACTGGTTTTCATCACTTTTAACCGTGTTGATTTTACTCGGCTCGTGGTGGCTTTATTTTCGCCTAAACTGGCAACGCGAAGGGCAAACCCTGCCCATGCGCGTGTGGAAAATCGGCTTATCCGACAAACAAAGCAGCCTGCACCCACACCGCAGCGTGTTGTTGCGCCGTTATTTGTGGGCGTGCGTGTTTTTGGTGTTTATTCCATTGCTGGCGTATCAAACCTTGCGTTATCAAGGCATTGCGCCGCGTTCTGCCACTTGGTTGTCGCTGTTTTGGTGGATTTTGCCGTGGGGATTTGCGCTGCTGAATCGCCGCCGACAGTTTTTGTATGATTACTTGGCTGGCACGGAATTGGTGGATTTGCGCGAGCGGTAATCCATGTGAAAAAGCAGCCTGCACTTTTGTTTATGGAAAGTGCAGGCTGCTTTGTTCTTTATTGGTATTATAGTGGATTAAATTTAGATTAGGACAAGGCGACAACGACCGCCGTGTACACCTAGTACATAAGGGAGTTGGCAACGCTGTACTAATCTAAATTTAATTCACTATATTACTTCAAAAACTGCTGGGCAATGCGTAACACATCGTCCAAACCAAAGCCATCGGCATCGGCGGCTGTGCCGTTTGGCGTGATAGCGTTGATGATTTGCGGCAAATATTGCGACAACACATTGCCTGCATCGCCCACATTCAAGCCCACGCTTTGTGCGGCTTGTTGCAAATGATTGCCCAGCGCGTTTTGCAAATCACCACCGCTAACCGCTTGATTTGCGCCATTGCCAATCCAGCTTTGCAACGCGTCGCCCAAACCGCCTTGTTGCAACTGCCCAAGCAAGCCGCCAATGTCGCCGCCATTTTGTTGCACCAGTTGCGTAATTAACTGAATCGCTTGTCCTTGTTCGCTGTTGCCTACCATTGCCGATGTAGCAACGCTCACCAAAGAATCAAAAAGTCCCATGTGTGCGTCCTTGTTATAAAGGTTAAAAAAATCAAATTAAACCAACTGCTCGCCCCAATGCAATTTTTGACGCAAGGTTTTGTAATACTGGTAATCGATGGGGTGCAGCACGCGCAAATTGTGGCGATAGCGGCGAATGGTAACCACGTCCATGCTTTGAATATCCACCACCGATTGTCCGTCATAATGCACACGCGCATCGCCTGCTTTGGTAATCAAAATGCAGATTTCGCCTGTGTCGGAAATCACAATCGGGCGATTGGTCATGGATTGCGGACAAATCGGCACAAGCGTAAAAGCGCGAAGTGTGGTCTGCAAAATTGGGCCACCTGCTGCCAATGAATACGCGGTAGAGCCTGTGGGCGTGGACACAATCAAGCCGTCCGAGCGTTGTGTATAGACAAATTCGCCGTTGATAAATACTTCAAATTCAATCATTTGACCTGTACCGCCGCGCGATAACACGGTGTCGTTCAACGCCAATGCTTTATGTATGACTTCGCCTGCGCGTGAAATAGACGTTTCCAGCACCAAGCATTCGTCCACCAAATATTTGCCGCGCAACATGCTGTCTAGTTCGGGCAACATTTTGTCACTGGTTACTTGGGTTAAAAAGCCCAAATGTCCTTGGTTTACGCCGATGAGTGGCACGCGATAGGGCGCGGCTTGTCGGGCGGCGGCTAAAAATGTGCCATCGCCGCCTAGCACCAAAATCAAATCGCATTGTTTACCCAAATCTTCGCTGACTTGGCAGCCTTGTGGCAAGGGTTCGTGTGTGCTGGCGGCGTATTCTGTATCTACATAAACATTGAGTTCTTGCTGTTGCAAAAAGCTGGACAGCTCGGCAATGACCGATGCGATGTTGGGGGTGCTGGGTCGGGTTACTAAACCGATGTGTTGGAATTGGCTTTTCATGGTGGCAAAGTCAATCAGAAGGAAAAGGCGATATTATAACGAAAAAGCAGCCTGCACATAGCTAGCTCAAAATTTTTAGAAACGCCGTCATTCTCGCGCAGGCGGGAATCCAACGAAATCATTTAGTTATCTATATTATTGTTTATTAACAAGAATACAACGTTGGATTCCTGCCCACGCAGGAATGACGACGCAATCTATTTCACAAAGCAGCCTGCACTACTCAAACCACCGCACCACTTCATCAACCGTTTTACGCGCTTTGGGTTTAATTTCGCCAGCGCGATAACCAAAGCTCACCATCACCGACACGCGCCATTCGTTTGTGTCCAAGCAGCCTGCATCGCTCAAAATTTGGTTTACGGCGGCGTAATCAAAGCCTTCAATCGGGCAAGAATCAATGCCCAGCAATGCCGCGCCTGTCATCATGTTTGCCAACGCAATATAAGTTTGCTTGCCAGCCCAATCCAACACGCTGCGTTCGCTGGCAAGAATGTCGGCATCGTGCTGCTGAAAACGCTGATATTTGGCGCGAGCGGCAACGGCGGCATCGCCTGTAAAACCGCGTCTGGCGATGATGTCGTCAAAAAATGGCGTGTCAAATCGGGCGTTGGTTTTGGCGGCAATCACAACCAAATGACTGGCATCGTCCACTTGCGTTGCCATGCCCCACGACACGGGTTTGAGTTTAGCGCGTAAATCGCTGTTTTGAATTACCAAAAATTGCCACGGCTCGCTGCCCACCGAGCTGGGCGACAGGCGCGCGCATTCCAAAATAGCCGCAAAATCGGCATCGCTAATCGTGCGATTGGGGTCGTAGGCACGCGTGGCGGCACGGCGGCGGAAGACTTCTAGTAATTGTTCGGGTGTGAGCTGGATCATAAAATTTCTTTCGTTATCTATAATCAAATGGAAAATTGTCCAACAACTGACGGTGTATGCCCATTGCTAGCTGAATAAATTTATAGTGAATTAAATTTAGATTAGTGCAGCGTTGCCAACTCCCTTATGTACTAGCTGTACACGGCGGTCGTTGTCGCCTTGTCCTAATCTAAATTCAATCCACTATAGCACATAAGGGCGTTGGCAACACCGTCCTATTGCAATTTCATTTCACTTTATCCGCTATAATCCGCTTTATTTTTTGGAATAGGAATACACCATGTCTCGCGCTTTTCAGCTTTTTGGCTTGCCTGTGCAGTTTGATTTGAACGCCGAGCAACTACATCAACAATATCGCACGCTTGCCGCACAATTTCACCCAGACCGTTTTGCAGCGGCAAGCGCATTTGAGCAAAAGCAGGCGATGATGATGTCGGCGGCAATCAATCAGGCGTATGAGCAATTATCGCACCCACTCAATCGCGCTGCCGAATTGTTACGCACCCAAAATATTGATGCCGATGCGCCCGAACATACGTCTTTTGCGCCCGAATTTTTAATGCAACAAATGCAATGGCGCGAAACGCTCATGGACGCGCAAATGGAGCAAGACGAAGCAGCAATGTTGGCATTGGACTCGGAAATCGCTGCCGAACAGCAAACTTCGTTGATTCAACTGCGCCAAGCCTTTGAGCAGCAGCAATATGAATCGGCAGCGCAACTGGTGCGACAAGGGCGATTTTTGGATAAGATGCGACAGGAAATTGCTAGCGCGTTGCCGTGATGTGATTGGGTATATAAAAAGCAGCCTGCACTTTTGCTTAATTCAAAGTGCAGGCTGCTTTTTCCATTTTAATGATTAATTTACGAACGGCTCGGCAAGCGATACACCTGCGCCAAAGCGTGAACCACGTTAGCATCATGCACACCCGCTTTGTTGAGTGCGCGTGTGGGCGAATGCAGCAATTTGTTGGTTAATTGCACCGACAGGCGTTCCAACACTTCTTCGGCTGGCGTGCCTTTTGCCAGTTGGCGCATGGCGTTGTCTAGCACTTGTTTACGCGCTTTTTCGCCTTCATCACGCAAGGCGCAAATCAACGGCACGCGCTGACGGCTTTGTTGCCATGTTAAAAATTCGCCCACTTTGGCTTGCACCATTTCTTCGGCTTGCTCGGCTGCGATTTGACGCGCTTCTTTGCCTTGTGCCACTCGTGCAGCCATGTCGTCCACCGTAAACAAAACCACGTTATCCAACTCGGCAACGCTGGCTTCAATGTCGCGTGGCACGGCTAAATCCAGCAAAAATTGGGTTTTGCCTGCGCGTTGGCTTGTCGATTTCGCCACCATTTCGCGCGTTACCACTGCATCTTGGCTCGCTGTGCAAGAAATCACCACATCGTAGCGCGACAAAATTTCTAGCACATTGTCCAAAGCACAAGCGGTTGCGCCCTGCCCTAACTGGCTGCACAAATTGGTTGCGCGTGTGAGCGTTCGATTAGCAATCATCAGGCTTTTGGGTTGTTTGGCAGCAAAATAAGTTGCCACCGATTCGTTCATTTCGCCTGCGCCAATAAACAAAACATTTAGGTTGCTAATATCGCCCAAAGTTTGCTCTGCCATACGCACGGCTACCGATGCCATGCTGACCACATTATCGCCCACGCCACTCATGCTGCGAACGTCTTTGGCAGCAGCAAACGTGCGTTGAAACAGCGCATTAAGCCATGTTCCCACGCCACCTTGTTCACGTGCCACTTGCACCGCGTTTTTCATTTGACCCAAAATTTGCGCTTCGCCCAACACCATGCTGTCCAAGCCGCAAGCGACACGGAATGCGTGAGCAATCGTTTGGCTGCAACCCAATGTGTACAAATAGGGGCGGATTTCGGCTTCGTTTACGCCTTGATAATTTGCCAGCCAGCGAATCACGGCATCGGCATCGCCCACGCAATACAATTCGGTGCGATTGCAAGTAGATAAAATAACCGCTTCGGCAACGATGTTTGTGCTTAAATCGTACACAGCATCGGGCAAATTGGCTGCGGCAAACGCCAATTTTTCGCGAATCGCCAAAGGCGCGGTGTGATGATTCAATCCAATAACAGTGAGTTTCATAATATTCAACGATTTATATGTTATACAAGCAGCCTGCACTTTGGGGCTGCTCGTTGGTTTATGACTGCGTTGAATTATAGCAAAAAATTAATGACATTTAAAAAATTTAAGTTTTTGGCTATCAAAATGCGAGGCATTCTCATTTAAGTAATGGTTTTTTGCAGGCTGCTTGCGTGTCGGTCTATAATGCGGTTTATTTTGTTAATAAAGGGCTGCGCTATGGATTTGCACGCCATTCGCCAAGAATACAGTCAGCGCGAATTGTCTGCGACACAATGCGCCGACAATCCGATTATCCAATTTGAACAATGGCTACGCGATGCCATGAACGCGCAAGTTGCCGAACCCACCGCCATGAACATCGCCACGGTTGATGCAAATGGTCGCCCCAGTGCACGGATTGTGTTGCTCAAAGAAGTAAACGAACAAGGCTTTGTTTTCTTTACCAATTATGCAGGACGAAAAGGTCAGGCATTGGCATATCAACCGTTTGCCGCACTCACATTTTTTTGGGCGGAATTGGAACGACAAGTCCGCATTGAAGGCAAAGTCAGCTTGCTATCCGAAGCCGAATCGGACGCTTATTTTGCCAGTCGCCCCTACACCAGCCGCATTGGCGCGTGGGCAAGCGAGCAAAGTCAAGTTATTGATAACAAATCTGTTTTACTGGCACGCGCTGCCAAATTTGCTGCCACGCACCCTGTTAATGTGCCACGCCCACCGCATTGGGGCGGCTATGTATTGCAGCCTGATTGCATAGAATTTTGGCAAGGTCGCCCCAGCCGTTTGCATGACCGCATTCGCTATCGCTTGCAAGACGATGGCTGGATTAAGGAACGCCTTGCTCCGTAAAATCGCATAAACAAAAAGTGCAGGCTGCTTTTTCGTATTTCTACTATTTTCGTAACCACCTTATATAAAGGAATTATCCATGAGCTTTTTGAAATTAACCGAACAAAACGTAAACGGTAAAACCGTGTTAATCCGTGCGGATTTAAACGTACCATTCAAAGACGGCAAAATTAGTGATGACACGCGCATTCGTGCGTCTTTGGCATCAATCCAATATTGCTTGGACAATGGCGCAGGCGTGATTGTGATGAGCCACTTGGGTCGCCCAACCGAAGGCGAAAGCAAACCCGAAGATGACGTTGCACCCGTAGCCGCACATTTGGGTAACTTGTTGAATAAAGAAGTCAAAGTGTTGAATGATTGGCGCGACAACAAACCAACGGTAAACGCTGGCGAAGTATTCATGTTGCAAAACGTGCGTATCAACAAGGGCGAAAAGAAAAACAACCCTGAATTGGGTCAAGCCTATGCGAGCTTGTGCGATGTGTTTGTGAACGATGCGTTTGGTACGGCGCACCGTGCGGAAGCATCAACCGAAGCGGTGGTGGCGGCGGCGCCTGTGTCTTGCGCGGGCATTTTGATGGCGGCTGAGTTGGACGCTTTGAGCAAGGCGTTGAAAGAGCCTGCGCGTCCGATGGTGGCGATTGTGGCTGGCAGCAAGGTTTCTACTAAATTGACGATTTTGGAAAGTTTGGCAGATAAAGTGGACGTGTTGATTGTGGGCGGTGGCATTGCGAATACTTGCTTGTTGGCGCAAGGCAAAGAGTTGGGCAAATCGTTGGTGGAAAAAGATTTGGTAAACGAAGCCAAAGCGATTATGGAAAAAATGGAAAAACGCGGCAATCCGATTCCATTGCCTGTGGACAGCATTGTGGCAACTGAATTTTCTGAAACGGCAACGCCAATCGCGCGTAACGTGGACGAAATCAAACCCGAAGAAGAAATTTTGGACATCGGCGAACAATCTCGCGCTCGTTTGGCGGAAATTTTGAAAAACGCTGGCACAATCGTGTGGAACGGTCCTGTGGGCGTGTTTGAATTTGACAACTTCGCGGGCGGTACAAAAGCAGTGGCAGAAGCGATTGCAGCAAGCAACGCATTCTCAATCGCTGGCGGTGGCGATACGTTGGCTTCTATTTCCAAATTTGGCGTTACCGACAAAATCAGCTACATTTCAACGGGCGGTGGCGCGTTCTTGGAATTTTTGGAAGGCAAAGAATTGCCAGCCGTTGCTGCGTTGGAAAAATTTGCTCAATAATTCAATCTAAATAAAAAAAGCAGCCTGCGTTTTTTGTCCGAATCTTTAATTTAGGTATAAAAAAGTGCAGGCTGCTTTTATTGAATCATCATGAATATTCAAGAAAACAAACCCTACACGCCTTTTGCGCTGGCAATGGTCTTTTTGGCGTTGCCTTTGTTTGCCCTACTCTACGACATTTTAACCGTGTGGATTGGACGACAATCGGGCATTTTGTGGGCAGTTAAACACGAACAAGTGTATTTGTTGCCATTGTGGGACACAGGCTTGCTTGCCATGAGCATGGTCGGCTTTATTTTTAACGCGATTATCGCGCTGTGTTTGGCAAAAGTCGCCGCGCAAAAACGAATGCGCCGTCATGTGCGATATGCGCTATATTTGGCTGGCGTGGGCGCGTTTGTGGCGTGGGGCTTTGCCATGATTTTGAGCGGTGCGCTGCAACTGGGTTGGCAAAAATCCAGCAGTGCAGGCTGCTTTTGCTATGCGATAACCGTGTTGATTTTGGCGACACAATTTCTGCCCAAACAGCTCACATTGGCGGTGGAACAGCCGATTGTGTTTCATAAGAATACGTTTCGTAGTAAAAAATAAGCGAAAAGCAGCCTACATTTTTTTAGTCTTGGCAAGCACATCAAAAACCTTTATTCTTGCCACTCTTTTCCACACCACACAAAGGACTGTTTTATGGCACAAGTAACATTCAAAGGCACGCCCGTAGAAGTACAAGGCACGTTGCCGCAAGTAGGTCAAACCGCACCCGATTTCACTTTGACCGCCACCGATTTATCCGACAAAACGCTGGCGGATTTTGCAGGCAAACGCAAAATTCTGAACATTTTTCCCAGCATTGACACAGGCGTGTGCGCGACTTCGGTACGCAAATTCAACGAACACGCCGCAAATCTGAACAACACTGTGGTGCTGTGTATTGCAGCGGATTTGCCCTTTGCCTTTGCGCGTTTTTGTGGCGCAGAAGGCATTGAAAACGTGGTGTCGTTGTCGTCATTCCGCAGCACATTTGGCGCGGACTATGGCGTGAATTTGGCAGGCAGCCCATTGCGCGGTTTGACCACTCGTGCCGTGGTTGTGTTGGACGAAAACAACCAAGTTTTGCACGCCGAATTGGTTGCCGAAATCGGTCAAGAACCGAATTATGATGCGGCTTTGGCGGTATTGGCGTAAGTGGTTTTCAGATAAAAAAGCAGCCTGCACTCTGTAAACAGAAAGTGCAGACTGCTGTTTTATTCTTCTACCCAGTCTTCTAGTTGTAAATTATTGATTCGTGAAAATTCTTTTGTGTTATGCGTAACCAACACCGCACCCACCGCCAACGCATGAGCAGCAATCCATAAATCATTATTGCCAATCGGTTTTCCTTGTTTTTTCAGTTGATTCGCCCAGTTGGCGTAATGTTCAGGCATCGCTTCGTGAGATGGCAACACGGAAATAATCCGCGTAAGTGCGTTTAAATTGGCTTGTGCTTTTTCGAGATTTTGGCTGCCATACGTGCCTTTTAGCAATTCAGCGTAGGTAACAAAACTCATCACTAATTGTGCACTATTCGGCAAATTATTGATTTTTTCGCGCACAGTTGGCGGATTATTTTTTTGAATATAAATCAAAATATTGGTGTCTAATAAATACATCATAATACTTCGCGTTCCTGTGGCGGTTCATTATCTCGCGCTTCAACGGTTGCGATAAAATCATCATCAAATTGCTGCAAAATCGCAAATAATTCATCACCGCGATTTTGCGGTTTGGGCGAACGCAAAACTACATCGCCATTTTCTGTGCGGAAAATTTCCACCGTGTCCACATCAAAACGAAAATTCATTGGAATACGAACGGCTTGGCTGTTGCCGCTTTGGAATACTTTGGTTAGCATGGTTTTCTCCGTATATATTGAAAATTTGATTGTATATATTAAATGGGATTTTTGCGGAAATCAATGTTTTCAGGCAGCCTGAAACCTAAAATCGTATAATCCCAAGTTCTCAAAATTTCACATTCAGGCAGCCTGAAAAAATGCAAATTATCCAATTCCCAAATTCCCCCTTCAAACTCCACCAACCCTTTCCCCCAGCAGGCGACCAACCCACCGCCATTGCAGGTTTACTAGACGGATTAGCGGACGGCTTGTCTAGCCAAACCCTACTCGGCGTAACAGGTTCAGGCAAAACCTACACCATGGCAAACGTCATCGCCCAAAGCGGTCGCCCAGCCATCATCATGGCACACAACAAAACCCTAGCCGCCCAACTCTACGCCGAAATGCGCGAATTTTTCCCCGAAAACGCCGTAGAATATTTCGTGTCCTACTACGACTACTACCAACCCGAAGCCTACGTCCCCAGCCGCGACCTATTCATTGAAAAAGACAGCGCAATCAACGAACACATTGAACAAATGCGCCTGTCCGCCACCAAAAACCTGATGACGCGCAATGACGTAATTATTGTCGCCACTGTGTCCGCCATTTACGGTATCGGCGACCCGACCGAATATCAACAAATGGTTTTATCGGTCAAAGAAGGCGACCAAATCGACCAACGTGACATCATCGCCACACTCGTGTCCATGCAATACGAACGCGGCGACGTGGATTTCAAACGCGGCTCGTTTCGCGTGCGTGGCGACGTGGTGGACGTGTACCCAGCCGAAAGCTCGGATTACGCGCTGCGAATTTCGCTGTTTGACGATGAAATTGACCGCCTATCGCTGTTTGACCCACTTTCAGGCAGCCTGCACCAACGTGTCGGGCGATACACCATTTTCCCCAGCAGCCACTACGTTACCCCACGCGACACCGTGTTACGCGCTTGCGAATCCATTAAAGAAGAACTGCGCCAACGCATTGAATTTTATACAAATGAAAACCGCCCAGTAGAACAACAACGCATTGAACAACGCACACGATTTGATTTAGAAATGCTGTATGAAATGGGTTTTTGCAAAGGGATTGAGAATTACAGCCGCCACTTTTCGGGCAAAAAAGAGGGCGAACCACCGCCAACTTTAATGGATTATTTGCCGAAAAACGCGATTTTATTCATTGACGAAAGCCACGTTACCATTGGGCAAATTGGCGCGATGTACAAAGGCGATGCCAGCCGCAAGCAAAATTTGGTTGATTACGGTTTCAGGCTGCCGTCCGCGCGTGATAATCGTCCGCTCAAATTCCACGAATTTGAACGCGCCATGCCGCAAACCGTGTTTGTGTCCGCCACGCCAGCCGCCTACGAAGCCGAACACGCAGGGCAAATTGTGGAACAAGTCGTGCGCCCGACTGGTTTGCTTGACCCTGAAATCATTATCCGCCCAGTTGGTACGCAAGTTGATGATTTATTGAGTGAAATCAATATACGCAAAGAAAAAGGCGAGCGCGTGTTGGTAACAACCCTAACCAAACGCATGGCGGAGCAACTGACTGATTACTATACAGAATTAGGCGTAAAAGTCCGCTATTTGCATAGCGATATTGACACGGTGGAGCGCGTGGAAATTATCCGCGATTTGCGTTTGGGGCTGTTTGATGTGTTGGTGGGGATTAACCTGTTGCGCGAGGGCTTGGATATTCCCGAAGTGTCGCTTGTCGCCATTTTGGACGCGGACAAAGAGGGCTTTTTACGCTCGCACCGCAGCCTAATCCAAACCATCGGACGCGCCGCCCGAAACGTGAACGGTGTGGCGATTTTGTACGCCGACAAAATCACCGACAGCATGAAATCCGCGATTGACGAAACCGAACGCCGCCGCGAAAAACAGATGAAATTCAACGAAGAACATGGCATTGTGCCGCAGCAAATCAATAAGAAAGTGAAAGATTTGATTGATGGTGTTTACAATGCAGAAACCGAAGTTTTAGGCAGCCTGAAAACGAAATCGAGCAAGAAAAAAGCATCGAAAACCGAAATCCGCACGGAACAGGACGCGATTGATGAAATTACGCGGTTGGAGAAACAGATGCAGCAAGCGGCTAGGGATTTGCAGTTTGAAGAAGCGGCTGTGTTGCGCGATAAAATTAGAGTGATTAAGGAGAGTTTGTTGTTTGGAGTAACAAATTAATTATTTTCTTACTATATCTATTGAAAATTTGAGACAGCATCTTAATTTTATTGAAATCTTTTAACCTACTAAATGTGAGGTATTCTATGGATAACGCTTTTTGTACATTAAACAATCAGACTTATACTGCGTACACATTTTCGCAATTAAGCCCAACTGTAATTTCTCAATTCAGAAGATTTCTGCAATGCCCTAGTTGCCAAGCTCCTGCTTTTTTTAGAAAAGCAGCTAGAAATGGACAAGCTGCTTGTTTTGGAGCGCGCCCACATAATGCAGGTTGTACTGAAAATGCTCCATTAACTCGACTAATTCATGGTGAAAATGATGATGAAGATGTCTTGCGCAATGATGGGCAACGAATTGTTCTAGATTTAAACTACGGCGCAGCTGAACCAGTAAATCATATCGATGAAAATGTGATTGATAATGGAGGCGCAAGAGGCGCACGATTTATAGGAAATGGAAATCGTCCCAATGCTGTTGCTCATCGTAGATTAAGAACATTATTACGCAGTTTGGTTTGTAATCCAGATTTTAAAAATTCAACACAAATTCTTGAAATTAATGGACAAGAAAGATTAATCAACGAATTTTTTGTCCAATTTAATCAGATTACCGCAAATTATATAAATCAATTTCATGGATATTGGGGGCAAATTACTGATATTGGTATTTCTCCTAATGATGGCACTATTTGGTTAAATTCAGGAGGTCGTGATGATGTGAGCTTATGTTTACCTCCTGAAATTCAAGCGGCTTTTCTTGATAGATTTCGCAGAAATGATGCCGAAGATTTAGTTAGTGATTACATATTATATTTAGGTAGTTTACAACGGTCTCAAAATAATAAATATTACATATTAATTAACGATATAGCATTTGTATCACTTTACTAACTAATACAATAAGCAAGCGTAGATACTGTCGCTCAAGTCAATCCCAAAAACTAAAAATATTGACTAAACAGGTTCTGCCACACGAGCTTCGTAAACCGATTGATGCTTAAGCACACCAAAGCAAATATGCACCAACTTACGCATTGCTGCCCCTACCGTTTGCATCTTCACCTTACCACGCGCAAGCATACGCTCTCGGAGTAGCTTAATATCAGGATTAAAACGACAAGCATTAATTACAGGAAAGTACAGCAATGCTCTCATGGCATTGTTACCGCGTTTGCTCAATGTTACCTTGCCTTTGTTGACCCGATTCCCTTTTTCTTGGAACTATAGTGATTTAAATTTAGAACCTGTATTCACAAACAACTATTTGATAAATTTTAATATTTGTGAAATATACCCTAGTTTAACAAAATTTTCAGCAAATAAATTCGTCTGCTCAAAATCTTTTGCTAAACGTCCAGACCAACCTAACCATGCAAACGTTCGTTCTACAATCCAACGTTTGGGCAAAACAGTTAAACCCAATTGCTCTGATACTTCACACTCAAATATATTCCGATAACCTGTGTCTGCACAGAAACCTTTTAAACTCGGATAGGTCTCAAACGCTTTTTTTGCTACAAAAATACCTGCTTTTGTGTCATGAATATTGGCTGCATGAACCACAACAGACAATATAGTGAATTAAATTTAGATTAGTACCGCGTTGCCAACTCCCTTATGTACTAGGTGTACACGGCGGTCGTTGTCGCCTTGTCCTAATCTAAATTTAAACCACTATAATCCTAAAAACGCTGTCATTTGTGATGCTTTGGTAAACTGTTTGCTTCGATATAATACTTCCATTCGCGTAGACGTTTCTCTGCCTACGCAGGCAATGGTTTGCAACAATGCCACATCATTTTTCAAATCAGGGTGACGGTTAATGTGGTCGTCCATATCATGTTCCAAATCAGCAATGCTTTGGGTTAATGCTTGACGGATTTGGTGGATGGACAATATCACTTCATCAGGTACTCCGCTAATTTGTGCAACGTGTAGGCGATTGTCTTCCCGTTGCAAATCAGGTTTCAGCGCATCTAGACGGTTAAGTTTGGCTTTCAATTCTCGTACAGATTTGGGCTCTGGTTGCCATATAGCTGGATTTCGTTCTGCACCAAATCGGGCGATGATTTGGCTATCACCTTTGTCAGTTTTGTGTACTGCGCCTAGCGATTGTGCGTAGCTGTGAATATAGGCTGGATTGACAATACTCACTGCTACTCCTTGATCATTCAGGAAGTAGGCAAGTAGTTCGTGATAAACACCTGTGGCTTCCATAATGATGTGTACGGTGGTTAAATTGGTGGTGATGTTTTTGCGAATACATTCGAGTAATTTTAGGCAGCCTGCAGGATTGTTCTCTAGAACTTTGCTGCGGTAAGTATGCTTATTGCGGTCTTTGAGCCATGAGACATCAAATTTTTGTGATGCTGCATCTATGCCGATAATGTGTGTATAGGGTAATGTTGGATGATCCATCAGTGTCTTTCCTTGTTCATGCAGTGTCTACGGGTATGATACCGTGCACTTGGATACTGTTCAGATTGAAAGATGGGTAGTTGAGTAGGTTTATCTACACTTCGGTGTCTTGGTACTTAGGGTGGGCTCAATTTCCTACTCAACTGGTTTAATGTGAATAATACGTTGTTATCCACAGGGTGGGAATGATACAAGGGTGGGTGCTCGCATCCACGCATTGTTAAATTCACTCAAACTTTTCAATGCCGCCAATTGTTGAAAACTGCGTGGGTGCAAGTACCCACCCTACACCCCAAAAACACAGGCAGCATGAAACATATCCCATACCGATTACCAAACTTTTCAGCCAGCCAAAATGCTATAATCGCGCACCTTTCAACCACTCTCTAAACTTATCAAAAATGACCCCCCCCTAATCCAAACTCTTCCCAAAGCCGAATTACACGTCCACATCGAAGGCACATTCGAACCCGAACTCATGTTCCAAATCGCGCAACGCAATAGCGTGTCTATTCCGTATGCCAATGTTGATGAAGTCCGCGCCGCCTACGATTTCCACAATCTGCAATCCTTTTTAGACATCTATTAGGCAGGCGCAAAAGTCTTGCTGCACGAACAAGATTTCTTTGATTTAACTTATGCTTATCTGCAAAAATGCCGCCAGGACAACGTAACGCACACCGAACGCGGCGTAGCGTTTGAAAGCATCGTCCGCGCTTGCGACACAGCAAAACGCGAATGGGACATCAGCAGCGCATTGATTATGTGCTTTTTGCGCCATTTGTCGGAAGAATCTGCATTTGAAACGTTGGCACAATCCCTGCCGCATCGCGACAAAATCATCGGCATAGGCTTGGATTACAGCGAAGTCAGCAATCCACCGTCTAAATTTGCGCGTGTGTTTGCCCACGCTGGCGAAGAGGGTTCGCCCGATTATGTGCGTGAAGCCTTGGATTTGCTGCACGTATTGAAAGTGGTGGACAATATGCGCGAACACAATTTGCACCGTATGCTCAAACGCGGCATGTTGGTTACGGTTAATTCGGACGACCCTGTGTATTTTGGCGGTTATGTGAATGATAATTTCATGGCGTTGGCGAATGCGTTTGATTTGAGCGCGGCGGAAATTGCTCAACTTTGCAAAAATAGTTTTCAGGCTGCTTTTTTGAGCGATGATGAAAAATCGGCATGGTTTACGAAAATTGAAAATTCATTAAACATGAATTAAATAAATTGATATAAATCAAACTATTTTAATCGCAAAAATCGTATGATACCCGCTTCATTAACCCTGTTGAAGCAACAAAATGAGCCAAGAAAATCAACAAGTAAACGAAAATGAAAAAGTGCAAGAAACCCAAGAAGTGGAATTGCCTGTGTTGAATACCGAAGACAAGCCAAAAGAAAGCGGTTGTTGTGGCGCGTGTGGCGGTTAATCACATTTCAAATAAAAGCAGCCTGCACTTTGACAAGTTAAAGTGCAGGCTGCTTTTTATGTGGATTACGCTACTTCAAAAATCGCGCGTAATAATTTTTTGTAAAATGCAAAGGCTTCCAACGAACCTTTTAATGCGGTTTCACGTTCTTCATCTTTTAAATTTAAATTATTCAAATGCACGGCAAATTCGCGCCAATGTTTGCCGCGTCCATCGGCGTGTGGTGCTAAATGACGCGCACCGTGCTCGCCTGTAAAGCCCAAATTGGCTTGCGCATCTTTGAACAAGAATGCCGCGCCCACGTTTGAACCTTCGGCACAATACAGCCAGCCAATCGCTTCCGCGCCTTCTGGTTTGGGCAATTCTAAATCTACCGCTTTTTCTTGCGCGTTCAAATCTTGTAAATCTTGTATCACAAAATCGTATCGCGCTAACGATGCTAAATTTGGAATTTGTTGATTTAATTCTGGATTTTTGTAAATATCATCTACAATTTTATGGAACACCGCTTGCAGTTGCAAAAATTTGGTGTAGTTTTCGGGCGATGAAAATGGTTTCATCGACATCACTAATTCGTCTACGCTGTCGTGTGTGGCGCGGCTGTTGTCTTTAAGATATTGGGCAAACGTGATGGTTTCACTCATGGCAAATAGTCCTTTATAGATGGTTAAGAAAATTCATAAAATGAAATTTGTTACTATTATATGTAAAAATGTGTGATAAAGACAATATGACTGCTTAATTTGATGTGCAGGCTGCTTTGAATCAATCAAAAAAGCAGCCTGCACTTTTATTTGTTACAATCTCGCCTTTCATCTCAGTGTACGACAGAAAATTGTGTATTAAAGCAATCTTGCTCCCTCTCCCACAGGAGAGGGAGCAAGATTGCTGCAACCGCACGTTTTGTCGCATACTTAAATCTCACTTAAAAAAGGAAACACCATGATTGCCAAACAACTTTTTGAAGACATGAGCCATAAAATCAGCGAAACCATTGCCAACAGCCCAGCCAAAGATTTGGAAAAAAACGCCAAAGCAATGTTGAGCGGTGCGTTGAACAAAATGGACGTGGTAACGAGCGAAGAATTTGAAGTGCAACAACAAATCTTAATCAAAACTCGTTTAAAGGTAAGCGAATTGGAAGCGCGTTTGGCGGCTTTGGAAGCCTTGCTCAAACCTGAAAACGCGGCATCTAGCGAAACTGAATCAACCGAACAATAAGGCAACCAACATGACGTTTGCGGTGGTCAATAGTCGTGCGCTCAATGGTATGAACGCGCCTTTGGTGGAAGTGGAAGTGCATTTGGCAAACGGTTTGCCGCAATGCAACATTGTGGGTTTGCCCGACACCGAAGTCAAAGAAAGTCGCGACCGCGTGCGTGCGGCAATTTTGCAAAGTGGCTTTGAGTTCCCCATGCAAAAAATCACGGTCAATCTTGCGCCTGCGGATTTGCCCAAGGAATCGGGGCGATTTGATTTGCCGATTGCGATTGGTATTTTGGCAGCCAGTGGGCAAATTATCGCCAACGATTTGGAGCGATACGAATTTGCTGGCGAATTAGCGTTGTCGGGCAACTTGCGTCCGATTCGCGGTGCGTTGGCAATGGCGTGGCAGGGTCAGCAAGCAGGCAGAGCGTTTGTGTTGCCCAGCGACAATGCGATTCAAGCCGCCAGCATGGGGCAAATCACGGCATACGGCGCGAACAGTTTGTTGGAAGTGGCGGCGCATTTAAACGGCACACAAAGCCTTGCGCCCAGCCGTTTGCCCGATGTACCAAAGCAGCCTGCACCCGATTCTTTGCCCGATTTGCGCGATGTGAAAGGACAGCACACGGCGCGATTGGCATTGGAAATTGCCGCAGCAGGCGGACACAGTTTGTTGATGATGGGGCCACCAGGCACCGGCAAATCCATGCTCGCGCAACGTTTGCCGTCTATTTTGCCGCCTTTGACCGATGATGAATTGACCAGCGTCTGGGCGTTGCGCTCGCTGTTGCCGCAGTTCACAGGCAGCCTGCAACACGATAAACGCCGACCGTTTCGTGCGCCACATCATTCGGCAAGTTCTGCTGCGTTGGTGGGTGGCGGTTCAGACCCGAAGCCCGGCGAAATTTCGTTGGCGCATCAAGGCGTGTTGTTTTTAGACGAATTGCCCGAATTTGACCGCCGTGTGTTGGAAATGTTGCGCGAACCGTTGGAAAGCGGCGAAATTCATATTTCTCGGGCGACGCGGCAGGCGACTTATCCAGCCAAATTTCAATTAGTGGCGGCGATGAATCCTTGCCCATGCGGCTATTTGGGACACCCAAGCAAACCGTGTCGCTGCACGCCCGATAGCGTCAAACGATACCGTGACCGTATTTCGGGCCCGCTGCTTGACCGCATTGATTTGACGATTGAAGTACCCACCCTATCGGCAGCGGAACTGGTTAGCGCACAACAAGGCGAAGACAGCGCAACCGTGTTACAGCGCGTGTTGGCAGCGCGAGAACGCCAATATGCGCGACAAAGCAAAATCAACGCGGCATTGTCGTCCAGCGAATTAGACCAAGTGGCGCAAATTCAATCCGAAGCGCGTGAAGCGTTGGGGCAGATTTTGGAAAAATTGTCGCTGTCGGCGCGCAGTTTTCATCGCATTTTGCGTGTGGCACGGACGTTGGCGGATTTGGCGCAAGACGATGAAGTTAATCGGGCGCACATTATTCGAGCAGTAAGTTTTCGCCGTGCTGTGTAAACAAAGCAGCCTGCAATGCTAAATCACGCAAATTAAACAGAACTTTATTTGACAAACCTGATGCGATTGCGTTTAATCGCGTTTTGATTTTTTTGCACAACCAAGGAGTGCTTTATGAAATGGAATCAAACCATCACCGCTATTTTATTGGCAGGCAGCGCGGCATTGGCTGGCGCGGAAACCGCACCGACTATTGCCGCAGCCACCACGCCAACCAATGTTGATGGTAAAAAAGAAGTGGCTTATGTTTGCACCGCACAAATTGCAGGCAAATCGGTTCAACAAAAAATGACGGCAATGTATGGTTTTGTTGGCACAAACGTGGAAGTGGTTCAGCTTAAAATCAACGGCGAAATAACCCCAGGTATGTGGCGCGATGGCTTTGTGCCAATGAACCGCTTTGTGAGCCAAGACCCAGACGTTCGCACAGTAGTGTGGACGGCAATGCCTGCTACGTCGGAAAATGTCGACAAGGTTGATGGCGGCAAATTCTCGGTAGCGCAAACCGAAGGCGCACAACAAAGCATTGTGTTGGACAACTGCAAATTAGACCGTGCAGCAACGGCAAAATTGAATTAATCGCATTGATAAAATGTGCAGGCTGCTTTTGAAATAGAAAAAGCAGCCTGCACTTTATTGTATGAATATCATCTTTAAATATTTTACGGTTTTATTCTTTTTGCTGATGATTGGCTTAATCATCAAAAACTTTTTAAGCAAAAAGCAGCAAAAAACCGTACACGAATTGGTGTCGCTCATGGCAAAAATTTTGCTGTTGGTGGCGTTTTTATCGTTGCTATGGAGAATGTGGTAGCACATTTTTTGTAAACAAATTAAGGAACAACCATGAATTTACCGCATTGCCCACAATGCCAATCCGATTTGACTTATCACGATGGCGCACAACTGGTTTGCCCCGAATGCGCTCACGAATGGCAAGAGTCTGACCAAACTGCCAGCGAAGAAACCGTTATCGTTAAAGATGCCAACGGCACACCCTTGGCAGACGGCGACACCGTTGTTTTGATTAAAGATTTGAAAGTTAAAGGCAGCAGCATGGTCATCAAACAAGGCACAAAAGTCAAAGGCATTCGCCTGCAAGACGGCGACCACGACATTGGCTGCAAAATTGACGGCACGCCCATGAACTTGAAATCGGAATTTGTCAAAAAAGCCTAGAAAGCAGCCTGCACATGAAAGCGATGATTTTAGCCGCAGGACGTGGCGAAAGAATGCGCCCCCTAACCGACCACACGCCCAAACCACTGTTGCGCGTGGGCGAAGAACCGCTCATTGGTTGGCATTTGCGCCGACTCGCCGCTGCTGGTATCCGCGAAATTGTCATCAACCACGCATGGTTGGGGCAGCAACTGGAAGACACGCTGGGCAAAGGCGACGATTATGGCGTGAACATCGCCTATTCGCCCGAATGTGCAGGTGGGCTGGAAACCGCAGGCGGCATTGCAACCGCCCTACCCTTGCTGGGCGATGAGCCGTTTTTGGTGGTGAATGGCGATGTGCTGACCGATATAAACTTCAAAGCAGCCTGCACTTTGACAAGCCAATGGCAACCCAATCAACTGGCGCATTTGTGGCTGGTGGATAACCCAGAACACAATCCAACTGGCGATTTTTCGTTGCAACAAAATGGTTTGCTTGATGCCAATCCACAAAACGGCAAAGCAGGCACATTTAGCGGTGTGGGCGTGTATTCGCCCGATTTGTTTGCCGACACGCCTGCGAACACGGTGGCAAAACTCGCGCCCTTGTTGCGACAAGCGATGACGCAAAATCGCGTGTCGGGGCAATGGCATAGCGGTTTGTGGCTCGATGTCGGCACGGTGGAACGCTTGCAGCAAGCCAATGAATGGGCATTGCAGGGGCGATTGAAGTAAACAACACAAAAAGTGCAGGCTGCTTTTGAAATCATCAAAAAGCAGCCTGCATTTTTTTATTCATTTGGCTAACTCAATGCACCGTACCATTGCCAAACAGTGGATTATGCCCCATCAAATCTGGCGCTTGGGCATAGCTCGGCAATTCGGCATTTTCGGATAGCGGCTCGTGCAGCAAATACACGTTTTCCACTTGGCAATCGGTGAGCAAATCCAAAAAGTTTTGCTGAATGCTGGCAATGTGGTCGCGCGGCAACAAATTCCATGTAAACACCAAGTTAGGCAAATTGTATGCCGATTCGGTGGCGTTGAAGCCAAACAGCAATTTGCCGCCCGTTTGCGCTGCCATCACCACGCCAACTCGCGGACTTTGCAAACGCACCGCACGAATCGCGTTGGCAGCAAACACGTCCAACGCCATGCGTAGGCGCATTTGGCTGGCATCAGCAAGCGCGGCAATCGGCGATTGGGCGTTGAGCGGATTGGTAAACAAAGTCATACCCGATTGGGTCAAATGCTGTTGCCACACTTGCATCAACGGCAAAGCGGCTTCGCGCAAGTTTTGTCCCAAAGCAGCCTGCACTTCGGTTGAGCCATAGCCCAAGGCATACAAAACGTGTACCGATTGGTCTTTGGGCAATTCAGCAGCGCGAATCAGCAAGTTTTGTGCGAATTGTTCGGCAGCCTGCACGCTTTGTTTGGCGGCATACCAATCTTCGGCTTTGATTTGCGCGAAATCATCGGCACGAAGCAAATTGGGTAGCCAAGTGGCGTGGGTCAAGGGGCGCAAAGCTGGGTAATTTGCCAACACGCCACACAGCTCGGCAGCAGGGCTGGCGGTGAGCAGCGCGGTGGCTTGTTTTGTGCCTGCAACCACAATCACAGGCAAGGCAAACCATTGCACTTCGTCGTCGTGTTTGGCGCGTAATACGTCATCTACCGTGTCCATCAACACGGTGTAGGTTTCGCGGTCGGCAGCCATGCTCATCGCCACAGACAGCCACAAAGGGTGGCGTTGCGCGAACATTTCGCTGATTTTTGCCGCCAAATTGCCTTGCGCCAACGTGCGCGATGCGTTGGACGTGGCGTGGGCGACTTGTCCTGCATACAACAACAAATCACTTTTAACAGGGTCAGTGGGATAGGGGCGCGTGTCGGGTAATACGGCGGTCATGGCGTGTCCTTTTTAACTGAGTTTGATGAGCCTGCGCGGCGTGCGGCAGGGGTGTTTGGGTAGCGCAAAACAAGATTGCGCCATGTTTCTTTGGCGATGTCGCGTTGCTGGATTTGCCATTGGCATTGTCCTACGGCATACAAGGCTTCGGGCGCGAAATCGTGTTGGGCAAATAAGGTCGCAAATCGCTGTCCAATTTGGATAACCGACTGACAATAGCCCAATTTTTGATTACTTTGTAACAACAAAATCATGCTCTGCTGCGCGTTTGCATCGCCGTTGCCACCGCTATCGTGTAAGCGCAATAAATCCAGCACTTTTTGATATTGACCTTGTTTGTACCACGTTTGCGCTTGCGATAGTGGCGATGTGCTGGCTTCGGGTTTACTTTGGCTGACTGCGGGCGCAGTTACACGTTTGGGTGCAGGCTGCTTGGTTTGGTTGCGCGATGTGTTGCGCGAATGATGCTTTGTTTCGTGTTGATTGAGTTGCTCGGTTAAGACAGCGATTTGCTGCTCCAAACGCGCCACTTGTATCGCCAGTTGATTGATTTGCTCGGCTTGTGTCGGTTCGGGATAAGGAATGCTGGTAGGTACAGAAGCAGCCTGCACAATAGGGGGTGCAGATTGGGGCGATGTGGCGCAGGCGGCTAAACCCAGCAGGCTGATAATCAATGAAAGCGGTTTGGTCATGTGTGTGAAGTAAATTTTTTGTTTATTTAATATTTAATAGTTAAGTGCAGGCTGCTTTTCCCATTCCAGCAAAAGCAGCCTGCATTTTTTATGTTGATTCAAATTAGTAAGACGAATCCACCAACACTTCTTCGCCATAGCCGCCATTGATTGGCAATGGGCGGTTGGTGCTCACTTGCGGACGAATCACGCGAATGCCGCGAATGCCTGCTTCACGCGCAGCCAACACATCATCATTGCTGTCGCCGTAGTGAATTTGCGATTTATGTTTCACAATGTAATACGTTTTGTCGTATTGATACGGCGCAACAGGCGTGTCTTTGGTGTAGTTCACGGGTTGCATATTTTTCACGTTAAACGCACGTTCCAGCAAAGTGGCAAGCACGTCCAAGCGCGTTGGGTCGTTATTGGTATGACCTGTACGTCCCGTGATAAACACCACTTGGTCGCCACGTTCTTGGTGCATTTTAATCAAAGCAGCAGCCGATTCTTTGGGGATAGAGCTGCGGTCGCAACCATCGGCAACATAGTTCCAAAACGCTTGATTTTTCAAATAGCTATAATCGTTTGGCGAAAACGTGTTTTTACCATAATAGAAGCATTGCGATGACACCAGCACTGTGTCGTCAATGTCAAACGATACTGTCATAGGCGGTTTATTTTTCAGGCTTTCGCGGATTTGCTCTACCGTTACCCATTTGACTTGGTTGGCGTTTTTCATGTCAATGGCTGTGATACCTGGGTGCGTATAGTCCACTTTTGGGCCTTTGGCTTGAACGCCCATGCTCACGGCGGCTAATACGGTGGCGGCGATGATTTTTGCTGCTAATTTCATGATTTTCTCCTGATTATATTCATCAATAAATGCAAACTTTCGCAAGTTTACGTTAGCTATTCTATGCCTTTTTACAAGGTTTTTAAAGCAGCAAAAACACAAAAAAAGCAGCCTGCATTTTTTTATTGATGAAAAATGCAGGCTGCTTTGTGCGGTTACAACGTAGGTCGGCGGTCTTGACCTCGACACTCGTTATATTTCCGATTAAACCAATTCGCCCGTCAAAGAGAACGTACGCGCTTCGGTAATTTCCAATTCCACCATTTGATTGATTAAATCAGGCGTGCCATAGAAATTCACAACGCGATTGTTGGCGGTACGCGCTTGCAGTTGGTCAGGGTCTTTTTTGGATACGCCCTCCACCAAACAGCGTTGAATCGTGCCAAGCATAGACTGGTTAATCTGCGCTGTTTCGGCTTCAATCACTTCGTTCAAGGCTTCCAAACGACGCACTTTTTCTTCGTGTGGCGTGTCGTCTGGCAAATTCGCGGCTGGCGTACCAGGGCGCGGACTGTAAATAAACACGAAACTCAAATCAAACGCGATGTCTTTGACTAATTTCAATGTTTGTTCAAATTCGCGTTCTGTTTCCCCTGGGAAGCCGACAATAAAATCCGAACTCAAACACAAATCAGGGCGAATGGCGCGTAATTTGCGAATAATGGATTTGTATTCCAACGCCGTGTAACCGCGTTTCATCGCGCTCAACACGCGGTCAGAACCGCTTTGAATTGGCAAATGCAAATGCGAAACCAATTTCGGCAAATCGCGATAGCATTCAATAATCGCGTCCGAAAATTCGCGTGGGTGGCTAGTTGTGAAACGCATACGTTCAATGCCAGGGATTTCATGCACGATACGCAATAAAGTCGCAAAATCGCAAATTTCGCCGTTGTCCATTTCGCCGCGATAGGCGTTTACGTTTTGTCCTAACAGATTGATTTCTTTCACACCTTGTTGCGCCAAGTTCGCGATTTCCGTCAGCACATCATTGAGTGGGCGTGAAAATTCTTCGCCGCGTGTGTACGGCACAACGCAGAATGAGCAATATTTTGAACAGCCTTCCATAATGGAAATAAACGCACTGCCGCCTTCCACACGCGCTGGCGGCAAGTGGTCAAATTTTTCAATTTCGGGGAACGAAATATCCACTTGCGACAAGCCTGTGGTTTCTTTGTCCACAATCATTTTAGGCAAGCGGTGCAAAGTTTGCGGCCCGAAAACGACATCCACATACGGCGCACGTTCAATAATCGCCTCGCCCTCTTGCGAAGCCACGCAACCTGCCACGCCAATGATTAACTGCGGATTGTCTTTTTTCAAATGTTTCACGCGACCCAAATCAGAAAACACTTTTTCTTGTGCTTTTTCGCGCACCGAGCAAGTGTTAAACAAAATAATGTCTGCGCCTTCGGGTTCGGCAACTTGTTCAATACCGCCGTGTTCTTCGGCTAATACAGCGAGCATTTTTTCGCTGTCGTATTCGTTCATTTGGCAGCCAAAGGTGCGGATAAATACTTTTTTCATGGTTTGTGTTCTTTCAGGTAGCCCGTAATAGCGGGGCTGATGGTTAAAATAGTGCAGGCTGCTTGTTGTTGTCCAAAGCAGCCTGCAATGAGAAGACGCGCATTATACTGATTTTGCAATAGGAATTATAGTGAAATGAAATAAAAATAGGACAAGGCGACAACGACCGCCGTGTACATCTAGTACATAAGGGCGTTGGCAACGCTGTACTATTGCGACTTCATTTCACTATAAAATCATCATGGTCGTGATTGTTGTTGTAGCACAATAATTAGCCAAATACTTCGGAATGCGTATCCAAACGGTGCAATTCCAATAGCTCGCCGTTATCGCGATAAATCAGCACCAAATCAGGCTTAACGTGGCAATCGCGAAACCCAGCAAACTCGCCTTTAAGTGCATGGTCTCGGTATTTTTCGGGCAAGGTTAAACCGTTTTGCAAATAATACAACACGTCCACCAATTCTGCGGCTAAACCATGCTTTTTCAAATCTTTTTTGAATACGTTTGATGTTTTAAGCGTTTTCATCGGCTACTCTGGCAAGGGCTTGAATATCGGCAAAGGTTTCGCTGTTGCTGTCCATTTCAGCAATGGATTGTTTGAGCAACGCCACAGCTTGCGGTGTCATGCCGTTTGGCTCTGGGTAGTCAAATGAAAGCGGCAAAGTGTTCGTTGCCGCAGCTTGGGTTAAAAATAGCTTAAATGCTTGTGCTGGCGATAAACCAAAGCGTTCAATCACAGGAAAAGCACGGTCTCGCAATTCGGTGTCCAAGCGCATATTAAAGTTTACGGTAGGCATGATAATTCCTTTTTGCAGTACATTTGTAAGCAATAGTAAAACATTTTCTTTACTTTTTCAATTTGAGAATGAAGCTGTTGCCAAGATAAGAACAATTTAAATGTGAGATTTAAAGCACTATAAATTGCAGGCTGCTTTTTCGTATTCAAAAGCAGCCTGCACTTTGTTTATGCGCGATTATTTCGCGAAATATTTGCTTTCAATTTGCGTGTATTCGCCACTTTCGCGGACTTTTTTCAGCGCGGCATTCAGCATATCCAAAGTTTCTTGGTTGCCTTTTTTCACTGCAATACCGTAGTTTTCCACAGTAAAGTCAGGTACTTGAACCATGGTAAAGCCTTTGCTTTCGTTGTTTTTAACGTAGTTTGCTACCACCGCGCTGTCGCTAATACCTGCATCTACGCCGCTGCTTTCCACTTCTTTCAGCATCAAAGGCAGCGTTTTGAAGCGTGCGATGTTACCACTGGTTGCGCCAAAAATTTTCTGTGCAGCAAAGTCGCCTGTATGACCTGTTACCACGCCCACTTTGGATAGAGATTTTACATCATTGATATTTTGTACTTTTTTACCTGGTGTAACCAAAACCACTTGTGTGATTTGGTAATACGGCTCGGTAAAGTCCATCGTCATTTTACGCTCGTCTGTGATGGTTACGCCCGACATCACCACGTCCACATCGCCTTGCGACAACGCTGGGAACAAGCTATCCCACGGTTGATGTTGGAATTGCACTTGGAAATTGCCTGCTTTTGCCATCGCGTTCATCAAATCCACATCAAAGCCTTCGATATTTTGTTGCGCGTCCAACGATTCAAACGGCGCGAACTCGGCATTCATCGCCACGCGCAATACTTTGCCCGATGCTGGTGCAGAAGCGGTTGATGCGCTATTGGTGTCCGAAGCAGGTGCTGGCGCAGCAGTTTGATTGCCGCTGTTGCTGCCACCACAAGCGGTTAAAGAAAGTGCCACGCAAGATACGGCTGCGGCAAGCCATTTATTCGTTAAAATCATGAATCTAGTCCTATTTGGAAGTGGGAAAAAAGTGCATACTACACGCTACACGAAGCAGTCGCAATGTGCAGGCTGCTTTTTTATTTACTGCTCGCCAATTCGTCCAACGCTTGCTGTGCCAACGCGGCGATTTCTGCATTATCGGCTTGTGCAGCAGCGCGTTCATACCACAATTTTGCTTGGGCGATGTCTTGTGCTGTACCTTCGCCATCGTGATACAAAGTCGCCAAAATATATTGCGCTTCCACAAAACCCAGCTCGGCTTGTGCTTTAATCGTAGCAAAAGCAGCCTGCACATTGCCCGATTGCAAATCGCGATTTGCCGATTGCATGGCTTGGCGATAGGCATACACTTCGGCTTCGGTACGCGGCGTTTGCGCGTGCAGGCTGCTTGCTAAACACACGCTGGCGAGAAAAATTGCTATTTTTTTCATGATTTTTGTTCCTGTTGTTTTTTTAAGTTTGCGTCAGTGGTAAATAACCACCCGTTAAACATGCAACGCCAAATTATCGCGATGAATCAATTCATCTTCAAACGCAAAACCGAGTTTTTGGCTGATTTCATTGGCATGGCAACGCAAAATTTTCGCCGTTTCCGCGCTGCTGTAATTGGTTAAACCACGCGCGATTTCCTTGCCGTTTTCGTTTAGCACCGCAATCAATTCGCCACGATGAAAATGTCCGTTCACGCGCACGCAGCCGACTGGCAACAAGCTGCCGTTTTTCTCCAACAACGCTTTTTCTGCGCCCAAATCTACGTTCACGCTGCCTGCGATTTGAATATGCCCCAACAGCCATTGTTTACGCGCATTCACACGGCTAAATTCGCTGGTAAACAGTGTGCCAATGCTTTCGCCCGAACACAATCGCGCCAACACGTTTTCTTCGCGCCCAGAAGCCACCACCGTGCTTGCGCCACTCAAAGCCGCGCGTTTGGCTGCCAACACTTTGGTATACATACCGCCTGTGCCAACGCCTGTGCCTGCGCCGCCAGCCATGTTTTCCAATTCGGGGTGAGCGGCAGAAATTTCGCTGATGAATTGGGCTTGCGGATTTTTGCGCGGGTCGCTGTCATACAAACCACGTTGGTCGGTCAAAATGATGAGCGCGTCTGCGTCCACCAAATTGGTTACCAATGCACCCAGCGTGTCGTTATCGCCCAATTTGATTTCATCGGTGGTAACGGTGTCGTTTTCGTTGATGACAGGCACAATGCCTTGCGACAACAGAGTTTTGAGCGTGCTTCGTGCATTCAAATAGCGCGTGCGGTCGCTTAAATCTTCGTGGGTCAATAAAATTTGCGCGGTGTTGAGCTGGTGCGCGGAAAATGCGCGTTCGTAGGCTTGCGCGATACCCATTTGTCCAACCGCAGCAGCAGCCTGCAATTCGTTGATAGCGGTGGGGCGTTTTGCCCAGCCCAAGCGTTTAACGCCCTCGGCAATTGCACCGCTGGACACCAAAATCACGTCTGTGCCAGCGCGTTTGATGTGCGCGATTTGCGTTACCCAGTTGTTGAGCGCGGTTTGGTCAATGCCTTTGCCCTCGGCAGTGACCAAGCTAGAACCGACTTTGACCACCACCAATTTGGCGCAAGATAAGTTTTGTGTATTTGTCATCGCAAGCAGCCTGCAATTTGGTAAACGAAAGGGGCGGTTATATCATTTTTTGCGATGTGGCGAAAGTGCAGGCTGCTTTTTGATATTTTTTCCGTTAATAAACAAAGTCGGTTGGTTTGGGGCGATATTTTTTGCTTGCCACCGTTTACGTTTTCTGCTTTAATTCGCATCTTTCTTGGCCAGATAGCTCAGTCGGTAGAGCAACGGATTGAAAATCCGTGTGTCGGCGGTTCGATCCCGCCTCTGGCCACCAAATTTAAAAAAGCCCAAGCGATTTGCTTGGGCTTTTTGTTTTGCGCTATTCTTGCCGAATCTTTGCTAATTCTTTCAACGCGGCGGCGGCATCGGCGTTATCTTGTGCGACGGCGCGTTTCCACCATTTGGCGGCTTCATCGTAGTTTTGTGCTACGCCTTCGCCTTGTGCATACGATAAACCTAAATTGAATTGTCCATCGGCATCGCCCAATTCGGCGGCCTGGCGAAAATAGTGCGCGGCTTGTGTCCAATCTTGCGCTACGCCGTAGCCTTCTTGATACAGCAAACCTAAATTGACCATAGCATCGGGGTTGCCCAATTCGGCGGCTTGGGTGTAGTAATCGGCGGCTTTGGCATAATCGGCAGTAACGCCCAAACCGTCATCGTAAACCACGCCCAAGTTGTATAGGGCTTCGTCATCGCCTTGTTCGGCTGCCATGCGCCAGTATTCGGCGGCGCGTGGGTAGTTTTGTTCGCCCAACAAGCCTTCGGCATACAGGCGTGCCAAGTTGTTTTGTGCGTCTATGTCGCCTTGCTGGGCGGCTTTGTCGTACCAAAAAGCAGCCTGCACATAGTCTTGAGCCACGCCTACGCCATCTTCCAAGCATTCGGCATAGTTAAATTGGGCGGCAACGTCGCCTTGCTGGGCGGCTTTTTCATACCAAAAAGCAGCCTGCACTAAATTGGTTTTTACGCCCAATCCGTGTTCGAGCATAAAGGCGTATTGGTATTGCGCGTCTAAATCGCCCTGTTCGGCAAAACGGCGCAATACGGGGGCAGCGGCGGCGTAGTTGCCTTTGTCTATGTGAGCAAAGGCGGTGTCGAGTTGGAGTTGGTTTAGGTTCATGATGTAGTTTTCCAATGAAAATGAAAAAGCAGCCTGCAAGTCAAACCAAAAGTGCAGGCTGCTTTTGAATATTATTGATTACACGGTGTGCGGTTCAACTGACCATATCGCCCCACTACGGCTTGAATCGCGCTGGCATCTTGGTCGGTTACATTCATAAACAGCACATTCATGCGTGTTGAACTTTGCGCGTTGCCCTCGCCGCCGCCCTGCACGACTTGGCTGGTTGCTGCGTGTGGGAAATTGTTGAGCAAGCCTTTGATGCGATGATAGTCATCGGCAGGCATACTCACACGAGCGGAACAAGCACGATGCGCTGGGCGAGATTCAGCTGCGCCTTCGTTGGCGGTGTTGCGTGACGTAGTGCTGCTGGTCGTGCGTGGTGCAGGCGCAGAACGTGGCGCATTTGCAACAGGACGAGCCGTATTGGCACCGCCATTGCTCGGAATCGCCACTGCGCCCGTGCCTGTGTTGATGATGACTTGGCTGGGTTGTTGTGGCGCAGATTGGGGCGCAACCACCGCCGCAACAGGGGCTGGTTGATAGATTTTACGCGCTAGCATGCCTGCAAACACGATTAAATTTAAAGCGACAAGGGTAAAAAACAGCCATTTCATTGTTGGTTTATCCAGTTTAGCAATCCGAAAATCACAAGATTATCTACAATTTTGACGTTGTTGTCTAAAACAAAACGCTCGGGCAAGGCTTTGGCGACTTTGAGTGCGCCACCGCCTGTAATAATAATATCGACTTGGGTGTGGGTGCGTTGTTGCAAACGCGCGTGCATCATCATAATCGCGCCACAAATCGCATCGGTCATGCCTGTGGTAATCGCGTTGGAAGTGGTGGTGGGAAATTCGTAATACTCCCCTTCTGGGCGATTTAATTGGGCGGTACGGCGCAACAGCGATTCGCGCATCAAATAAAAGCCTGGCATGATACTGCCGCCCAAATAGTGATTGTTGTGCGTGAGCGCGTCCACCGTTACCGCTGTGCCACAGCTCACCACCACACAAGCGTTTTGCGTGAACTTGCGGCTGCCCAACACATTGAACCAGCGGTCTGCGCCATGTTCGTTTACATGACGATAGTGATTGCGAATGCCCAACGCTTGCTCCATTGACCCTAGCCATTGAATCGGCAAAGGCAAAGCAGCCTGCACTTGTTGCAGCTTTTCCGCATCGCACACCGCCGAACCAATAATGCGCGTATGCGGTTGGCTATGACGCTGCCAATCGTTCGCCAATGCGGTTAAATCGCGATAGTGGGCGGCATGAGTCTGCAAAATCTCGCCATTTTGTACCCATGCCCATTTGAGCCGACTATTGCCGCCGTCCAATAATAAATAGTGCGATTCCGTTGGCTGTGTTGGCACGGCGCATTGTTCTGGGCGGCGCAAACTAATTTCGCCGCTCACAATTTTTTGTTCGCCCGATTGGGTTTGCAAACGCAACGCGCCTGTGTCATCAATACCCAGCACGCGCCCTTGATGCTGCAACACGCCATCGTTGAGCAGCACCACATCTTGTTGTTGGTCGCGATGTGCCGCTTCATAAACAGCCTGCATCGGTGCAAAGCCTTGTTGTTCAAATTGCGGCAATAAATCGTTTAATTGTTGTACGACTTCGTTTAACACATCGTGCGCGGTTGGCTTGCTGGTGCAGGCTGCTTGGACGGCGGCGATTTGTTCGACATTGGGTGACGATAAAAAGTTGATGCCAATGCCAATCACCAAATGCGTTTGACCATTGTGGCGCACCGATTCCACCAAAATCCCACCCAATTTGTCCAAACCGATGACCAAATCGTTGGGCCATTTGATTTGCACTTCGCAGCCCAGTTTTGCCAACGCTTGCTGACACGCCAACGCCACCACCAATGTAACCGCACCCACTTGGCTTTGCGCTACCGACATCGTCCAACCCACGCTGAACATCAAACATTCGCCCACACGATGTTGCCACGTTCTGCCTTGTCGTCCACGCCCTGCACTTTGACGATGCGCCACCACCACTTTGCGATGAATTGACTCGCCATTTCGCGCAGCGTTGAGCAACACATCGTTGCTGGACGTGGTTTCGCGCAACACGGTCAGCGCAAATGGCGCAAGATTTGCCGCATCGTCCAACCAAGCCAATGGGCGCGAAAGCTGCCACACGCCATCTCGTTGGCGCAACAAAGGTTGCAAATGCGCTGGCACTTGCTGCCAAATGGAATTAAGTTGCTGCGGTACGCGCTCTATTGCCCGAGCCAATTCGGTAATATGATGAGCGCGTCCATCTGCCAAAAGGGTGAGTAAACGAAATGCAGGCATGGATACAAAGTAAACAAAAAGAAAAGCCACCATTTTACCCGAAATTTGAGTGCAGGCTGCTTTGTATAGTGGATTAAATTTAGATTAGGACAAGGCGACAACGACCGCCGTGTACATCTAGTACATAAGGGAGTTGGCAACACTGTACTAATCTAAATTTAATTCACTATATTTCCATCTCACTTATTCTTATTGCTTTTGGTTATAGCCACTAGCATCAATCAATCTTTGCACAAAATCCATGCTGACATATAATGCGCCATCTTTTTTATTGATATAAGGACACGCATCATGGCACGTTTAACCATTCACACCGTAGAAACCGCACCCGAAGCCGCTAAACCACGCGTAGAAGCCGCGTTGAAAAACAATGGCTTTTTGCCTAACCTGATTGGCGTGCTTGCCAATTCGCCCGAAGCTTTGGCGTTTTATCAAGAAGTGGGCAAATTGAACGGCAACACGACTTTGACTGCTGGCGAACGCGAAGTAGTACAAATCATCGCTGCCAAACGCAACGAATGCGGTTTTTGCGTGGCAGGTCATACCAAATTGGCAACGCTGAAAAAATTGTTGTCTGAAAACGCGATTGCAGCTTCTCGCGCCGTGAATCCAGCCGATTTTTACGATGCCAAATTGAGCGCGTTGGCAAACTTTACCGTTGCGGTAATGGAAAACAAAGGCGCGGTGTCGGACACAGAATTGGCGGCGTTTTTGAACGCGGGTTACACGCAACGACAATCGGTAGAAGTCGTGTTGGGTGTGGCATTGGCGACTTTGTGCAACTACACCAACAATTTGGCAAAAACCGAAATCAATCCTGAATTGATTGATTTTGCATGATTTAAATCGTACAGATAAATATTAAAGTGCAGGCTGCCTTTGGATAGTTTTCAAAAGCAGCCTGCACTTTTTTATTTGTTAGATAGACGTTACTCGCCTTGATTCAAATATCGCCCAATCTCCGCCGCATTGTCCAACACCATCGCGCCTGCATTTTGCATCGCCAACCAAGCAGCCTGCACCGTATCGGGCGCAATGCCACGACACGCAGCACGGTTCACAATCACGCGCCATTTGCCTGCCGCCAATAGCTGCAACACGGTCGCCTTGACGCAATAATCGGTTGCCAAGCCACCCACAATCAACACGCTGGCGTTTTGGGCGTGCAGCCATTCAATCAAGCCTGTGCTTAATCGCTCGGCAATGTCGTGGTAACACGCACCATAGGGGTGCAATTCGGGGTCTATGCCTTTCCATACGCAAAAATCGTATTCGATGCTACTGGGCAAACCGTCCAATAATTCAAAGCCACGGCTGCCAACTATGGCGTGCGATACCCATGTTTCGGGCGCGTTGGGCAAACCTGTTGGGCGAAGTTGTTCGGCGTGGCAAGCGCACAACCATTTGGCGCGGGGCGAATGCGCGTCTTTGCTCATGACGCGTAAATTTGCCAAAGCAGCCTGTGCGTTGAGTTCCCCCACAATTTCATCGCCGCCTTGCACAGGCAATTCATCGGGGCAAAGTGGCGTGAAGGTTTTTTGCGCGTCAATGTCTAGCGAAATAATCATGGCGATTCCGTTTAGTTAGTTTTGCCGCAAGCCACATCAAACAAGACTTTGGCTGGCGTGTTGGGTTGAATGGGCATCGGTGGCGTTTGCTGATGCGTGTAGCTGTGTTGCGCCAACACATTGCGTTTGACATCAAAAAAACTCATGCTCTGCAAGCGATAAGTTTGTTTGGCACACACCATTTCCCATTCGCCCACCGCGGTTTTGTAGTCTGGCGTGTTGATGAAGTTTTCTTTTTCCATATCGCGCACCACGGTTCGGCTGCGGATTTGAATAATGCCTTGCGTAACGTGCAGGCTGCCTGTGTCGTAGGACACTTCCATATTGCCGTTGCTGATTTTGCCCAATGATTGCCATTTGCCTTTTGCGTTAAGTAGTTGGCTAGTTTGTTGATTGGCTGGATTGGATTGCGATGATTGGGTCGTACCGCACGCGGTTAAAAACAATGCCAGCAGCACGCTGGTCGCACGAATAAAAGTCTGCATGAAAAAACCTTTGTGAACAAAACAAACGCAGATTGTGCCACGAAGCACACGATTTGTGCAGGCTGCTTTGCCGAAAACTGCTAAAATTCGCGTTTTCCCATTTTGTTGATGTAAAGGCGCACTTATGAATCCGATTCTACCCCCAGCCATGTTGGGCATTTTGGGCGGCGGACAGCTAGGCAGTATGTTTACGCTTGCCGCCAAAACCATGGGCTACCGCGTAACCGTGTTAGACCCAGACCCGAACGCCCCAGCCGCACGTTTTGCCGATAAACATTTGTGTGCGCCATTTGACGATGCCACCGCCTTGCAAGAATTGGCACAATGCGCTGCCGTTACCACCGAATTTGAAAACGTAAACGCCCAATCCATGCGCGATTTGGCGCAACACACCAATGTGTCGCCCAGTGGCGATTGCGTTGCCATTGCCCAAAATCGCATTGCCGAAAAAGCATGGATTCGCCAAGCAGGTTTGCAAACCGCACCGTATCAAGTCATCAACCAAGCCAGCGACATCACGCCCGACACGGCAAATTTGTTGCCTGCAATTTTAAAAACCGCCACATTGGGCTATGACGGCAAAGGACAAATTCGCGTGCAAACACTGGAACAAGTGCAGGCTGCTTTTACCACACACGGCAACGTCCCCTGCGTGTTGGAACACATGGTGGATTTACGCGCCGAAATTTCCGTTGTGGTTTGCCGATTAAATAACCAGCAAATCGCCACGTTTGACCCAGCCGAAAACCACCACGAAAACGGCATTTTGGCGTATTCCATTGTGCCAGCCCGTTTGCCCGAAGCCGTACAGCAGAAAGCCAAAGAAATGGCAATTCGCCTTGCCAACGAGCTGGATTACGTTGGCGTGTTGGCGGTAGAAATGTTTATTGTGGGCGATGAACAGCAAATTGTGGTGAACGAAATCGCACCACGTCCACACAACAGCGGTCATCACACGATTGACGCTTGCGCCAGCAGCCAATTCCAACAACAAGTGCGACTGATGTGCCACTTGCCACCAGCCACCACCGATTTGTTATCCCCTTGCACCATGGCAAATATTTTGGGCGATGTATGGGGCAGCGATGGCAGTGAGCCAAACTGGGCAAGCGTGCAACAACACACCCACGCACATTTGCATTTGTATGGCAAATTATCGGCAAGAGTCGGGCGCAAAATGGGGCATTTTACCGTGTTGGCGGACAGTGCCGATGCGGCGCATCAAACCGCGCAACGTTTGCATGGTGAATTAAAAAAATAATCGTATCAATAAAGTGCAGGCTGCTTTTGAATACGAAAAAGCAGCCTGCACTTTTTATAAACATATTATTTCATCAACATCGGAAACAACGATTTAAGCCCTGCCACCACAATTTCCACTGCCACCGCTGCCAGCAGCATACCCATCACCCGATTCAAAATTGTCAAACCCGTTTCGCCCAACAATTTGCTAATTTTATTCGCCGCCAGCAACGAAATCAGGCAAATCAACGAAATCACCGCGCCTGCAATAATCACCAAAGCCTTGTCCAGCAGCGTGTTGGCAGAAGACGTATAAATCACCACCGTCGAAATGCCGCCCGGCCCAATCATCATTGGAATCGCAATCGGCACAACAGAAGTCGAAACCAATTTGGTGTGATCGATTTTTTGGATACTGATTTCATGGTATTCGCCGTCGCCAATGGTCGGTTTTGCCATATTGTCGCCACTACTCATCATCGATATCGCAATCAAAAATACCAAAATGCCGCCACCCACTTGGAACGCGCCTGTGCTGATGCCAAACAGCTTCAAAATAAAATTGCCCGACAGCGCGAACACGGCAATGGTAACGAACAGCGTAAAAGACGCAATTTGCGCCACTTTGCGGCGTTCGGCTTTGTCGTATTGCTTGGTCAAATCCAAATACACGGGCAACGCGCTAAACGGGTTAATCAACACCATAAAAGCGAGAATGATTTTGGCGATTTCAATTTGTAGCTGCATACGACTTCTCCTATATGTGTAAAAAAACATTGTAACACGAAGTAAATAAAGAAAAAGCAGCCTGCACATTTGGAGCGCAAAATGTGCAGGCTGCTTTTTATTATTGTATAGATTGTTTTGACTGGGGCGATTACATACCCGCAGCCATCACTTCATCAAAGCTAACGGTTTTTTCGGTTACTTTGGCTTTGCTCAACACAAAGTCCACCACATTGGCTTCAACCGCCAAATTGGTTACGCCAGCCAAGCGAGATGGGTCAGCAAAATACCAATCAATCACTTCTTGTGGATCTTCGTAGCTATCGGCAAACTCGGCTACCAAAGTTTTGATTTGCTCTTCGGTGGCTTTCAAATTGTTTTGCTCAATAATCACAGGCAACAACAAGCCCAAAGCCACGCGCTCTTCGGCACGTTCGATAAACATATCCGCAGGCAAATTGAAGCTAGCCGTGTCCAAACCTTGTTGCGCGAAGTTTTGTTTCATTTCTTCTGCCAAACGTTGCGCTTCGTCTTTCACAAAAGTTTGTGGCAAGGCAAACGAATGCGCTTCACGCAAGGCTTTCATCACCGCATCGGTGTTTTGTGCAGCCACGCGGCGTTTTACTTCGCGACCTACGTTTTTCTTCACTTCTTCGCGCATTTTTGCTACATCGCCATCGGCAATGCCCAATGCTTTGGCAAATTGCTCGTCCACTTCTGGCAATTCAGCCGCTGCAACATTGTGAACCGTAATCGTGAATACTGCCGTTTTACCAGCTACATCTTTGCCATGGTAGTCTGCTGGGAAGCTCACTTCCACGTCTTTGCTTTCGCCTTCTTTCAAGCCCAACACGCCATTTTCAAATTCTGGCAACATTTGACCTTGACCCAACACGAAAGGATAGTTTTTAGACGAACCGCCATCAAACGCCACACCATCAATTTTGCCTTCAAAATCAATAATCACGCGGTCGCCGTTTTGCGCTTCACGTTCTACGCGGTTGTAGCGAGTGCGTTGTTTACGCAAGATTTCAATCGTGTTGTCTACTTCTTTGTCGCCCACTTCGGCAACGGCTTTTTCAATTTCCAAAGCAGACAAATCGGCAACTTGAATGTCTGGATAGGTTTCGTAAACAAAAACCACTTGAAATTCGTCTGATTTTTCTTGATTTTCAACAGGTTCAATGCCTGTTACTGCTGCGATACGCAAGTTTTGTTCTTGCGCTACTTTGTTGAATTGCGCTTGTGCCAAATCATTCAACACATCGTTTTGAATGCTCGCGCCATACATAGACGCAATCATTTTCAACGGTGCTTTACCTGGACGGAAGCCATCTACACGGGCGCGACGTTGCGTTTGTTTCAATTTTTTATCGGTTTCTGCGTTGATGTCCAACCAAGACAAAGATACGGTTACTTTGCGTTCCAAAGATTCTGTTGCGCTCATTTGAATTTCCTAATGTAAAAAAGGGTTACAATAACAAAGCTGGATATAGTAACATAAAATTATCGCTTTTGCACTTTCGCTGATGTGCAGGCTGCTTTTTGCATATAATGATGGCTATCTGATTGAAATTGAGATTTAAAGTTTATGTTGAGTTATCGTCATGCGTTTCATGCAGGCAATCATGCCGATGTGTTGAAACATTTTATTTTGTATGCGGTGTTGGATTATTTTAATCAAAAAGACAAAGCATATTGGTATATAGACACGCACAGCGGTGCAGGTTTATACGATTTACACGGCGAACAAGCGCAAAAAGTTGGCGAATTTGCAGACGGCATTGCCAAATTGCAGGCTGCTGACAATTTGTCTGCGCCCGTGCAGGATTTTGTGGACACGCTGCAACGCATTTTGCCTGCGGAACATTTGTATGCAGGCTCGCCTTGGTGGGCGCAAAGTTTGCTGCGCGAGGCGGATAAGCTGCGTTTGTTTGAATTGCACCCTGCGGATTTTGGACATTTGACGCAAAATATGCGCGAAGCCAAATTGGGACGGCGTGGCATCATCAAACAAGAAGACGGCTTTGCAGGTTTGTTGAGTTTGTTGCCGCCGATTACGCGCCGTGCGATGGTATTGATTGACCCGCCTTACGAGCAAAAACAAGATTATGCGCGAGTGGTGCAAACGCTCAAAGACGCGCTCAAACGCTTTGAGCAGGGCTGTTATATGGTGTGGTATCCATGTTTGAGCCGCGCCGAGAGTGTGGAATTGCCCAAAAAATTGAAAAAATTGTCGCGCAATTATGTGCAGGCTGCTTTGCACGTTCACACGCCACGCGCCGATGGTTTTGGTATGCACGGCAGCGGTATATTTATCATCAATCCGCCGTATGTGTTGCCCGATTTATTGCGCGATGTGTTGCCCGAATTGACGCGTTTGTTGGCGCAAGATAGCGGCGCGAAGTTTGAGTTGGATTATTGTATTGCGTAGGAATGGGGTTTGCATGATAAAAGCAGCCTGCACTTTTTTTGTTTGATGAAAAGTGCAGGCTGCTTTGTTTATATAGACAAAATACGATGTGTGATTTTGTTCATAAAATCAACATAGTCATTATAAATTAAATCGTTACCAAAAGACAAATTGCTGGGGCTGGGCTGCATAATAAGCTGTTGATTTTGGTGCAGTTGCAAATATTGCTGCACATAATCGTCCTTGGTGGCAGGTTGTTGAATGTTGGGCAAATCCAATACGCATAGCAAAGTTTTAGCAGGCGTGTGCGCCCATGCCTGATTATCCTGAGACAAAACCACATATTTTTGAATATGATGGGCGTTAAACTGTTCCCATTTATCAAATTGCCCCGATTTTTTGTAATAGGGCAACGTTTTGGGAATAACCATGATTTGAAAATACGGAATGCGTTGGCTTTGAATATTAGCCGTTTCGCCCAACATATTTTCAAAATAATTATTGGCATTTTGCGCGTAGTTTTGCATGACAAATTTCACGCCAATGCCTGCAATCGCCTGTTGATTTTTGTACACCACAATATCCACATTTTTGTTGATGTATCGCCCTGCAATTTGTCCTTCTTTATCGTTGCCGTGTCCAAGCGATTGTATGCGATAAGACTCGCCCAGCCGTGCGCTTAAATCTTGGGCGATTGCCCCGTGCAATACTTTGAGCTTGGCATTACTGCGCGAATGCGTATTCAAAAAAACGACAAACGATTGGGTTAAACATTGTATAAATTCGGCATTATTCATGATAACGATTTCTTAAAATAGACTATTTGGGCACGAAATGGGTAAGGCAAATCCTTTAATTTGCTTGCTAGACAGTGATTTATATCCGCCTGACATATCTTTGCCAGTCAATCGCGCATAGTGGAAAAACTCTGGCGAGCGCAAGGCATTTTCGGCAATTTCCCAATCGTGTGCAGGCTGCTTTTGCGTGATAAAAATACCCGAATAAACCAACACATTTTTGGGCAATCTAAATAACGTAATGCAATCATAAAACAAGGTGCTAACCACAATTTTTTCGCTGTGCGAAGTTTGCAAACCTTGACTGCGACCAAATTCAAACCATTGTACATTTTTGTCTATATCGCGTTCGGACAGCGTTTGTTTGTGGTGCAACAAATACGCATAAGCCAACGGAAATTGTTGCGCAAAATCGGCTTCGGTATAAGCCACATAACGCCCATTGCATAAATAATACGGAAAAACAACGTGTTCTATATCTTCTGGCAAACCTTTGTAGCGTGAGCCTTTCACAATCGGGCGCAAAATCGCATTTTCTATGTTAAACCCATTGAATTGACTGTGTGTTTCATCAATAGGCGTGGCTTTGGCAATAAAAATTTTGTCGCGCAATGTGGCAAAACCATATTGCACGTTGAATAAATCGCCCAGTTGTGTGCCAGTTTGCAAGCGTTGCAGAAATTGCGCGTTTTCGCTGCTGGCAAGTGTCCATTTTTTGGGATTAAGCTGATGAAAAGCAATGCGATTAACCGTTACACATTTGCCGTCTTGGTATTCTAGATAGGCAAAATCGCTTTGCTGGTGTTGCTTATCAAAAATGCTGATGGCGGTGTAGGTAGAAAAGCCTTCAAATAATTTGTTAGATTTGAAATCGTACAAAGCGATGAGATAACCTTGCTGCTGCAAAAATTGGCGAAAGGCTTGATAAGACGTGTTGTGCAGAAAACTATTGGGCGTGATAAACCCCAATTTGCCTTTTGGATTGAGCATGGCAAACGCCATTTCAAAAAAGGCAAGATACATATCGGTTGTGCCGTGCGTAAAGCGAAACTGCTGTTTCAAACGCGCTCGCATGGCTTCGTCTAAACGATGTAGGCGAATATAGGGCGGATTGCCCACAACCCAATCAAAATAGCCCACATAATCACGATAAAAATCCAGCGTGTTTTGATTGTGAATGCGCCACGCAATGTTGGGCAACCCCAATTCTTGTTGCACAATGTGATTTAAGCGCGTGATGCAATCGGCATAAGCAACGGGGTCTAGCTCCACGCCCACAATATATTGCGCCAATTCGGCTGCAATTTGTTCGTTGGACTGTTGTTCGGCTTTGGCTGCGGCAATGTAGCGCGACACCATTTCGCTCAAAAATGCACCATTGCCGCAAGCAGGTTCAAGTACGTAGCGGCGCAAAATAGAGCAGCCTGCATAATGGCAGGCATCTAAAATTTCATTCACAATCCAAGCTGGCGTGATAACTTGTCCTAGTTGTTTGCTTTTATTCATTTTACTCTCAAAAGCAGCCTGCACTTTTTGTTTAACCCAAAATGCAGGCTGCTTTTTTATTGTTTCACTAAATTAACCATGCAACGCACGTTTATCTGCTGCCAATGCCGCTTCGTGCAACACTTCCGACAGCGTTGGGTGGGCGTGAACAATGCGCGCAATGTCTTCGCTGCTGGCTTTAAATTCCATTGCTGCAACCGCTTCGGCAACCAATTCACTCACCATCGGGCCAATCATGTGCACGCCCAAAATGCGGTCGGTTTTCGCGCAAGCCAGCACTTTAACCGTGCCTTTGGCTTTGCCCAAGCCCAATGCGCGACCGTTTGCGCCAAAGCCCGATGTGCCTTTTTTGTATTCCACGCCCTCGGCTTTGAGCTGCTCTTCGGTTTTGCCTACCCATGCGATTTCTGGGTCGGTGTAAATCACCCAAGGAATGCAGTTGAAATCCAAATGCGGTTTTTGTCCTGCAATGCGTTCGGCAACCGCCGCGCCTTCATCGCTGGCTTTGTGTGCCAACATCGGGCCGCGCACCACGTCGCCAATCGCCCAAACGTTTGGCAAATTGGTTTGGCAATGCTCGTTCACTGCGATGAAGCCACGCTCGTCCACCGTTAAACCCACTTTGTCTGCGCCCAAACCTTGTGTGTTGGGGACGCGACCAATCGCCACAATCAATTTGTCGTACACATCGGTGCGTTTTTCGCCGTTTACTTCATATTCCACGCGCACACCATTGGCTTCGTTTTGAATTTGTTGAATTTTTACGCTCAATTCAATCGCGATACCTTGTTCTTTGGTAAAGTATTTGAACGCTTCTTTGGCGATTTGCTGGTCGGCAGCCGCCATAAAGGTTGGCGCGGCTTCCAAAATGGTTACGTCTGCGCCCACGCGCTTCCACACCGAACCCATTTCCAAACCAATCACGCCCGAACCAATCACGCCCAATTTGGCTGGAACTTCGGTCAAATTCAACGCGCCTTCGTTGTCCAACACGTTCACGTTATCCACTTGCACCAACGGCAAAGGACGCGGCACAGAACCTGTTGCCACAATCACGTGTTTGGCTTCTACCACGCTTTGTTCCGCGCCATTGCTGATTTGGATTTGCCACAAATCGCCGTTTTTGCCCACAAAAGAACCCGTACCAAACAGGCTTTCTACTTTGTTTTTTTGAAACAGAAATTTAATACCGCCCGTTAGTTTTGTCACAATCGCATCTTTGCGCTCAATCATTTTGGCGGCGTCAAAGTGCAGGCTGCTTGCGCTGATACCGTGTTCAGCAAAATCGTGTTGCGCCGCGTGGAAGTGTTCGGACGATTGCAACAAAGCTTTGGACGGAATGCAACCCACATTCAAGCAAGTGCCGCCCAGCGCAGGCGCGTTGCCCACTTTGTTTACGCCAGCGTCAATACACGCGGTTTTAAAACCCAGTTGTGCGGCACGAATCGCAGCAATATAACCGCCTGGCCCTGCACCGATGACTACTACGTCAAATTGAGACATGATGATTTCCTTTGTGTTTGTTTGACTTATTTACATTAAGCAATATACGCTTACTGCAAGTAGAATATTTTAATCTATAATGCACCGCTTGAACACACGAAACCGAAAGGAAACAATCATGAAAATTACAAGTCGCTGGGTAGATGGACGCTGCTTTATCGCCAGCAACGAATTGGGCAACAGCGTCGTGATGGAAGGCGCAGCAGACGACAGCGCAACACGCCGTGGTGCAAGTCCTATGGAAATGTTGTTGATGGGCGTGGCAGGCTGTTCCAGTATTGACGTGGTGGACATCGCGCGCAAGCAACGCCAAAAAGTAACCGATTGCATCACAACGGTTAGCGCAGAACGTGCCGACAGCATTCCCAAAGTGTTTACCAAAATCCACATTCATTTCAAAGTGCTGGGACACGATTTGAAAGAAAACAGCATTGCCAAAGCGGTGCAGTTGTCGGCAGAAAAATACTGCTCGGCTTCTATTATGCTGGGCAAAGCGACGGAAATTACCCACAGTTTTGAAGTGGGCGCGGCGGCGGAATAAGCTATATAACAATGTGCAGCAATGCGGTCATTTAAAATCTAAAAAGGAGAGCCAAATGATAAATATCAAACCTTTCGCTTTACTCTGTTTACTGCTACCGTGCATCGTGCAGGCTGCTAAGCCCGATTTATTGCTGGCGCAAGAATACCAAGGACAAAATATTCAAGGCTGGGCGATGAGCGAAAAGCTAGATGGCGTGCGCGCCTATTGGGATGGAAAACAACTCATCAGCCGACAAGGCAATGTGTTTACGCCGCCTGCTGGTTTTACGCACAACTTCCCACCATTTGCATTGGACGGTGAACTGTATATCGGACGCGGACAATTTGAAGCCGTGTCTGCCGCCGTTCGCAGCGCAGGACATTCGTGGCAAGGCATCAAGTTGCATGTTTTTGATGTACCTTCTGCACAAGGCACGCTGTATCAACGCTTGGACAAAGCCAAACAACACTTGGCAAAATATCCACAAGCGCGATTTGTTGTCATACCACAAATTGTGGTCAAAGACGAAGCACACGCTCGTCAATTTTTGCGCGAAATTGAAGCCAAAGGCGGCGAAGGCGTGATGCTGCGCAACCCCAATACACCGTATCGCGGCGGACGCAGCGCACAGTTGCTCAAACTCAAAACCGCGCACGATGCCGAATGCGTGGTAACTCAACACCACGAGGGCAAAGGCAAATATGCAGGGCTACTGGGCGCGTTATCGTGCAAAAATGATAGAGGTGAATTTCGTATTGGCTCTGGTTTTAAAGATGCCGACCGTCGCCAGCCGCCCAAAATCGGCAGCACCATTACTTATAAATATCGTGGGTTTACCAACAAAGGCGCGCCGCGATTTGCTACGTTTTTGCGCGTGAGAAGCGACAAATAGAAAAAGAACTTGGTTTACAAAAAACCAATCCCTTGAATTTATTGGTCTGAGTGAGAGGATTCGAACCTTAGAACCTGTATTCACAAACAACTATTTGATAAATTTTAATATTTGTGAAATATACCCTAGTTTAACAAAATTTTCAGCAGATAAATTCGTCTGCTCAAAATCTTTTGCTAAACGTCGAGACCAACCTAACCATGCAAACGTTCGTTCTACAATCCAACGTTTGGGCAGAATATGCCAAGAAATATCTTGAATTCTCTTTGAAATCTCAACAGTTAAACCCAATTGCTCTGATACTTCACGCTCAAATGTATTCCGATAACCTGCGTCTGCACAGAAACCTTTTAAACTCGGATAGGTCTCAAACGCTTTTTTTGCTACAAAAATACCTGCTTTGCTTGTTTTTGATGGATTAAACGTTTTTTTGAACCAATGCCAAAAGAATTCTATCCCATAAGCCTGATTGATTGGCTCTGCGATAGAAACTCCATACGGTTGAATAAGGTGGAAAATCATTGGGCAGCATACGCCACTGGCAACCTGTTTTGGTCATGTACAAAACGGCATTCACTAATTGACGTTTATCCCATTTGTAGTGGCGTAGCTGGTTAAAATATGGCTCAATCGCTTGCCATTGGGCATCTGTTAAGTCTGTTGGGTAGGATTTTCTAGTCATAAAGATATTTTATCATTTTTGTGAATACAGGTTCTAACTTTTCAGCAGCGATTGATTAAGCAATTTCGCAATCTTATCACCTTCAAATTGTGTTTGAAAAACAACATTTACATCGCGGCTAATTTCGCTAAACAATGCCTGCGCGTGCGCGATTTTTTTCACTTCTTCTTGACGTAAAGAATCGTTGTCTTGGACATTTTTCGTTTCTAAAATCAAGTTTAGCGTTTCGCCTAAATCAGTTTTCACAATATAGGCGAAATCGGGCGAATAACTACTGCCGCCTGCAACAGGTATTTTGATTGAGTTTTTCGGGATTTTGGTAAAGACCACCACTTCTCGAACCTGCTTATCAATCATGTTTTCCTGCTCTAATGCGCTATCATAAAACACACTTTCAAACAAAAATTCCGCCAACGGATTATGTTCATTATCAAATTGCGTACCCAAATCAGCCGCATTGATTTCCGCCAATGGTTGTCCTTTTGCATTGGTAAACTTGGTTGGGTGAATACTGCCATTAACACGGTTGTAACCAATTTCAAAAGCATTAAATGAGTTTAACAACAGCCAGCGGTCAAAGCCTGCCTGAATTTTGGTAATTGTTTGTTCATTCAGATACTTGGTTATATCCAATGTATTGCGCACCGCAACAAATGCTTGGTGCAAAGTAGAGCGTTGAATCAAGGCAACTTGCGATAATTTCAATAAAAACGCTGGATAATCCATCGTATTGATTGACTCAAACGTTTCATCATGCAAACCATCAATTTGCGTTACCGTTAAACGGCTATTTTCTACACGAATTTCATTTTGAATCGTGCGAATACCTGTTGGCGTAAATTTATCGGTATTTTCGCGCAAAAACTGGGTAAACAGTTTTAAAAACTCGATTTCATTGCCAATTTTGTATTGCAACAAAGCTTTTTGGTTAATGGTTTCCCATAATACTTTTAATTCATCATATTTGCCCTCGCGCATTTTGACTTTGGTCGCTTTATCGCCTGAACGCGTGATTTTGCCGTTTTTCAGGCTGCCTGCACTTTCAAAGGCTTTCGGGAATAATTTTCTGGTTTGGGCAAAACCATTTTCTAAAAATACATCATCGTCATCGGTTAAATCCGCTAATTTATTGCGAATGCTCTTTTTGCTTTCATCGGGATAAACAGTCCGAATTTTCTCAATCAATTCATCTGTTAAAGCAATAAATTCAATTGGTTTCACAACCGCATTATTCACTTCATCGGTCAATTTTTTGACAAAATCCGTTTCGCTATTATCCACAAAATAATTCAAGAAAAACTCATGGTCTTTTACGCGTGCCATGTATTCATTCACAGGCAACCGCAAGCCACGCCCTACTTCCTGTAATTTATTGGTTTCAGAACCACTTGAACGCAATTTGCAAATCTGAAACACATTTGGATTATCCCAACCCTCACGCAACGTCCATTTGGAAAACACAAAACGGCGCGGATTGTCCAACGATAATAACTTTTCTTTATCGTGCAGAATTTCATTTACTTCCTGCTCGATTTTTTCGTCTTTGTCGCTGTTATCGCGTGAAAAATAACCGCCATGCGTTTTGGAAATATCGTTTAATGCCGTTTGCCAATATTGACGTAAAAATTCATCGTTTTCGGTTTTTAGACAGCTTTCCAATTCCGCTTTAACCATTTGTTCAAACAGCGTTTTCAGGCTGCCTGAAAGTTGATTTTGTTCATCACGATAGCCAGCAATATCATCAATGAAAAACAGCGTAAGCGGTTTAATCCGTCCGCCATTGCGTGTGAGTAATTGTTTTTCCAAAATAAAATGTTGTCTTACCGCTTGACGCATCATTTTATCTCGCACCGTATCGCTGTATGAATACGGATTGATGGTGTCGCCTTTTTTCAGCTCCATGCCATTACTCAACACCAGCGTAGTTTTATTCATTTCCGACACAAACAAATCGTTAATGGCTTGATGAATACGGCTTAAATTATCGCCTTTGCTTAATTTAAATTCTTGTTTATTTAAAACAAAAGTTGCCTCTTTGCAGTCCAAATCCAACAATTTAATCCGCTCGCCATTGTCGCCGTCAATCTGTTCGGTAAAGGCGCGAATGCCTTTGACCAAATCATCATTAAACGCATCAACGGCGGTTAGGCGATACAGTAAATTTTCAAATTGATTATTGAAAGTCGCGCCATAACGCAAAATAAATTGGGCATTGAATTTCAATAAATTTTTCCAAGTCTTTTTGCCTTGGGGAAGTTTATGCGGTTCGTCCACAATCACAAACGGCTTCACCGCCGCCAACGCCTCAAACGGCACATGATATTTGTCCTTAATCAGACGACTGCCATCATTGCCCTTGTCTTTGCCAGCCATTGTGTCGGAGTTAATCATACCTGCGTTAATCAGCAAAACATGGATTTTCTGCGTATCGTCTGTTTCCACGAAACGCACGATTTCAGATGGCATAGATGATTTTTTCGCTTTGGATTTTTGGCTTTCCACCACATACAATTTAATTTCCGTTTCGCCATAAAGCCCTGCAAAATCCTTGCGAAAATGCTCGACAAGCGTGGGACTTTGCAGAAAATTTTTCGTGCCTGCCTTAATAGAAAGGGTCGGCACAACCACAATAAACTTGAAAATACCCAACACACGGTTCAATTCAAACATGGTTTTGGTGTAAGTATAGGTTTTGCCCGTACCCGTTTCCATGGTAATATCAAGCACATTGCTACCTGAAAGCGCAATATCGCTTACGCCGTTAATTTGCTGGATTTTTTGCAAATTATCGGCTTTCAGGCTACCTGAAAACACGATTTCGGGATTTTCATCACGGCTACCATTTTTTAAATACACGCGGTCAAACACGCTCAAAACCGATTCAATCGCTCGCTTTTGGTGGGGTAAATTTTTTTCGTAAGTAAAACCAGCCATTTTAATACCTCGCCAATACGCTTAAATTGTTCAAGCCTTTTTTATTGGCATAGGTTTTCACCGCTTGGGCAAGTTCTTTTTGCATAGCACTGTCCATATTTTCACCAAATAAAACAATGCGTTCAGGGATAAAATCCTTGTCATTGTCCAGCTTTTCAATCAAGGCTTTGACGCATTCAGACGAAAAACCGCTCGCCAACAAATACAAATGCTGACGGCAGTAATAAGCCGTATAGCCTGCCAAATCAATAGGTTGTACATTTTCAGGCAGCCTGCAACCATCATAAACACGCCAAGTGGTTAAAAGCGTGTGTAATTGTTCATCGCTCAACATGGCGTTTTTGCTATCGGGGATTTCTGTTTGTGCAGGGTCAAAATCCACGTCCAATGCCGTCTGAAAATTCGGTTCGGTTTGGAAAATTTTAAAGCCCAAATCGCCTGTGTAATCAGGGTTTTCAGTTTGGATTTTAGCGGCGGCTTTTTCAATACGCGCTTTGGTAATATCAAAAATAGTTTGATAGCCAGCTTTATGCGCTTCGGATTTTTCATCGGTTTTTTCAGGCAGCTGAACGCAAATAAAACGGCGATTGCCATTGTCTTCGGTATTCAGTTGCATCACGGCGTGGGCGGTTGTGCCAGAACCTGCAAAGAAATCTAAAATTAAATCTTTGGGTTGAATGGTAATACTAGCCAGTCTGTGTATCAGTTCTATTGGTTTAGGGAAGGAAAAAACTTCCATATCATCAAATAATTCTTTGATTGCGTTTTTCCCTGAAATAGATGTTTTCACACCCGAAAAAATGGAACTTTGAATACTCATGAAAGCGTCTGTTTTAAACATCTTTAATCTTGGCACGCCATTCCCATCTTTGCCGAAATAGATTTTGTTATCAGCCAATAGCGTTTTGTATTCGTCTTCATCAATCGTCCAGTTTCTTGAATACTCAATGCCTGTTGGTGTTGTGATAGTGAAATATTTGCTGCCAGTTGTTGATGTGATGCCGTTTCTTGAAATATTGCCCGAAAACCATTCTCCGCGTGGGTCATTATCAGCGTTGGTTAAATCAGTTCTATCAAGCAAGCGATATTCTTTGTATCTGCCTAAAGATTTATTCTTTTTATAACAAGCAATAATATATTCATGTTCAAAACGGACGGTGTGAGATGCTGTTTTGGTGAAGGAACTCTCTTCAAAATCAGATAGATTCCACACATATTGCTCTACGTTGGATTCGCCAAAAATTTCATCACATAATATTTTTAATTGGGATACTTCATTTCCGTCAATGCTGATAAAAATCACGCCGTCATCGCGCAACAATTCACGCGCAATATACAAACGCGGATACATAAACGTCAGCCACGCGCTGTGGGAATTGGATTTTTTCGCGGTAAATTCCAGCACGCGCTTGGCTTCGTCCAAATCCATGCCGCCTAACTCCGCCAGTTGTTCAGGTGTAAATTTGCGGTTATCTTGATACACAAAATCGTCCGAACCTGTGTTATATGGTGGGTCAATGTAAATCATCTTAATTTGATTTTTGTAGGCGTGTTTTAAGTGTTTCAACACTTCCAAATTATCGCCTTTGATTAGGATATTTTCGCTGTTGGCGTTTTCAGGCAGCCTATTGTGCGCTGTATGTTCAACTAATAAGGTTTCAGGCGGCAAATCGCGTAATACTTTGGCATAGGATTTACCCAGCCAATTTAGGCTGTAACCTTCTTTTTGCGTGGCAACGCCTTTTGCGTGCAATTCTTCAGCCATTTTTTCAGGCAAAAATGCGCCGTTTTTATCAAAGCAGTTAGGAAAATGCTGTTTTAAGAGTGCGAGCCGTTCGTTTTCAGGCTGCGTGTTGGATGAAAACAAAGTTTCGTGAGCTAAATTGGTCATTGGCTTCTCTAGAATGGTTGCAATCTTGAAATAAGCCCATTTTAGTTTTAACGTAACTTTAAGTAAAGAAAATAACGTAACTATCAATCATATTTCTGTAATGTAAGTTACATAATTTAACGTAACTTGATGCTACGCGCGAAATTCTCCCCACATTTTGCAAGATAAACCCACTTACTATTTATTTCATACCGTGCAACAAAGTTTCAAATCCTGCTTATTGCAAGCAGGATTTTTTACAACTGTGCAAATTGAGCAATCTCATCGCTGGCTATTACCATAAACCAAAGGCATCATGCAGTCATCAATTAATGGAGACAGGATGATGAATATCCCTAATACCCACAATCCTGAATATGGCTTCTTTGGCCTATAAAACCGCTGCACCTTTGATACCATAAACGTTTGGATTTGAATTTATAGCATCAAACATAACAACAGCGACGTTTCAGTCGCTTTTGTTGTTGCAGGCTGCTTGAAATCAGTAGTTACAAATAACCAACTCACCACGCTGTATGCGGCTTTCTGCTTTGCGCCCCACAGAATAAGCTAGCTGCAATTCTGTAATATTAAACTCGGCAAACAATGCGCGAATATCGGGGTGGTCATTAATACTCAACATCATCTTACCTTGCATGGTTCGCATCGTTTGAGCAAGCTGTTCGTATTCCGTCCAATCAAATACACGCTCGTAACCTGTGACTTGCCAGTACGGTGGGTCGGCATAAAAGAATGTATGCGGTCGGTCGTAGCGTTTGACACAACGTTGCCACGGTTCGTTTTCAATGAATACCCCACCTAGCCGTTGTCGTGCAGCCTGCAATTTTTCGGCGATTTGCGTTGCATTCCATGCTTTTTCTGTCGTCGCTGTACCAAATGTTTGACCCGTTGTTTTGCCACCAAAGGTATTGCACTGCAAATATAAAAGAACCGTGCTGCACGTTGAATATCAGTCAGTAATTCGGGTGGCGTAGCGTGCAGGCGTGGGAACGGTGCTCGTTACACCGCCACGCAGCCGTTTTTGTTTTGTCTACCCTGTCTGTGTTTCAGACAGGGTTTTTGCTATTTCAGGCTGCCTGAAAGCTGTTTCGCCAACCCATTCGGACTAAACCGCGCAGGCTGGTCATAACCCAAGCAGCCTGCACACCATTCGCTGCAAAACCATTTTTTCACGTTTTGGCGCAAGGCAGGTAAGGCAATCCCCAAACAGCCAGCCCAATCGTACTTCGCACCTTTGGTTTGAGCGTAAAACTCATGTATGCGCTGCTCAGGCAAATCCACGCGGATTAAATCCCACTTGTCAGGCGGCAAGGGCATGACTTTGAAGCGCACACCGCCGTCTCGGATTGAACTGGAATAGCAGCTATATACGCCATTTACCGTTCTGCCAAACGTGCGCGGTACTTGGGCGCGGTACAATTTGCAAATCTTGGGTAATGTACGCGCCTTGATTTAATGCATTTAAAAAGGCTTGGTGCTGCTCGGCAGTAATGGTTTGCGCGGTTTGAGGTACGGTTTCGTGAATGGTGTCGTCAAAAAATGTTTGTACGCCGTAATCAAAATAAATACTCATCGATTATCTCCTTTAAAAACCGATTGCAAACCAGCGCACTCCGCCAGCCTCTGCACCTGTGTACATTTCTCGTACATAGGCTGTGAAATTGTGATTACGCAAAG
>NZ_FOJK01000002.1 GCF_900111845.1 Kingella kingae ATCC 23330 | reverse complement strand
ACCTGTATTCACAAACAACTATTTGATAAATTTTAATATTTGTGAAATATACCCTAGTTTAACAAAATTTTCAGCAGATAAATTCGTCTGCTCAAAATCTTTTGCTAAACGTCGAGACCAACCTAACCATGCAAACGTTCGTTCTACAATCCAACGTTTGGGCAGAATATGCCAAGAAATATCTTGAATTCTCTTTGAAATCTCAACAGTTAAACCCAATTGCTCTGATACTTCACGCTCAAATGTATTCCGATAACCTGCGTCTGCACAGAAACCTTTTAAACTCGGATAGGTCTCAAACGCTTTTTTTGCTACAAAAATACCTGCTTTGCTTGTTTTTGATGGATTAAACGTTTTTTTGAACCAATGCCAAAAGAATTCTATCCCATAAGCCTGATTGATTGGCTCTGCGATAGAAACTCCATACGGTTGAATAAGGTGGAAAATCATTGGGCAGCATACGCCACTGGCAACCTGTTTTGGTCATGTACAAAACGGCATTCACTAATTGACGTTTATCCCATTTGTAGTGGCGTAGCTGGTTAAAATATGGCTCAATCGCTTGCCATTGGGCATCTGTTAAGTCTGTTGGGTAGGATTTTCTAGTCATAAAGATATTTTATCATTTTTGTGAATACAGGTTCAAAAAAACCAAGCAGCCTGCATTTAAAAATAAGATTTGCATAGAAAATATGCTAAAATAACGCCACTTAAGATTAAGTGGAAAAGATATTGCTTAATCAATCTTTAACCCTTAAAAATGCACGATTTGGTTTGCTATAACCCAGATAAATCAAAGAAAAGCATATTTAAACATTTTAATTCAACATTCTATCAAGGAGCGTCATAAATGAAGCCAGCAAGCAAAAAGCGCATTTCAACGCAACTGCGCCAGCTCAATAAAATGCTGTGGGTAGCCTTTCCTTTGCTATCCTTGCCTTTTTATGCCCAAGCAGAAAACAATACCCAGTTTTCTAATTCATCATTAACAGGTATTCAAAAAACCTACGGACCAAACGTAACATTGGCTTTGTCGGTGGAGTTTCCAACTGCAGGTGCGGCGTATTCTACAGCAACCGAATTTACTGATGCCATGATGAGCCAAACCTTTTTGGGCTATTTCGACAACACCAAATGCTATAAATACGTTGCGCCAAATGACCCAGACGGTATGAAGGCGTTTGCTGATAATGGTTATAGTCAATACAGTGGCTCGGATAATGTATCCAAGGGTAAGAATGGACCATTACTTGCGCCCGATGGTACGCGAGCGTTGGCGGGTAAACGGCGCCCATGGATAGTCTATTATGATGGACGCAGACTCAGTATTCCGGATTCAGTACGCAGCAACAATATGCTTTATGAATCAATACGACAGAAAGAATTCTTCTTGCATGATAGTATGGATGCTGGTTCGGATGATAGTATGGGTACCAGTGGTGCAGTTAATCATAGATATGAAACGAAAGAGCGAGAATATTTCCAACCAACACGAACCGCCAGTACAAGCAATGGCATGGTGGGTGTTTGTGATGGTCCAAATGAATTTAGTGGTAACTTCATGAACTGGGCAACCATGTCGGCGATTGATATTTTCCGTCAAGCGATGACAGGTGGTAACCGTGCGCTGGGTGTTGCAAAAGACACAACCGCTTATGAGGCAGGCGATACGCAAACGCAAACGTTCTTGCGCCGTGCTAATGTGGTGCGTGAACAAAATGCGCACTATATGCAGCGTACAGTGGCTTTAAGTGAAGCCAATATTAAAAAAGTCTTGCCACATGATTATGCAGTAGATAATCCTCTTTTGGCGGATCGTGGTAAGGAATTGCCAAGTAATAAGTTTTTCTTATACAAGGGTTATATTCCACACCCATACGCATATCGTATTGGGTTGAATTCAATAGGGCGGTGGGAAGAGGAAACTCAACAAACCAGCATTAAGGCAATGACAGGTAGAGTTATATTGGCGACTCGTCGCCCATTGCTTGTACGTAACTCTGGTTTTGGCGTGGATTTCCGCCGTGCTGTTTATGACGAATCACATGGGGGTTGGTATCATAAAGTGTTTAGTCGGGATAAGTGGAGTCCACACACCGATTGGTGGAGTCGTGTTACTTGGATTGGTAACATCAACGATGGTCAAAATGGTCGCTATTGGGCGCCTGTTAAATCGCGTGTAATGCCTTATCAAGTAACCGTAGAAGCGTGTGTGCCAGGCAAATTGGAAGCCAACTGCGTGCGTCAGCCATCTGGTTCGTATAAGCCAGAAGGTTTGATGCAACAAAACGCGTCAACCATGCGTTTTGCAGCATTTGGTTACGCCAATATTGCAGGTAATACCGTGAGTGGTGGTGTGTTACGTAGCCGTATGCGTTATATCGCCAATCCAAATAAAGATGGGGCAACGGCAACAGGACCAGCTGTAAAATACCAAGAAGAGATTAACCCAAAAACAGGTCAGTTCTATGTGAACCCAGACCGCAATGCAGAAGAAACAGCAGCGCAGGCATTTGTGGTTAATACAGGCGATAAAAACTTGCCATCTTCTAATTTTGACAATTCGGGCACGATTAATTATCTGAACAAGTTTGGTGATTATAACAACTACAAAACCAATGACCCTGGTGCAGAGTTGTATTACACCGCATTGCGCTATTTGCGTAATAAAGGTTTCCCAGCGTTGTACAAAACCAAGTTAGCAGAAGCGACTCGTAGCAATATTACAAGAGAGGTTCGCGATAACTTCCCATTGATTGCCGACAATTGGGATAACCCATTAAACGTGTTCAGCGACAACACTACTTTGAATGTAGCGGATAACGTGTGTCGTCCAAACTATATTATCTATATTGGTGATACCAATACCCACGCTGATGCTTCATTGCCTGGCGGTTGGAATACGTCATACGATTCCAATGTGGATGACGACCAAGACATTCATGTGCGTAACTTGATTAACGAGAAAATCAGACCAAACGAACCTAGGTTGAGTTGGTGGAATGACAACTGGGGTGCAGATGCATCACCAGGTGGTGCAATGGCGGCATTGGCGTTGTGGGGTCGAACCAACGATTTGCAGCAGAATTTTGGTAAGCGTTTAAGTAGCTTTATGATTGATACGGTTGAGGATGGTAAATTTAAATCTGAAAATAATAATTATTGGTTGGCAGCCAAATACGGTGGCTTCAACGATTTAAATAATAATGGTGTACCTGATAAAGGCGAATGGGAAGCAACTTCTGCTTCGGATAAAGTGTCGGCGTTTGAAGCACCAGCGGTGTCTAATGGTACGCCACAGAACTTTGCGGTAGCCAACAACCCAACTTCAATGGTAGCAGCATTGAACCGTGCGTTTGAAGCCACAGCCACAGCCGAAGCACCTTCTGCAACCAGCTTGGGCACAACTAGCACCAAACCTTTGTCAGAACGCGGTAAAACTATGTTGTTGCAATCCGTGTTCCGCGACGCAACCACTGTGGTAGATGGTGCGCGTGTTAAAGTAGCATCGGGCGATGTGTTGGGATTGGAAGCAACCTTAAAAGGTCATAAGTTGGAGTACGAGAAAAAATGGTCGGCTGGCGAAAAATTGCAGGCTGCATTCCATAGTTCAGATAACTGGAAAAAACGCAAAGTGTTTACTCGTGCCAGTGCCAATAGCAGTGCAGTTCGTTTGGCAGACAACAATTCTGAGGTTGCAGCAGTCGTGAATGATTCAAATGCAGTAGATTTGATTAACTACGCTTTGGGTGCGAAAACGTATGAAAATGGCAGAAAATTCCGTATTCGTCCAAATCATTTGATGGGTACAGTGATTAACTCGCCAGTAGTAACCATTCCATCACGCACAGGCAGCGTTAGCACCGTGGCAGGTAGCTGTACTTATCCTGCATCTGCCAATATTAGCTCGCGTGCAAATCGCCATGTGGTAGCAGCCAATGATGGTATGTTCTATGTGTTGAACTCGTCAGGTCAGGAAATTGCATCGTATATGCCATCAACTGCGTTGAGTCAGTTGGCACGTTATGCGTCGCCAAATTACAGCCATTTCTTTATGAATGACGGTATTGCCGCTACTTCTGAAGTATGTTTTGACACGGGTAATGGCAAGGGTGATGGCAAGGCGCATACGGTAGTAGTTGGCACAGCAGGTCGCGGTGGTAACAGCGTGTATGCGTTGGATTTGACTGACCCAACTACTTTGGAAGCCAAAGATATGCTGTGGGAATTCACAGATGCTGGTTTGGGTAAGAGCTTGTTTGCACCAATTATCACGCATGACAATACAGGCACACCTGTGGCGATTGTGAGTGGTGGTTATAACGCAAGCGAAGACACTGGTTACATCTATATTCTGAAATTGAACAAGGGTGCAAATGAACCATGGAGTGAAGATACCAACAATACTGCCCCATGGCAAAATGGTAAAAACTGGTATCGCATCAAGTTGGGTAAAGGTGGTGTAGGTGAATTGTTTGCTTACCAAACCGAAGCACGCACCGTTGCAGCTGTGTATGCAGGCGATTTAGAAGGCAAGCTGTGGAAGGTATCGCAAAATGCTGAAGGTCGCTTTGTAGCAGGTTATGTGGATAGCGCAAATAATGCGTTGCCTATCTTCAAAACAGCAGACAACACGTCTATTGTGGGTGCGCCTTTTGCACAAATCGTAGGTGGTAAAACGTATGTTGTGTTTATTACTGGTCGCTACTTCAACAAGAGCGATTTGCCTAGTACAACCAAAACAGTACAAAACTACGCATACGGCATTATCGAGAGCAAAATCGGCGATAACCGCACGCCAACTGGTAGCGGTGCATTGATTGACGATAGCACTAACTTGTTGCAACAAAGCGTGAATGAGAAAATTGTTCCAGATAGCGTGCCACAAACTGTGTTCTATACGGTTACGAATAACCAAATTACCAACCAGCATCAAGGTTGGAAGTTGAAACTGCAAAAAAACTGGCTGAGTATCGATAAGAGTGCGATTCGCGGCAAACGTGTTGCAGAGTTTAGCGCAGTGAATCCGTTGGCGACCGATGTGGCTAGTGCTGGTAATATGTGTACCGAAAACGGTTCGACTTATTCGTTGTCAGTTAATGTGTTCAATGGTGGTGTGTACAACAAACCTATCTATGACACAAACGGCGATGGTAAGTTTACCGAAGCAGATACTTTGGTATCTGTGGCTGGTCAGGCTGGTATTTTGACTCGCTTAACCGAAGTTTCTACCGAGTTCGGTCGTATTGTTGGCGGTATCAACAGTATGGGTAACATGATTCAAATGCCAAAAGACAATATTACCAGCGACCCTGTGGTGAAACGTGTATCTTGGCGCGAGATTTTCTAATCGCGATTAGCTGAAAAACAAACGGCACTTGTGTAAAAAGCAAGTGCCGTTTTTTGTCATATTTTGGTCAGACTTAAAGTGCAGGCTGCTTTTTTAGCCAAAATCGCGTAAAATCCGCTCTAATTTCTTTATAAATATAGTGGATTAAATTTAGATTAGGACAAGGCGACAACGACCGCCGTGTACAACCTAGTACATAAGGGAGTTGGCAACGCTGTACTAATCTAAATTTAATTCACTATAACATAAAGCAGCCTGCACTTTTCTGAATGCAGGCTGCTTGCAATATAAACAGGTACAAAAACATGATTTACCCAAAAACCTACGATGTGATTGTAGTCGGTGGCGGACACGCTGGCACGGAAGCCGCACTCGCCGCTGCTCGCATGGGCGCACAAACGCTATTACTCACTCACAATATTGAAACGCTCGGACAAATGTCGTGCAATCCGTCTATTGGCGGTATTGGCAAAGGGCATTTGGTGCGCGAATTGGACGCGCTCGGCGGTGCAATGGCGTTGGCGACCGATATGTCGGGCATTCAATTTCGCCATTTAAACGCCAGCAAAGGCGCAGCCGTCCGCGCCACTCGCGCCCAAGCCGACCGCATTTTGTATAAAGCAGCGATTCGCCATATGCTTGAAAATCAACCGAATTTGGAATTGTTCCAACAAGCGGTTGATGATGTTACGTTGGACGGCGACCGTATTTCGGGCGTGATTACCGCGATGGGCGTTGAGTTCAAGGCGAGAGCGGTGGTTTTGACGGCTGGTACATTTTTATCAGGCAAAATCCATATTGGTTTAAATAATTATGCTGGTGGACGCGCTGGCGACCCTGCCGCTCAATCGTTGGGCGGACGTTTGCGCGAATTGAATTTGCCACAAGGCAGACTGAAAACAGGTACGCCACCGCGTATTGACGGACGAACCATTGATTTTTCAAAATTGACTGAACAAGCAGGCGATACGCCTGTTCCCGTGTTTTCCGTGCGCGGCAATGCGGCGATGCACCCACAACAAATCTCGTGCTGGATTACCCATACCAACGAGCAAACCCACGACATTATCCGCAGTGGTTTTGACCGCAGCCCGATGTTTACAGGCAAAATTGAAGGCGTAGGGCCGCGTTATTGTCCGTCTATTGAAGACAAAATCAATCGTTTTGCCGACAAAGACAGCCACCAAATTTTCCTAGAACCCGAAGGCTTGACCACCAACGAATATTATCCGAATGGCATTTCCACCAGTTTGCCGTTTGATATTCAGATTGGCTTGGTTCGCAGTATGAAAGGCTTGGAAAACGCACATATTTTGCGAGCAGGTTATGCGATTGAATACGATTATTTTGACCCACGCAATCTCAAAGCCAGCTTGGAAACCAAAACCATTGCAGGGCTGTTTTTTGCAGGACAAATCAACGGCACAACAGGCTACGAAGAAGCCGCCGCGCAAGGCTTGTTGGCAGGCGCAAACGCGGTGCAATTTATCCGCGAACAAGACCCTTTGTTGTTGAGACGCGAACAAGCGTATTTGGGCGTGTTGGTTGATGATTTGATTACCAAAGGCGTAAACGAGCCGTATCGTATGTTTACCAGCCGTGCGGAATACCGTTTGCAGTTGCGCGAAGACAATGCGGATATGCGTTTGACGGAATTGGGCTATCAAATTGGTTTGGTGTCGGAAGAACAATGGCGAGCGTTTGATACCAAGCGCGAACAAATTGAACAAGAAATTCAGCGTTTGCGTGGCACTTGGTACACGCCACAAAAGCTGTCTGAAAGCGAACAAATGCGCGTATTTGGACAAAAATTAAGCCGTGAAGCGAATTTGCACGATTTATTGCGCCGTCCGAATTTGAATTATGCGAACTTGATGACTTTGCCCAACGCGCTGCCTGAAAATCCGTTGCCCAACAACGTGGTAGAGCAAGTGGAAATTCAAGTGAAATATCAAGGCTATATTGACCGCCAAAACGATGAAATTGCTGAACGCAAAGACATTGAAACGATGAAACTGCCAGCCGATATTGATTACGCGAAAGTGAAAGGTTTATCGGCGGAAGTCCAACAAAAACTGAACGCCCACAAACCTGAAACGCTTGGACAAGCATCACGCATTCAAGGGATTACGCCAGCGAGTGTGGCTTTGTTGATGGTACATTTGAGACGTGGGTTTAAGGACGCGAAGTAAGCATAAAAAAGCAGCCTGCAAATATGTGCAGGCTGCTTTTATTCACAAAATCCCATTCTGCTTCAACAGCGCAGTCGCATCGGGCGTACGTCCTTGGAATTGCTTGAACAGCTCCATTGCTGCCACCGAGCCGCCTGCTGCCAACACGCTATCGGCAAATGCTTTGCCTGTGCTGCGGTTGAACACGCCGTCTTGCTCAAAGCGCGTGAACGCATCGGCGGCAAGCACATCTGCCCACATATAGCTGTAATAGCCTGCCGCGTAGCCGCCCGAAAAAATATGCGAGAACGTGTTGGCGCGTCTTGCCCACGCAGGTTCGGGCAACACGGCAACGCTGTTTTGAATGCTGGCATTCACGCGTGTGGCGGCGTTGGCTGGGTGTTGCGTTTGCGTGTGCAAGCGGAAATCCAACAAGCCGTATTCCAACTGGCGCAACATAAATTGTCCTGCTTGGAAGTTTTTGGCGGACAAGATTTTGTGTAGCCATTCCGCTGGCAAAGGTTCGCCTGTTTCGTAGTGCGTGGCGATGAGCGGCAAGGCATCGGCATTCCAACACCAATTTTCGAGCAGCTGGCTGGGGAATTCCACCGCGTCCCAAGCGACGCCGTTTGTGCCTGCCACCGCTGCCACATCAACTTGCGTCAGCATATGGTGCAAACAATGCCCAAATTCGTGGAACAGCGTAATCGCTTCATCGTGCAGCAGCAAAGACGGTTTGCCTGCCACAGGTTGAGAAAAATTGCACACCAACAAGGCAACAGGCAGTTGCAGGCTGCCATCGGACAATTTGGCGCGGTCTATTAAGCCGTTCATCCACGCGCCGCCGTTTTTGTGTTCTCGCGCATACAAATCGGTATAAAACGATGCGATGTGTTGATTTTGTTGATTGAATACGCGGTAAAAACGTACATCTTCGTGCCAAACATCTGCCGAAGCAGCCTGCACTTTGATGCCAAACAAGCGTTGCGCGATGTCAAACAAACCTGCCAATACGCGCTGTTCGGGGAAATACGGTCGCAGCAATTCTTTGTCCACCGAATAACGCTCCGCTTTCATTTGGTTGGCAAGGTAATTCAAATCCCACAGTTGCAGCTCGGTCGGTTCGCCTTTTTCGGCGGCAAAGTCGCGCAAATCCGCTAAATCTTGCACGGCTTTGGGGCGGACTTTTTGGACTAAATCGTTCAAAAAATCCAGCACTTGTGTGGGGCTTTCTGCCATTTTGGTTGCCAACGACAATTCGGCGTAGTTTTTAAAGCCGAGCAAAGCAGCCTGCTCTTGGCGCAATTTTAGAATTTCGTCTATCACAGGCGAGTTGTTGGTTTTGCCTGCGCTGGCTTGCGTCATGTAGGCGCGATAGCTTTGTTCGCGCAAACTGCGGTTTTTGGCATAGGTTTGAATGGCGATGTAGCTGGGGTAATCCAAAGTAAAGCGATAGCCCGTTTTGCCCTTGCTTTTTGCCGATTCCAAAGCAGCCTGCAATGCCGATTCGGGCAAGCCAGCCAAATCGTTTGGATTGCTGATGATTTTTTCCCATGCCATACGCGAATCTTTGACTTGGTTATCAAAGCGGGTGGATAGCGCGGCAAGGCGTTTATTGATGGCGGCAAAACGGCGTTGCTGGGCGGCATTGAGTGCTACGCCCGATAATTTAAATCCCAACAAAGCATCGTCAATCGCTTTGGTTTGGGCGACGTTGAGTGCAGGCTGCTTTTTCAGTTGCAAAAAGGCGCGATACGATGCTTGGTGCATACCAGCCCAGCTATCAAAATCGCTGTATTGGTTTTCGGCTTGGCTGTACGCCGTGCGAAAGTCGGGCGTGTCGCGCACCGAATGCAAATGCGATACGACTGACCATGCGCGGCTTAAACGGTTGCCATAATCCGCCAGTGGCAAGTAGTAGCTGTCCCAAGTGGGTGCAGGCTGCTTGGATAACTGTTCAATTTGTTGGCGATATTCCTTAATCAAAAAGGCAATGGCTGGTACAACGTGAGCAGCCTGCACTTGCGAAAAGCGCGGCAAATCGGAAAAATCCAACAAGGGGTTGTTTTGTAACGCGGCTGGAATGGCATAGCTGCTATGTTTGGGCGATTGAGCAAACGCTGGAAAATGCGCCGCCGCCAAAGCAAACGCGCTGATTTTTAGGAAAGTTCGTCTTTGCATGATGGGAGTCCTTGTTGTGATGAATACAAACGGTTTTTGTTGGGTCGCGACCATAGATAAGATATCTACACAACGTAATCGTTCAAAATTGCATCAACGTTGCGATAACTGAGAATCTGCCCCTCTCCCACAGGAGGGGGCAGTGCACAGTAGTTACTTCTTCTGCCAAGCGCGTTTAAGCATAAATACATAATCGCGCCACGTTAGCACAGGGCGGTTGTTGAAAATATCATACTGATTTTGTGCCAACTTCTGCAAAATAGTATCGCCGCCCAGCACAATCAATCGCAATTCAAAACCCAATCGCCCACGCAAGGTTTTGCCCAACGGTGCGCCTGCATACAGCATTTTTTTGGCTTTATCGCATTCGTATTTCAACAATTTTTTGAGCGATGGCGATAAGCAGCCTGCACGCAAATCGTCTTCGGATACGCCAAATTTTTGCATGTCTTCTTGTGGCAAATACACGCGGTTTTTTTGCCAATCTATCGCTACATCTTGCCAAAAATTGATGAGCTGCAAGGCGGTGCAAATGCCATCGCTTTGGGCAATGGATTTGGCATCGTGTTCGCCATACAAATGCAAAATAATCCGCCCAACTGGGTTGGCAGAACGCTTGGCATAATATACCAATTCACCAAAATTTTGGTAACGCAATTTGTGTGTGTCTTGGGTAAACGCCGACAGCAAATCGTAAAACGGTTGCAAAGGCAGGGCAAAGGGCGCAATCGCTTCACGCTGCAAACGCTGCATTAAAGCGGTTTGTGGGGTTTGCTCTGCGCCAATGCGGTCTAGTTCTTGCACCAATTCGTGCAGGCTGCTTTGTCGTTGTTCGGGCGTGGCGTTGCCTTCGTCTGCCAAATCGTCTGCAAATCGGGCAAAGGCATAGACGGCATGAATGGGTCGGCGCAATCGGCGTGGCAGCAAGATTGAACCGACTGGGAAATTTTCGTAATGATTGGGTGCGCTCATGTGAATTGTCCTTGTTGATGACAGCGAAAAAAGGTTAGCAAAGTGTTGGGCAGCCAGTTTAAATGTCCGCGCCCATTGCCGCCAACAAAGCCGCAATGTCCGCCGTGCTTGGGTTGCAATAGGCAAACTTGGGGCGATACATCGCGTTCGGTTGGCAAATAAGTGGCAGGCAAAAATGGGTCGTTTTGCGCGTTGAGCAGCAGCGTGGGAATGCGTATGCGCGATAAATAGGGCAGGGCAGACGAGCGTGTGTAGTAGTCATCTTTATCGGCAAAACCGTGAATCGGTGCGGTGTAGGCATTGTCAAACGCACCCAAGCTGCGGATTTTTGCGCCTGCGATTTTGGGGACTTTTTTCATGAGCGTGGACAAAAAATACGGTGTGTACAACACATACGGCAAACCGCGTTCCAAAGCATCGCCAGCGGCATTGAGGTTTACGGGCGATGACACCACACAAGCAGCCTGCACGGGCGTGTTGTTACCCTGTTCGCCCAAATATTTTGCCAACGCATTGCCGCCCAACGATACACCCACCACATACAACTGCGCGTAGCGTTGCGCCAACACATGGAGCATATGCGCCACTTCGCGCGTGTCGCCGCTGTGATACAAACGCTTTGCTGCCACGCCACCGCAACTGCGAAAATGCGCCACCACGCCATGCCAACCAGCAGCTTGCACCGCGTGCATCAATTCCACCGCATAATGGCTGCGACTGCTGCCTTCCAAACCGTGTAGCAACACCACGCAAGGCGCGTTGTCTTGTGGTGCGTCAATAAAATCGTAGGCGGCAAGGTCTTCGCCATAGCTATCGGCAATCAATTCGCGGCGATAATGGGGCGCGGTGCGTTGCAAGGATTTGGCATACAGCGTTTCTTTGTTGCCGCCCTGCAACCAGCGTGGCGGCAAAAGTGGCGGAATTTGGTCTAAAAAAGTTTGAAAAGTGGACATGATTTGTGTGATTGAGTTGATGTGAGTAGGCGAAGTATAAAGGATTCAAGCAGCCTGCACATCTATTCAGCATTTAAAAACATTCACATAGAATATTTTTTCTAACATAGCTGGTATAAACAAAACGAAGTTGCTACACTATCGCGCTATGTCAAATAATAACAGCTATCAAGCATTGTGCAGGCTGCTTTTTCTTTTACCCACCTTTTTGGAGAACTTCTATGAGCGATTTAAACACCTTGTTTCAAAAAATCAAACAGCGCGACCCAAATCAAACCGTATTCCACCAAGCAGTAGAGGAAGTGTTTGGCAGCCTGCAACCGTTTTTGGCAAAAAATCCAAAATACACGCAACAAGGCTTGTTAGAACGCATTGTTGAGCCAGAACGTGTGATTATGTTCCGCGTGTCTTGGGTAGACGACAAAGGTAATGTGCAAGTAAACCGTGGCTATCGCGTACAAATGAACTCGGCCATTGGTCCATACAAAGGCGGCATTCGTTTCCACCCAACTGTGGATTTGGGCGTATTGAAATTCTTGGCGTTTGAACAAGTTTTCAAAAATGCTTTGACCACTTTACCTATGGGCGGCGGCAAAGGCGGTTCGGACTTTGACCCGAAAGGCAAATCAGACGCAGAAGTGATGCGTTTTTGCCAAGCGTTCATGAGCGAATTGTATCGCCACATTGGCGCAGACACAGATGTACCCGCAGGCGACATTGGCGTGGGCGGACGCGAAGTGGGCTATATGTTTGGTCAATACAAAAAATTGAGCAACGAATTTACATCTGTATTAACAGGCAAAGGCTTGGCGTACGGCGGTAGCTTGATTCGCCCAGAAGCAACAGGCTACGGCACGGTTTATTTTGCTGACAGCATGTTCAAAACCAAAGGCGACAGCATGGCTGGCAAACGTGTGTTGATTTCAGGTTCGGGCAACGTAGCGCAATACGCAGCGGAAAAATCTATCCAGTTGGGCGCAAAAGTGCTGACCGTTTCCGATTCGAACGGCTTTGTACAATTCCCAGACAGCGGCATGACCGAAGCGCAATTAGCAGCGTTGATTGAGCTGAAAGAAGTGCGCCGCGAGCGTTTGTCTGTGTATGCCAAAGAACAAGGCTTGGCTTATTTTGCTGACCAACGTCCTTGGGGCGTGCCTGCCGATGTGGCATTGCCTTGCGCGACTCAAAACGAGTTGGACGAAAAAGACGCAGCAGCCTTGTTGGCAAACGGCGTGAAATGCGTGGCAGAAGGCGCGAACATGCCATCTACTTTGGGTGCGGTGGAAGCGTTTATCAAAGCGCAAATCTTGTACGCACCAGGCAAAGCGTCTAACGCAGGTGGCGTGGCAACATCTGGCTTGGAAATGAGCCAAAACCACATGCACTTGTCTTGGACGCGCGAAGAAGTCGATGCGCGTTTGTTTGGCATTATGCAAAACATTCACGAAAACTGTGTCGCAAACGGTACAGAAAACGGCTACACCAACTATGTAAACGGCGCGAATATTGCAGGCTTCAAAAAAGTGGCAGAAGCAATGTTGGCACAAGGTATCGTGTAATCTAATCTAAATAAAAAAGCAGCCTGCACTTTGTTGATAAAAAGTGCAGGCTGCTTTGTCTTTGTTTATGTTGATTGAATGTGCAGGCTGCTTTGTTAATTTAAGTAAAAAATAATCTTGATTAAGTTATGAAAGATTGATACAGTTTGACTCATATCAAATTTTATTTTTTAAATGACCATACAATTATAAATGTTTGAGCAGGGCGCACGTTCTGCTCGCCACTACCCAAAACAAGCAACAGGAAGATTGCTATGTCTCGTATTCATTTACGTTCTTTTTATACATTCATCATTCAATGCTGGATTTTGTTGTGTACGCTGGCATTGGCTGTGCCAGCGTATGCAGAACGCTTGCCTGAACTGATTAAGCAAGTGCAGCCTGCCGATATTTTCCCCAATGCAACACGTTTTGGCGAACCCGAAGGCAAGCCAATGACGGCAAAAGTGTTCCAAGGCGATAAAGAAGTTGGCGTGGTTTATATCACGTCCGATGTTGTGAACACACGCGGCTATTCCAGCAAACCGATTGACACCATTGTCGCGCTAGACAAAGACGGCACGATTATGGGTGCGCGTATGCTCAAACATAATGAACCAATTTTGCTGGTGGGCATTCCTGTTTCCAAAGTGGATACGTTTATCAACGGCTACATTGGCATGAATCCGACTAAAAATCCGCCGAAAGCAGGTTCAACGCCGTCTGAAATCGTAACAGGCGCAACGGTAACGGTGGTCGTGATTGGCGACAGCATTGTGCGTTCTGCTCGCGTGATAACTGCACAAATGAATAAGCAAAACGGTATGCAGGCTGCTTCCAATGCTGCGGTGCAAACGCGCCCACATCGTTTGCCCAATATGGATAAACAAGATGTGTTGTCTTGGGACGATTTATTGCAACAAGGCGCGGTGCAAAAACTGCATTTAACCATTACCGATGCCAATCAATTATTGGCAAAAAATAACCCCGATGCCGACAAAAAAGCCGAACAAGGCAACCCAGATGACACGTTTATTGATTTATATACCGCCGTTGTATCGCAGCCGTCTATTGGTAAAAGTTTGTTGGGCGAAGACGGCTACAAACAACTGGCGGCGAGCTTAAAACCCAATCAAACCGCGATTGTGGTGGCAGGCGATGGACGTTATTCGTGGAAAGGTTCGGGCTATGTCCGTGGTGGTATTTTTGACCGTATTGAAGTCATTCAACACGACGACGGCTTCCGCTTTACCGATTTGCAACACACGCGCTTGCTGGATTTAAAAGCCGCTGGTGCGCCGCATTTAAAAGAAGTATCGCTGTTTGTTACGTCTGACGACAACAAACTGGACGCAGCCGAGCCATGGCGTTTGCAACTGACGGTTCAACGCGAAATTGGCGTAGAAAACAAAGCGTTTGTTACGGTGGATTTGCCTTACCAAATGCCGCAGTCGTTCACGGTTGATGACCCCAATGGCGAACCTGTTGTGATTGCCCAAGCTGCACCTGTGCAGGCTGCTTCGGATACTACTGCTGCTGGTGTCGATGCAGCAGGCGATTTGGACGAACAAGACAATCCGCAACGCGATTTGTGGAAGCGTATTTGGCAAGACAAAATGCCGCATGTTGTTGCGATTGGTTTGATGTTGTTGATTTTGACTGCGGTGTTCTTCTTCCAAGACACGATTGTGAAATACGAGAAAGCCTATTTGCGTTTTCGCTATGCGTATTTGACGGTAACGTTGCTGTATGTGGGCTGGTATTTGCACGCGCAGTTGTCGGTGGTCAATGTATTGACGCTCACATCGTCTATTGTGCAACACCATTTTAGCTGGGACTATTTCTTGATGGACCCATTTATCTTTGCATTATGGAGTGCCACAGCGATGTCGATGTTGCTGTGGGGGCGTGGCGCATTTTGTGGTTGGTTGTGTCCGTTTGGCTCGCTGCAAGAATTGACCAATGCGATTGCGAAAAAATTTGGCGTGAAGCAGATTACTGTGCCATTTGGCGTTCATACACGTTTAACCGCGATTAAATATATGATTTTTGTGGTGTTGTTTGGCGTGTCGCTGTATGAATTGGGTTTTGCCGAAAAATTGGCGGAAGTTGAACCATTTAAAACTGCAATTATTTTGCATTTTGTGCGCGAATGGTGGTTTGTGCTGTTTGCAGTGACATTATTGGTGGCAGGTTTATTTATTGAACGTTTTTTCTGCCGTTACTTGTGTCCTTTGGGCGCAGCGATGGCAATTCCTGCTAAATTGCAAATTTTCAACTGGTTGCGTCGTTATTCAATGTGTGGCAATCCGTGCCAAATTTGTAATCACGAATGCCCAGTACAGGCGATTGCACCAGAGGGCGACATCAATGTAAACGAATGTATCCAATGTTTGCATTGCCAAGTGATGTATAACCACGAAACACGTTGCCCACAAGTGGTGGCAACCAACAAGAAAAAAGCCAAACAAGCGGCTGCCAAAGCGGAATTGAACGAGCAAAAAGTGGAACGAAATCCGCCAGCCGAACAGGTGGCACAGTTTGTTGGCAAAGACAAAGAAAGTTAATTAGTAACAATAAGTGCAGGCTGCTTTTGTCGGTCGCGCAAAGCAGCCTGCACTTTAAATAAGCAGTAAAAAAAGTTGTATTTTTAAAACCGCGGCAAATGCCGTCATCTACTCAATAGGAGTTTTACCATGTCAGAAAATAAAATTAGTCGCCGTAGCTTCCTTGGCACAGCCGCTGCATCAGGCGTAGGATTAGTGGGTTTAGCCGCATGTGGCGGTGGTACACAACAATCAGCAGATAAAGTGGCTTCTGCTGCTCATGCAGGTGCATCAGTTGCCGCCGATACGGCTACACACGCTGCTGCTGGTGGTCAAACATCGCACATCGCACCAGGTGAATTGGACCAATACTATGGCTGGTTGTCAGGCGGACAATCGGGCGAATGTCGCGTGGTAGGCGTGCCATCTATGCGCGAATTGATGCGTATTCCTGTGTTCAATATGGACAGCGCAACAGGCTGGGGGCGCACCAATGAAAGCCGCCGTATCTTGAACGAACACATCACTGAAGACACACGCAAATTCCTGAAAGCAACCAATCAACCTGTGTTGCCAAACGGCGACTTGCACCACCCGCATATGTCGTTCACAGATGGCACTTATGACGGTCGCTATGTATTCGTAAACGACAAAGCCAACACTCGTGTGGCGCGTATTCGTTGCGATGTGATGAAAACCGACAAAATTATTGACATACCAAACGCATCTGCCGTACATGGTTTGCGCTTGCAACGTTATCCAAAAACAGGCTACGTTTTTGCCAATGGCGAACACATTGTTCCTGTTCCAAATAACGGCACGATGTTGGACGACCCAAAACAAAACTGGTGGGCAATCTACACGGCGATTGATGGCGATACCATGGAAATCGCATGGCAAGTGATGGTGGACGGTAACTTGGATAACGGTGATGCCGATTACCAAGGTAAATACTCGTTTGCCACTTGCTATAACTCTGAAAAAGGTTTGACTGTGGGCGATGCTTCGTCTGCTGAACAAGACTGGTGTGTGGTGTTTGATATTGAAGCGATTGAAGCAGGCGTAAAAGCAGGCGACTTCAAAGAAATCAACGGCGTAAAAGTGTTGGACGGTCGCGCACAAGCCAACAGCAAATACACGCGCTACATTCCTGTGCCAAACTCGCCACACGGCTGTAACGCATCGCCAGACGGCAAATACATCATGCTGAACGGTAAATTGTCGCCAACCGTTACTGTGTTGGACGTGAGCAAAATGCCTGATTTGTTTGCAGGCAAAATCAAAGAGCGCGATACCGTGGTTGCTGAACCAAAATTGGGTTTAGGCCCACTTCATACCGCGTTTGACGGTCGTGGCAATGCCTACACCACTTTGTTTATTGATAGTCAAATGTGTAAATGGGATATTCAAAAAGCCATTGATGCGTATGCGGCTAAATCGGACAAAGACGACTACATCATTCAAAAATTGGACGTACATTATCAACCAGGTCACAACCACACGACCATGGGTGAAACCAAAGAAGCAGACGGTAAATGGTTGGTGTCTTTGAACAAATTCTCCAAAGACCGTTTCTTGAACGTAGGTCCGTTGAAACCAGAATGCGACCAGTTGATTGACATTTCTGGCGATGAAATGAAGTTGGTACACGACAATCCAACTTTTGCTGAACCACACGACATGATGTTGGTTGCGGCAAGCAAAATGAATCCTGCTAAATCTTGGGACAGAAAAGACCCATGGATGTGGAAAGCAGCGGTTGAGCAAGCCGAAAAAGACGGCGTTAAATTGGAAACGGCTGCCAATGTGATTCGCGACGGCAACAAAGTTCGCGTGTACATGACTGCGGTTGCGCCTGCGTTTAGCGTGCCTTATTTTGAAGTACACGAAGGCGACGAAGTAACCGTGTATGTAACCAACATGGAAACCACCGAAGACTTGACGCACGGCTTCACGCTGGAAGGCAACGGGATCGCTATTGAGATTGGCCCACAAGCCACTGCATCGGTTACCTTTACCGCCGCTCGTTTGGGCGTGAACTGGTTCTATTGCCAATGGTTCTGCCATGCGTTGCACATGGAAATGTCTGGCGTGATGATTGTTCGCAAAAAAGGCGAAGCGTTGAAAGACAAACCTGATGCACCTGTTGCAGCACAAAAGGCTTCTGAACCTGCCAAAGCAGAAGCAGCATCTAGCGCGTCTGCAGCGAAATAATCGCTAAAAAGCAGCCTGCATTTTAGTTAAACAAAGTGCAGGCTGCTTTTAGTCAATAAGGGCAGGGCGGTTTGCTCTGCTTTTTATTACTAATATATAGTGGATTAAATTTAGATTAGGACAAGGCGACAACGACCGCCGTGTACAGCTAGTACATAAGGGAGTTGGCAACGCTGTACTAATCTAAATTTAATTCACTATAATTTCAATATTGTTTACTTCTCACGCGCACAAATCATGTATTCCAAATTTCTTTTCTTGGCGATTTTGTTGAATGTGCAGGCTGCTTTTACTGCGGATGTTCACGTTCCAGCAGGCGCAGACTTGCAAGCGGCGATTGACCAAGCCCAAGCAGGCGACACGCTCAAACTGGCTGCTGGCACATACGGCAAAATCATCATCAACAAACCACTCACGATTGAAAGCGAGCAACCACACCAAGCGGAAATTCGTGGCGACCGCACAGGGCGTACCGTTTGGGTACAATCGCCTGATGTCGTGGTTCGCAATCTAACCATCACACAATCGGGTTTGAGTTTGCCCAAAATGGACGCAGGTGTGTTTTTGGACAAAACTTCCACCAACGCACTGATTGAAAACAACCACATTTTAGATAATTCGGTGGGTGTGTATTTGTGGGGTTCGGAAAAATCTATGGTGCGCGGCAACAAAATTGTTGGCAACACCCAGTTGCGCCAAAACGAACGCGGCAATGGCGTAACCGTGTGGAACGCGCCACACTCGCAAGTGGTTGGCAATCACATTTCCGAAGGGCGAGACGGCATTTTTTCCAACATCAGCAAATTCAATGTTTTTAAAAACAATTATTTTACGAAACTGCGTTACGCCGTGCATTATATGTACACCAACGACAGCGAAGTGAGCGGCAATATTTCCGACAACAACGAAATTGGTTACGCGATTATGTTTTCCGAGCGATTAAAGGTAAACGACAACATCGCCGTGAACAGCATCAACCAAGGCATTATGCTCAATGCCACCATTCATTCCGAAATCACGGGCAACGCGATTGATACCGCCGACAAATGCGTGTTTGTTTACAACGCCAACAACAATAAATTGGCAAACAATTATTTTACGCACTGCACCATGGGCATTCACTTTACTGCCGCGCCTGAAAATTTGGAAATTTATGGCAATGCGTTTGTGAATAATCAAACCCAAATCAAATACGTTGGCACACGCTTTTTTGATTGGGTCAAAGACGGACGTGGCAATTATTGGAGCGACAACAGCGCGTTTGATTTGGACGGCGATGGCATTGCCGATACCGCTTATCGCCCCAACAGCATTACCGACCAAATTTTGTGGCGCGCACCAGCCGCACGTTTGTTGATGAACAGCCCTGCGATTAGCATTGTTAAGTGGGCGCAACAACAATTTCCTGCGCTTGGCACGGGCGGCATTACGGATACCAAGCCGTTGATTAACATTCCCGAAACCGATGCGCTCAAACGCTTGCGTGAATTTCAAAGTCAAAAAGCAGCGTGAATTTTTATTTAGATATATAAGTCGTCATGCCCGCGTAGGCGGGAATCTAACGTAGCATTTCGGTAATGGAAAAATCATTCTGATAACTGAATGAGTTAGATAGATTCCCGCCTACGCGGGAATGACGGCAGTTTTAAGATTTCCACCCAGAAAACACAATGAATACCTTATTAACCCTATCGCAAGTAACCAAACAATACGGCGCACAAAAAGCCGTGAACAACGTGGATTTAACGCTGCAAGCTGGCGAATGCGTGGGCTTGGCTGGACACAACGGCGCAGGCAAATCCACCATGATGAAATTGATTTTGGGCTTGATTAGCCCCACCGTGGGCAGCGTAACGCTGTTGGGCGAAAACGTATCAGGCAACCGTGCCGCCGAAATCCGCCGACAAATTGGCTATTTGCCCGAAACCGTTGCTTTGCACCCATCGCTCACAGGCAAGGAAACGCTGGATTTTTACGCCAAACTCAAAGGCACAGATTTGTCGCACAACATGGATTTGCTGGCAAAAGTCGGCATCGCGCAATCGGCACAAAAACGAGTCGGTGCGTATTCCAAAGGTATGCGCCAACGTCTTGCGCTGGCACAAGCCTTGTTGGGCAAACCAAAAATCTTGCTGTTTGACGAGCCGACCACAGGTTTAGATCCAGCTTCGCGCCAAATGTTCTACCAAATTATTCGCGAACTCAAAGAACAAGGCGCAACGGTGCTGCTTTCCACTCACGCGCTGGCAGAATTGGACGGACACGCCGACCGCATTGTGGTGATGAAAAACGGCAACAAAGTGGCAGACGGCAATATGCACGAATTGCACATTCAAAGCGGTTTGCCGATTAAAATTCGCGTGTCGTTGGCACAAGATTTAGCGTTACCAGCACATTGGCAAAAAGACGCGCAAAGCAGCCTGCACACTTATACGAGCGAATGCCAAGCCGAAGACAAAGTACAGCGTTTGCGCGAATTGGGCAGCTTGGATAACATCACACAGATTGATATTCACGCGCCCACGCTGGACGAGATGTATGCTGAATTTTTGAAACGCGAAGATGTGTAAGCAGCCTGCACTTTAAATCAACCCACAAAACGAGACTTCACAACCATGTCCCCTATTTTCATCATCGCGCAAAAAGAAATCCGCGATAATTTACGCAATCGCTGGGTGATTGCCGCCACCATTTTGCTGTGTGCCTTGGCGTTGTCGCTGGGCTTTATGGGCAGCGCACCCACAGGCAGCGTCAAAGTGGACCCGCTGACTGTAACCGTTGTCAGCCTATCCAGCCTGTCCATTTTCCTGATTCCGCTCATTGCCATGCTGATGGCGTATGACGCGCTCATTGGCGAAATTGAACGTGGCACAATGGCTCTGCTGTTGAGCTACCCCATTTCGCGCTGGCAAATTTTAGTCGGCAAACTGCTTGGACACACGATTATGCTGGCGTTGGCAACCACCATTGGTTACGGCATCGCAGGCGTGGTGTTGCAACTGAATTTTGGTGGCATTCAAGCCGCAGCGTGGAAACCGTTTTTCTTGCTCATTGCCGCCAGCGTGTTGCTTGGCACAGCGTTTTTGTCGTTGGGTTACTTAATCAGCGCAAAGGTAAAAGAACGTGGCACAGCAGCAGGTTTGGCGATTGGCGTGTGGTTGTTTTTTGTCGTGATTTTTGATATGGCGTTGCTGGGCATTTTGGTTGCCGACACGCAACAAAAAATCACCGCCAAAGTGCTAGAAAACGTGTTATTGCTGAACCCGACCGATATTTATCGCTTGCTCAATCTAACAGGTTTTGAAAACACCGCCATGTATTCGGGCATGGCAGGCGTGAGCGGACAAATTGGGTTGAGCAAAACCGTGTTGCTGCTGGCGCAATTTGGTTGGATTGTTGTACCGTTTGCGTTGGCGGCATGGTTGTTTAATCGCCGTCAGATTTAGTATTCATTTTCAGTGATTTCATTCCCTCTCCTTAAAGGAGAGGGAGCCAGTTTGCTAACTATTATCGTGTACCAAAATCATCAGGGAACATCATTATGAAAAAATACATCGCTTCCATTGTTATTACACTCGCGCTGGCAGCCTGCGGACAAACCGCTACCAGCGCACCAGCCGAATTGCCCAAAGCGCAAGTCATCACCGAACATTCCAAAGGCTATTACTGCACCATGAATCTAGCCGAACACAACGGGCCCAAAGCGCAAATCTTTTTGGATAGCAAGCCCAACGAGCCTTTGTGGTTTTCCACCGTAACACAGATTTTTGGCTTTGTGCAGCACCCAGGCGAACCCAAAGACATTGCTGCGATTTATGTGTCCGACATGGGCGCGGTTGCCGATTGGAACACGCCCAATTCCGATGTGTGGATTGATGCCAAAACCGCGTATTATGTGATTGACAGTCAATTTGTTGGTGGCATGGGCATAGCCGATGCGTTGCCGTTTGCCGATGCCAGCAAAGCGCAAGCCTACGCACAACAACACGGCGGCAAAGTGGTTACGTTTGATACGATGCCCGAGTCGTATATCTACAAATAAACAAAGCAGCCTGCATTTTGTTTACCAAATGTGCAGGCTGCTTTTTGTTATTCATTGAATCACAAAACAAAAAATAACTTTGCACAGCTTAACTTTTTGACATAGAATAGATACATCATTCTACAAGCAGCCTGCATCAGATTGCGGCTGCTTCAATTTATTGGATTAAGGATTAAACATGAATATTTCTCGTCATTTAAAAGTTAGCGTTGGCATGGTTTTGTTGGCATTGGCACAACAAGCAGCCGCATCGGGCTATCACTTTGGTACGCAATCGGTAAACGCACAAAGCACAGCCAATGCTGCGGCTGCCGAAGCGGCTGATGCCACCACTTTGTTCTATAACCCAGCAGGCTTGACCAAACTCGATTCTAACCAAATCTCTGCCGCTGCGAACTTGGTGTTGCCACATATCAAATACAGCAATGCACAAGCCACTTATCGTGGCGGTTCTGCCGTGCGTGGTAGCACCAGCGGCAAAATCACCGATACAGCCGTTCCTGCTCCACACGTTTATGGCGCATACAAATTGAACGACCGCATCACCTTGGGCTTGGGTATGTATATCCCGTTCGCGTCATCAACCGAATACGAAAAAGATTCGGTGCTGCGCCATCATTTGAACCAACTGGGCTTGACTTCTATCGCGTTTGAGCCTGTGGTGGCATTCAAAGCCAACGACCAGCATTCGTTTGGTGCAGGCGTGATTGCCCAATATTCCAAAGCGGAATTGCGTAAGTTTGCTGACTGGAATGCGTCTGGTGCATTCAATCGGTTAATTAGTATGGCGACTAGTGGTGCAGTAACCAATGCTTCTGGTTTGGTTGATGGACATGCCAAAGTAAAAGGCGACGACTGGGGCTTTGGCTACCATTTGGCGTGGATGTTTGATGTGAACGACCGTTTCCGTATGGGTGTAAACTATCGCTCTAAAATTGAACACAATCTAAAAGGCGATGCGGAATGGGACGTATCTACTGCATTACAAGCTGCTCAACCTACTATTCGTGGTTTGGGTTATGTTACCAAAGAAGGAGCAAGTGTGAAAATCGTTACGCCTGAATCGTTGTCCTTGCACGGTATGTATCGTGCCAACGATAAATTGAATCTGTTTGGCGACATTACTTGGACACGCCACAGCCGCTTTAATCAAGCCACTTTGTATTTTGAAAACCAAAAAACTATTGGCGTAAGTGGTACAGGCCCAGTACGCAGTAACCGCACCGTGATTACCCCAAATTGGCGCAACACCGTTAAAGTGGCATTGGGTGCATCGTATCAAGTGAGCGAGCCATTGCAACTTCGCGCAGGTATTGCGTTTGACCAAAGCCCAATTCGCAGCGCAGACGACCGCTTGAACACGCTGCCAGACGGTAACCGCATTTGGTTCTCGGTAGGCGCGAAATATGCGTTTAACAAAAATCATATTATCGATGTAGCGTATTCGCATATTCACATCAATGACACATCGTTTAAAGGTAAGGCATCAGACGGCACAACGGTGGACAGCAAAGGTGCGGCATCGGCAAACTTTAAAAACTATGCCAATATTTTGGGTGTTCAATATACCTATAAATTCTAATTATTGGCTTGGATAAAAGTGCAGGTTGCTTTTGAAATCGCTCAAAAGCAGCCTGCACTTTATTTTTGTGAAAATTTTGAATATTCAGCGATTCAACCCTCTCTCAAAGGAGAGGGAGTAGATTCGCGGTTATCGCATAATTTTGATATAAATTTGAACGATTACGTTGTGTAGATACCTACGATTTACCCACAATCCACCGCATCAAGCCAGCCCCCAACGCCACCGCGCCCAAACCGCTCGCATTGTGCAGCAGCCAAACCCACATCGCGCTGCCCCAACGCCCTTGATACGCCAACGTGATGACTTCGTTGGCAAACGCGGAAAACGTAGTAAAACTGCCCAAAAAACCTGTTACCACCAGCAACTGCCACGTTGTCCCCCAACTTGCGCCCCACGCCATGCCAATCAACAAACAGCCCAAAGTGTTGACAAGCCACGTTCCCCACGCCATAAAGTGCAGGCTGCTATTGAGCCACACGCCCAATCCCCAACGACTCCACGCGCCCAAAATCGCGCCAATGGCAACGCAAGCAGCCTGCACCATATTTATTTGCGTCATAACTTTTGCGCCTGTTCAAAATCGTGTAGCAGCGACAATTCAAATTCGCTAAACCCAGCTCGTTGTCGCGCTTCCAAGTTCACATAACCGCGAAACACGAACATATCGTGCTGCTTCAATAGCTGGCGAAACAGGGCGAGCGGCTCTAATCCGCGTTGTTGGCACAAATAGTGATACCAACGGTTGCCGATTTTAACGTGCCCCACTTCATCGCGATAAATAATGTCCAACACATCGCAAGTCGCGTCATCGCCGCGCTGTGCCACTTTGGCGCGAATGGCAGGCGTTACGTCCAAACCACGCGCTTCCAACACACGTGGCACGAGTGCCATTCGCAGCAAAGGGTCGTATGCCGTGTGTTTTGCCATGTCCCACAAATGCGCGTGGGCAGGGAAATCGCCGTAATCAAAGCCGTGTTCGCGCAATCGGTCGCGCATCAGCATAAAATGTTCGCACTCTTCTTTGGCAACGCCCAGCCAGTTGCCGACAAATTCGCGTGGCAGCGTGCGAAAGCGATACGCCACGTCCAATGCCAAGTTAATCGCGTTAAACTCGATGTGGGCGATGGCGTGCAACATAGCGGCATAGCCTTCGGGTGTGGACGGTTTGCGCTGTTCCACTTGGGTGTGTGGCACTAAAATCGGGCGTTTGGGTCGTCCTGCAATCAAAACGTCTATGGGCGATTCAGGTTCGGGCGATTCACGCAAGCAGCCTGCACACCAATAATCGTATGCAGCAAAGGTTTGGGCGCATTTTTGGTCGGGGTCGGTTGCGGTTAGGGCTTGATAGAGCAGGGAATACAAAGTTTGCATGGTAAAAAAGTCATCAAATTAAGTTAAAAAAATGGATTTTTTGATTGTGTAAACAAGTGATTAAAAGTGCAGGCTGCTTTTACATTTGGGCGATAGGCTTGGCAAAAAAAGTAAAAATGTTAAGATACCGCATCATTTTAACCGAATCACAGGAGAGAAATATGAAAAATTGGAAAACGATTTTAGCCGCCACCGTGCTTGCCGCCACTACTGCCACCGCCCATGCAGGTGCGATTGATGCGCTGCGCCAGTTCAACAATGATGCCGATGGCATTAGCGGTGCGTTTACACAAACAGTACAAACTCGCAACAAAAAACAAACCACTTCGGGCAGTTTTCAGATTTTGCGCCCAGGTTTGTTCAAATGGGAATACACCAAACCGTATCGCCAAATGATTGTGGGCGATGGCAAACATATTTGGTTGTATGACGTGGATTTGAAGCAGGTAACGCAGTCCAACCAAGACCAAACGATTGGCGATAGCCCCGCGGCGATTTTGTCCAACAAGTCCGCGCTGGACACGAGTTACACACTCAAAGAAGACGGCAGCCAAAACGGTGTGGATTATGTGTTGGCAACGCCGCGCAAAAACAATGTTGGCTATCAATTTATCCGTATTGGCTTCAAAAACAATCAATTAGCGGCAATGGAATTGAAAGACAGTTTTGGCAATCAAACGTCTATTCAATTTGGACAACTGAATACCAAGCCGAACTTGTCGCGCTCTGCGTTTCAGTTTACGCCGCCAAAAGGTGTGGACGTTTTGACGCAGTAATTAAGTAAAACGCACGATAAAAAATGCAGGCTGCTTTTGAAATCGCTCAAAAGCAGCCTGCACTTTGTTTACCCTAGTGCAGGCTGCTTTTTACTATATAATGCGCCCACTTCTATCAACAAAGACAACACCATGACCGACAACCGCTTTACTCCGCCGCCTTTTGCCAACCACAGTCCGCAAACGTGGTATCAAGCCGCCGCGCAGCACCCAGCGTTTATCCGCGACCCAGCGCAAGCCAAAGCCATTGAACACCTAGACCGCTTGTGGACAGAATTGATGATGTTCAAACGCAAACGCAATCGTTTTTTGGGACGCAGTTTGCGCTCGCCCGAGGTGCCGACAGGTTTGTATTTTTATGGCGGCGTGGGGCGCGGCAAAAGTTTTTTGATGGACGCATTTTTTGGCTGCCTGCCCTACAAACGCAAACGCCGCGTACATTTTCACGCCTTTATGGCAGAAATCCATCAACGTATGCGCGATAAACGCAGCGAGCAAGACCCGCTCAAAGCCGTCGCTAAAGACATTGCTGTGGAAACGCGCGTGCTGTGTTTTGACGAATTTCACGTTAGCGACATTGCAGACGCGATGATTTTGGGGCGATTGCTGGAAAACCTGTTTGCCGAAGGCGTGGTGCTGGTGGCGACTTCCAACTACGCGCCGTCCGAACTCTATCCACAAGGGCAAAACCGCAGCAGCTTTTTGCCAACTATCACATTGATTGAAAAGCAATTAACCGTGTTAAACGTGGACGGCGGCGAAGACTACCGTATGCGAACCTTGAAACCAGCCGAAGTGTTCTATATCCCCAACAACGCGGAAAACGAGCAAAAATTGGCGGATTTGTTCGCACAACTGGCTGGCAGCGATGCGCGTTTGCCTGAAAAAATCAGCATTCACGAGCGCGAATTAAGCTGCAAAGGGCGCAATCATCGCGTGATTTGGTTTGATTTCAGAACCTTGTGTTTTGGTACGCGCTCGCAGGCGGATTATTTGTGGCTGGCGGAAAACTATACACACGTTTTGATTTCAGGCGTAGAAAAAATGTCGCCCAACGAGAAAAACGAAGCGCGGCGATTAACTTTGCTGGTGGACGTGTTTTACGATTATCGCGTCAAATTGTGTGTTACTTCGCAAGTGGCAATGGACGCGTTGTACACCGAAGGCGATTTTGCACACGAATTTGTGCGGACGGTGAGCCGTTTGGTGGAAATGCAATCGGAAGATTATTTGGCGTTGCCGCATTTGAAATTGAAGTAAACACGCAAAAGCAGCCTGCACATTGCGTAAACAAAAAGTGCAGGCTGCTTTTGTGCTAAAATCGCGCGTTTTTTAATTTTATCAACAAGGAATCATCATGAGCTTAAAATGCGGCATCGTCGGTTTGCCAAACGTGGGCAAATCTACCCTTTTCAACGCTTTAACCAAATCAGGCATTGAAGCGGCAAACTATCCATTTTGCACCATCGAACCCAATGTCGGCATTGTAGAAGTACCCGACCCACGCATGGACGAATTAGCGAAAATCGTTAATCCGCAAAAAATGCAGCCTGCAATCGTGGAATTTGTGGACATCGCGGGCTTGGTAGCGGGCGCGAGCAAAGGCGAAGGTTTAGGCAATCAATTTCTTGCCAATATCCGCGAAACAGACGCGATTGTAAACGTAGTGCGTTGTTTTGATGATGATAATATTATTCACGTTGCAGGTCGCGTGGACCCGATTGCAGATATTGAAACGATTGGTACAGAATTGGCGTTGGCGGATTTGGCGAGCGTGGAAAAAGCAATTTTACGCGAAGGCAAACGCGCCAAATCAGGCGACAAAGACGCGCAAAAATTGGTCGCGATTTTGGAAAAATTGTTGCCACATTTGAATGAAGGTAAACCTGTTCGCGCATTTGGCTTGGATAAAGAAGAAATGGCATTGATTAAACCATTGTTTTTATTGACGGCTAAACCTGCGATGTATGTTGGCAATGTGGCGGAAGACGGTTTTGAAAACAATTCACATTTAGCGCGTTTGCAAGAATTGGCTGCACGTGAAAATGCGCCTGTGGTAGCGGTTTGCGCGGCATTGGAAAGCGAAATTGCGGAATTGGACGACGCGGAAAAAGTGGAATTTTTGGCGGAAATGGGTTTGGCTGAACCTGGTTTAAATCGTTTGATTCGCGCTGGTTATGATTTGCTCGGTTTGCAAACGTATTTTACGGCTGGCGTGAAAGAGATTCGCGCTTGGACAATCCACAAAGGCGATACTGCACCGCAAGCGGCTGGTGTGATTCATACCGATTTTGAACGCGGCTTTATTCGCGCACAAGTGATTGCCTATGATGATTTTATTGCGCTCGGCGGCGAAGCCAAAGCGAAAGAAGCAGGCAAAATGCGCGCGGAAGGCAAGGAATACGTTGTACAAGACGGCGACGTGATTCATTTCTTGTTTAATGTGTAAACCCAACAAATAAAAGTGCAGGCTGCTTTGTTTGTAGGCAATCATGCCTACGGCATACCCTTTTATACCTAAATCGGAGATTTGGACAAAAGGGCAAAAGCAGCCTGCATTTTTATTTGTCTTACTTCGTCTCTTGGTCAATTTGCTGCGTGCTTTGCTGCATTGCGCCTTGCACTTTTGCTGCCGAGCTGTCCACTTTTTTACGCATCTCAACCGCTTGGTCGCCTATGCTGTTGGGGTTGGGCTGTTTGTTTTCGGTTTGGGTTGCAGGCTGCTTTTCGCTGCCGCCACACGCTGCCAAGCTCAATACTAATGCGCCAATAATCCATACGTTTTTCATACTATTTTCCTTATGCTAAAAGTTGATGATTCGAGTTGCCAGCCGTTTGCTTGATGACACGCTTGCCATTGATGTGCAGGCTGCCTGCGACAAAATCGGCAACCGCTTGTGGCAACAGTTGATGCTCTACTTTGAGTACACGCGCGGCAATGTCATCCGCCGTATCGTTGTCCAAAATCGGCACAACACCTTGGGCGATAATCGCGCCGTTGTCCAATACTTTGGTTACAAAATGAATCGTGCAGCCTGCAATGCGACAGCCTTCGTCCAAAGCGCGTTGATGCGTGTGCAGCCCTGTAAACGCAGGCAGCAATGATGGGTGAATATTGATGCAGCGATTTTCGTAATGCTTACAAAACGTAGGTGTCAAAATCCGCATAAAGCCAGCCAGTACCACCAAATCGGGCTGATAGGTGTCGATGAGCTGCATCATAGCTTGGTCAAAGGCTTCGCGGCTGGTAAATTCTTTGTGATTGAGTGATGCGGTGGCAATGTCGCGTTCTGCCGCCCAAGCTAAACCTGCTGCTTGCGGATTGTTCGACAACACGGCGGCGATGTGCGCGTTGGGAATGTTTGCGTTCACAATCGATTGCATATTGCTGCCGCGACCAGAAATCAAAATAACGATGTTTTTCATAAAGAGAGTTCTTTTATGTGGAGGATTGGATTATCGGTTGATTATAGCGAATTAAATTCAAACTAGTACAGCGTTGCCAACTCCCTTATGTATTGGCTGTACACGGCGGTCGTTGTCGCCTTGTCCTAGTTTGAATTTAATCCACTATATATCAAGTGCAGGCTGCTTTCGCTTGCTATCAAAAAACAAAAAAAGCAGCCTGCACACAACATATTTCGCCTTATAATCGCGCTTTCTTTTTCATGGAAACAAAAGGACAAAAAAACCATGCCCACTACCATTCGTGAAGTCTGCAACATCAATTATTGGGGCATTAGCTATTATGATGTTGATGAACGTGGTGACATTATCGTGCGCCCCAATCCGCAGCAGCCTGAAAAAACCATTTCGCTGCAACAATTAACCGAAGAAGTGCAACAAAAACATCAGGCGCGTTTGCCGATTTTGCTTTGTTTTCCGCAAATTTTGCAGCACCGTTTGCGCTCTATCAATCAGGCTTTTCAGGCAGCGCGTGAAGATTTTGGTTACAACGGCAATTATTGTTTGGTGTATCCGATTAAGGTGAATCAACATCGCCGTGTGATTGAAAGTTTGATTCACAGCAATCAACCGCACGGTTTGGAAGCTGGCTCAAAAGCGGAATTGATGGCGGTGTTGGCACACGCTGGCACAACGCAAACGCTGATTGTCTGCAATGGCTACAAAGACCGTGAGTACATTCGTTTCGCGCTGATGGGCGAGAAATTGGGACACAAAGTCTATTTGGTGATTGAAAAATTATCTGAAATCCAAATGGTGTTGGAAGAAGCGGCGAAATTGGGCGTGAAACCACGTTTGGGTGTTCGGGCGCGTTTGGCTTCGCAGGGTTCGGGGAAATGGCAGGCTTCGGGCGGCGATAAATCTAAATTTGGTTTGTCGGCTTCGCAGGTTTTGCAACTGGTTGAATTATTAAAACAAAATAATCATTTGGATTGTTTGCAATTATTGCATTTTCATTTGGGTTCGCAGTTGGGCAATATTCGCGACGTGGCGACTGGTGTGCATGAATCGGCGCGTTTTTATGTGGAATTGCATAAATTAGGCGTGAATATTCAATGTTTTGACGTGGGCGGCGGTTTGGGTGTGGATTATGAAGGCAATCGCACGCAATCGGATTGTTCGGTTAATTACAGTTTGAGCGAATATGCGAGTACGGTGGTTTGGGGAATTGGTCAGGCGTGTCGAGAGTACGATTTGCCGCACCCGACGATTATCACAGAAAGCGGTCGTGGCATTACGGCACATCACGCGGTTTTGGTGGCGAATGTGATTGGTGTGGAACGCTATAAAGCGGAGCAACTCAATCCACCTAGCCCCGAAGACCCACGAGTTTTGCATAGTATGTGGGAAACGTGGACGGATATTTTTGCTTCACGCGAAAAGCGTTCGTTGCGTAGTTGGATTCACGAAAGTCAGTTTGATTTGTCGGACGTGCATAATCAATACAATGTTGGTTTGTTGAATTTGCAACAACGCGCTTGGGCGGAGCAGCTTTATTTGAATATTTGCCATGAAGTTGGCGAGTTGTTCAACGAGAAACATCGGTCACATCGGACAATTATTGATGAATTGCAAGAGCGTTTTGCGGATAAATTGTATGTGAATTTTTCGCTGTTTCAGTCGCTGCCTGATGCTTGGGGAATTGACCAATTATTCCCAGTTTGTCCGATTACGCAATTAAATCAGCCGATTGCACGTCGTGCGGTGTTGTTGGATATTACTTGCGATTCGGACGGCACGATTGACCATTATATTGATGGCGACGGCGTGGCAACCACCATGCCAATGCCTGAATATTCGGAAGACAATCCACCATTGTTGGGCTTTTTTATGGTGGGCGCGTATCAGGAAATTTTGGGTAATATGCACAATTTGTTTGGCGACACGACAACGGTTGATGTGTTGATTAACGAGAAAAATCAATTTGAATTAGCCGATTACGATGAAGGCAACACGGTGGCGGATATGTTGGAATACGTTTACCAAGACCCGAAAGAGTTGATGAAGCGTTACCGCGAACAAATTGAGCAATCGGATTTGCCAGCGTCTCAAGCGATGATATTTTTGAAGGAATTGGAAATTGGCTTGAACGGCTATACTTATTTGGAAGATGAGTAATTTGGCGTTTCAGGCTGCCTGAAAACACATTCACAAAATAAATTCACACAAGGAAAAAACCATGCAATACAGCACCCTAGCAGGACAAACCGATAATTCATTGGTTTCTAACAATTTTGGCTTTTTGCGTTTACCGCTCAATTTCATGCCCTACGACAGTGATGCGGAATGGGTCATCACAGGCGTTCCGTATGATATGGCGGTGTCGGGGCGTTCGGGCGCGAGATTTGGCGCGGAAGCGATTCGCCGTGCTTCGGTTAATTTGGCGTGGGAACATCGCAAATTTCCATGGACGTTTGATGTGCGTGAACGCTTGAACATTGTAGATTGTGGCGATTTGGTGTTTTCGTTTGGCGACAGCCGCGATTTCGTGGAAAAAATGGAAGCCCACACCACCCAATTATTGCAATCGGGCAAAAAATGTTTAAGTTTTGGAGGCGACCATTTCATCACATTGCCCTTGCTCCGCGCCCACGCCAAACATTTTGGCAAATTGGCGTTAATCCATTTTGACGCGCATACTGATACTTACGACAACGGCAGCGAATACGACCACGGCACGATGTTTTACACCGCGCCAAAAGAAGGTTTGATTGACCCTGCGCGTTCGGTGCAAATCGGTATTCGCACGGAACACAGCAAAAAATTGCCGTTTACCGTTTTGACTGCGCCACAAGTAAACGATGATAGCGTGGAACAAACGGTTAGCAAAATCAAGGAAGTAGTGGGTGATATGCCTGTTTATTTGACGTTTGATATTGACTGTCTTGACCCCTCTTACGCGCCAGGGACGGGTACGCCTGTTTGTGGCGGTTTGAGCAGCGACCGTGCGTTGAAAATTTTGCGCGGTTTGACTGATGTGAATATTGTGGGCATGGACGTGGTGGAAGTTGCGCCATCTTACGACCATGCAGACATTACTGCGTTGGCTGGCGCAACGATTGCGCTGGAAATGTTGTATTTGCAAGGCGTGAAGAAAGGTTAATCGCACTTTATAATATTGTGCAGGCTGCTTTGAGCGATGAAAAAGCAGCCTGCATTATTTTTCATTATTTTATTTTCAGGCAGCCTGCACCATGTTTACCGACCCTTATCAATATTTAGAAAATTTACACGCCTCCGAAACGCAAAAATTCCACCAATCTGCCCACGCCGAAACGCTGGCGCAATTTTGCCAATCCGAAAATTTCCACAAAACAAAACAACAAATTACCGAACAATTACAAGACGAGAGACAAATCCCCTTTTGCCAAGAACACCGCGCCCGAATGTACCATTTTCATCAGTCGGCGGATTTGCCCAAAGGCGTGTATCGCATGTGCAGCGCAGCAAGCTATCGTGCTGGAATTCCTGATTGGGAAATTTTATTTTCAGTTGCGGATTTTGATGAAATTTTGGGCGATGATGTGTATTTAGACGGCGTGTCGCATTATGTGGAACGCCCTGAATTGGCGTTGATTTCGTTGTCTTCACAAGGTTCGGATAGTGCGTACACGATTGAATTTAATCTGAAAACGGGCGAAATTGTGTCGGGTGGTTTTCATTTTCCATTAGGCAAAAATCATGTGGCTTGGCGCGATGAAAACAGCGTTTGGGTTTGCCCTGCGTGGGACGAGCGGCAGCTCACGACTTCGGGTTATCCGCGTCAGGTTTGGTTGATGCAGCGCGGTCAGTCGTTTGACGAAGCCACGCCTGTTTACGAAATGGATGCGGACGGCGTAATGGTCAGCGCGTGGCGTTATTTGGACGCGCAGGGTGCGCCGTTGGATTTGATTGAAGCGAATACATCTTTCTTTCAAAAGGATTATTTTTATGTGAATGCGGATTTGGCAGCGGTGAAATTGGCTCTGCCGCGAGATTGTGAAGTCGTGGGTTATTTGGCTGGGCAATTATTTTTGCATTTGAAATCGGATTGGCAGCGCAGTAAGCAAAAATATGTTTCGGGCAGCCTGATTGCGGTGAAATTGAATAAGGGCGAGTTGGGCGAAGCGTTTTGTTTGTTTGCGCCAACGAGTTCGCAAGCGTTGGAACTGATTGAAACGACACGGAAATTTGTGATTTCGAGTTTGTTGGACAATGTTTCAGGCAGCCTGAAAGCGTGGAAATGGGAAAATGGCGCGTGGGTTGAGCAGGCGTTACCGCGTTTTCCAAATGGCGCGATTGAGCTTGCCGACCAGCCTTGGGGTGGCGATACGGTTTACTTGGCGGCGAGTGATTTTGTTACGCCTTTGACTTTGTTTGCGTTGGATTTGAATGTGATGGAATTGACGGTTTTGCGCCGTCAGCCGAAACAGTTTGACGCGCAAGGTATTGTGGTTACACAGAATTTTGCTACTTCGGCGGACGGTACGCGCATCCCGTATTATCACGTTGGCAAAACGCAATCGCCCGATACGCCGACTTTGGTTTATGTGTACGGCGGTTTTGCTGTGCCTGAATTGCCGCATTATATGGGCGCGATTGGGCGGCATTGGTTGGAGCGTGGCGGTGCGTTTGTGTTGGCGAATGTGCGCGGCGGCGGCGAGTTTACGCATTGGCACACGGCGGCGCAGCGTGAAAATAAACATAAGAGCGTTGATGATTTGTTATCGGTAATCAATGATTTAGTGGAACGCGGGTACAGCAGCGCGAAAAAAATCGCCATTCAAGGCGGCAGCAATGGCGGTTTGGTGGTTGCATCCGCATTTTGCAGGCTGCCTGAAAATTTGGGCGCGATGATTTGCGAAGTGCCGCTTACGGATATGTTGCGCTACACGGAATTGTACGCAGGCGCGAGTTGGATTGACGAATATGGCGACCCTGCCGACCCGAAAATGCGCGAGTATTTGGCGGCGTTTTCGCCGTATCATCAACTTTCAGGCAGCCTGAATTATCCGCCAGCGTTCATCACGACCAGTTTGTCGGACGACCGCGTTCACCCTGCTCACGCGCTGAAATTTTATGCGAAATTGCGCGACAATCCGAATGCGAAAGCGTGGCTGTTTGCGCCCGAAAAAGGCGGACACACAGGCAACGGCACGCAAGCGGAAACGGCGGAAGAATTGGCGGCGGTGTTTGAGTTTTTGGATTGGGCGATTGTTTCGTAAACTGTAAAGCAGCCTGCAAATAGCAAATGGGGACGGAGTTTATTTTCCATTTCTTTTGTGTTTTATAGTGGATTAAATTTAGATTAGTACAGTGTTGCCAACTCCCTTATGTGTTAGATGTACACGGCGGTCGTTGTCGCCTTGTCCTAATCTAAATTTAATCCACTATACAAAAACAATAGCAGGTTGGTTCAGAAAACCAACCCACTGTAATGTGCAGGCTGCTTTATATTAGTTCGCTACGGTAAAGCGTTGGAATAAATGCGCTTTTTTCTCAACATCATCAACCAAAGCCGCCGCCAAATCAGGCAAGGCAATATCCGCAGGCGAACCGTCCGCGTTCAACAACACATCATCTGCGCCCACACGGTACACGCCTGTTTTCTCAAATTGCACTTCTGCCACCGCAAACATCGCAGCGGGCGACACAAACGACCAGTTCACATCACGGCGTTCACGCAAGTTATCCAACAAAACGCGCATGGCATTCGCAGCAGGGAACACTTCCGCAGGGAAGTCATGCGTATCCACCAAAGCCAAATTAGGCGCAGCATTTAGGCTGCCTGCACCGCCCACAACCAACAAATACGGCACTTGCGCGGTTTTCGCTGCTGCCAAAATGCTGTCGTAGCCTTTGTTGATGTCCGCCACGATGTTTGAGTTTTCCCAACCACCGTTAAACGCGCTAATCACAGCGTCAAAACCTGCCAATTTTTCCGCAAAATCCGCGTCGTTTACGTCCGCTTTTACAGCAGTAACAGTTGGATTTTGAAATACTTTTTTAGGGCTACGCGCCAATGCGGTTACTTCGTGTCCGCGTGCTGCCAATTCTTGAACGGTTGCGTTACCTACCAAACCAGTTGAGCCGATTACTGCGATTTTTATGATTTTTTTCCTTATAAATAAATAGGTTAAAAAATAAAAATATTTTTCAGTTGTTTGAAAAATGTTTGCGTTGATTAAGTGAGGCGAAGTATAATGAAGTTACTTACTTTTGGTAAGTACTTACAAAAAAGTAAGTAAACAAAATTTTGATTAGTTTATTGATTTTATATGGAATTTATTTTATGGAAAAAGGTAATGTATTGGCGAGCGCGTGTCCATCGCGTGAAATTTTGCGCCATTTGACGAGTCGTTGGGGCGTATTGGTGTTGATTGTGTTGCAGCAAAACAAGCCACAACGATTCAGCGAATTGCGCCGCAGCATTGACGGCGTGAGCGAGCGTATGCTGACGGAAACGCTGAAAAATTTGGAACAAGACGGCATGGTGGTTCGCCAATCTTTTCAAACTGTTCCGCCACACGTTGAATATTCGCTAACCGATTTTGGCAAAACGGCGGCGGATAAATTGCAGGATTTGGTAGATTGGCTGGAAAATAATTTGGCCGATATTTTGGCAACGCATGTTCATGCAGTATAAAAAAGTGCAGGCTGCTTTTTAGCGGGAAAATCCGTTAAAAAGCAGCCTGCACTTTATGTTTACGCGATAAATTACGCCGCAGCCTTATCGCCCAACTCTTTCGCCAAATACAACCACGTTTCAATCACAGTATCTGGGTTCAACGAAATTGTTTCAATGCCTTCTTCCACCAACCATTTCGCAAAATCGGGGTGGTCAGACGGGCCTTGTCCACAAATGCCAACGTATTTATTGTGTTTGCGACAAGCGGAAATCGCCAAGTGGAACATCACTTTAACCGCCGCGTTGCGTTCGTCAAACGTGCTGGCGATTGGGCCGCCACTGTCGCGGTCTACGCCCAAAGTCAGTTGCGTCATATCGTTTGAACCGATAGAGAAGCCGTCAAAGTATTTTAAGAATTGCTCGGCAAGCAAGGCATTACTTGGCACTTCGCACATCATAATTAAGCGCAAACCGTTTTTGCCGCGTTCCAAACCATTTGCTTTTAGCGCGTGAATCACTTGTTCCGCTTCGCTTAACGTGCGAACAAACGGAATCATGATTTCCACATTGGTCAAACCCATTTCATCGCGCACATATTTCAAGGCTTGGCATTCCAGCGCAAACGCTTCTTTGAAATCTTCCGACACATAACGCGCGGCACCACGGAAACCTAACATTGGGTTTTCTTCGTGTGGTTCATAGACATTGCCGCCAACCAAACCAGCGTATTCATTGGATTTGAAATCGGACATACGCACAATCACTTTGCGCGGATAAACCGAAGCCGCCAAAGTTGCCACGCCTTCCGCAATTTTATCTACATAGAATTGTTTAGGCGATGTGTAACCTGCAATGCGGTCGCGGATTTCATTTTGCAAATCAGCGTCTTGTTTATTAAAATCAATCAAGGCTTTCGGGTGAATACCGATTTGACGGTTGATGATAAATTCCATACGCGCCAAGCCAATGCCCTCGCTTGGAATGCTGGCAAAGCTAAACGCTAATTCAGGGTTGCCCACATTCATCATGATTTTGACAGGGGCTTTGGGCATATTGTCCAATGCGACTTCATCAACATTCACATTCAACAAACCCTCGTAAATCAAACCTGTATCGCCCTCGGCACAAGATACAGTAACTTCTTGACCTTCTTGCAAAATATGCGAAGCGTTACCACAACCCACTACCGCAGGAATACCCAATTCACGCGCAATAATTGCCGCGTGGCAAGTGCGTCCGCCACGATTGGTTACGATTGCTGCTGCGCGTTTCATCACAGGTTCCCAGTCAGGGTCAGTCATATCCGTAACCAAAATATCGCCTGCCTGAACGCTGTCCATTTCCGAAGCGTCTTTAACCAAGCGCACCTTGCCTTGACCTACTTTTTGACCAATCGCACGACCTTCGCATAACACTTTGCGTTCGCCCGAAATAGTGTAGCGGCGCAAACTATTTCCCTGCTCTTTTTCTTGCGATTTCACCGTTTCAGGACGCGCTTGCAAAATATACAATTTACCGTCCACACCATCGCGCCCCCATTCAATATCCATTGGGCGACCGTAGTGTTCTTCAATAATCAGCGCGTATTTGGCAAGCTCGGTAATTTCTTCATTACTAATAGAAAATTGCTTGCGCTCATTGGCTGGCACGTCCACCACTTGCACTGATTTACCTGCTTGTGCGCTGTCGGTAAACGTCATTTTAATCAGTTTAGAACCCATTGTTTTACGCAAAATCGCAGGTTTGCTCGCGCGTAAAGTCGGTTTATGAACGTAAAATTCATCGGGATTTACCGCACCTTGAACCACCGTTTCGCCCAAACCGTAAGACGATGTAACGAAAACCACATCTTCAAAACCGCTTTCCGTGTCAATGGAGAACATCACGCCAGCCGCGCCGCTATCCGAACGCACCATGCGTTGCACACCAGCCGATAACGCCACGATGTCATGCGCGAAACCTTTGTGAACGCGATAAGAAATGGCACGGTCATTGTACAAAGACGCAAACACATGGTGCATGGCTTCTTTCACGTTTTCCAACCCATTGATGTTTAAGAATGTTTCTTGCTGACCTGCAAAAGAAGCGTCAGGCAAATCTTCTGCCGTTGCCGAAGAACGCACTGCTACCGAAATTTGGTCAGTGCCAGCGTCCGCCACCATTTTGTTCCACGCGGTTTCAATGTCCGCGTTTAATTCCGCAGGGAAAGGCGTTTCCAAAATCCATTGGCGAATTTCTTTGCCGACACGCGCCAATTCGGTTACATCGTCCACGTCCAACGCCGCCAACGCTGCCGAAATGCGGTCAGCCAAGCCTTCGTGCGCCAAAAACGCGCGGTACGCGGCTGCCGTTGTGGCAAAACCGCTTGGAACGCGCACACCTTTGTTGGCAAGTTGCGAAATCATTTCGCCCAAAGAGGCATTTTTACCGCCCACGCTTTCCACATCGGTCATGCGTAAGTTTTCAAACCAAATCACGTTTTGAGACATTGCTTGTGTCCTTTTGTCAGGTTAGTAGAAAAAATGTAAAGAAATGGTAAACCATGCGGCGCATTTTAGCCTGTGTTGTGCTTAATGTCATGTGTTTTTGTGGGGGGGGTGAGTGCAGGCTGCTTGGTTTTTGCTTTTGTTGTTTGATGTAGTTTGTTTTATTTTTTGAGCAAAATTCTATTTGTTTGGCAGATTTATTGGGATAGAAATAGCATAAATCAGCAAAGTAAATAAAAAATTTGCTATTTTGTAGCGAATTATTGGATTGAATAAATGCTTATGTAGTGTGATGTAATTTCGCAAGCAGCCTGCATATTTAGGTACAATTCGCCTTTTGCAACATATGTTCGGTATACGAAAAAAAATTTTGTATATAGGCAAATCCCTAACCCTCTCCCAAAGAAGAGGGAACAAGATTGCTGTAACTTAAAGTTTTGTCGTGTACTGAACAACATATCAGGAAAAACTATGTTTTTTGTAGATAGAATGGCAGCCGTGTTAAAACCCACCGAAGCGTTTTTGGCGTGGCTCAAACAGCATAACCTCGATTTCCCCGATTTGACGGTAGAGCAACTTCGCGCGAATTGCAGCGTGTTTTTGTTACCCGTGTTTGACGAACCCGAAGAAGCGGTGGCGTATGTGGGTGAGCGTTATCAATCGCTGTTTGCGGCGGAATTAGCATCGTGGAGCATAGACGAGAAAGATTTTCCACAACCGTTTGATTTGGCTCAGTTTTGGGCGTTTTTTGAGCTAGACGTTCACGATATGGTGCTGGATTTGGAAGAAGCGCAATGGCAGGGCGGCGAAGTGCTGGAATAATCATCGCCATCAAGCGTTCCAAGCTTTATGATGTTTTGTGGATAGGGTTGTGCGCGGTGCAGGCTGCTTGCGTGTGGCTTTATTTTGCAGGCGGTTTGCGTTGGCTGTTGTTGTGTTTGACTTTGATGACTGGCGCGTGGGCGTGGCGGCAACAACGGCAAACAGCGCTGCGCGTCCACACCATTCAACTGCATGATGACGGTGTGGCGCGGTTATTCATCGCCCACGAATCGTGTCAGGCTAGATTGGGTGCAGGCTGCTTGTTTGTGCCGCGTGTTGCCATCGTGCATTGGCAGCTGGACAACGGACGCAGCGTGCGCCAATTTTTGTTGCCCGATAGCTTGAATGCAGACGATTGGCGCAAATTGTTTGTTTGGGCGACTTGGGCGCAGAAAGAATAGTGCAGGCTGCTTTTAAACATTTCGGCGCATGGCAGAAATGGTTCAATTTTAGGTAATCTTGTTCCCTCTCCTGTGGGAGAGGGCTAGGGAGAGGGAAAACGGTTGCATAAAGCGATGATTGGCTATGGCTAACAAGATTTGCCCTCTCCCCAATCTCTCCTAAAGGAGAGGGAGTAAATCGGCTTAATGTCGTTCATTTTGTTGTATTAGAAACGAAAGTAATCATGTCAGACAAAATCTTAATCATTTCCCCATCGTGGATTGGCGATTGCGTGATGTCGCAACCCATGTTACGGCGTTTGCACGAATTGCGTGCAGGTTGCCAAATCGATGTGTTCGCGCCCAAATGGTCGCAAGCCGTGTATGCGCGTATGCCCGAAGTTAGCGAGATTTTGGACAACCCATTTGGGCATGGTGCATTGCAGTTGCGCGAACGTTGGCGAGTAGGGCGCGAATTGGGTAAACGCGGTTATACACAAGTAATTGTGTTGCCAGGCTCGCTCAAATCCGCGATTGTGGCAGTGGCAACAGGTGCGAAACGGCGCACAGGTTGGGTGGGCGAAATGCGTTACGGCTTGCTCAACGATGCGCGTAAACTGGATAAAACCGCGCTGTATTTGATGGTGGATAGATACACCGCGTTGGCACACGATAATCTGGCAGACTTTACAGGTTCGGATTATCCACGTTTGCAGGTAAACGAAGTCGCCCAGCAAAATGCCTTAACGCAATACAACTTGCACCACAATCAGCCGATTTTGGCTTTGTGTGCAGGCGCAGAATTTGGTACGGCAAAACGCTGGTTGCCTGAACACTATGCCGCCACCGCGCAGCATTATCTGCAACAAGGCTGGCAAGTTTGGCTGTTTGGTTCGCCCAAAGATTTTGACGTATCGGAGCAAATCAACCAGCAGGCAGGCGGTGCGTGTGTTAATTTGTGTGGCAAAACTAGCTTGGCAGACGCGATAGATTTATTGTCATGCGTGGACAGCGTGGTGGGCAACGACAGCGGTTTGATGCACTTGTCGGCAGCGTTGGGGCGTAAATTGGTTGCCGTGTATGGTTCAACCGACCCCAAACACGCGCCACCGTTGAGTGATGTGGCACGACTTACTTCGTTGAATTTGGATTGCAGCCCCTGTGTGCAGCGCGATTGTCCGTTGGGTCATCACGATTGTATGCGTAAACTGATGCCCGAGCGCGTGATTGGCTTGCTGGACGAATTAAACAATCAAAACAAATAATTAGAGCGAAAAAATAGTCAAAGCATTGATTTTTTTGTTACAATACGCACCTGCCTAATTGTGCAGGCTGCTTTTGAAGCGTAAAAAGCAGCCTGCACCTATATTTTTTATCATTAAAATAGAAGGACAATTATCATGATGATTTTGTATTCAGGCACAACCTGCCCATTTAGTCACCGTTGCCGTTTTGTGTTGTTTGAAAAAGGCATGGACTTTGAAATCAAAGACATTGACGTGTTCAACAAGCCAGAAGATTTGGCGGTGATGAATCCGTATAACGAAGTGCCTGTGTTGGTGGAACGCGATTTGGTGTTATACGAATCCAACATCATCAACGAATACATTGACGAACGTTTCCCACATCCACAACTGATGCCTGTCGACCCCGTAATGCGCGGTCGCGGACGTTTGGTGTTGCACCGCTTGGAAAAAGAATTGTTTATCCACGTTAAAACGCTAGAAAACCCAACATCAACCGCCAAAGAACAAAGTAAAGCGCGTGAAGCGATTGCCGATGGTTTGACCATGATTGCGCCAGCGTTCACTAAAAACAAATACGTTTTGGGCGATGATTTTTCGATGATTGATGTCGCGCTTGCCCCATTGTTGTGGCGATTAGACCACTACGAAATCAAACTGGGCAAAGCCGCTGCACCAATTTTGAAATCTGCCGAACGCATTTTCCAACGCTCAGCGTTTATTGATGCGCTGACCCCAGCCGAAAAAGCCATGCGCCGATAAGGTGTTGTTATGACGATGACTTCTACTAAACCTTATTTGATTCGCGCCTTGTATGAATGGTGTTTGGACAACGGTTGCACGCCATATTTGGCAACGTGGGTAAACGAACACACGCGCGTGCCAGCGCAATATGTGCAAGACAACCAAATTGTGTTGAGCATCAGCCCCAGCGCAACCAAAGACTTGCAAATTGACAACGAATGGGTGTCGTTTCATGCGCGATTTGGCGGCGTGTCGCACGAAATTTGGATTCCTGTGGGACACGTTATCGGCTTGTATGCTAAAGAAACGGGCGAGGGCATGGGCTTTGAAGTGCAGCCGTATCAACCTGATGATGCGGCAACCGTAGGTCAGGAACTAGACCGCGACCAAAGCAGCCTGCAATCTGATGACGAGCCTGCTGAACCGCGTGCCAAAGTGGTTAAATTTAAGAAATCGGAGTAGGGCGTATGAAAAAATATGCAATGGGTTTATTGGTGTTGATGGGTTTGACGGCGTGTTCAGCATCGGGCAGCGGTCAAACCGAAATGTATGGCACGATTAAAGGTGGTGTGGAAACCAGCCGCACGTTTTAATCTCACTTAACGCAGAAGAGCTGTCTTGATTGTAAGACGGCTTTTTTGTTGCATCTTGTCAAATTTCATCGCGCAAACATGGCACAAGGTTCGCGTGATAGGCGCGATTGGTATAAAATACGCCGTCTTTTTATATTGATAGAGTTGTGTTTATGAATCCCACTTTGTTTACTCGTTCGGTGCAGGCTGCTTTGTTGCTGTTGGCGTTATCGGCTTGTCAATCGTTACCGTCCACAGGCCCAAGTCTGCGACAAATCAGCCAAATGCAGCCCGAAAGCGAGCGAAGCCAAGTGCAGGCTGCTTTGCCGCCTGTGCAAATCATAGACATAGACGATGCCGTATCGCTGCAAATGGCAAAAGATAATGTGCCGCAATCCTTAACCGATTTGGCGCAAGGCAAAGACGGCGCAGCAGATGCGGTGGGCGTGGGCGATGTGTTGGAAATTACTTTGTGGGAATCACCGCCTGCGTTGTTATTTGGTGGCGCAATCAATTCTATGGGGTCGGGAACGGCGCAAACGGTGGCATTGCCTGCACAAATGGTCAGCGCAAATGGCACGATTTCTGTGCCGTTTTTGGGCAATATCGCGGTTAAAGGCAAAACGCCCGAGCAAATCCAACAGCAAATTGTAGCGGGTTTACAGCGCAAAGCCAATCAACCACAAGCCTTGGTACGCCTAACGCAAAATAATTCTGCCAATGCCACGATTATTCGCGCAGGACGAAGCGTGCGTGTGCCATTGACTGCCAATCGCGAGCGTGTGTTGGACGCGGTGGCGGCGGTGGGTGGTGTGGAGCAGGAAATCTACAATATTTCCTTGCAACTGACGCGCGGCAATCAAGTTCGCGTTGTGCCGTTGGAAAATATTGCCGCACAACCTGCACAAAATATCGTGCTACGCGCTGGCGATGTGCTGACTTTGCAAACCAGTCCGCAATCGTTTACGGCATTGGGCGCGGTAGGAAAAAATCAAGCGTTTAATATTTCGGCGCGTGGCATGAATTTGGGCGAAGCAATGGGCGCAATGGGCGGTTTGCTAGACCGCCGTTCTGACCCACGTGGTGTGTTTGTGTTCCGCTATCAAACCATGAGCAGCTTGTCGCCAGCCGAACAAATTATTTGGAAACAACGTGGTTACGCACCACACATGAGTGTGCCTGTGGTGTATCGCATGGATTTGACCCAACCACATTCTTTGTTCTGGCTACAACGCTTTGCGATGCGCGATAAAGATATTATTTATGTTGCCAACGCGCCTGTGTCGGAATTGCAAAAATTCCTGCAATTTGTGTTCGCGCCTGTTACAACGGGCGTGGGTAGCATCAATGGTTTGACCAATTAACGTGATGATTCATAACGCAAAAAATATAAAAAGCAGCCTGCACTTTATATATGAGTTTGTACAACAATGTGCAGGCTGCTTTTCAATTACAAAGGAAACAAGACATGACATCTGAATCCAATACCGAAAATACCGAACCCAAAAAGCCCAAATTCAATCTCAAAAAAATCAATTTCCTATTTTTGGGCATCGTGGTTGTACCAACGGTTTTGTCGGCAATTTATTTTGGCGCGATTGCTGCTGACCGCTATGTGTCCGAATCCAGCTTTGTCGTGCGTTCGGCAAACAATCAAAGCAATGTGTCTAATTTGGGCGCGTTGTTTCAAAATGTCGGCATTTCACGCTCGCAAGACGATATTTACACTGTGCAAGAATATATGCGCTCGCGTTCGGCTTTGGGCGAATTGTCCAAACAGATACCTGTGCGCTCGTTCTATGAAAAAGGTGGCGATATATTCAGCCAATTCAATGGCTTTGGATTGGAAAAACTGGATTCAGACGAAGCGTTTTATCAATATTACAGCCGCAAAGTGAGCATTGATTTTGATGCTGTATCGGGCATTTCTACCTTGCGCGTGCAGTCGTTTGATGCGGATAACTCATATCAAATCAATCAAGCCTTGTTGCAAAAGGGCGAAGATTTAATCAACCGAATTAATAGCCGTGCACGTCAGGACACGATTTCGTTTGCCGAAAAAGCCGTTCGTACCGCACAAGATAAAGTTGCCACGTCTGCCGAAGCCTTGCGTACATTCCGTACTCAAAATGGCGTGTTGGATTTGAAAGAGCAATCCAGTATGCAGGCTGCTTTGATTTCCAAGCTGCAAGACGAGTTAATCAGCATTCAAACGCAGCTTGACCAAGTTCGCGCCGTTACGCCCGACAACCCACAAATTGACGGCTTGCAAACTCGTGAGCGCAGTTTATTGGGCGAAATTTCGCGTCAAACCAAATTGATGACAGGTGCGACGGGACGTTCCATTGCCAACAAAGCCGCCGAATATCAGCATTTGATGCTAGACAACGACCTTGCCGAAAAACAATTAACCGTGGCAATTGGCTCGCTGGAAACCGCCAAAGCCGAAGCCGAACGCCAACAGCTTTATTTGGAAGTGGTGTCCAAACCCAGCAAACCCGATATGGCGCAACTGCCATCGCGTTTGTATAACATCATTGCCACTTTGATTATTAGTTTAATGGTATATGGCATTTGCAGCCTGCTGTCTGCCAGCATTCGTGAGCATAAAAACTAATGAAAAGCAAAGCCTTACATGAAACCAGCTTTCGTGAATCGCTGGCTATTCAAAAACGTGTGATTGGTGCATTGTTGATGCGCGAAATCATCACGCGCTATGGACGTGCCAACATCGGCTTTTTGTGGCTGTTTATTGAGCCACTTGCCATGACGGTGATGCTGGTGTTGATGTGGAAATTTATTCGCGCTAACCAAATTTCATCGCTCAATATGGTAGCGTTTGTGATGACGGGCTACCCAATGGCAATGATGTGGCGCAATGCGTCCAACCGCGCCATTGGTGCGATTGCGGCAAACCAAAGTTTGCTATATCACCGCAATGTGCGCGTGTTGGACACGATTGTGGCGCGAATGATATTGGAGATTGCAGGCGCAACCATTGCCCAAATCGCCATTATGACGGTGTTGATTTTAATTGGCTGGATTCCGACCCCTGATGACGTGTTCTATATGCTGATTGCGTGGCTGCTGATGGCGTGGTTTGCTATTGGGCTGGGTTTAATTATTTGTTCGATTGCGTTTCGCTTTGAAGTATTTGGCAAGCTATGGAACACGTTTAGCTTTGTGTTGATGCCGCTTTCGGGCGTGTTTTTCTTTGTACATTCTTTGCCCTATGCAGGACGCGACATCGCGCTGTCCATTCCTATGGTGCATGGCACAGAAATGTTCCGCCACGGTTATTTTGGTTCATCGGTTATCACTTATGAAAGCCCGTGGTTTTTGGTGCTATCCAATTTGGTGCTAACGTGGTTGGGCTTGTTTATGGTGAGCCGATTTAGTCAGAAAGTAGAATTGTTATGATTGAAGTACAACACGTCAGCAAATATTATCCAACCCGACAAGGTTTAAAAACCGTGTTGAATGACATCAATTTTACGCTGCACAAAGGCGAAAAACTGGGCATTTTAGGGCGCAACGGCGCAGGCAAATCCACGCTAATCCGCTTGATGAGCGGCGTGGAAATGCCCAGCAAAGGAGAAATTCGCCGCACGATGAGTATTTCGTGGCCATTAGCGTTTTCGGGCGCGTTTCAGGGCAGCTTAACAGGCATAGACAATTTGAATTTTATTTGTCGGATTTACAATGTTGATGCCGATTATGTGCGCGAATTCACCGAAGAGTTTTCCGAATTGGGCAATTATTTGCGCGAACCAGTCAAACGCTATTCATCGGGCATGAAAGCGCGATTGGCGTTTGCTTTGTCGCTGGCGGTGGAGTTTGACTGCTATTTGATTGATGAAGTAATTGCCGTGGGCGATTCGCGTTTTTCCGAAAAATGTCGCTACGAATTGTTTGAACGCCGACAAGACCGTTCGTTGATTTTGGTGTCGCACAGCAATAGCGCGATGAAGCAGTATTGCGACAATGCTATGGTGTTGGATAACGGTGAATTGCATCAGTTTGAAAACATGGATAAGGCATACGAGTTTTATCACACGAAATTGTAAGAAAAAGCAGCCTGCACTTTGTTACGTAAAGTGCAGGCTGCTTTGTTATGCGAAATGCTTATTCGCCCAATTCCGTTTGTTCATGCGCCATCAAATCTTGCCCTACATCACTCAACAGCGACAAATATCGCTCATAATGTTTCAGCATATCGGCAATCAATTCATTCTGACTCATATAACCCACATCGTAGCCAATGCGTCCATCAGAAAAATAAGTCGTTGGCACATAATCCGTTTCCTTTTGAATATTCGGTAAACGCTCATCAGCCACCAAATGCGGCGACACTTCACATGCCACCGAGCGAATGCCATACACAAAATCACGCATGGTTTCTTTTTGAATAATCAATTCCAACGCAGGCACATCATCATTAAACCGCTTATTCACTTGCGCGTGTAAGCCGTATTGATTGACCAATTCATTTTGCAATTGATACATCGCAGGCAAAGCGGTTTTCTTCAAAAAACGCAAAATATCTTGCTCTTCTGCTTGGCTCAACATATGCGACAAACGGTCGCGCCACTTTTCGCCCGTCCACATGGTTGCGCTGGGCGTGAATTTGGTGGAGAAATATTTATTGTCCGCCGCCAAACCTGTAAACAAACTCACACACATCAACAACATCAACACCGCAAATGGCAACGCCACAATCAAAGTCATGGTTTGCAAAGTCGCCAATCCGCCCGAACGCAGCAACACAATCGCTACCGCCGACATCAACACGCCCCACATTGCCGCTTGCCAGCGTTTCGCTGTCAAACTTTTGTCGCGAGAAGCAATATTATTCAACACATAAATGCCCGAATCCGCAGACGTAATAAAAAACAAGGCAATGCTAACCAACGCCATCACACTGGTTAAACCCGATAATGGCAAATAGTCCAAAAATTGAAACAGCAATTTTTCAGGCGCAGACGTGGCAGCCGACAACGCGCCATTTGCCACATTCGTATCCAACCAAATCGCGCTGTTGCCAAACACCGTAAACCACAAAATACAAAATATGCTTGGAATCACCAACACGCCAAACACAAATTCCCGAATCGTGCGACCACGAGAAATCCGCGCAATAAACAAGCCCACAAATGGTGCCCAAGAACACCACCAAGCCCAATACAACACCGTCCAACCTTGAAACCACTCTGTTTGTTCAGGCTGGTAAACATAGGTGCGGAAACTCAATGGAATCAACTGACTAAAATACATTCCCAAATTATCGCTAAATGCCGACAACAAATGCACCGTAGGCGCAGTACACAGTACAAACAACAACAAAGCAATCGCAATCAACAAATTGATTTCACTTAAAATTTTCACGCCCTTGCCCACGCCCGAAATTGCCGACAGCGTTGCCAACGTCATTACGACCGCAATCACGCCCACTTGCAGCGCGAAACTGTTTTCGCCAATCCAACCCAATTCCACCAAACCCGAACCCAGTTGCGCCGAGCCAAATCCCAGCGTTGTGATGATACCGAATAGTGTTGCAATCAACGCCACAATATCCACCACATCGCCCATTTTGCCGTTGATTTTGTCCTTCAAAAGCGGATAAAAACACGAGCGTAACGCCAACGGCAATTTATAGCGAAAACCAAAATACGCCAATGCCAACGCAATCATGCCGTACACCGCCCACGCATGAATGCCCCAGTGAAAAGCCGTGTGCAAAATCGCTTGTTGGCTGCGTTCGTGCAGGCTGCCCGAAACAATGCTGCTGTTGAAATGCGACAACGGTTCAGCCACACCAAAAAACATCAAACCCACACCCATGCCCGCCGCAAACAGCATTGCCATCCACGACATAAAGCTAAATTCGGGTTTTTCTTCATCGCTGCCGAGTTTGATTTTGCCCAAACCGCCCAGCGCGACAAACAACAGAAAAATTAAAAATAATGAAACCGAAAAAATATAAAACCAACTAAAATTTTGAAAAACCAATGATTTAGCTGTATTCAGAATGTGTTGTGTGCCGTTAGCCACGAATAATGTACACGCAACCAAAACCAACACGCTGATGAGTGTAACGCTCACCACAAATGGGTTGAACGATGAGTGTTTGTGCCAGAAATTTGTGTTTCTCATGGTCAAACTCCTTGTTTGATTAGATTATTTGAATGCTGCGGTGCAGCGCGAAATTTGATGAGATTTAACTCAAAATTGATAAGTATTTGATAATTATAACACAAAATCACAATTAAATAAAATTATGGATTTTTCCTTTTAAATTGAAGGAATTAAAGGCTGCCTGAAACCGTAAAAAAAGTAAATTTACGTTTAATTTCAGTAAAACAATTTGCTCGTAGAAAAATGATTTTGTTACTATTGAAACACTATTGTTACACCATAACTATTATTTCATAAAGGATAATTCCATGAAAAATTTATTAAAAAATATGTCCATTTTGGCGATTGCATTATCAGTGGGCGCGTGTGCTGGCGTAGATTGGACGCAAACCAGCTATGACTCAAGCCGCAAAACCAGTAACCATCGCGGTTTTGGTGATGACGTGATTGCGTCATTTGGTGGACTGGGTGGCGGCGCAAGTGTTCGCCAACAAAACGGCACATCATCGCAACAAAACAGCTCATTTTCCACACAATCACAGCGCGAACAAGGCAGCACGATGTTTGACCATCGCCACAATGAACAGCACAATTCTTCGCGTAGCGAGTCCACTTTTTCGTGGTAAGGTTTTTCAGGCAGCCTGAAAAATATTTACACTTCATTTTGTTAGATTTTGGCGCGAAAATCGTCTAATAAGCATACAAACAATAGGAGTCAATCAAGATGATTTTTTCTAAAAAATTTTGGCAACGAAGCGCGTTTTTTTCACTGGGCGTAGCAATCAGTTTTGCCACATTGCAAATTGCCACGCTGCCTGAAGCCCACGCCCAAACTGTTGCCGACAACGTAGCGCGTTTGCGTGATACACACAACCAAACAGGCAAAATCCATTTGCAAAATAATAAGCCCACTTTGGTGAAATTTTGGGCGAGTTGGTGTCCCTTATGTTTGTCGGAATTGGCGCACACCGAACAATGGGCGAGCAACCCTAATTTTCAGGCAGCCAATTTGGTTACGATTGCGTCGCCAAACTTTTTGGGCGAGAAACGCGATGGCGATTTTCAACAATGGTACGCAGGTTTGAATTATCCAAAATTGCCTGTTTTGGTGGACGCTGGCGGCAGCATTGCCAAGCAGCTGAATATTCAGGTTTATCCATCTTGGGCGGTGTTGGATAATAGCGGCAATGTGGTTCGGATTGTGAAAGGCAGCCTGAACGAGCAACAGGCGTTGGCTTTGATTCGAGACCCAAACGCAGAATTAGGCAGCCTGAAAACGAAATTTCATAAACCTACGGATAAAAAGGTATCTAGCACGATGAATATGAAAACGATTTATTTAGCAGGCGGTTGCTTCTGGGGATTAGAGGCGTATTTTCAACGCATTGACGGCGTGATTGACGCGGTGTCTGGTTATGCGAATGGCAACACGCAAAACCCAACCTATGAAGATGTATCGCGTCGCAACACGGGACACGCGGAAACGGTGCGCGTAACTTATGACGCGGATAAATTGAGTTTGGACGATATTTTGCAATATTATTTGCGCGTGATTGACCCAACCAGCCTGAACAAACAAGGCAACGACCGTGGCACGCAATACCGCACAGGCGTGTATTACACCGACCCTGCGGAGCGTGAAATCATCGCGCAAGCGTTGGCAAACGAGCAGCGTAAATTTAGCCAGCCAATTGTGGTAGAAAATGAGCCGTTGCGCCAATTTTTTGATGCGGAAGAATATCATCAGGATTATTTGATTAAAAATCCAAATGGTTATTGCCATATTGATATTCGCAAAGCGGACGAGCCTTTGCCCCACAAAGCGTCTGCGGTGCAACAAAAAGGTTTTGATTTGGCGACTTACCGCAAGCCAAGCGACGCGGAATTAAAACGCATTTTGACCGATGAGCAATATCGCGTTACCCAAAAAAGTGACACGGAATACGCATTCAGCCATGAATACGACCATTTATTTCAGGCAGGAATTTATGTGGATATTGTGAGTGGCGAGCCATTGTTTAGTTCCAGCGACAAATTTAATTCGGGTTGTGGTTGGCCAAGTTTCAGCAAACCGATTGAAGCGGCAGCGGTAACGGAACACGATGACAGTAGTTTTAATATGCATCGCGTGGAAGTGCGTAGCCGTGCGGCAGATTCGCATTTGGGACACGTTTTCCCCGATGGACCGCCTGAAAAAGGTGGTTTGCGTTATTGCATTAACGGCGCGAGTTTGAAATTTATTCCGTTGGAGCAAATGGATGCGGCAGGTTATGGCGAGTGGAAAAAATTTGTGAGATGAATAGTGATAAATGATAAATAAAGTGCAGGCTGCTTTTTGATGATGAAAAAGCAGCCTGCACTTTTGCCTAAATCGATATTATTTATGCCGAATTTCCCAACATTGATGAATTTTCTTATTGCGGAAATCTTCGGGAACGGATTGTTTACTCACGTCTTTAATCGCATATTTTTCCGCTAAATCATCGTCTAGCGTAAACGAGCGCAGATTATTGGAAAAATACAAAACGCCGTCTTTCGACAACAATGCCATTGCGCCGTTAATCAATTTTGCTTGGTCTCGCTGAATATCCAAAATATCCAACATTTTCTTGCTGTTAGAAAAACTTGGCGGGTCTAGTACGATTAAATCAAACTGTTTATTTTGTTTGACTGCGTCCGTTAAATATTGAAATACGTCTGCGCGAACAATTTGATGTTTGTCCAAATCCATGCCGTTTAATTGGAAATTGCGTTTTGCCCAATCCAAATAAGTGTTAGACAAATCAACGGTTTCACTGTAAACCGCGCCACCAGTTGCCGCGTAAACGGTAAAGCTGCCCGTGTAGGAAAACAAATTCAAAAAGCGCTTGCCTGCTGCCGTGTCGCCGACTTTTTTGCGCGTGTTGCGATGGTCTAAAAATAAACCTGTGTCTAAATATTTATCCAAATTCACCCAAAATTGGCGACCATTTTCGCGCACGGTAAAATCTTCGCCTATTGCGCCTGTTTTTTCGTATTGCGCTGTGCCTTTTTGTCTAGCACGTTGTTTTAAATGGATATGTGTGCGTTCAAATCCTGTTACAAATTGCACAGCTTCGCACACTTCGTCTAGCCAATTTTGGTAATCTTCGGGGTGCATGAGCCAGCCTGTGTCGTATTCTTGCAGGTGAATATGCTCGCCATACACGTCAATCGCAAACGGAAATTGCGGAATGTCTTTGTCGTAAATGCGCCATGCTTCTATGTTTTGGCGTTTTGCCCATTTGAGTTGGTGTTTTAGGTTTTTGCCTAGTCGGTTGATGAAATCGTTGATTTGCGACATTTTTTTCTTTCGGTTGATTCAAAGTGCAGGCTGCTTTTTTCTTCTTCTGTAAGAAAGGGAGTTATATCGTGTGCAGAAAAAAAAGCAGCCTGCACATTATTTAGACTGCCACACCAATTTCGCTGCCAGCAGCATAAAAATCGTGCCGCTGATTCGGTTCATGATTTGGCTAATGCTGGGTTTGTGGCGCAACCATTTGCCCAGTTGTTCGGCAAGTACAACCAGTATGATTGACCACGTTGTGCTAATCGCCAAAAAGGTCAATCCCAAAATAAAAAACGCGCTGCTGCTGGCGTGTGGTTGCACGAATTGCGGTAACAAGGTCAAAAAGAAAATCAAAATTTTGGGGTTGAGCAAATTGGTGATTAAGCCTTGTTGTATCAATTTAATGGGCTGGATTTTGGGTTGCAGGCTGCTTTGAAAATCCAGCGGTGGGCTGCGCCACATTTGTATGCCTAAATACACTAAATACGCCGCGCCGCCGTATTGGATTAGGTTAAACAGCGTGGGCGAATGGGCGATGATTTGCGCCAAACCGAGCGACACGGCGGTGATGTGTATCAGCAAGCCGAGTGTGATGCCAGCCAGCGATGCCAAACCTGCGCCACGACCTTGTGAAATGGTGCGCGTGATGATGTAAATCGTGTCGTTGCCAGGCGTGAGCGTGAGTGCGATAGACGCAATCACAAAGCCTGCAAAATTAATGATTTCGTTCATAGCGCGTTACCACCAAAATGGGTGATGCCAAGGATAAAATGGGTTAGGGCGGTCGTAGTAGCGTTGCATTTCGCGGATTTGTTGCTGGGCGATGTGGTTTTGCCATGCCATTTTGTAGCAGGCTTGGAATATGGGGTCGTTCACTTTTTCCACATAGCGCAGGCGAAAGGCTTGACGCGCTTTTTCATCGGCAGGTGGCGGCGATGTGAAGTATTCTTGCATCACGGCGGCGGTGGCTGGGTCGCATTGTGCCGCCAGTTGGACTTGTAGTTGCTGTTGATATTGCTTTTGCGCGGCTTCGCGTGCGGCTTGCTGTTCGGGCGTTAGGGCACAGGCGGCTAATAAGGTGCAGGCTGCTATTAGGGTTAAATAACGGAAATTCATGGGATTATCCTTATTTATGTGGATAACAATGTGCAGGCTGCTTGGTTTATCTATAAAAAGCAGCCTGCAATTTTCATTTACTATTTATGCGACTTCGTTGCGAGACGTAATCACCTTATCAATTAAACCATATTCCATCGCTTCTTGCGCCGACATGAAATTATCGCGGTCGGTGTCGCGTTCCACTTCGGCAAGGGTTTTGCCTGTGTGTTCTGCTAACATTTGATTCAGCTTTTCTTTTAATTTCAACAATTCACGTGCATGAATTTCAATATCAGACGCTTGACCACCCAAGCCACCACTAATCAACGGTTGATGAATCATCACGCGGCTATTGGGCAGGGCGAAACGCTTGCCTTTTGTGCCAGCCGACAGCAAAAACGCGCCCATGCTCGCCGCTTGACCCAAGCACAAAGTTTGCACATCGGGTTTAATGAATTTCATCGTGTCATAAATGCTCATGCCTGCGGTTACGCTGCCACCTGGGCTATTGATGTAAAAATAAATGTCTTTGTCGGGGTTTTCGCTTTCCAAAAACAGCATTTGCGCCACAACCAAATTGGCGGTTTGGTCGTTCACAGGGCCCACCAAGAAAATAATGCGCTCTTTTAACAGGCGTGAATAAATGTCAAAAGCGCGTTCGCCGCGTCCGCTTTGTTCAATCACGGTGGGGATTAAGGTGTTGTTTTGAATGTCTAACATAGTTCGTTCTCCATAAATAAAATCGTTAAAAAAGCAGCCTGCACTTTGCCTTACTGCTCGGTGTCTTTCAATCGCGTAACCATTAGCGTATGCAAACGGCGATTATCCGCTCGTGCCACGTTGAACAGCAAATCGCCCAATTGTACTTTTTCGCCACGAACAGGCAAATGCCCCAATTCGTGAATAATCAATCCGCCAATGGTATCCACTTCTTCATTGCTAAATTGTGTGCCAAAGTGTTGATTAAAATCGCTAATTTCGGTGGTGGCTTTAATACGCCAGCGTTCTGCCGACACAGCGGAAATATTGTCCGCGCTGTCGTCTTCGTCAAATTCGTCTTCAATTTTGCCGACAATTTCTTCAATCAAATCTTCAAATGTAACCAAGCCCGAAATGCCGCCGTATTCGTCCACTACAATCGCCATGTGGTTGCGTTGGCTTTGAAATTCTTTTAACAGCGTGGGCAGCGGCTTGCCTTCTGGCACAAACACGGCAGGGCGCAAAATGTGTTCCAGCTTAAAATTGTCGGCATTGGAAACGTATTTGAGTAAGTCTTTGGCGTGCAAAATGCCGATAACGTGGTCTTTGTCTTCGGCGATGACAGGAAAACGCGAATGCGCCGTGTCCACTGTGTAAGCAATAATCCGCTCAATGCTGTCGGTGGTTTTGAGTACGTCCATTTGGGCGCGGCTAATCATCACATCGCGTACTTGTTTTTGATTGAATTTTAACAAGTTTTCTTGTCGTGATAGCGTGTCGCTGTCAATCAAATCTTGCGCGTTGGCTTGGCGCAAAATGCTGAATAAATCGTCCAAATTATCGGGCGAATGACCCGAAACGCGTTTGAATAAGCGATTGATTAAACTGGGGGATTGAGTGTCCATATTATTTTTCTGTGTGGATTAAAGTGCAGGCTGCTTGGCTTATTGCTCGGCATACGGATTGGCAATGCGAAGTTGCGCCAATAATTCGGTTTCTAGCTGCTCCATTTGCTCGGCTTCATCGTCTTGAATGTGGTCAAAGCCAATCAAATGCAGTGTGCCGTGAATGACCAAATGCGCGAAATGGTCGTGCAGCGATTTGCCTTGCTCTGCCGCTTCTTTTGCCACGACTTGTGGGCAGATAATTAAATCGCCACGCAATATATTATCTTGTTCTACAAAAGAAAACTCGCCTTCGTTGTGGGCGAAACTCAATACATTGGTGGCGTAGTCTTTTTGACGATAATCGCGGTTGTATTGTCGTGCCGCTTCTTCGTCTAGCAGCACCAAAGACAGCTCGGCATAGCGATAAAAATTTTTGAGCGCGTGCCAAATCCATTGGTAAAACTGCTTTTCGCTGGGGACATCGTTTGCGCTGCTGTTGTTGATGTAGGCAAGCGCAAAGCGTTGTTGCTGCACGCGCAAAAAGGGGAAGTGTTTGGTTTGTTTTTTCATTATGGTTTACTTGATTGATTTGAGTGCAGCTATTTTAACACCAAAAGCAGCCTGCACTTTTGGGTTTATTGCATAGTCTATTGCATGGTCTGACGCAATGTTTTGGGCGATGAAGCAAACCATGCCAACGCGGTTTCAATCGCCATAAGTATGGTTAAGATGCCGAGCGATGCGTTCCATGTGCCGAACCAATCGTGCAAAAAACCGATGCCCAACGGCCCTAAACAGGCGATTAAATAGCCTACCGATTGCGCCATGCCCGATAAGGCGGCGGCTTCTTGTGTGCTGTCGGTGCGTAGCGCAAACAGCATCATGATAATGGAAAAAGTGCCTGATATGCCTGTGCCGAGTAGCAAGACCCAAAATAAGGTTTGCGATAGGGGGAGCTGCCAAATGCCTATCATACCCAATAAAATCAAGCTGGTTAGCAGCATTGTCCAGCCTTGTTTGTGGGAACTTTTTGGGAAAATGAATAGCGAAATCACAATGCTAATCAACGATGCGGCTTGAAAGACCGATGCGTACAAACCAGCCTGCACGGCAGTTGCGCCTTTTTCAATTAACATGGCAGGCAAGAAATTGGTAATAGAATAAAAACCGAGCGATTGTACGCCCATAAAAATGCTTATTGTCCACGCGGCTGGCAATCGCCAAACGTGCAGGCTGCTTGGATTGGGGTTGGCGTGCTCGGGTGTGGATAACGATGCAGGTTGGGCAAAGTGCGCCTGAAATTTTTGTTGCCACACAAGCCACATACACAATGCGCCCATGGCAGGCACAATCCATACGCCCAATGACCATTGCCAGCCAAATTGGTTAGCAAGCGGCATGGCAACGGCGGCGGCTAGTGCAGACGAAATAGACATAGTGATAGAAATCACGCCGATAACCAGCCCCACTCGTGTCGGCAAATCGCGTTTAGCAAGAGCAGGCAACAGAACATTACTCATGGCAATGGCAGCAGAAATAATCAACGTACCCAGCAATAAGAGTACGACCGAGGGCAGGGCGATGCGAACTACTAAACCCATTATTAACACCACAATAGAGCCAATCAACACGCGCTCCATGCCCCAACGGTTTGCCCAACGCGCTGCGAATGGAGAGAATACGGCAAAAGTGAGCAAAGGCACGGCGGCAATCACGCCCGACATTGTGCCAGATAGTGCTAATTCTTGGCTGACGGTGCTGACAACCGGCCCGAATGCGACCAAAGGTGTACGCTGAACAAATGCCATCATCATAATGGCGAGCAATAAAATAAGGATGGGGTGTTTTTTGATGTTCATTGCGCTGAATCCTTGAAGTTTCAAAAGCAGCCTGCACTTTTAATCAACATAAAACAAAACCCTGCTACAAACATAGCAGGGTTTTATAAACTGGCACGCCCACGGGGAATCGAACCCCGGTTACCGCCGTGAAAGGGCGATGTCCTAACCGCTAGACGATGGGCGCGGATAAAAAAGTTTGCGTGGCGCACCCGGAGCGATTCGAACGCCCGACCCTTTGGTTCGTAGCCAAATACTCTATCCAACTGAGCTACGGGTGCAGCAGCAAAGAACGTAATTCTATATACACCCAATTTGCTTGTCAAGCCTTTTTTGTATAAAAATAGGCGTTGTCGTATAATGTGCGTGATTTCTCAACCTTTCTTGATGATGATGAACTTTTCTGATTTGGCGCAATTTTTTGATACGTTGAATATGCCTGTGGTGATTTTGGATTTGGAAACCACAGGCGGTCATTTTGTGCAAGACCGCATTACCGAAGTGGCTTTTTTGCGCTTTTGGCAGGGCGATGTGCAACGTGTGAGCTATCTGGTTAATCCGCAAAAAGAAATTTCGCCGTTTGTGCAAAAATTGACGGGTATTGATAACCAAATGGTGCGCCGTGCGCCTGCGTTGGCAAAAATTTTGCCCGATTTGTTGCCTTTGCTGCGCGGTGCGTTGTTTATCGCGCACAACAGTCGTTTTGATTACACGTTTTGGCGCAACGAATGCCAACGCGCTGGTGTGGCGTTTGCGGCTTTGACTTTGTGTAGCGTGCAGTTGTCGCGCAAATTGTATCCTCAATATCATAAACATAGCTTGGATAGCATTATTGAGCGAAATGGTTTGATTGTGCCGTCTCGTCATCGTGCCATGGCAGATGTGGACGCGTTGGCGCAATTTTTGCAGCAGGCGTTGCAAGAGCATGGGGCAGGGGCGATGCGTCAGTGGATAGAGCAGTTGATGCAGCCGTGTCCGTTGCCTGAAAACGTGGCAACAGGCGTTTGCAAAGCGTTGAGCCGTGTAACAGATGGCTGTGGCGTGTCTATTTGGCGCGATGCAGCTGGCAATGTGGTCAATGTGTGGGCGCACGAACAGGCGTTTCGCGAGATTGTGCCTGCGTTACGCAAGCAGCCTGCATGGATAAAATTGGCGGTGTCGTTTGAATTTGTGCCAACCGTAGGCAGCCTGCACGCGGCGGTGTTGCGTTTGCAAACCATGCAGCAGTTGGGTTGCGAAGACACGGCGGCAACGGGGCGATATACGGTGCAATTTGTGTCGGAGCAGGGGCGTTTGCAAGCCAAAGTGCGCGCGTTGAGTGCAGGCTGCTTGACGCAGTTGTCGCATGGTTTGTTTGTGTATCCCAAGCAAGCCAAGCGCGTTTTGTTGGCGTGGGCAAAAAAATGGCATCTTTGTCCGACTTTGCTGGGCATTTTGCCAACGACTTTGCCTGCGAACGCGCCTTGCCCTGTGGTTGCCAGCGGTCAAACGTGTTCGCCTGCGTGTGAGCAGCAGGATTACGCTTTGCACGATGCGGAAGTGCAGGCTGCTTGGCACGATTTGCCTGTGTGCGATTGGGGTAAATGGCGGCGAGTCAAAATTGTGGAGCGCGATGATGTGTTGGCAAAACAAGAAAATTTTGTGGCAGAAAATGGCGCGGTGCAATGGAGCGATGGGCATTGGTATGCCGATAAGCAGATTTTGGATATTGTGAAACAAAAAATCAAAGCAAAAGCAGTGCAGGGCGAGTGAGTGGTTAGTTGTTTTGCATACAAAGCAGCCTGCACTTTGGGAAAGATAAAGTGCAGGCTGCTTTTTGTGTTTACTGCGCGTACCGCTGCAACAGCGTTTCTTGCAAACCAATCTGCTCTTGTTCCGAGCCAGCTTGAATGCGCGTGTAGCTGCCATCGCCGTGCATTTCCCACGCTTTAATGTTGTCGTGCAGCGCAAACGTCAAACCTTCTTCAATCACACGTTGTTTGAGTGCAGGCTGCTCAATCGGCGTGGCGGTTTCAATGCGGCTAAAAAAGTTGCGCCCCATCCAATCCGCGCTGGCAATGAACACGTCTTCCTTGCCTTCGTTGAAAAAATAATACACGCGCGAATGTTCCAGCAATCGCCCAATAATAGAACGCACGCGAATGTTGTCGGACAAGCCTGCCACTTGCGGACGCAACGCACACATACCGCGCACAATCAAATCAATTTGCACGCCTGCCGAGCTGGCACGATATAAGGCTTCAATCACTTGCGGTTCAATCAACGAATTCATTTTAGCGATGATCCGCGCAGGTTTGCCTGCTTGGGCGTTTTCGGTTTCACGCGCAATGTTGTCCATCACCATTTTGTGTAACGTAAACGGGCTTTGATACACTTTTTTTAATTTGTTGGCTTGACCTAACCCTGTAATTTCCATAAACAAAGTGTTGATGTCGCGCGTAATCGCAGGGTCGGCGGTGAGCAAGCCAAAATCGGTATAAAGCCGCGATGTGCCTTGATGATAATTGCCCGTACCCAAATGCGCGTAGGCGTGCAGGCTGCCTTGTTCGCGGCGAATCACCAAAGCCATTTTTGCATGAATTTTGTAGCCAAACACGCCATAAACCACATGTGCGCCTGCTTCTTCCAAACGCCGCGCCCATTTGACGTTGTTCGCTTCGTCAAATCGCGCCATTAATTCCACCACTACGGTTACTTGTTTGCCTGCTTCGGCAGCGGCAAGCAGCGCATCGGCAAGCGCAGAGTTTGTGCCTGTGCGATAAATCGTCATTTTAATCGCCACTACATCGGGGTCGTGTGCTGCGTCGCGGATAAATTTGACCACAGGCTCAAAACTTTGATAGGGGTGGTGCAACAAAATATCTTGCTTGGCGATTTCGTTGAGTAGCGATGAAGTTTTACGCAAATTTTTGGGATATTGGGCGCGATAGGGCGCAAATTTCAAATCGGCGCGTTCTACCATGTCGGGGACTGCCATTAAGCGCACCAAATTCACAGGGCCGTTTACTTGATACATATCGCGTTTGCTCAACTGGAATTGTTGTAGCAAAAATTCGCTGATGTGGGCTGGGCAGCTTTCGGTGATTTCCAAGCGCACGCCATCGCCAAAATCACGGTCGCGCAACTCGTTTTGCACCGCTTGACGCAGGTTGCTTAAATCGTCTTCATCTACCATTAACGCACTGTCGCGTGTGATACGGAATTGGTGGCAGCCTTTAACTGTCATGCCGCGGAATAATTTGTACACATATTCATGCACAATGGACGACAAAAACACAAAGCCGTGTTGGTTGTCGCACAATTCGGGTGGCAGCTTAACCACGCGCGGCAAAATGCGTGGTGCTTGTACAATCGCCATGCCCGATGCGCGTCCAAATGCGTCTTTGCCATCTAGTTCTACCACAAAATTCAATGACTTATTCAGCAAGCGCGGAAATGGGTGCGATGCGTCCAAACCGACTGGGGTCAAAATCGGCAACAATTCGCGGTTGAAAAAATCTTCAATCCATTCGCGTTGTGCGCTTGTCCATGTGCGGCGGCGGTAAAACACAATGTTTTCTTGTTCCAACGCTGGCAGTAAAACATCGTTGAATAATTGGTATTGTTCGTGGATAAGCTGTTGTGCTTCTTGGCTCACAATATCAATCGTTTCGGCTGAAGTTAAGCCCGAGTCTAGAATGAGATTGGGATTGGCGCGGTGTTCGCGTTTTAGGTATGCCAAACGCACTTCAAAAAATTCGTCTAGGTTGGAAGATACAATGCACAGGAATTTGAGTCGTTCCAAAAGTGGGATATTGGCATCTTGTGCTTGTGCCAAAACGCGGCGATTGAATGCGAGCAAGCTGCGTTCGCGACACAAGATTCGGTTGGATTGCGGCATAGTGTTTTGCGTGATGTGGTTGAGTGAAAACGCAATTATAACGCAAAAAGTGCAGGCTGCTTTTGTGTTTGATGATGTTGATGTAGGGTGTGCCATGCGCACCCTACGATTGTGTGATTTTTTGTTGTGCGCTGTAACACTGGATAAAATCTATCTGAAAGTTGCAGGCTGCTTTTGAAGTGTATAATGCACGATTTTATTGATTTTTTGAGAATGTCATCGTGTCTATTCAAACTGTATCCGCACAAGACAAAGCAGGGATTTTGTCCGAAGCCTTGCCCTATATTCGCCGTTTTGCAGGCTGCACCTTGGTCATCAAATACGGCGGCAACGCCATGACCGAACCGCACCTAAAAGAAGGTTTTGCCAAAGATATTGTGTTACTCAAATTAGTGGGGATTAACCCTGTTATCGTGCATGGCGGCGGCCCGCAAATCAACGAAATGCTGGAAAAGGTCGGCAAAGTGGGCGAGTTTGTACAGGGTATGCGCGTAACCGATACCGAAACCATGAACATCGTAGAAATGGTGTTGGGCGGTCATGTAAACAAAGAAATCGTGTCGCTGTTGAACGTACACGGCGGCAAAGCGGTGGGCGTTACAGGGCGCGACAACCATTTTATTCGCGCCAAAAAATTGACGGTGGACACGCCCGAACAAAAAGCGGTAGACATCGGACAAGTAGGCGAAATTGAAAGCATGGACTGCACGCTAATTCATCAAATGGCGGCGGCTGGCTACATTCCTGTGATTGCACCGATTGGTGTGGGCGAAAATGGCGAAGCGTTCAATATCAATGCCGATTTAGTGGCAGGACGCTTGGCGCAAGAACTCAATGCCGAAAAATTGGTGTTGATGACCAACATCACAGGCGTAATGGACAAACAAGGCAATCTTTTGACCAACTTAACGCCCAGCAAAATTGACGCATTGGTTGCCGATGGCACGCTGTCGGGCGGCATGTTGCCCAAAATCGCATCGGCATTGGAAGCTGCGCAAAATGGCGTGAAAGCGGTGCATATTATTGATGGCAGAGTGCCAAATGTGTTGCTGTTGGAAATCTTTACCGATAAGGGTATTGGTACGATGATTTTGGGCGATAGTTATAGTTAAAAAGCAGCCTGCACGTTACGACCACGCCATCATTCCTGCGTAGGCAGGAATCTAACGTAATATTTAAGTAATAGATGATAAATCTAAATAACTAAATCAGTTAGATAGATTCCCACCTGCGCGGGAATGACGGCAAATTAAGATTCCAGTTTTTGCAACGCAAGGCTAATTCGTATAGATGAAACCGTAATCCAGTATCAATAAAGTGCAGGCTGCTTTGATGGTATTGCATTTAACCCACATCGCGCCCCAAAAGCAGCCTGCAACCAGAAAGAAACACCATGACCAGCGAACAAAAATTCACCAGCGAAAAAGTCCTATGGGTCAAACGCCATAGCCCCAAACACCTAACCTTTGCCATGACGCGCCCCAGCAGCTACCGTTTTGCCGCTGGGCAATTTTCGCGTTTGGGCTTTCGCGAAGGGCAGGGTTATATTTGGCGCGCCTATTCGGTAACGTCTGCCGAATACGCCGATGAATTGGAATTTTTTGTGATTTTGATTGAAGGCGGCGCAATGTCGGCAAATTTTGCCAACTTGCAAGCAGGCGATGAAATTTTGTTGGACAAAACCGCACAAGGCTTTTTTATGCCACAGCGTTTTCCCGATGGGCAAGATTTGATTATGCTGTCCACAGGTTCGGGCATTGCGCCGTTTTTGTCCATGTTGCAGCAGCCCGAAATTTGGCAACGTTTTGAACATTTGGCGTTGGTGCATAGCGTGTCGCACCAAAACGATTTGATTTTCAACGATTTTATCGCCAACCTTGCCGAACACCCTTTGGTGGGCGAGTTTTATGCCAAATTGCGTTTTGTCCCCGTTACCACGCGCGAAACCGATGCCGACATGCTGCATTGCAGGCTGCCTGCTGGTTTGCAAAATGGACAACTTGCCCAAGCCATTGGTTTGCCATTTAATCCACAAACCAGCCGTTTTATGATTTGCGGCAACCCAGCCATGGTACAAGACACATTCAAAACGCTGCTGGAACAAGGCTTTGCCATGCACCGCAACAAATTGGCAGGGCAAATTATTTTGGAAAACGGATTTTGATATGACAAACAAAGTCGCCCAATCGCTTGCTGCGTATTTAGACCGCCGCGCAGGTTTGTTGCTGCTGCTGGGTTTTTCGGCTGGCGTGCCTATTTTGTTGATTTTTTCTACTTTGTCGTTTTGGCTCAACGAAGCAGGTATCAACATCAAAACGGTTACGCAGTTTAGCTGGGCAGCCTTGGGCTATTCGTTCAAATTCATCTGGTCGCCGCTGATAGACAGCTTATCGTTGCCGTTTTTGACGCGCAGTTTAGGCAAACGCCGCGCTTGGCTGGTTTTGTCGCAAAGTTTGATTATGTTGGCGATTGTGTTGATGGCGAACATCAATCCTCAAAACGAAAGCAGCCTGCACTTGATGGCATTGGCGGCGGTGTTGCTGGGTTTTTCGTCTGCCACACAAGATGTGGTGATTGATGCCTATCGCATTGAACTCGCGCCCGACAATCCTGCTTTGCAAACCGTGTTGTCGTCTACTTATGCCGCAGGTTATCGCTTGGGCATGATTGTTGCAGGCGCAGGCAGTTTGTGGTTGGCAAGCTGGTTTGGCTCAACCGAACAGCAATATGTGTATGCCGCGTGGCAACAAACCTATTGGACGATGGCAGCCGTTATGAGCGTGGGTTTGTTGGCAACGTGGTTGGCGCACGAACCCGAACAACACAGGCAGCCTGCACCCATTAACGCGCTAGACAATGCCCGATTGTTTGCTGTGTTTTTGCTATCGGTGTGTGCATTGATTGGTGTGTATCGCGCATCGTCCGATTGGTTTCCCAGCGTCAAAAACGCGCCTTTAACCGCCTTTGCGTTGGAAAGCGGACATTTATTATTGGCGATTGCAGGCGCATCGGGTGCAGGCTGCTTTTTGGTCAAACTGGGCGTAGCGAGTCAGCAAAAAGTCTATCAAACATGGGTTACGCCTGTTGCCGATTTCTTTCAACGCTATGGCAAACGCGCCTTGCTGTTGCTGGCATTGATTGGCTTGTATCGCATTTCCGACATTGTCGCAGGCGTGATTTCCAATATTTTTTACGTTCATTTGGGCTTTGATAAAGAACAAATTGCCGCTGCCGTCAAAACTTTTGGCGTGTTGATGTCGTTGCTGGGCGGTTTTGCAGGTGGCGTGTTGGCGCAAAAAATTCGCATTATGCACATGATGATGCTGGGCGCGATTTTGGCAGCTTCAACCAATTTGCTGTTTATGTGGCTGGCGTTGCACGAAAAAAACACCGCATGGCTGTATATTGCCGTGGGCTTGGACAATTTGGCTGGCGGCTTGGCAACCACCGTGTTTGTCGTATTTTTGTCTAGCCTGACCAATATCCGCTTCACGGCGGTGCAATACGCGCTGTTGTCGTCTTTGATGACGCTGTCGCCCAAAATCTTGGGTGGCTATTCGGGCGCGATTGTGCAGGAAATTGGCTATCCGCAATTTTTCTTGTTTACTACGCTAATTGGCTTGCCGATTTTGTTGCTGATTTGGCTGGTGGATAGGCAGTTGTTTCGTAGGTCGGGGTCTTGACCCCGACAAAAAGCAGCCTGCACTTTAATGTGAAATGCTATCCGCCGTCATTCCTGCGTAGGCAGGAATCTAACGTACAATTTAGGTAACAGAAAATATAGTGGATTAAATTTAGATTAGGACAAGGCGACAACGACCGCCGTGTGCAAATAGCACATAAGGGCGTTCGCAACGCCGTACTATTGCGATTCCATTTCACTATAAAACAAATTTTAATTTTCAGGGTTTAATCCCAAAACATTATGAAACTCTATAAACCCACCAAACCGCTTTCACGCGGACACATGGCAGCCTTACTCGCTATGCTCATCACCATTATGCCGTTTTCCATTGATGCCTATTTGCCTGCATTGTTGGACATTTCCACTGCGCTCAATGCCGACATTCATCACATTGAGCAAAGTTTAAGCAGCTTCATGCTCGGCATTGCCATTGGGCAGATTACAGGCGGCTCGCTATCCGACATCAAAGGTCGCCGCAACATCGCATTGGTTGGCTTGTGTATTTACTTAATCGGCAGTTTTGGCTTGATTTTTGTGCAAACCGCCGACCAGTTGCTAACCCTACGCATCGTGCAGGCATTGGGTGCAGGCATGAGTGCGGTCGTGGTCGGCGCGGTGGTGCGCGATAACTATCAAGGACGCGAAGCCGCACAAATGTTCGCCCTAATCGGCATTATCGTTATGGCAGCACCATTGATTGCGCCGTTGTTTGGCTCATTTTTGCGCGGATTGGCTGGTTGGCGCAGTATTTTTGCGTTTTTGTTTATTTACGCGACTTTTGTAACCATTTTACTGTTCCGCTTTTTGCCACAACGCAAAGCTGCCGAGCCGATTACGCGCGAACAAGTCCGTCAAATCGGCAGCCGTTATTATGCCGTTTTGAGCAATAAAGCTGCGTTGGGATTTTTGTTCTATCAAGCTGCATCATTCGCATCTATGCTGGTGTTTTTGAGCGAATCGCCGTTTGTTTACATGAAACTGTACGGCTTGTCGCCCACGCAATACGCATGGGTGTTTGGTTGCAATATCGTGATGATGATGTCGTGCAACCGACTGACCGCGTTTGGTTTGAAGCGCAACTGGGAATCGCACCATTTGTTGTTGGTAGGCATCATCATTCAATTTACCGCCAATTTATTGCTGTTTAGCAGCGTGATGATTGCCAAGCAGCCTGCATTTTGGTGGTTTGTGCCGTGCGTGGTGTGTTCGGTGGGCGCACAAGGTTTAATTGCCGCCAATTCGCAAGCCTTGTTTATGGGCAACTTCAAGCCCGAAATGGGTGGCAGCGCAAACGCCGTGTTGTCGTCATCGCAATCGCTCATTGGTGCAGGCGCAGGTTTTGTGGTGACTTTGTTACACAATGGTACGGCAAATGTGATGGCTGGCGGTATGTTTGCCAGCACGGTGGTGGGCATGATTTTGCTGTGGACTTTGTCGGACAAGCAGTTGCGCCAAGCCAAGTTGTAAAACGTAATTTAGCGTTAAAAAATCCGCGACTTGATAAAAATAAGCTATATTGCGCGACCAATTTATATTGTGCAGACAGCATCAAAAGCAGCCTGCACATTTGGCTTATTCCATTTAACTGTCTTCACACAAGGAAAAAACATCATGAAAATGTCTCAAAAACTCATCATCATCGCAACGACTTCTGCTTTGGCATTGAGCGGTTGCGTAACCAACGCACAAGGTCAGCAACAAGCCAGCAAAACCGCGGTTTATGGCGTAGGTGCGGCAGTGGCGTGTGGTATCGTGGGTGCATTAACACATGGCAGCACAGGTGCGCGTAACTCTGCGTTGGCGTGTGGCGCGTTGGGTGCGGGCGTGGGCGGTTACATGGATTACCAAGAAACCAAATTGCGTGAACAACTTGCCAACACAGGCGTAGAAGTAGAACGCCAAGGCAACCAAATCAAATTGACGATGCCAGAAAACGTAACGTTTGCCACGGGTCGTTACGATTTGTCGCCAGCGGCACAATCGGCTTTGGCAAACGCGGCGCAAACTTTGGCAACGTATAACGAAACCACGATTACGATTGTAGGTCACACCGACAGCACAGGTTCAGACGCGATTAACAATCCATTGTCATACAACCGCGCTAATGCCGTTGCTTCGTATTTGAATCAACGTGGCGTAGCCGCTAATCGCATGAGCGTATCGGGTCAAGGTTCGCGTCAGCCAATCGCCGACAACAGCACCGATTATGGCCGCGCTCAAAACCGTCGTGTGGAGATTTTGATTAACCCTAATCCAAACGCGCAAGTTAAATAAACATTGTTATAAAAAATGCAGGCTGCTTCGATATCGTGTCAAGCAGCCTGCAATCGTATAAAGCAATAGTAATAAGTAATCAAAATAAGTTGCAATAATGATGAACACAAAAAGCCATTCAAATTTAAATAACGCATCGGATATGCTCAAAGCCATGTCCAATAGCGAGCGATTGTCGATTTTGCTGTTGCTGCTGGAACACGAAAGCAGCCTGCAAGAATTGGTGCAAGCCACGGGTTTGACTGCCACGCAAGTGGGTAACCATTTGTACAAAATGCGGCAGCTTGGTATGGTAGACTACACGCGCTTTATGCGAATTATGCAATATCGCATCACATCTGATGAAATCAAAAACGTGTTGCGCGCGCTTTCTATCAACCCGAAAGAAATAACATGAATATCACGACTTGGAATGTGAACTCGCTCAACGTGCGCCTGCCGCATGTGAGCAACTGGTTAAGTCAGCATCAGCCCGATGTGTTGGTGCTGCAAGAATTGAAGTTGGAACAAGACAAATTCCCTGCTGCCGCCTTGCAGATGATGGGCTGGCAATGCGCGTGGAGCGGTCAAAAAACCTATAACGGTGTGGCAATCATTAGCCGTCATGCGATTGAAGATGTGCAAACAGGCTTGCCTGCGCTACCCGATGACCCACAACGCCGTGTGATTAGTGCAACCATCAACGGCGTGCGCGTGATTAACGTGTATTGCGTGAACGGCGAATCGCTAGAAAGCGACAAATTTGTCTACAAACGCCAATGGTTTGCCGCGCTCACGCAATGGGTACGCGAGCAAATGCAGCAATATGACAAACTGGTTTTGTTGGGCGATTTCAATATTGCGCCTGCTGATGACGATGTGTACGACCCCGAAAAATGGCGCGAGCAAATCCATTGTTCCAGCGAAGAACGCGCTTGGTTTCAAACTTTGCTGGATTTGGGTTTAACCGATTGCCTGCGCCAAATTCACCCAACGGGTGTGCACTACACTTGGTTTGACTATCGTGGCGCGATGTTCCAACGTAAATTAGGTTTACGTATTGACCACATTTTAGCCAGCCAAAGTTTGGCAAGCAGCCTGCACGATGTGCGTGTGGATTTGGAAGAACGCGCCCAAGAACGACCCAGCGACCATGCACCTGTGTCGGCGTGGTTTGATTTGTAAACAGGTATTTTGCCCCTGATATATAAAAAACGTGAAAAAAGCAGCCTGCACTTTTGTAAACATACAAAAATGCAGGCTGCTTTGGTTATCTAAACAACCCAATTAACGGCGATTGAGCAACACGCCCACCACCAAGCCAGCCAAAGCGGCAAAGCCCATGGCGTAATAAGGCTTATCGTTTACATATTCATCGGCGCGTTTGGCGTGGTATTTAACCTGTTCCACCGTGCGGTCTTCCAAATTTTGCAAAGTAGATTGCGCGTTGCCCAATCGTGCTTGCAATTTCGCTTTTAAGGCTTGAGTTTCTTCCGCGCCGCGTTCTACGCCTTCATCATACAAGGCTTCGACATCATTCAATACGGTGCGAATTTCTTTCAAGAGTGCTTCTTTTTGTGCTTCAAAATCACGTTTCATCATGCAATCCTTTTCAAAAGTAATAGAAAATTGCCCGAAGGCAAGACTGACTATAACGCTATCAATTTGCTGTAACAAGCATTTTTGTACAAATTTACTTAATTTAAAACAGGACAAAACACTTAATAAGTTGTGGATAACTATATTACACGATTGAAATCAAATTAAAAAATAAAATTGCCTAAAAAATAAGCAAAATAAAATCATCAGAATAAGGCTGTTTAATTTGGCGATTTTGTGCAACATTATGCGTTGCATTTTTTAGCTATAAAACAACTATTTATGTATATTTAATAATAAAAATCATCTAATTTTTATTATTTTATTTCAAAAATTCAAAATTTTTAGCATTAAGTATTGTGCAATATTGAAAGGTTTGTATGAAACACAGCATCGCCACCGTGTCGTTGAGCGGCACTTTGCCCGAAAAACTTCGCGCCATTGCAGGCGTGGGTTTTGATGGCGTGGAAATTTTTGAAAACGACTTGCTTTATTTTGATGGCAGCCCTGCCGATGTTCGCAAAATGTGCAAAGACTTGGGGCTGGAAATCATGCTGTTTCAGCTGTTTCGCGATTTTGAAGGCGTGCGCGTGGGCGTTTGGCGCAACAATTGGAACGAGCCGAGCGCAAATTTGATTTGATGCACGAATTGGGTACAAATAAAATTTTGGTGTGCAGCAATGTGCAGCCCACCACGATTCATAACGATGATATTGTGGCGGGCGATTTGTTTGCGCTGGGCGAAGTCGCCAAAAAACACGATGTGCAAGTGGGCTACGAAGCCTTGGCGTGGGGCATTCCTGCCGACCGCATTGACGGCTGGACGCTGCATTTCCGCTCTATTTTTGGATTCCGCCACGACGCCGATATGAGTTTGCCCGACCTCTATGGCTTGATGAAAAGCCGCTTGGTTCGCAGTGAAAATGGCGCGATTCACATTCCGCTGAACGCATCGGACAACCAAAACACGGTGGTGTCGCGTTCTATGGCAAACTATAAAGGCAGCGGCGTGCAGCATATTGCCTTTGCCAGCGATAACATTTTTAGCACCGTGAAAACGCTGCGTGAAAACGGCGCACAGCTGTTGGACATTCCCGAAAATTATTATGATGATTTGCAAGCACGTTTTGATTTGGACGATGCATTTGTGGCAAAACTTCGCGCCCATCATATGCTGTATGACATAGACGGTAAGGGCGGCGAGTTTTTGCACGTTTATTCGCAAATCATTGAAAACCGCTTTTTCTTGGAAGTGATTCAACGCATTGGCGGCTACGATGCGTATGGTGCAGCCAATACGCCTGTGCGTTTGGTCGCGCAAGATTTGCATTGGAAAAAAGTGCAGGCTGCTTGAATTTAGAGCGCAGCGCATGACCTAGACAATTTTCCTGAAATAGACAAAGCAGCCTGCACTTTTGGTTGATTAAAAGTGCAGGCTGCTTTTTCATTTTGGGGCTGTCCTAGATAACTAGGACAAACTCGATTTTACTAATTGTTTTAAAATAGAACAAGAACTTTTATCTCACTGTTGTTAAAACGCCATTCGCACTCCTTTAAATACAGCTCAAAATGCTCTTTGGGAATGCCGTTAAACTTGCGTAAATGACGTTTTGCTTGGTTCCAAAAGTTCTCAATTCCGTTGATATGGTTTTGTCGTTCAGCAAAATGTGTGCTGTGATTGATACGAAAACGAAGTTTCAGCGGAGTTAAAATAGCTTTGTTGCTCACATCTAATACATCATAGCTACGATAACAATCCGTATAAACGATGCTGTCAGGTTTAACTTGTTCACGAATAATGGGTAACAAAGTGGCTGTTTTAGTATTCGGTACGGTAACAGTGTAAACTTTACCATTTCGCTTCAAGAGCCCGAATACAGCGACTTTACCAGCAGCACCGCGACCGCATTTACCTTTTCGCTGCCCATCAAAATAACTTTCATCTGCTTCTACTTCGCCATCAAACATTTCTAAATGTGGACTGTTTTGATAGATAAGTAATCGTAAACGATGAAAATAATAGGCTGCGGTATTTTTATTATAGTGGATTAAATTTAGATTAGGACAAGGCGACAACGACCGCCGTGTACACCTAGTACATAAGGGAGTTGGCAACGCTGTACTAATCTAAATTTAATTCACTATAACACCTACTAACTCTGCTGCTGTTCTTACAGTTACGCCTGCGACAAATAACTCAATGAGTTTATTTTGTTTGTACTGACTTAGACGACTTTTTAGCTTTGCTGAAACTACGTTTTCTCATAGGGATAATTCTAACTTAATTTGAATTTCCCCAGTTATCTAGGATAGCCCCAAGATATTTTATCATTTTTGCGAATACAGGTTCTTAGTATCGTGGTTTCATATTTGCTAATATAACAAAAAGCCACCCTAAATTATGAGGCGGCTTTAGTCAGATTTTACGCAAAACATTACAGGTTATTTGCAGCGAATACCTGCTGTGAATATTCTTTCATTTGTTCAAGAACACCTAACCCACTTCCTGTTTCAGGAGCGAATGACGCCATTGCTTGTACCAATTTTTGTACTGCACTCACATCAAGATGTGAGCCGTCATGGGTTTGAATGGTTTCAATCCTACGCGGAATAATGCCAAACCAATCTTCAACGGTTACGCTGTCTGTTTGACCCAATACTTGAACTGTCAAATCACGACCATTGCGGCTAAACCATAAATCTTGTTTTGCAATACCTGATCCTAGTTTTAAAGTATCATTACCAGCACTATCATAAATTCGGTCATTGCCATCACCAAGATTGAAAAGATAGGTATCGTTACCAGAACCCCCTTCTAAGCGGTCATCATTTTTGCCACCGGCTAAGGTATCATGACCATTATTGCCTACAAGGTAATCAATGCTTGCATTACCTATTAAGGTATCGTTACCGTTACCACCATACAATTTACCGCCATCTGTATAAGCATACAGCTTATCATCACCACGAGTCGGACTGATGACCCATTGACGCAGTTGCTCGGTGTTGAGTTGTTTGCCATCAGCAAATTCAATACGTTGAACGGTGTAATCGCCCTTACCGTCTTTTTCAAAGAAGTTTTGAACAGTAACTTGCTGACCGTCTTTTTGCGTAATCAATAAATCAGCTTCATTGCGGTGAATGGTGACATCGTTTAATCGTGTATGAGTAAATTTCAGCACATCTTTATCGTGTTGCGGATTGAAGTTTAAAACGGTATCTTGACCGAATTGTTTACCAAAAATATAGGTATCAGAACCCATTCCACCTTCTAAAATATCATTCAGGCTGCCTGAAACAATGGTATCGTCCCCATCTCCACCATAAGCGCGATTATTTCCTGTTTCTAGGTAAATCCTATCGTTACCGCCGCCCGCATCAATATTGTCATCGCCTAACCCTGCGTAAATGGTGTCATTGCCATTGTAGGTTTCAATATGGTCATTTCCTGCCCCTGCATGAACCGTATCATCATCGCCATAACCCTGTAAGAAATCGTTACCATCTGTACCACGTAACAGCGTTTCTTTGATTTCTGCTAGGCTGATTTGACCACCGTCATATTCAATCGCATCAATATGTTGAGTTAAAACATCGCCAGCAAACATATTGCTAACAGTAATACTGTTTTGCTCACCAGATACACGAATAATCAGGTCATTACCATTGCGTTTATAAGAAATGGCATCTTTGCTCACACCGTTCAAACGTACCACATCATGACGTTTGTCTGATGTATCGCTATTGTAAATCGTGGTTGCACCAAAACCTTTATTAAACTCGTACACATCAGAGCCATTACCACCATTCACAACAGCAGTAGCAGAACCTACGATTAAACGGTCATCGCCCCCATTACCATTCAATACATCACGACCGAGCAAACCAACTGCTTGTAAGACATTGTTAGCAGCATCACCATTTTGTTCTGCCAAAATGGTAGCTGCTTTATCACCTAGTACATTCAGCCAGTCTTGTAATTGACCGCTCTCTTTACCCTGTTTAGCGAAATCAGAAAGCAACGACATTCCAGCAGTCCAATCTTTTGCACTACCAAAAGCCAAAAATTCGCCTAAATCTACAAAGGCTTTTTGAGCATTGGTTGCAAAAGTTTCTTGAAATTTGGTTTGAACATCGGTGTAATCTAACGTAAATTGTTGTTTATCATCTAATTTAAAGCCGATTTCATTCAAATAAGGCTGTAAACGTGTTTGGAATAACAAACCCTGATAGATATTATTTGCCAATGAATCATAAGTTTGATTAACCGTATCAATAATTTGACGAGCTTGTGCTTGCGTACCAAAGTAGAGCGTTTCAGATTTTTCGCCTGTAAACGCATCAAGAACGGCAATTTTGCTGCGTACAGCTTCAAAATCGGCTTTGGTTTGAGCATCTAACACAATACCTTTGCGCCATTCTGCGATTTGAGTGGGTGTCAACCCAATGCCCTCGTTATCAGTCAAAATCAAATCACTAGATAAAGTAAACGCATCTGTTTTGGATTTGAATGGGTCAGTTGCACCCCATTTAGTAACCAACTCACTCAACAATGCTGTTTGTTCTTCTTTGGTTTGAGCAGCAGCATAGGTTTTTAACGTATCTGCTAATTCAGCGTTCAATGCGGCAGCCTCGCGCAAATCGCGCAAACGTCCCAAACCCTGTAAATTAGGAGCTTGTAATTGTTCAGGTGTCAGCTCTACCGTATCTGTGTAACGACTATACAAACTGTTGCTAGCAAATTCTACATCGCCCATTTCACTAGTTGTACCATCTATTTTAGTGTAGCTACCAATATGGGTTAAACGGTTGCCATTGCCTAAATCTTTGCTATTTTCTTGATGTTCTAAATTAAGAGATTGAATACCCAATGCTTGTAATGTAAACAATTCATTGGCTTGTGAGATGCCGTCTTGATTGATGTCTTGTCATACTTTCAGGCTGCTAAACAATTCATCTGCTTGATTGATGAGATTATCGTGATTACTGTCTAATTCTGCCAGTGCTGCATAACCATGAGCTGCTGTCGCACCATTAGACAAAACAGAATGGTTACCAAAGATTTCCTTGCCGCTGTCGATTTTGCCGTTGTTATTCAAATCTAACGCCAAAATACCGTTACCTGCTGCTGCCCAACCCGTAGCGGTTGCGATACCGTCTGCGTTGTGGTCGAAGCGTGCGCTGACAGAAGAGGGGGCGAGAGTTTGAATGCCTTTGCCGTCTAGGTTTAGGATTAGGGGGTCGTAGCCGTAGGCTTTGCCGTCTCGGTTTACTTCATCTTGCCAATCTTTCCAATCGCTCGGATCGCACCAATTTTTTTCAGGAAGTAATAAAGAACCTTCGCCTGGTGTCAATGCATTACCTAAATCTGGGTCGTCCAAACCCATCTGATTTAGTAATGTTGATGCTACGGAATTGCTGTTTTTGCCTAATCCAAAGAAAGGGTAAGGAAGATTCTGATCATTGATTTTCTTGCCTGCTTCATAACCTTTATTGTATTTATCCATTACGCTTTCGTAAGAACCCTCATACAAAGTCTGTTGACGTTGTGATGGATTGTAGAAAAAACCTCCAGCTTCTGTTTCGGAATAAACTTTTAATCTATCTGAAGGCAAGTAACCTATAGGTTTGATTGCCCCATCTTCAGATGTTGCTAATCCATTAAGTTCGTGAACAACCTTTCCACTAGGATCTAAAACGGCTATAAAATTATGTCCGCCCATCCCACCGACTAATGGAAGTTGTGATTTTACAATTCTATAGTTTTCTGATTGACTCATAATTATCATCCTAAAATAACAAAATTAAAACTTCTTGCTCACAAAAGAATCCAACCCTCTATTCGGATCAATTTCTATATAAAAATTAAATGTTGAATTTTTTTTCTCTCCATGAATAACGATACTCTGCTTTACTACCGCCCTATATGAGCATAGAGTATCCGTACAAGTCATACCCATTCCAGATGCCACATTTTTAATATTTTCCGAGTTGTGATTACCAGCTAATTTTTCTTCAAAAATATACTTAAGATTATTTGGGTTGTTGGGATATACATTGATAATGTAGTTGCTTATTTCATTATCTGGCAAAAGGGAAAAATCCACCTTCATTTTAGGAAATCCAAAATCACAGGCAACCACAAAAAAAATTAAAATAGAATATAAAAATATTTTTGGATTAAACATAAAATTATCCTTATTTAAAAGTTCTTGGGTATCCTGATACGCTTTTTAAATTCAAGAATATATTATCAAGAGAAGCATATAAGGAAACTGTGTTTGTATTTTATTATCTCTACCAATACTACCTAAAAAACTATTTGTTGCTTGAATAGCAAGCGTAGGGTGGGTGCTTGCACCCACGCATTTCAAGTTACTCATTAACTTATCCTTGCAACAGAAATTTTACAAAAATTATCACAATTTAAAATTACAGTCAACATCTTTAAGACTTGTTCTTATTTTTATAATTCTGATACTTCAATTAGCTTTCAGGCTGCCTGAAATATCAAAACTATTTAACATTACTGGTTAATTCAGCGTAAATCACGTAAGCGACCTAAACCCTGTAAATTAGGAGCTTTTAATTGTTCAGGTGTCAGCTCTACCGTATCGGTGTAACGGCTATACAAACTGTTGCTAGCAAATTCTACATCGCCCATTTCACCAGTTGTATCGTCTATTTTAGTGTAGCTGCCGATATGAGTTAAACGGTTGCCATTACCTAAATCTTTGCTATTTTCTTGATGTTCTAAATTAAGCGATTGAATATCTAATGCGTCCAGAGTGAACAATTCATTGGCTTGGGAGATACCATCTTGATTGATGTCTTGCCATACTTTCAGGCTGCTAAACAATTCATCTGCTTGATTGATGAGATTATCGTGATTGCTGTCTAATTCTGCCGGTGCTGCATAACCATGAGCGGCTGTCGCACCATTAGACAAAACCGAATGATTACCAAAAATTTCTTTACCACTAATCAATCTTGCCGTTGTTATCCAAATCCAATGCCAAAATACCATTACCTGCTGCTGTCCAACCCGTAGCGGTTGCGATGCCGTCTGCGTTGTGGTCGAAGCGTGCGCTGACAGAAGAGGGGGCGAGAGTTTGAATGCCTTTGCCGTCTAGGTTGATAACCAATGGGTCGTAGCCGTGGGCTTTGTTAGTGCGTGGTGGCTGTTCCACCCAAGGTTTTAAACATTGGTAACCATCATCTCCATATGGGAAAAGTGGCTCACTTCCAGGTAACATATTAGACCAAGACTCATTCCATGTTGGCCATAACATTCCATCAAAATCTTTAACAGGATTAATACCCCCGACATTTAATGCTCTCCAAGTAAAATCAATGCAACTATTCCATAACCCATTATAGTCTCTATCAAAACCATAATTAGAGGAATGTTCTCCAAAGTCTTTTAATCGCTCATATTGTTCTTTTGTAATTTCTATTGTTCTAGAATAAGAAGTCGATAAGTAGTTGTCACTGTCATCATCGTATACATGACCTTTTCCAAATGCTTTTCCATGTTCAAGAGGTGCGAATCCGTAACTTTTGGGTTTGGATTTATAATCATTGATTTCATACCACATATGACCAACTGAAGAAGTTCCGCCTTTTTTCAAAGGTGTTCCTCTATTTGCAATATGGATGGTTACTGAATAAGTCATCATTTACCTCGTTACTTTGCTTTGTATAAAAGAGTAATTTCAATTTGTTTTCGATAATTATCAAGAGAGCTTAAGTCTATATTATCAATATTAATTTTAAAGTAATATTTTCTCCCTTTTTCTAAATAAAAATATTTAGGAAATGCATCCACAGAAATGACTCTGTCAGCTGGATTAGAACTATGGTGATGCAACCGTATGGGGTATTCAGTTATGGAATAAATTAATTTATTGTTTTCATCGAATATTGAAATTGATGATTTATATTTTCCTGTATTACTTTCGGTTCTTATAAGATCTATTGTTTCTCCCCACTTATTTATGTCATCCACAAAGTAATTAATATAAATTGAATAAGTATCGCTCTTGTCAATATCTATAAAATAATAAACATCAATTTTATTATTTAAATCACCTAACTCATAGAAATAACTTTTTTCATAATGACATCCGCATAAGAGTATAGTTAATCCCAATAAACTAAATAATATTTTTTTCATTGAAAAAATCCTTGCCATTATAATATAGATTTATGGTTAATAATTTGTTTGCTAGAAAAAGA
>NZ_FOJK01000011.1 GCF_900111845.1 Kingella kingae ATCC 23330 | reverse complement strand
ATTCTATATTATTTAGTTTAGTGTTAAACATAGTACGGCTTTACGGTTACAAATCTTGGAAACCATGGTTAGCTCGTTTTGCGAATCGCATTGACCGTATTGTGGCTATTATTTAAAACTTGTCAGGCCTGGGACTTATCTCACCAATAATCGTGAATATTGAGCGAATTGATGGGTTAAAACCCACCTTACGACTGATAAATTGTTCGTTTTGCAGAAAATCTATTTATCCCACCCCAAAAAATCATCATGAATACCCGTTTATTTTTATCCGCCCTATGCCTGACATCTGCACCGTTGCTCTACGCGCAATCGGCATCTGCGCCCAGTTTGTCTGTATCCCAAATCATTCAAAACGAAATCGCCCAAACATGGCAAAGCAGCGATTTTGCGCCAACCGAAATTGAACCGATTAGCGCGTCCAGTACCGCATCTGCACCGACTACGCGCCCTGTACTGCAAACGCATACACGCTACACGCCCAGAGTACAGGCTGCTTCGGAAGTAACCTTGCCGAGCAAGCCCACGCGCCGTCAAATTTTGCAGCAAGAAATCAACCGTGAACGTCAGGCTTTGGCAGCAGCGCGTGTGCGTTTGTCTGCCGCGCAAAAACGAAATAATGCCGCAGAAGTGCAGGCTGCTTTGGCGCAAATTCAAGACCGTGAGGGCAATATTGCTGCGTTGGAATTGGAAGCGCGTAGATAAACATTTGACACAATCAAAGCAGCCTGCACTTTGGATAAAAATGTGCAGGCTGCTTTTTCCGCTATAATCGCGCCATTCCATTATGAGAACACACCATGAGCCATATTTTTTATGAAGACGGCGGACAATTCAAAGTCGCCAGCATCGTGCAAAAAAACGATAGCACCTATCAAGCCGACACGCAACACGGCAAGCGCGTCAAAGTCAAAGCCGCCAACACGTTTATTGAATTTGACGGCAGCATGGACAGCTTCATGCAAACCGCCCAAGCCGAAGCCAACGAAATCGACACCGAATTGCTGTGGGACTGCGTAGGGCAAGACGAATTCGACTTCAAAGCCGCCGCCAAAGAATATTTTGGCAACCAAGCCAGCAAAACCCAATTAGCCGCGACTTTGATGGCGTTGTATGCTGCGCCAATGTATTTTCACAAAAAAAACAAAGGCGTGTTCAAAGCCGCACCCGAAAACGTACTCAAACAAGCCCTAGCCACGATTGAACACAAAGCGCAACAAGAAGCGCAAATCCAAGCATGGGCAGACGAAATGGTTGCAGGTCGCTTGCCCGATGCCATTGCCACCGAATTGCCGCAAATTTTGTACGACCCCGACAAGCAATCGTTGGCATACAAAGCATTCCACAAAGCCAGCGACGCGCTGAAATTGTCGCTCTACGAACTGGCGTTGCACACAGGCGGCATCACGTCCAAACCACAATATTTGTTGCAACGCTTTGCCTACAAATATTTCCCCAAAGGCATGGATTTTCCCGAATTATCCGCACCAGAGCAGCCTGCACATTTGCCGCTTGCCAACGTACAAGCCTTTTCCATTGACGACTTATCCACAACCGAAGTCGATGACGCGCTGTCGGTGCAAGATTTGGGCAACGGCAGCAAGCGCATCGGCATCCACATCGCTGCCCCCGCGCTGGGCATCGAGCCGAATAGCGATGTAGAAAAAATCGTCATGCAGCGGTTAAGCACGGTGTATTTTCCTGCCAACAAAATCACCATGCTGCCCGAAAACTGGATTGGCGCGTTCAGCTTGGACGAGGGCAAAGTCGTGCCAGCGTTCAGCATTTATTTTGATGTAGATGAAAATTGGCAGTTATCCGAGCCAACCAGCCAAATTGAGCTTGTGCCAATCGCCACCAATTTGCGTATTCAAAACATCGAACCATTTTTTAATAGCGAAACAGGCGTAGGCAGCGCGGATAATCCACAGTTTGCCCACCATGCCGATTGCTTGTATTTGCTGGATTTAGCGCGCGAATTGCAACGCCAGCGCGACCGTTTGGACGACCCCACTTTGCCCAAAAAATACGATTACGGCATTGATTTTGATGCCAACGGCAAAGTGCTGATTACGCGCCGTGAACGCGGTTCGCCGATTGACACGCTGGTCAGCGAAATGATGATTTTGGCGAACACATCGTGGGCAAAAATGCTGCACGATAACGAATTGGCAGGTTTATTCCGCGTGCAGCCGAGCGGTCGCGTGCGAATGTCCACGCATTCCGAGCCGCACATCGGCATGAATGTGGCGCATTATGGCTGGTTTACTTCGCCGCTGCGCCGTGCCAGCGACTACATCAACCAAAAGCAACTGCAAAGCCTGCTCGACCCAGACAGCGAGCCACGTTTTACCAAAAACGACAGCGATTTATTTGTGGCATTGGGCGCGTTTGAAGCCGCGTTTAACGCCTATCGCGCGTTTCAAGACACGATGGAAAACTACTGGGCAACCGTGTGGCTGGTGCAAGAAAACGTGCACGAAATCAATGCTGTGGTGCTAAAAGAAGACTTGGTGCGCTTGGAAGGCTTGCCACTAACGGCACGCGCCACTGGCATTCCAATCGAGATTGCGCCCAAAGCCACCGTCAAGCTGGCGATTACCGAAATCGACCCCGAACAGCAATTTATCGCGCTGAAATATTTGTCGGTTGTGCCAACCGCGACAACGGTTGTGGTAGATGAAGAGTGATTGGGATAAATAAATTGCAGGCTGCTTTTGTATGGAATATTCCGCACAAAAGCAGCCTGCAATTTCACTTTGCTATACTGTGTTAATTCTTGTATGCTTGCCACCCTTTGTTTAGGAAAATTTCATGAGCATATTAAATAAAATCAGCGATTTTGTTGGCAAAACCTTTACGATTTGGGCGACTTTATTTGCCGCGCTGGGATTGCTATCGCCCGAATCATTCAAATGGGTGCTGCCCAACGTGCCGTATTTGTTGGGCGTGATTATGTTTGGCATGGGCTTAACGCTCACACCCAGCGATTTTAAAATTGTTGCCACCCACCCAAAAGCCGTGTTGGTAGGTGTGCTGGCGCAATTTTTGATTATGCCGATAACCGCTTTTTTGTTGGCAAAAGGATTTAGCCTGCCGCCCGAAATTGCCGTGGGCGTAATTTTGGTTGGTTGCTGCCCAGGAGGCACAGCGTCCAACGTGATTACCTTTTTGGCGCGTGGCAATGTACCGTTGTCAGTGGGCGTAACGTCCATCACCACGCTGCTTGCACCCATTTTTACCCCTGCGATTTTTTACGTTTTGGCGCACCAATGGCTGCAATTTGACCCCAGCAAAATGCTGTTGTCTATTTTGCAAATCGTGTTGTTACCGATAGTGTTGGGCGTGTTGGCGCACAAATTCTTCAAAAAACAAACCGAAGCCGCCGCCGAATTGTTGCCCTTGGTGTCGGTGGTTGCCATTATTTTGATTATTGCCGCGATTATTGGCGCGAGCAAGGCCAAAATCCTAGAAAGTGGTTTGTTGATTTTTGGCGTAGTGATTTTGCACAATAGCTTGGGTTATTTGCTGGGATTTTTTGCCGCTCGTTGGTGCAAATTGCCGTTTGACGCGCAAAAAACGCTGGCGATTGAAGTCGGTATGCAAAATTCAGGTTTAGGCGCGACGCTGGCGGCGGCACATTTTGCCGCCGCGCCTGTGGTTGCTGTGCCAAGTGCCTTGTTTAGCGTTTGGCACAATATTTCAGGCTCAATCTTGGCGAGCTACTGGGCAGCGCAAGCAGAAAAAGCGGATAAGCAAGCACAGCAACAATCGCCTGAATAAAAGAATCATAATAAAAAGTAGCTTGCACTTTGTGTTTAAAAGGTTGTGCCTGCCTACGGCATACACCTTTTATAGTGAATTAAATTTAGATTAGTACAGCGTTGCCAACTCCCTTATGTACTAGATGTACACGGCGGTCGTTGTCGACCTTGTCCTAATTTAAATTTAATCCACTATATACCCAAATCAAAGATTTGGACAAAAGGTGCGGGCTGCTTTTTGTTTGTTGGATTGATATGACGTCAACAAAAAAATAAACCGTATCCATGACAGATACGGTTTGGAATTTGGCGCGGTGGACGGGGCTCGAACCCGCGACCACTGGCGTGACAGGCCAGTACTCTAACCAACTGAGCTACCACCGCGCATGAACATTTGATAAATCAAACGCCCAAAAAAATGGTGGGTGATGACGGAGTCGAACCGCCGACATTCTGCTTGTAAGGCAGACGCTCTACCAACTGAGCTAATCACCCATTCGTTTCGCCGTGCAGCGAAACGACGTTATTAAACCAAAGTTTTGATTATTTGGCAAGCGATATTGGCTCGCTAAATAATAAGTTTTTCATATTTAATCAAATTTATTTTTGCGATTGATGGTTTTTCAATAGAAAATCGGTCATCAAATCGCGCACGCTGGCAAACATATCCAAACCTGTGGACGTGCGACAACCGCGTTGGCGCGCGGTTTCTATCCACGCGGTCAATGGTAGGTGCGCCACGATATCGCCCACAAACATATCGCCTTGCCAAGTGCCATTGGTATTGCGGCGAACTACGTTTACGGTATGCAAAAATTGGGCGTGTTCGGATACGCTATCACACAAATCGGTGAACGAGATTTTGTGTGGCACGGTTACCATAATGCCGTCCACGTTTTGCTGCGTTTTTATGCCTGCGAAAAGGGCTGCTAGCTGGGCTGGGGCAACGTGTGCAGGAATGCATACGGTATTGAAGCTGCGTTGCTGCAACACTTCGCTTACCATGCTGGGCGATTTCACTTGGGCGATGGGGGTGCCGACTACATAATATAGTGGATTAAATTTAGATTAGGACAAGGCGACAACGACCGCCGTGTACAGCTAGTACATAAGGAAGTTGGCAAACGCTGTACTAATCTAAATTTAAGGGGCTGTCCTAGATAACTAGGACAAACTCGATTTTACTAATTGTTTTAAAATAGAACAAGAACTTTTATCTCACTGTTGTTAAAACGCCATTCGCACTCCTTTAAATACAGCTCAAAATGCTTTTTGGGAATGCCGTTAAACTTGCGTAAATGACGTTTTTGCTTGATTCCAAAAGTGCTCAATTCCGTTGATATGGTTTTGTCGTTCAGCAAAATGTGTGCTGTGATTGATACGAAAACGAAGTTTCAGCGAAGCTAAAATGGCTTTGTCGCTCACATCTAATACATCATAGCTACGATAACAATCCGTATAAACAATGCTGTCAGGTTTCACTTGTTCACGGATAATAGGCAATAAAGTAGCGGTTTGAGTATTCGGTACAGTAACCGCATAAACCTTACCATTTCGCTTCAAGAGCCCAAATACAGCGACTTTTCCAGCAGCACCTCGACCGCGTTTACCTTTTCGTTGTCCACCAAAATAACTTTCATCTGCTTCTACTTCGCCATCAAACATTTCTAAATGTGGACTGTTTTGATAAATAAGTAATCGTAAACGATGAAAATAATAGGCTGCGGTATTTTTATTAACACCTACTAACTCTGCTGCTGTTCTTGCGGTTACACCTGCGACAAATAGCTCAATGAGTTTGTTTTGTTTGTACTGACTTAGACGACTTTTTCGCATAGGGATAATTCTAACTTAATTTGAATTTCCCTAGTTATCTAGGACAGCCCCAAATTTAATTCACTATACACGCGCGTTGAATCCTTTAAAGTTAGCTCCATGATAGACTCCAAAGTGGTCGTTGAAGATGGCTTTAATGTAGGGCAAATTCGCGCAAAAAGCAGCCTGCACCTTGTTTTCTGCACAATCCGCCCCATTTAAACGCAACCTATTTTCAACAACGGAAAAACAAAATGTCAGCAAATATCCTTTTAAATTTAGACAACGAACCGCGTTACAACGAGATCCGCGTAGATGACATCAAACCAGCTATGCAAACGGCAATGTCCGAAGCCCGCGAACAAATCGCCCAAATCAAAACACAGCCTGAAACGACTTGGCTCAACACCGTAGAAACATTAACCGACATCACAGAACGTGTTGGCAGAATTTGGGGCGTGGTGGCGCATTTGAATAGCGTGGTGGATACGCCCGAACTTCGCGCCGTTTACAACGAATTGATGCCTGAAGTTACCGTATTTTTCACGGAAATCGGACAAGATATTGAACTTTACGAGCGTTTCAAAGCGATTAAAAACGCGCCCGAATTTGCCAAATTGAACAACACTCAACAAACGAAATTGGCGCACGATTTGCGCGGTTTCGTGTTGAGTGGCGCGGAATTGTCGCCCGAAAAACAGGCGGAATTTGCCAAATTGCAAATGGAATCGGCGCAATTATCGGCGCAGTTTTCGCAAAATGTGTTGGACGCGACCGATGATTTCGCGCTGTATTTTGATGATGAAAGCAGCCTGCAAGGTTTGCCTGACGATGCGTTGGCGATGTTTCAGGCAGCCGCGCAAGCCGAAAACAAATCAGGTTACAAAATCGGTTTGCAAATGCCGCACTACATCGCCGTGATGCAGTACGCGGACAATCGTGAATTGCGTGAACAGCTTTACCGTGCGTATTGCACTCGTGCGAGTGAGCTGGGCAAGGCGGAATGGGATAACACGCCGAACATTACGCGCTGTTTGGAAATTGCGCTGCAAGAAGCGAATTTGTTGGGCTACGAAAATTACGCGGCGTTGTCGCTGGTTACGAAAATGGCGGAAACACCAGCGCAAGTGTTGGATTTTTTACGCGATTTGGCGAAACGCGCTAAACCGTTCGCGCAACAAGATTTGGCGGAAGTGCGCGAATTTGCCGCGACAAATTTGGGGCTGCCTGACATTCAATCATGGGATTTGAGTTACGCGAGCGAGAAATTGCGTGAACAAAAGTACGCTTTTTCTGAAACGGAAGTGAAAAAATATTTCCCTGTAAGCAAGGTGTTGGCTGGATTATTCACGCAAATCAAGCGTTTGTATGGCGTGAATTTGACGGAAAAATCTGTTCCTGTGTGGCATGAAGATGTGCGTTATTTTGAGTTGGAAAAAGGCGGCGCGATTATTGGCGGCGTGTACATGGATTTGTTTGCGCGTGAAGGCAAACGCGGTGGCGCGTGGATGAATGATTATCGCGGTCGCCGCCGTTTCTTGTCGGGCGATAAGGCTGGGCAAATTCAAACGCCGATTGCGTATTTGGTGTGCAATTTCACGCCGCCAGTTGGGAGCAAGGAATCGCGTTTGACGCATGATGAAATCATTACGCTGTTCCATGAAACAGGACATGGTTTGCATCATTTACTGACGCGCGTGGACGAGTTGGGCGTGAGCGGTATCAATGGCGTGGAATGGGACGCGGTGGAATTGCCGAGTCAATTTATGGAAAATTTCGTGTGGGAATTTGACGTATTGCGCGAAATGTCGGCGCACGAAGACAATGGCGACACGCTGCCTGAAAGTTTGTTTAACAAAATGTTGGCGGCAAAAAATTTCCAACGCGGTTTATTTTTGGTGCGCCAAATGGAATTTGCGTTGTTTGATATGTTGATTTACAGCGAGAAAAATTCAGGCAGCCTGCAAAATTGGGCGGACGTGTTGCAAGCGGTTCGTGCGGAAGTGGCTGTGATTCAACCGCCTGAATACAATCGTTTTGCGAATAGTTTTGGGCATATTTTCGCAGGTGGTTATTCGGCTGGTTATTATAGCTATGCGTGGGCGGAAGTGTTGAGCGCGGACGCTTACGCGGCGTTTGAAGAAAGCGATGATGTGAAAGCCACAGGCGCGAAATTTTGGAATGAGATTTTGGCGGTCGGTGGCAGTCGCAGCGCGGCTGAAAGTTTTAAAGCGTTCCGTGGGCGCGAACCGAAAATTGATGCGTTGTTGCGTCATTCGGGGTTTGATGTACAATAAGCCCTATTAAACACAGTGCAGGCTGCTTTTGAGTTAAACAAAGCAGCCTGCACTTTCTGTAACCACAATAAGGAGCAATTTTGGCATGACCCAAATGAACTGGTTATTTTTGATTATGGCGTTTTTGCTGTTTGCCAGCGTGTTGGCAAGCAGGCTATCGGCGCGACTGGGTATGCCCTTATTGTTGGCGTTTTTGGGCGTGGGTATGTTGGCTGGCGAGGAAGGCATTGGCAATATTTCGTTCAACAATTTTGCAGGCGCGAATTTTGTCAGCCAGCTTGCTTTGGCGGTCATTTTGTTGGACGGCGGTTTGCGAACCAAGTTATCCACATTCCGTATCGCGCTCAAACCTGCGGCGGTGTTGGCAAGTTGGGGCGTGTTGGCAAGCGTGGGTTTATTGGGCGTGTTTGCCACTTGGTTGCTGGGTTTGGATTGGCGATTGGGCTTGCTGATGGCGGCGATTGTCGGCTCAACCGATGCGGCGGCGGTATTTTCCCTGTTGCGAAACAGCGGTGTACGCCTGCATCCGCGTATTCAAGCCACGTTGGAGCTGGAAAGCGGCGTAAACGACCCAATGGCAATTTTGCTGGTGAGCGTGTTGATTAGTTTGATTATGCAGCCCGAACAAACCACATTCGGCAGCGCGTTGGTGATGTTGGTGCAACAACTGGGCTTGGGTTTGTTGTTTGGCTTGGTTAGCGGCAAGATTTTCGCGCTGTTATTGGCAAAAATCCGCTTGGCAGAAGGCTTATACGCGCTGATGATTGCATCGGGCGGCGTGCTGGTGTTCGCGTTGAGCAATTTGGTGGACGGCAGCGGCTTTTTGGCGGTGTATTTGGCTGGCGTGTTGGTGGGCAATGCACGTAATTCATCAACCGAACACGTTTTGAATGTGATGGACGGCTTGGCATGGTTGGCGCAGGCTGCTATGTTTTTGGTGCTGGGTTTATTGGTTACGCCATCTCGCTTGTGGGAGCAATGGCAGCCTGCACTGATGATTGCCGCCTTTTTGATTTTGGTGGCGCGACCGATTGCCGTGTACACATCAATCAAATGGTTCAAATACAGCAAACGCGAAATCGCCTACATTAGCTGGGTTGGCTTGCGTGGCGCAGTACCTGTTACGCTGGCGATTATGCCGTTGATGAGTGGTGTAGAAAACGCGCGATTATTGTTTGATGTCGTGTTTGCCGTTGTGATTTTGTCTTTGTTGATTCAAGGCACAACCATTCCGTTTTTTGCCAAAAAGTTGGACATGGTGTTGCCGCCCGAACCCGAACCGCTGAACGTGCGCGAAATTTGGTTGAGCGACCGCCTATCCATGACCATGCAATCGTTTTTGGTGGGACAAGATTCCGAAGCGCAAGGCAGTCACCCCTATGCCATGACGCGCGATAGCCGTTTTGCAGGCAGCCGCTTGTTTAGCCTAATCCGAAATGGCGAGCCGATTACCGTAAACATGGCGACCCAAATGCAAGCAGGCGACATCGCATGGTATGTGTTGGACGAAGAACAAGGCAACGCTTTTGCGCGACAATTTGCCGATGACGCAGGCAGCCTGCACGAACAACACTTTTTTGGCGAATTTGTGGTCAAACCCGAAGCCCAGTTGAGCGATTTGGTGTTTGCTTATGGCATTAAAGTCGCACCAGAAGAAGCATCGCACACACTAGACAGCTTGTTCCGCGAGCGTTTTGGCGATGTGCCAGTCGCAGGCGATAGAATTGATTTTGATGGCATTTGCATTACAGTGAAACAGTTAGACGAGCAGGGGAATATTCAGGCGTTAGGTTTGAAAATGCCCAAAAAAGCGCAAAACCCCGTATAATCTGCCGTTCAGGTAAAACAGACAGTCGCCGCGTATCGCGTAAGGCATACGGGGAGGAAAGTCCGGGCTACACAGAGCAGAATGCCAGCTAACGGCTGGGCGTGGTAACACGACGGAAAGTGGAACAGAAAGCAAAACCGCCGATGATTGCATTATTGCAACATAGGTAAGGGTGAAAAGGTGCGGTAAGAGCGCACCGCGCAACTGGCAACAGCTTGTGGCAGGCTAAACCCCATTCGTAGCAAGACCAAACAGAACACATTGACGCTGCTCGCCGAGTGTTTGGGTAGGTTGCTTGAACGTGCTGGCAACGGTACGTCTAGATGAATGACTGTCCAACGACAGAACCCGGCTTATCGTTTTACCTGTCTCAATTTATATAAAAAGCAGCCTGCATAATTTGTTCAAAGTGCAGGCTGCTTTTTATTGTCAAAATAATTCGAATCCTTGATTTTGTTATTAAATTACTTTTGCAATAATCACAAATCAATCACGCAAATAAGAATGCCTATCATTACCGCATTGAAAAGATTGATATTTTTGTCATAAAAAGCAGCCGTATTGCTTTAAAAGAGTTGAAAAATTCGTTAAAATGGCAAGTTACATAAATTAACGGTTACACAGGTGCAAAATGTTAGAAAACTATTTTCCTGTACTTATTTTCGCCATTGTCGGTTTAATCGCAGGCATATTATTTATTGGATTAGGCACACTATTTGGCCCAAAACGCCACTACGCTGAAAAAGACGCGCCGTTTGAATGCGGCTTTGAAGCGTTTGAAAATGCGCGTATGAAATTTGACGTGCGTTATTATTTGGTTGCCATTTTATTTATTTTGTTTGATTTAGAAGTCGCGTTCATGATTCCGTGGGCGGTGGTTTACAAAGATTTAATGGCTGAAACAGGCGCGTTTGCGTTTTGGTCTATGCTCGTGTTCATTGTCGTTTTGACGGTGGGCTTTATTTACGAATGGAAAAAAGGTGCGCTGGAATGGGAATAGAAGGCGTTTTAAATAAAGGTTTTGTAACCGCCAGCGCGGATACCGTGTTGAATTATGTGCGTACTGGCTCATTGTGGCCTGTAACCTTTGGTTTGGCTTGCTGTGCGGTGGAAATGATGCACGCTGGTATGGCGCGTTATGACCTTGACCGTTTCGGGATTATTTTCCGTCCGTCTCCACGTCAATCGGATTTGATGATTGTGGCAGGGACTTTGACGAATAAAATGGCACCTGCATTGCGCCGAGTTTACGACCAAATGGCAGAACCGCGTTGGGTGTTGTCAATGGGTTCATGCGCCAATGGCGGTGGTTATTATCATTATTCCTATTCTGTGGTGCGTGGTGCTGACCGTGTTGTGCCTGTTGATGTGTATGTACCAGGTTGTCCACCAACTGCGGAGGCTTTGTTGTACGGCTTGATTCAACTGCAAGGCAAAATTAAACGCACTTATACGATTGCCCGCCACTAAAAGGAAAGCAAAATGCACGTTATTGATTTACAGGCAGCCTGCACCGAAATTTTGGGCAAAAAAGCCAGCAAAATCCTGTTGGCATTTGATGAAGTTACCATTGAATGCCAGCCTGAACACTATTTAGACATCATGACCACCTTGCGCGACCACGAAGACTTACACTTTGAAAGCCTAGTGGATTTGTGCGGTGTGGATTACAGCACTTACAAAAATGAAGCGTGGCAAGGTAAACGCTTTGCTGCCGTGAGCCAACTGGTTTCTGTGAAAAATAATCAGCGTGTGCGCGTTCGCGTGTGGGCGCAAGATGACGATTTGCCGATTGTGCCGTCTGTGGTAGAACTGTATAACGGCGCGGATTGGTACGAGCGTGAAGCGTTTGATATGTATGGAATTATTTTCAATGAGCATCCAGATTTGCGCCGTATTTTGACTGACTATGGCTTTGTGGGACACCCATTCCGCAAAGATTTCCCGATTTCAGGCTATGTAGAAATGCGTTATGACGAAAACGAAAAACGTGTGATTTATCAACCTGTAACGATTGAACCGCGTGAAATCACACCGCGAGTGGTGCGCGAGGAGAACTACGGTGGCTAAATTAAGAAATTACACGATTAACTTCGGGCCGCAGCACCCAGCCGCGCACGGCGTATTGCGTATGATTTTGGAGTTGGAAGGTGAAACCATTGTTCGTGCCGACCCGCATATTGGCTTATTGCATCGTGGTACAGAAAAATTAGCGGAAACCAAAACTTATCTGCAAACTTTGCCATATATGGACAGGCTGGATTACGTTTCCATGATGGTCAATGAGCAAGCGTATTGCATGGCGATTGAAAAATTGGTGGGCATTGAAGTGCCGATTCGTGCCAAATACATTCGCACCATGTTTGCTGAAGTAACGCGCATTCTCAATCACTTGATGGGCGTGGGTTCGCACGCGCTGGATATTGGCGCGATGACGGCGATTTTGTACGCATTCCGCGACCGTGAAGAATTGATGGATTTGTACGAAGCGGTTTCGGGTGCGCGTATGCACGCGGCATATTTCCGTCCTGGGGGTGTGTACCGCGATTTGCCCGATTTCATGCCGAAATACGAAAGCAGCAAATATCGCAATGCGAAAGTATTGAAAGAATTGAACGCGAGCCGTGAAGGCACGATGTTGGATTTTATTGACGCATTCTGTGAGCGTTTCCCGAGAAATATTGATACGCTGGAAACGCTGCTGACGGACAACCGCATTTGGAAACAACGTACCGTAGGCATTGGTGTGGTGTCGCCTGAACGCGCATTGCAAAAAGGTTTTACTGGCGTGATGTTGCGCGGTTCGGGCATTGAATGGGATGTTCGCAAAAAGCAACCGTATGAAGTCTATGACCAAATTGATTTTGATATTCCTGTGGGCGTGAATGGCGATTGTTACGACCGCTATTTGTGCCGTATGGCGGAAATGCGCCAATCGGTTCGCATTATTAAACAGTGCGCAGACTGGTTACGCGCCAATCCAAATCTACCTGTTATCACAGAAAATCATAAAGTTGCGCCACCAAAACGCACCGATATGAAAATCGGCATGGAAGATTTGATTCACCATTTCAAATTGTTCACCGAGGGTATGCACGTTCCAGAGGGCGAAACCTACACGGCTGTGGAACACCCAAAAGGCGAATTTGGTATTTACATGATTTCCGATGGTGCAAACAAGCCGTATCGCCTGAAAATTCGCGCCCCTGGCTTCGCACATTTGCAAGGCATGGACGAAATGGCGCGTGGGCATATGTTGGCTGACGTGGTGGCGATTATCGGGACACAAGACATCGTATTCGGGGAGGTAGATAGATAATGTTATCTGCTGATTCATTGAAACAAATTGACACAGAGTTGGCAAAATATCCTGCCGACCAACGCCGCAGCGCGGTAATGGGCGCGTTACGCATTGCCCAAGTGGAAAAAGGCTATCTCGCGCCTGAAACCATTGAATTTGTGGCGCAATACATTGGCATTCCAGCGATTGCCGCGCACGAAGTCGCGACTTTCTACAATATGTACGACTTGAAACCAGTCGGTAAATACAAATTAACCGTTTGTACCAATTTGCCGTGTGCGTTGCGCGGTGGCGTGGATGCTGGCGAATACTTGAAACAAAAATTGGGTATTGGCTACGGCGAAACCACCGCAGACGGCAAATTTACGCTGGTAGAAGGCGAGTGCATGGGCGCGTGTGGCGATGCTCCTGTTATGTTGTTGAATAATCATAAAATGTGCAGTTTTATGGACGCTGATGCGATTGAGAAGAAATTGGCGGAATTGGAATAAATCCTAAATTTTGAATTTATATTTTCAGGCAGCCTGAAAAGAATAATTACATTGAAAAGCAGCCTGCATTTAAGACAAAGCGAAACAAATAAATATTGGCAGTACAGGCTGCCTGAAACTCAAAACATAAGTTAGGCAAACGAAATGGCAATTTACCAATCAGGCGTTATCTTTGAGGGCGTAAACACCGAAGAAAAAGGCTGCTGGACGCTCGCCGCCTACCAAGCGCGTGGCGGCTATCAAGCTCTACGCAAAATCTTAACCGAAAAAATCGCCCAAACCGACATCATTGACGAAATCAAAGCGTCAGGTTTGCGCGGACGTGGTGGCGCAGGTTTCCCAACTGGTTTGAAATGGAGCTTTATGCCGCGTTCATTCCCTGGTGCAAAATACGTTGTCTGCAACACGGACGAGGGCGAACCAGGGACATTCAAAGACCGCGACATCATTATGTTCAATCCGCATGCCCTGATTGAGGGCATGATTATCGCGGGCTACGCTATGGGCGCGGAAGCTGGTTACAACTATATTCACGGCGAAATTTTTGAAGGTTTTCAATTGTTTGAAAAAGCCTTGCAAGAAGCGCGTGATGCTGGCTTTTTAGGTAAAAATATTATGGGTAGCGAATTTTCATTTGAATTATTCGCGCACCACGGCTATGGCGCGTACATTTGCGGCGAAGAAACGGCTTTATTGGAATCGTTGGAGGGCAAAAAAGGTCAGCCACGTTTTAAACCGCCATTCCCTGCTTCTTTTGGTTTATACGGCAAGCCGACAACGATTAACAATACGGAGACGTTCGCGTCTGTGCCATTTATTATCCGCGATGGCGGCAAAACCTTTGCTGATAAAGGCATTGAAAGCGCAGGCGGTACGAAATTATTTTCTATTTCGGGACACGTTGAACGCCCAGGTAATTATGAAGTTGCGTTGGGTACGCCATTTTCGGAATTGCTGGCAATGGCTGGCGGTGTGCGCGGTGGCAAGAAATTGAAAGCGGTTATCCCAGGGGGTTCGTCTGCGCCTGTGTTGCCAGCCGATATTATGATGTCGTGCAATATGGATTACGACAGCATTGCGAAAGCAGGTTCTATGCTGGGTTCGGGCGCAGTGATTGTGATGGACGAAGATGTCTGCATGGTTAAAGCGTTGGAGCGTTTGGCGTATTTCTATCATGAAGAATCTTGCGGTCAATGTACGCCTTGCCGCGAAGGGACAGGCTGGCTGTATCGCGTGGTTCATCGTATTGCGACTGGTAAAGGTCGCCCTGATGATTTGGAATTGCTGGACAGCGTGGGCAACAATATGGCAGGGCGCACGATTTGCGCGTTGGCTGATGCGGCGGTGTTCCCTGTTCGCAGTTTTACCAAGCATTTCCGCGAAGAATTTGAGCATTACATTAAACACGGTAAGCCAATGAAAGAGCATAAGTGGGGCGATTGGTGATTTTTCAGGCAGCCTGCACATTAAAATAATGAATTAAATTCAAAATTAAACGCTTTGTAGGTTGGCTCTCTGAGCCGACATTTTCAGCAAATAACGCTGCCTGAAAATCTTGTCGGCTTTGAAAGCCGACCTATGAATGATAAGAAAATATTTAAATTTTAAATAAGAACGTAACTAGGAAGAACCATGTTACAAATCCAAATAGACGGCAAACAGATTGAAGTTCAACAAGGCGCAACCGTAATGGAAGCGGCGCATGAATTGGGAACGTATATTCCCCATTTCTGTTATCACAAAAAATTATCCATTGCTGCCAACTGCCGTATGTGCTTGGTGGAAGTAGAAAAAGCCCCTAAACCTTTGCCTGCGTGTGCGACACCCGTAACCGATGGCATGGTGGTACACACGCATTCTGCCAAAGCGAAACAGGCGCAAGAAGGCGTAATGGAATTTTTGTTGATTAACCACCCATTAGATTGCCCCATTTGCGACCAAGCTGGCGAATGCCATTTGCAAGATTTGGCAATGGGCTATGGCAAATCTGCCAGCCGCTACGAAGAAGAAAAACGCTCGGTAGTCGGCAAGGACATGGGTCCGCTTGTATCGGCGGAAGAGATGAGCCGTTGTATTCACTGTACGCGCTGCGTTCGTTTTACCGAAGAAATCGCAGGCGAGCAGGAAATCGGCATGGCTAATCGTGGTGAATTTTCGCAAATCATGCCGTTTATTGGTAAAGCGGTGGAAACGGAATTGTCGGGCAATGTGATTGATTTGTGTCCTGTGGGTGCATTGACGAGCAAGCCATTCCGTTACGATGCGCGTTCTTGGGAATTGTCGCGCCGTAAATCGGTGTCGGCACACGATTCTTTGGGTTCAAATATCATTGTGCAAACCAAAGAACACACGGTTCGCCGCGTGTTGCCGTTAGAAAATGAAGCGATTAACGAGTGTTGGATTTCTGACCGCGACCGTTTTAGCTACGAAGGTTTGTATCACGAAAGCCGTTTGAAAACGCCAAAAATCAAACACGGCGGCGAATGGAAAGATGTGGATTGGACAACGGCTTTGGAATACGTCCGCCATACTTTGGAATGTATCGGCAAGGAAGACGGCAAAGAACAAATCGGTATTTGGGCGAACCCAATGAATACGGTTGAAGAGTTGTATTTAACCAAAAAATTGGCAAATGGCTTGGGTATTCAAAATACTACGGCGCGTTTGCGTGAAAACGACAGCCGTCTTTCAGGCAGCTTGAAAGGGGCGCAATGGTTGGGGCAAAGCATTGAGCAACTGGCGGCGTGTGATGCGGTGTTGGTGGTGGGCGCGAATTTGCGTAAAGAACAGCCATTATTAACGGCTCGTTTGCGCCGTGCCGCAAAAAATGGCATGGCGTTGAGTGTGGTGTCTGCCAATCGTGAAGCCTTGCATATGCCTTTGTTGGCGCAAGAAATTTTGCACCCAAATGAATGGGTTAATTATTTGAATAACCTGCCTGAAAGCGTTTCAGGCAGCCTGCACAATGCGAAAACCGCAGCGATTGTGCTGGGTGCTGATGTGCAAAATCATCATGATTACGCTGGCATTTATGCGGCGGCGCAAAAATTAGCGGAAAAAACAGGTGCGACTTTGGGCGTGTTGCCACAGGCGGCAAACAGCGTGGGCGCAGACGTGTTGGCATTCAATCAAGCCAATGTGGGCGATATGTTGGTTAATCCGAAAAAAGCTGTTTTGTTGATGAATGTTGAGCCTGATGTTGATGTATTGGGCGGCACACAAGCGGTTGCCGCGCTGAAAAAAGCAGGCAGCGTGTTGGCGTTTAGCGCGTACGAAAGCGAAACGCTGTTGGACGTGGCGGACGTGTTGTTGCCAATCGCGCCATTTACCGAAACATCGGGCAGCTTTATCAATATGGAAGGGCGTTTGCAATCATTCCATGGCGTTGTGAAAGGTTATGCCGACAGCCGTCCATTGTGGAAAATTTTGCGCGTGTTGGGCAATTTGTTTGAATTGCAAGGTTTTGAATTTGAAACCAGCGAGCAAGTTTTGGCGGAAGCGTTGGGTAATATCAACGCGCTGCCTGAAAAATTAGGCAATCACAGCACATGGTCAGGCAATGCCGTTTCAGGCAGCCTGCACAAGATTGTGCGCGTGGGCGGCGTAGGCATTTACGAAACTGACCCGATTGTGCGCCGTGCCGTGTCGTTGCAACAAACCAACCACGCTGCCACACCAAGCGCACAAGCCAATACGATTACTTTGGCGCAATTTGGTTTGGTTGATGGCGATGTTGCCATTGCCACGCAAAATGGCGAGCGTGTGAATGTGTTGGTTAAAGCCGATAACACGCTGCCTGAAAACGTGGTTTACTTGCCACATCACAGCAGCAATGCCGCATTGGGCGGATTGATGAACAGCATTGAATTAGTGAGGGCTTAATCATGCAAGAATGGTTTCAAACCCTGTTTGCGACAACACTCGGCTTGGACGAAATGGGCGCAACAATCGGCTTAATCGTGGCGATTTTGGTTAAGATTGTGTTGATTTTATTGCCATTGATTTTGACGGTTGCGTATTTGACTTATTTTGAACGCAAAGTAATTGGTTTTATGCAGTTGCGTACAGGTCCGAATGTGGTTGGACCGTATGGCTTGATTCAGCCGTTTGCGGACGTGTTGAAATTGCTGTTCAAAGAAGTAACGCGCCCGAACACATCAAATAAATACCTGTTTTACATCGGACCGATGTTGTCGCTTGCGCCGTCTTTTGCGGCTTGGGCGGTGATTCCGTTTAACGATGAATGGGTGCTGACCAATGTGGACGCAGGTTTGCTGTACATTTTGATGATTACATCGTTGTCGGTGTACGGCGTGATTATTGCAGGTTGGGCGAGTAACTCAAAATACGCGATGTTGGGTGCAATGCGTTCTTCGGCGCAAACGATTTCTTATGAAATTGCCATGTCAGCCGCTTTGGTGTGTGTGATTATGGTTTCAGGCAGCCTGAATTTTAAAGAAATCGTTGCAGCACAAGCGACAGGGATTGCAGGCGGTTCAATTTTCTCGTGGAACTGGTTTACCTTATTTCCAGCATTTTTGGTTTACCTGATTTCTGCTGTGGCGGAAACAAACCGCGCACCGTTTGACGTGGCGGAAGGCGAATCGGAAATTGTGGCAGGTTTCCATGTGGAATATTCGGGTTTTGCGTTTGCCTTGTTTTTCTTGGCTGAATACATTTTCATGATTTTGATTGGTGCGCTGACTGCCATTATGTTTTTGGGCGGTTGGTTGTCGCCATTCCCACAAAGTTGGGGTGCGATTGGTGCGCCGAGTGCGTTTTGGATGTTTGCGAAAATGGCGTTTGTGTTGTACGGTTATTTGTGGATTCGTGCGACATTCCCACGCTATCGCTATGACCAAATCATGCGTTTGGGTTGGAAAATTTTGATTCCAATTGGTTTTATTTGCATTGCGGCTTTGGCGGCTTGGATGGTTTCGCCATTGAGTTTGTGGAAATAATTTCAGGCAGCCTGAAAATATATATAGGGTTGTAGGTTGGGTCTTGACTCAACATTGCAGGCTGCTTCTAAAAAATTATGTTGGGTTGCCATTCAACCTATACAAAGCAGCCTGCACTTTTCAGGCAGCCTGAAAGAAAATAATTTGATATGAAACCGATTTCTGATTTAACCGAATTGCTGCGTTCCATGCAGCCTGTACTCAATGACGGCGCGTATTATTTTGTTACGCTGCCCGAAAACTGCGATTTACCGCTAACCGACACAGTCGCCACAATCCGCGAGCGTGAAGGTTTATCGGTTGTGATTGGCGAAGAAATCGCATTGGCGCGTGGTTTGCAAAATGATTTCCGTGCGGCATGGATTACGCTGAATGCGTATTCGGATTTGGCGGTGGTGGGCTTGACGGCGGCATTTGCCAAAGCGTTGGGTCAAGTTGGCATTAGCTGCAATGTGGTGGCTGGCAATTTGCATGACCATATTTTTGTGCCGTATGAACAAGCGGATTTAGCCATGCAAACTTTATTGGCGTTGCAACAAAATGGTGTGCAGGCTGCCTGAAAATTTCAAATATGATAATCGCAGCCGCTTTCAGGCTGCCTGAAACCCAGTTTTCTAAATAAAAAACTATCCACATCAAAAGGGTAGGGAACGAATTATGGCAAATTTTGTAAAAACCTTTTTATTAGGCGAATTAGTCAAAGGCATGGGCGTTACGCTCAAAAACTTTTTCGCGCGTAAAGACACGATTTATTTCCCCGAAGAAAAAACCCCGCAATCGGTGCGATTTCGCGGTCTGCATGCCCAACGTCGTTATCCCAATGGCGAGGAGCGTTGCATTGCCTGCAAATTATGCGAAGCGGTTTGCCCTGCCATGGCAATCAATATTGAAAGTGAACAACGCGAAGACGGCACACGCCGCACCACGCGCTACGATATTGATTTAACCAAATGTATTTTCTGCGGATTTTGCGAAGAAGCCTGCCCAACTGACGCGATTGTGGAAACCCATATTTTTGAATATCACGGCGAGAAAAAAGGCGATTTGCACATGACCAAACCTATCCTGTTGGCAATCGGCGACAAATACGAAGCCGAAATCGCGAAACGCAAAGCGGCTGACGCGCCATATCGTTAATTAAGGGGCAAATAATGACTTTTTCATTGGTACTATTTTATATGTTTGCCGCGATTATTTTGTACGGCGCGTTGCAAACGGTTACGGCTAAAAACCCTGTTCATGCGACTTTGCATTTGGTGCTGACGTTTTGCGTGAGCGCGATGATGTGGTTGTTGATGCAAGCGGAATTTTTGGGCATTACCCTTGTGGTGGTGTACGTTGGCGCGGTAATGGTGCTGTTCCTGTTTGTCGTGATGATGTTGAATATTGACGCGGAAGAAATGCGTAAGGGCTTTTGGCGACACGCACCTGCGGCTTTGACGGTGGGCGTGCTGATGGCGGCGGTGTTGATTGCGGTGTTGGTTGCGCCTGATACCGCATTGAATCAATTTGGTTTGATGAAAGATATTCCTGCCGATTACAGTAATGTGCGTGATTTGGGCAAACAGCTTTACACGACTTATGTGTGGCAATTTGAATTGGCGGCGGTGTTGCTCGTGTTGGGTATGGTGGCGGCGATCGCGCTGGTTCATCGCAAATCTACCAATCCGAAACGCATTGACCCTGCCGACCAAGTGAAAGTAAACGCAGCCGAAGGGCGTATGCGTATGGTGAAAATGGAAAGCGCGGTACAAGTACCACAAACGCAGCCTGAAAACACGGAAGAGAGTAAAGCATGATTACGATTACACATTATTTGGTGCTGGCGGCTTTGTTATTTGGCATTAGCGCGATGGGCATTTACATGAACCGCAAAAATGTGTTGGTGTTGCTGATGTCTATCGAATTGATGTTGCTGGCGGTGAATTTTAACTTTATCGCGTTTTCGCAATATTTGGGCGACACAGCTGGACAGATTTTTGTGTTTTTTGTCTTAACTGTTGCAGCTGCGGAGAGCGCGATTGGCTTGGCGATTATGGTGCTGGTATTCCGTAACCGACAAACAATTAATGTGGCAGATTTGAATTCGTTGAAAGGTTGAGTTATGAAACCATGGGCAACAAAAGACGTTTTGCACAAAATTCATTCAGATAATTGGAGTGGTGCGGAAGCAGCAGCCTTGAATGATTGGTTTAATCGTACTTCATTAGACGAAATTAAGCATTTAGATGTACCTATTTTACAAGAGTTGGTGCAATTATTAGGTATGCCGATTGAATATCCATCTATTTCTGTAGATAAGTTAGATGATTTGCGGATTTATATTAATGAGCAAATGGATAAATTATTACAACAAGATGATATACGTTCTATGCTGATTAGGTTACGTGATAGATGAATTATTTAACACAAGCAGATTTAATCAAATTACATAATAGAGTGATTAGTGTTTCAGGTGGTTTGGTAGGTATGCGTGATGTTGCAATTTTAGATAGTATTTTATCGCATATGCAAAATGATGAATATTATCCAGATTTTTTTGCAAAACTGAGCCATCTAATTTTTTCTATTAACAAAATGCATGCTTTTAATGATGGCAATAAACGAACGTCTATTATGGCTGGTGTTCAATTTTTACTGATAAATGGTTATCCATTTGAGAGAGTGGAAAAATTTGCAATTAGTATGGAAGATATTGCTGTTGAAATTGCAGAGAATAAAATTAGTAAAGAAAAATTAAAAATTTTAATAAAGTTGATGCTATCACGGTGATAATTGGCAATTTCAGGCAGCCTGAAAAACGTTTTTTAAATTAAAAGGTTCACTTAAATGAACGATATGACTTTATATTTAACCATTGCTTTAGCTCCCCTAGTTGGTTGTTTGTTGGCGGGCTTGTTTGGCAACCAAATTGGCAGACGCGGCGCACACTCGGCAACGATTACAGGTGTGGCGATTTCCGCGCTGTTGTCGGCGTATGTGCTGTACGGCTTTGCCACGGGTAGCCGCGCTAAGTTTGACGAAAACGTGTACACATGGCTCACGATGGGCGGCGTGGACTTTTCGGTCGGCTTTCTCGTGGACAGCTTAACCGCCATGATGATGGTCGTGGTAACGTCTGTGTCGCTGATGGTACACATCTACACCATCGGTTATATGCACGATGAAGAAGTGGGTTATCAACGCTTTTTCAGCTATATTTCTCTGTTCACATTCAGTATGTTAATGCTGATTATGTCCAATAACTTCATTCAACTGTTTTTCGGTTGGGAAGCGGTGGGCTTGGTGTCGTACCTGCTGATTGGTTTCTATTTCAAACGCGACAGCGCGATTTTCGCCAACTTGAAAGCATTTTTGGTGAACCGTGTCGGCGACTTTGGCTTTTTGCTCGGCATCGGTTTGGTGCTGGCGTATTTCGGTGGCAGCCTGCGTTATGCAGACGTGTTCGCCTATTTGCCAAACGTGGCGGGCATTCAGTTTCTCGGCACGGATTTGATTACGGTAACTTGTTTGCTGCTGTTTGTCGGTGCGATGGGTAAATCGGCGCAATTTCCGTTGCACGTTTGGCTGCCTGATTCTATGGAAGGTCCGACCCCGATTTCTGCGTTAATCCACGCGGCAACCATGGTTACGGCTGGTTTATTTATGGTTTCGCGTATGTCGCCCATGTACGAAATGAGTACGATTGCGTTGAGCTTTATCATGATTATTGGCGCGATTACTGCGCTGTTTATGGGCTTCCTTGGCACAATCCAAAACGATATTAAGCGCGTGATTGCGTATTCAACCTTGTCGCAACTGGGTTACATGACGGTGGCTTTGGGCGTGTCGGCGTATTCAATCGCCATGTTCCATGTGATGACACACGCATTCTTTAAAGCCTTGCTGTTCTTGGCGGCAGGTAGCGTGATTATCGGTATGCACCACGACCAAGATATGCGCCACATGGGTAATTTGCGTAAATATATGCCAATTACTTGGATTACGATGTTGTTGGGTAATTTATCGTTGATTGGTACGCCGTTTTTCTCTGGTTTCTATTCAAAAGACAGCATTATTGAAGCGGTACACGCGAGTAATTTGACAGGTAGTGGTTTCGCGTATTTCGCGGTGTTGGCGAGCGTGTTTGTTACGGCGTTTTATGCGTTCCGTCAATACTTTATCGTATTTCACGGCAGAGAGCGTTGGCGCGAAATTGAACATCATCACGATGAACACCACGATGACGCACATCATCACGGTTTGGGCAAAAACGACAATCCGCACGAAAGCCCATGGGTGGTTACATTCCCATTGATTTTCTTGGCGATTCCGTCTGTGATTATTGGCGCATTGACGATTAAACCTTTGTTGTATGGTGATTTCTTTAAAGACGTGATTTATGTGAACCACGAAGCGCACCCTGTGATGCACGAAATGGCGCAAGAGTTCCATGGCGTGTTTGGCATGGTTACGCATAGTTTGGTGTCGCCTGTGTTGTATTTGGCGATTGCTGGCGTGGCGGCGGCTTGGTTCTTGTATGTGAAAGCACCGCACTTGCCTGCGAAAATTCAGGCAGCCTGCAAACCCATTTATACTTTGTTGGACAACAAATATTATTTAGACGTGATTTATTTCAATGTGTTTGCCAAAGGCAGCCGCGCATTGGGTAACTTCTTTTGGAAAGTGGGCGATACCATGATTATTGATAACGGTATCGTAAACGGCTCGGCAAAAGTAGTTGGCGCAATCGCCGCGCAAGTCCGCAAAGCGCAAACAGGTTTCATCTACACTTACGCGGCTGTGATGGTGTTTGGCGTGTTGGTGTTGATTGTGGCGTTTTTCTGGAATTTGTGGTTTAAGTGATGATGTGATTTTTCAGGCAGCCTGAAAATAAATGAAAAAGCAGCCTGCATATTTTTGATAAAGGTTTAATAATGGCTAATTTATATGTCAGCAGTAAAAAAATTATCAATTTGCTTGGTAATCAAAATATGCAGGAAAAATATTTCATCATTCCTGAATATCAACGTCCTTACCGTTGGACAACAGAAAAATGCGAAATTTTGTGGGCGGATATTGTAGATTTTCGTCAATCTATTGCGGATAAAAATGCTGAATATTTTTTGGGAACGATTGTGGTTTGCCAAAATGAAGATGGCAATTTTGAAGTCATTGATGGACAACAGCGTTTAACTTCGTTGCTTTTGTTATTGCGAGCGTTTTATTACGTTTTGGAAAATGCAGAAACCAAAGATGATGTTGTGAAATCATTGATGAACAAAATTGCGCCTTGTATTTGGGACGTTGATACCTTGACATCAAAAGTTACCGATAAATCGGCTATTCGTTTGCATACGCAAGTGGCGACTGAAACAGACAATGATGTTTTACATCAAATTTTGGCTGACGGCACAATATCAGCAGATAACGCTTCTGCTTATGCCAAAAACTATTTGTATTTTTTGGATAAATGCCAAAATTACGCTAAAAATAATCCGACAGATTGGAATTATTTGTGTTTAACCATTTTAAATAATTGCATTTTGTTACCGATTGAAAGCGACAATTTAGAAAACGCATTGACCATTTTTTCTACATTAAATGACCGTGGAATGCCGTTATCCGATGCCGATATTTTTAAAGCGCAACTTTATAAGATGACGGAAGATAAGCCATTTTTTGTAGAACAATGGAAAGAATTGGTTGAAGTGGCGGATAGAGCAAAAATCTCTGTTGATGATGTATTTCGTTATTATTCCCATGTTTTACGCGCTCAAAATGAGACAACAGATAAAGAAATTGGTTTGCGCCGTTTTTATACTGAAAATCGGTATGAGAAATTAAAAAATAATAATTTAGTCAATCAGTTAATTGATTTGGCACATTTTTGGGATAATTTAAATAATATCCAAGTATTAAAAGATATTGAGCATTCTCATTTTATCAATCTTGACGCTGCGAAATGGTTGCAATGTTTGAATGCTTATCCTAATGAATTTTGGAAATATGCTATTAGTGTATTTTTCATTAAAAATCAGCATAGCGCAACATTAAAAGATGATTTGGCAAAATTATTAAAACAATTAACCGCATTTTTATATGCAAAATTTTTGATTTCGCCAACAGTAACAAGCATTAAAGATGATATTTACAAGGCTTGTGTAACCATTATTCAAGGTAATGAATTGGTATTGCCACAGGTTAATCCTATGCCAGTACATTATGAGCAAAATACAGGGCGTGTTACCAAAGGTTTGTTGATGATTCATGCTTATTTATTTGATGAAAAGCAAACTTTGTTGCCTAATAAAATTGAAATTGAGCATATTTTTCCAAGAAAATGGCAAGACACCAACTATAACGGTTGGAATATCAATGATGCAAAACAACATTTAGAACAGCTTGGCAATAAAATTATTTTTGAAAAATTATTGAATATTCAGGCAGGTAATGGTTATTTTGGTAAGAAAAAAGAACATTACAAACAATCTGTTATTTTAGAAGTACAGCGATTGTGTGATGAACATTCAAATGATTGGTTAAAAGACGATATTACACAGCGACAAGAACAAATTATTCAACGATTAGATAAATTTTTTTGTCAAAGGTAAATTTTATTTCAGGCAGCCTGAAAACCATTTCAACAAAGATTTAATTAAATAGAGAAAACAGGTTAATACAATGTTTTTCAATAACTTACTCAGCTTGGCAATTTGGGTGCCAATTTTAGCAGGTGTGCTGGTGCTGGCAACGGGTACAGATAGCCGCGCCCCGCTTGCGCGTATTCTTGCCTTGATTGGTGCGGTGGCGGGATTTTTGGTAACGCTGCCCCTGTTTACCCACTTTGACCGTGCAAACGCTGGCTATCAATTTACCGAATTACACGCATGGATTCCTGCGCTCAATCTGAATTACGCGCTGGGCGTGGACGGCATTTCCGTGTTGTTTGTGATTCTGAATGCCTTTATTACGCTTATGGTTGTATTGGCAGGCTGGGAAGTGATTCAAAAACGCCCTGCACAATACATGGCGGCGTTTCTGATTATGTCAGGTTTGATTAACGGCGCATTTGCAGCACAAGATGCGATTTTGTTCTATGTCTTCTTTGAAGCGATGTTGATTCCGTTGTACCTGATTGTCGGTATGTGGGGTGGTCCGCGCCGTGTGTATGCAGCAATGAAATTGTTTTTATACACATTGTTGGGTTCGTTGTTGATGTTGGTGGCGTTGATTTACTTGGGCGCACAAGCCAATAGTTTTGCCATTACCGATTTGCAAAATCTGAAACAAATCCCAATGGGCGTACAACAACTGGTGTTTATCGCGTTTTTCTTATCGTTTGCGGTGAAAGTGCCGATGTTCCCTGTACACACTTGGCTGCCTGACGCGCACGTTGAAGCCCCAACTGGCGGTTCTATGGTGTTGGCGGCGATTACGTTGAAAATTGGTGCATACGGTTTCTTGCGCTTTGTGTTGCCGATTGTGCCTGACGCATCGCGTTATTTTGCGCCAGTTATCATCGTGTTGAGCTTGATTGCGGTAATTTACATCGGCATGGTGGCGTTGGTGCAAACCGACATGAAAAAATTGGTGGCGTATTCGTCTATCAGCCACATGGGTTTTGTAACGCTGGGCATTTTCCTGTTTAGCGGACTGTTTTCAGGCAACCCTTTGGGTGAATTGAACGCGTGGGGCTTGAAAGGCGCGATTATCCAAATGATTTCGCATGGTTTTGTGTCTGCCGCGATGTTTATGTGTATTGGCGTGATGTACGACCGTTTGCACACGCGTAACATTGCCGATTATGGCGGTGTCGTGAATGTGATGCCGAAATTTGCGGCGTTTATGATGTTGTTTGGTATGGCGAATGCAGGTCTGCCAGCGACTTCGGGTTTCGTGGGCGAATTTATGGTGATTATGGGCGCGGTAGAAGTGAATTTGTGGATTGGCGCGTTGGCTGCCTTAACGCTGATTTACGGCGCGTCTTACACGCTGTGGATGTACAAACGCACGATTTTCGGCGAAGTCACGAATCCACACGTTGCGGAAATGAAAGACATTAATTGCCGTGAATTTGCGATTTTGGCGATTTTGGCGGCGGCGGTTTTGGGCATGGGTTTGTATCCCGAAGCGTTTATCGCGGTGGTGCATCAAGCTGCGGATAATTTGATTGCCCAAGTGGCACAAAGCAAGATTTGAGGTGTTGAATGAACTGGAATTGGACTGAATTGAATTTGAGTGCTGCCACGCCTGAAATCGTGTTGCTAACAGGTTTGTTTGTGGTGCTGCTGGCGGATTTGTGGGTTAAGGACGAAGACCGTTACATTACGCATTATTTAAGTATTATCACGATGATTGCGGCGGCTTTTGGACAGTTGGCGGTGTGGTCGGCTGAACCTGTGTTGGCGTTTAATGGCATGTATGTGGCGGACGGTGTGTCGCAGTTGGCAAAATTGGCGGTGTATTTGGGTACGGCGATGTTGTTTGTCTATGCCAAACCGTACAACCAAGCATGTGGTATGTTCCGTGGCGAATATTACACGTTGGCGATGTTTGCGGCGGCGGGCATGAGTGTAATGATTAGTTCATCGCATTTCTTGTCGGCTTATGTGGGTTTGGAATTGCTGTCGTTGTCGCTGTACGCGATGATTGCGTTGCGCCGTGATTCGGCAGAAGCGGCGGAAGCGGCATTGAAATATTTTGTATTGGGTGCGTTGGCATCGGGCATTTTGTTGTACGGTATTTCAATGGTTTACGGCGCAACAGGCAGCCTGCAATTTGCGGAAATTTTACAGGCAGCGCAAATCGGTCAAGTGAATGGCTGGTTGTTGAAATTAGGCGTATTGTTTATTGTGGCAGCGGTGGCGTTTAAATTTGGTGCTGTGCCGTTCCACATGTGGGTGCCTGATGTGTATCAAGGTGCGCCTACTTCGGTGGCGGCGTTTATTGGTTCTGTGCCAAAAATTGCGGCAACTGTGTTTGCATTCCGTATTTTGGTAACAGGTTTGGTGTTGCAAAAAGGCGATTGGCAGTTGATGTTTGCTGGTTTGGCGGTGTTGTCGTTGTTGGTGGGGAACTTGGCAGCGATTATGCAAACCAATATTAAACGTATGTTTGCGTTTTCTACCATTTCGCACATGGGTTTTATTTTGTTGGCGTTTTTGGGTGGCGTGATTGGTATTCAGGCAGCCATTTATTATGCGGTGGCGTATATTGTGATGAGCTTGGCTGGTTTTGGCGTGTTGATGTTGATTAGCCGGGCTGGGCATGAATGCGAAAACATTAGCGATTTGGCTGGCTTAAACCAACGCAATGCTTGGTACGCGCTGGTGATGTTGTTGGTACTGTTTAGCATGGCAGGCATTCCGCCATTGATGGGCTTTTATGCGAAATTTGCGGTATTGAAAGCCTTGGTGGTGTCTAGTTTCCCAATGGCGACTGTGTTGGCTGTGTTTGCGGTGATGATGTCGCTGATTGGCGCGTTCTACTACTTGCGCGTGGTTAAGACGATGTATTTTGACGATAAAACAAGCGATGAGCCTTTGAGCGATGACTTGCCAATGAAATTGTTGCTGTCGGCAAATGCCTTGTTATTGTTGATTTGGGGTATGTTCCCAAGCACACTAACCGTTTGGATTCAAACCACAGTAGAACAGCTGATGTAATCAAAGTGCAGGCTGCTTTTTCGGTAAAAAAGCAGCCTGCACTCTATTTGGAGTAAAAGAAGTATGACTGCTTCCATGTACACTTTATTGCTTTTGACTTTAATCTTGGCGAATTTGCCCTTTTTAACCCAACGCGCATTCGGTTTTATCGCCTTGTCCAAAAAAGGCATAGGCTTACACCTGCTGGAATTGGGTACAGGCTTTTTGCTGACAGCGGTTCTGGCGTATGTTTTGGAACAGCGCACAGGTTCGGTTCACGCACAAGGCTGGCAGTTTTATGCCGTGGTTGTGTGCTTGTATTTGGTTGCCGCGTTCCCCGCCTTTGTTTGGCGATATTTTTGGCACGGGCGTAATAAAGAATAAGTAGCTATTTACAAAGCAGCCTGCACTTTCTGTTTAACAAAAAGTGCAGGCTGCTTTTTCATACATCCGATTTATTTATGCTCGTCAATCTTACAAACAAAATGATAAGCGTTGATTTCAAAACCATGCTGGAAATAAACACGATGCGCCACCGTGCGTTCGCTGCTCACATTGCTATCAACGTGTAATTGTGGGATACCATTTTCTTGCGCGATTTTATGCACTTCCGCCAACAAGCGACCCGCATAACCGCGTTTGCGACTTTGTGGCACGGTAACAAAATCATCAATATGCAAATGGCGACCGCTAACCAAATTAGTTTCTTCGCGGAAGCCACACACCGCCACCGCATTGGTTTTACCTTCTTCAAAAATACCAATCAAGCGATAACCCTGTGCGCGTTGTACTTTATTGACTTGCTCCACAAAACGGTTGATGTCGGTCAACATCGGGCGCAACACGCTCAATGCAGCAAAAGCCGTTGCTGTTTCGTGTGGCATGATTTCGCGCAACACAAAATTTTCTTGCACTTCCACTTCGGCTGGCGCGGTTGGTTCGGCGATTTCAGTTGCTGGGGTGGTTTCGGCGTTTTGTGCTGGCGATTCGGTTTTTTCGTTGTTGGCTGATTCAGCTTCGGGCGCGTTTTCGGTGGCAGGCATAAAATCCACGCCACGCATAATGCGTAAATCGTTGTCGGCAGCAAAGTCCATCAAAAAACGGAACATGCTGGGGTTCAGTGTTTCCAATGTCGCATCAATGGCAACGCAGCGAACTTTGTCAATTAAAATCGGGTGAACCAATTCGTTGTAACGCAAGCGGTGATCTTTGTTGAAAGACGACAAAATGCCGCATAAACGCTCTGCCCAGTCGCTTGGGCGGAAAACTTTTCCATTGCTGGTTGTGCCGTGGATAATGATTTCGTCTGCTTGAATAAAAGACATATCGCGCATTCCGTTGGTGGTTGCAAAATGGCGCGATTATACCTGTAATGTAAAGAATAAGGCAAAAAGAAAAACCGCTTGATTAAGCAATCAAGCGGTAAATATTTGGTTGCGGGAGTAGGATTTGAACCTACGACCTTCGGGTTATGAGCCCGACGAGCTACCATGCTGCTCCATCCCGCGTCAGAATTTGGGCATTATGCCGTTGATTTTTGCGCGTGTCAAGCGAAATAGCGTAAAATAAATCCAAATAGAAAAAAGAAAGCGGTTTTATGTGGTGTGTTTACTTGATTTGGTGTGCGAATAATAGTCTGTATTGTGGCATCACCAATCATGTGGCGCGGCGTTGGCGGGCGCACAGTTTGGGCAAAGCAGCGCGTTATACCAAAATGCACCGTGCGATGGAAATGCGTGTGGTGGCGTGTTGTTTGACACGTTCGGAAGCCAGTCAGTTGGAACACGCGCTCAAACAAAAAACACGTACCGAAAAATTGGCGATTTGGAATAGCGCAAAAGTGCAGGCTGCTTTTGTAGAGTAATAAATAGGATAAACATGAAATTATTATTGGTACGCCTATCCAGCATGGGCGATTTAATTCACACTTTGCCTGCGATTAGCGATGTGGCAAAGCACCGCCCCGATGTGGAATTGTCGTGGCTGTGCGAATCGGATTTTGCCGATATTGCGCGATTGCATCCGTTTGTGCAGCACGTTTACACGATGTCGTGGCGACGTTGGCGCAAAGCGTTGTGGCAAGGCGGCACTTGGCGCGCAATGGCAGCGTTGAAGCAAACCATGCAGGCTGCTTCGTTTGATGCGGTGCTGGATAGTCAAGGCTTGCTCAAATCCGTGTTTTTTGCCAAGTGGGCAAACGCGCCTATTTGGGGCTTGGATACGCAATCGGCACGAGAATCGCTGGCAGCGCATTTTTATACGCAAACCTATGCCGTCAAAAAAGGCGAAGACGCGGTATGGCGCAATCGTCAATTATTCGCGCAGGCTTTGGGTTATGTAGCGGACGGTGCGCCCGATTTTGGCGTGCGAGTGCCAAATATAGAACAAAGCAGCCTGCACTTGCCCGATGCGTATCATGTGGCTCTGCATGCAACCAGTCGCGATAGCAAATTGTGGGCGATAGAAAATTGGCAAGCCCTGTGGCGCAAACAGCACGAACAAGACGGTTTGCCTGTGTTGCTACCGTGGGGCAACGATGCCGAAAAACACCGCGCCGAGCAAATCGCTCAAACCTTGCCGTTTGCCCAAGTTTGCCCACGCATGACTTTATTGCAGGCTGCTTTTTGCTTGAATCTAGCGACTAGCGTGGTGGGCGTGGATACAGGTTTGCTGCATCTGGCAAATGCCGTGAATCGCCCGTTGGTTGGCATTTACACCGATAGCGACCCAATCAAAACAGGCGTACAACCTTCGTCATGGGCGATGAACGTGGGCGGCATCGGACAAATGCCCAGCGTAGAAGAAGTGTGGCAAGCTTTAAACAAAGTGCAGGCTGCTTTTTTTATAGTGAAATAAAATCGCAATAAGACGGTGTTGCCAACTCCCTTATGTACTAGATGTACACGGCGGTCGTTGTCGCCTTGTCCTAATTTTTATTTCATTTCACCATACACCAAACCCAATCATCAAAATGAAAAAAATCAACGAAAAACACCAAAACCAAATCCGCATAACAGGCGGACAGTTACGCGGCAGAAAAATCCAATTCCCCAGCGCAGACGGATTGCGCCCCACGCCCGACAGCGTGCGCGAACGACTATTCAACTGGCTAGGGCAAGACTTAACAGGGCAAATCGTGCTGGATTTGTTTGCAGGAAGCGGCGCATTGGGCTTTGAAAGCGCATCACGCCACGCCAAACAAGTAGAAATGTGCGAAATCCACAAAGCCGCCGTGCAAAACCTACGCCACTACGCCGCCCAATTTCAAGTCAGCGAGCAAGTGCATATCCACACGCAAGACGGTTTGCGGTTTTTGCAGCAAGCCCCTTGTTTGTTTGATTTAGTGCTGCTAGACCCACCATTTGCGTGGCAAGATTGGGCGATTTTGTGGACAAGATTGCAGCCTAAACTCAACGAAGACGCACTCATCTATGTAGAAGCAGGCACATTACCCGACTTGCCGACTTGGTTGGCTATAGAAAAACAAAGCAAAGCAGGGCAAAGCCAATACCAGCTCTTGCGTTATCTAAATCAAGAATAATAAATATTCTCAAAGTGTTAAAAATTCCAATGCAGGCTGCTTGTAAAACAAAACATGCTATAATTTCGCGCTTTTAAAATTTTGATGACGAGAGGCGATTATGACCTTATTTATTACAGACGAATGCATCAACTGCGATGTGTGCGAACCAGAATGCCCCAACGATGCGATTTCACAAGGCGAAGAGATTTACGAAATCAACCCCAATTTGTGTACGCAGTGTGTTGGGCATTATGACGAGCCACAATGTCAGCAAGTTTGCCCAGTAGATTGCATCTTGATTGACGAAGAGCATCCAGAAACGCACGACGAATTAATGAACAAATATTACAAAATTGTCGCAGAAAAATAATAAACAAAAATAATCGTTTAAAAAATAAACGGCACAAAACACTTGACCGAATGAGATAGAGATTATATAGTTTGGTCTCTCTTTAGGTGGGATTCCCGAGCGGCCAAAGGGGGCAGACTGTAAATCTGTTGCGTGAGCTTCGAAGGTTCGAATCCTTCTCCCACCACCATAATTCATTTTTGGAGCAGAGATATAAGCGGGTGTAGCTCAATGGTAGAGCAGAAGCCTTCCAAGCTTACGGTGAGGGTTCGATTCCCTTCACCCGCTCCAAGATTTTAAATAGCTACAATTTGTTTTCGGATTGTAGCTATAAAAATAAGCCCATGTAGCTCAGGGGTAGAGCACTCCCTTGGTAAGGGAGAGGCCGGCAGTTCAAATCTGCCCATGGGCACCAAGCTGATTATTGCTATTTTTTGATAACTCACTTTTAATGAATAGGAATTTGCCATGGCAAAGGAAAAATTTGAACGCACGAAACCGCACGTAAACGTAGGTACAATCGGTCACGTTGACCATGGTAAAACCACTTTGACTGCGGCTTTGACAACTATTTTGGCTGAACGCTTTGGCGGTACTGCAA
>NZ_FOJK01000045.1 GCF_900111845.1 Kingella kingae ATCC 23330 | reverse complement strand
AAAATGCTTTTGCACGATTAAAGCATTTTCGTGCGCTGGCAACACGGTACGATAAATTAAAACGTAATTATGAAAGTACCGTGTCATTAGCTTGTGCTTTGATTTGGTTGAAATTATAGCTAAAATGTCATTAGCCCCTATGCCTAGCCATAAAATCTTGTGTAGGGAATGCATGGTTTTCTTTCGGTGGATTAAATGACGTGATTATAACCAAAAGTGCAGGCTGAGACCTTTGCAAAACCCCATCTTTGGCGCACTTCTTCGTGATGCGCTTCTCGAACGCTTGAAAATATTTCAATATTATCTGCGCGTTCTGCGATGCTATCACTTTGAACTGCACTCAAATCTGGGGTTTTGCAAAAGTGTCAGCCTGCTTTGATAAAACAGAAAAAGCAGCCTGCACTTTGCACTATAATGGCACCATTTCATCACACCCAAACACCATGAACACCGCTTGCCCCTGCCGATCGTCCTTACCCTACGAACAATGCTGTGCGCCCCTACATCGCCAACACGCCCACGCGCAAACTGCCGAGCAACTGATGCGTTCGCGCTATGCCGCCTATGCCACACAAAACATCGCTTACATTGTGCAAACAACCGTGCCAGTGCAACAACATCTGCTGGACACCGCCAGCATTGCCGCGTGGTCGGAGCAAGCCACATGGCTGGGTTTGGACGTGTTGCAGCACATTGCCCACATCAAACCGCATCACGCGCAAGTGGAATTTATCGCCCATTTTGCCGAAAACGGACAAACGCAGCAGCATCACGAATGTTCGGCATTTGTACAACAAAACGGGCGTTGGTGTTTTATTGACCCAACCGTTCCGCTGCCGAGCTTCAAAGCAGCCTGCATTTGCGGTTCGGCGCGTAAATTCAAAGCCTGTTGTGGACAGTTTTTTCGCTAAAAAATGCAGGCTGCTTTGGTGCAAAATCGTTTATAATTCGCACGTTCTTTTATTTAATCATTGACTAGGACGCAGACATGAGCAACGCCACCATTTTACAAAATTTACCCATTGGACAAAAAGTCGGCATCGCCTTCTCGGGCGGTTTGGATACGTCAGCCGCATTGTTGTGGATGAAACTGAAAGGCGCGAATCCTTACGCCTACACCGCAAACTTGGGTCAGCCAGACGAAGACGACTACAACGCCATTCCCGAAAAAGCCAAACAATACGGCGCAGAAGTGGCGCGTTTGATTGACTGTCGCAGCCAGTTGGCGCACGAAGGCATCGCTGCGATTCAATGTGGCGCGTTCCACGTTTCAACAGGCGGTATGCCGTATTTCAACACCACGCCATTGGGTCGCGCCGTTACTGGCACAATGCTGGTTGCCGCGATGAAGCAAGATGACGTAAACATTTGGGGCGACGGCAGCACCTACAAAGGCAACGATATTGAACGTTTCTACCGCTACGGTTTGCTAACCAATCCAGCCCTGAAAATCTACAAACCATGGCTTGACCAACAATTTATTGACGAATTGGGCGGTCGCCAAGAAATGTCAGAATTTTTGATTGCCAACGGTTTTGACTACAAAATGTCTGTTGAAAAAGCGTATTCAACCGACAGCAATATGCTCGGTGCAACGCACGAAGCGAAAGATTTGGAATTTTTGAACTCTGGTATCAAAATTGTGAAGCCAATCATGGGTGTAGCATTTTGGGACGAAAGCGTGGAAATTAAGCCCGAAGTCGTTACCGTGCGTTTTGAAGAAGGTGTACCTGTTGCATTGAATGGTGTGGAATTTGCCAACCCTGTGGATTTGTTCTTGGAAACCAACAAAATTGGCGGTCGTCATGGTTTGGGTATGTCAGACCAAATTGAAAACCGTATTATTGAAGCGAAATCACGCGGTATTTACGAAGCCCCAGCGATGGCGTTGTTCCACATTGCGTACGAGCGTTTGGTAACAGGCATTCATAATGAAGACACGATTGAGCAATACCGCATCAACGGTTTGCGCTTGGGACGTTTGCTGTATCAAGGTCGTTGGTTTGATTCGCAAGCCTTGATGTTGCGTGAAACCGCGCAACGCTGGGTAGCAAAAGCGATTACAGGCGAAGTAACTTTGGAATTGCGCCGTGGCAACGATTACTCAATCTTGAACACCGAATCACCAAACTTGACTTATGCACCAGAGCGTTTATCTATGGAAAAAGTAGAAAATGCAGCGTTTACACCGCTTGACCGCATTGGACAATTAACGATGCGTAATTTGGATATTTCCGACACGCGCACCAAATTGGGCATTTACGCGCAAACGGGTTTGGTACAACTGGGTGAAGGTTCGGTGATTCCGAAGTTGGATAAGTAAATATATAAGATGCGGATATTTTATATATTAATTTAATATCCGCATTACGTTGCTTATTTTTAAAATAAGATAGATTTAAATTTTATTTAAAGGAAAATATAGTAGTGGAAAATAAATTCAAAAAACATACCGTTCTTACGGTAGATTTTTTAGCAGAACCTGTTGAGGCTTTGTATTGGCATGCAGACAGAATTTTATCTTTACTAAAAGTAACGTTATCTTGTATAGGGCTTGAAGCAAAAATTTATCCTACTGACTTTACTTCTAAAATAAGTAGATTTAATCGCGATATTTTTTTCATGAAGTCTGGTATGAGTTATAACGAAAGTCATTCTAGATTAGTAGATTTTGAAGAAATAACAAAAGAATCATTAGATTATTTTGATAATTTTTTTGATGTCAATAATGTAATTATTGGTTGGGAATTGCAAAAATTAACAACAGATATTTTGAATGCAAAAGGTATTACATATATCAATATTTGGTTGCTGTCTCATATAAACATCTGACGCTGCCGACGAAGAGGATAGTGTGGTTCTCGCAAGTAGAAGTCC
>NZ_FOJK01000034.1 GCF_900111845.1 Kingella kingae ATCC 23330 | reverse complement strand
TATTATTAGCAAGGAATGCACCTATTTCGCGATTACCTTTCGCACCGCCCAAAATGGCAACAACAATGACTGTGAGTGTTTTGGCTAGATTATAGCGTTTGCCTGCTCCACGTCTGGTATCGGGTATACGAGCGAAATATTCTTCTAGTGAGTGCATGGTGTTGTCCATTTGGTTGTTTAAGAACCTGTATTCACAAAAATGATAAAATATCTTTATGACTAGAAAATCCTACCCAACAGACTTAACAGATGCCCAATGGCAAGCGATTGAGCCATATTTTAACCAGCTACGCCACTACAAATGGGATAAACGTCAATTAGTGAATGCCGTTTTGTACATGACCAAAACAGGTTGCCAGTGGCGTATGCTGCCCAATGATTTTCCACCTTATTCAACCGTATGGAGTTTCTATCGCAGAGCCAATCAATCAGGCTTATGGGATAGAATTCTTTTGGCATTGGTTCAAAAAAACGTTTAATCCATCAAAAACAAGCAATGCCAACTTATGCCATTATTGATTCACAAAGCGTCAAAACAGCTTCTAGCGCACATGATAAAGGTTTTGATGGAGGTAAAAAAATCAAAGGTCGTAAGCGACATATAGCTGTTGATACGTTGGGTAATCTATTGTCTGTTGTGATTCATGCAGCCAATATTCATGACACAAAAGCAGGTATTTTTGTAGCAAAAAAAGCGTTTGAGACCTATCCGAGTTTAAAAGGTTTCTGTGCAGATGCAGGTTATCGGAATACATTTGAGCGTGAAGTATCAGAGCAATTGAGTTTAACTGTTGAGATTTCAAAGAGAATTCAAGATATTTCTTGGCATATTCTGCCCAAACGTTGGATTGTAGAACGAACGTTTGCATGGTTAGGTTGGTCTCGACGTTTAGCAAAAGATTTTGAGCAGACGAATTTATCTGCTGAAAATTTTGTTAAACTAGGGTATATTTCACAAATATTAAAATTTATCAAATAGTTGTTTGTGAATACAGGTTCTTAGATATGTTGAAGTGCAAAAGATTGTGGAAAAACCTGTTTACAGCAACGTGTGTTTTGACGATTACGGCTTGCGCGAACTCAACCGCGCCATTGCCCAGCGCAGATTTATTGCAGCCCTGCGCTGAATTGCCCGAGCTGGAAAATGTCACGGCAAAAGCGGTGTTGCTGTGTAGCGTGCAGGCGGTGCATTTGTATCACGATTGCAAGGCACGGCATGGCGCGTTAGTGAAAGCGATTGAGTAAAAAAAGCAGCCTGCAACTATTGTATTTTTTGCAACGGTTGCAGGCTGGTTTTTTGTGGCTTATTTGTCTTAATTTGTTCAAAAAAATAAAATTTGCGTGCATTTTTTTGAAAATGAACAAATGTAATTTATTGATTTACTGCGAATAACAAAATCCCTTTGGGCGTGCCATCACATTTTTATATTTAAAGCTATTGACTGCATCATTCAGCCAATAGCTTTTTTCGTTTAATCTTGCTGTGCAATCATCACATCAATATCGCGCACCGACTGCATCAAACTCAAAATCGTGTTTTGATATTGCTTCAACGCCGCTCGGTCTTGGTCGGTTAATTCAGGCGCAGGCAAAGCAATGGTGGCAGGATTGACGTGCTGTCCGTTAATCCGCACTTCATAATGCAAATGCGACCCTGTGGAGCGTCCTGTGCTGCCCACCAAGCCAATCACATCGCCTGCTTTAACCGATGTGCCGACATCGACACCCGAAATAAAGCTGCTCATGTGTCCATACAAGGTCTCCAAACCGTCGCGGTGGCTCAACATAACTGTGTTGCCGTAGCCGCCTTTCCAACCACGAAAGCTGACCACGCCATCGCTGGGCGCGAGAATTTTGGTGCCTGTGGGCGCGGCATAGTCAATGCCTGTGTGCATTTTAATCGTCCGCAACACGGGATGGATACGAATGCCATAAGGCGACGAAATTCGCGTATAGTGTTCAATCGGCAAGCCTGTAAACCCTTGTGTTAAGGGGTTGAGCTGTTCGTCATAAAAATTGCCGCCTGCATCGCCGTGTTCAAAATAATACGCATAATACGTTTGCGATGCGGTGCTGATTTCGGCTGCCAAAATATTGCCTGTTGCCACTTCTTGCCCACGAAAATACAGGCTTTCGTACAACACGCGAATTTTGTCGCCCGCGGTTAATTGGTCTAGCGGAATTTTATCGGCAAAAATTTCTTGCAACGATGTGCGAATTTCCACAGGTACGCCTGCTTTTGCCAACGCGCCCGACACCGAAGACGTGATTTCCACCGAGCGCAAAGTTGCCACTGTTTCCGCATCTACCACGCCAGAGTGCAGCTGCCATTTGCCGTCTTTGTATTCTATGGCGACCAAATTGCGCTCGCCGTTGTCGTCGTCTCTAAAAAATTGCAAATCGCTAATATCATGATTGGAATGGATATTGACGCTGATGATTTGTCCTGCGCGTAAACGAATCGTTTTCAAATCGGACGGATTATCTTGCATCAAATTTTGAATACTTTGCGGATTCACGCCAATGCGATTCAGCAAAAACGGCAAATCATCGCCCACTTGCACTTCTTCATCGTGCCAATAGTGCGTTTCCATAATTGGGCGTGCAGCAGGGACGGGAATTTCTTGGCTAACTTTTTTGATTTGCGGTTTTTCGTGTACAGGTTTGGGTGCAAGGCTGGCGTAAACAATCAAACCTGCCAATCCAATCAATAAAATTAAACCACTGAATTTTAAATACTTATTCATAAAACTACGGCGTGTAAAAATAGCCGTACATTGTAACAAAATGTGCAGGCTGCTTCATTAAATTTCGTGGCATTGGCGCAAAACCGTTACAATCCAAATTTTTGCGATTTTTGTATGCTTACTTTGATTCTGCCTGCGCTGTTGCGTTCCGAACACGACAACATTCCGCCACTCAATTTGCCAGCGTTTAACCAGTTGCGCCGTTTTGCCACTTTTGTCCCCAAGCCGCGCACCACTACCGAATTGTTTTACACGTTTATGTGCGACCAAACCGCGCTTGCCAATAATCAAGTTTACGCCAGCCCCGTGGTGCAGCACACAGGCATGAACAGCATTCAAATGTTGGACATGACCGCAGCAGGCGTAACTCTGACCGAGCAACAAGTGCAAGATTATTGCGCCAAACTGAATCAACTGTATGCAAATGAAGCGCAATTTGACGCGCTCCGCTCCGATTTGTGGCGCGTTACGCTGCCCAATCCGCCCACATGGCACGCGCCCAGCATTTGGGAAAGCGTGGGTATGCTCAACGACCAAGTGCAGGCTGCTTCGGGTGATATGGCGCAATGGCTGCAACTTTCCACCGAAACGCAAATGTGGTTGCACAGCGAAAACGCGCCTGTGAATGCGTTGTGGATTTGGAATGCGCCCAGCATTGCCGCGTTTGAATCTTGTCCTGTTTTGTTTAGCGACAGCGCGTGGACAGCGCAAAGCAGCCTGCACACCGAACCCTTACCACACGATTGGTCGGCATGGCAACACGCTTGCGAAGAATTATCGCAGCCATTGGCGCAAAGTCATTGGTTTGATGACAGCCTGCTCACATCGGCACAAACAGGCGATGTGTGGCAATACCACGATATTTTGCACGCCTACGAGCAACGCTTTTTTGCGCCCCTGTGGCAAGCCCTACGCGAAGGCAGCCTGCACCAAGCGCGAATCGTGTGCGAACAAGGCGAATGGCATTGGCACGGCAAACCCAAAACATGGGCGTTTTGGCGCAAGAATAAGCCGTTTGATGGGAAGTCTGTTTGATTAAAAGCAGCCTGCATTTTTTTATTTGCCTGTGTTCGAATAATTCGTTGATATGCCCGTAAGGTGGGATTTATCCCACCAAAAAATGCTGATATTTAATGTATTTGATGGGTTAAAACCCATCTTACGGCTGCGATATTTTCATTATCAACGAAAAATTAAAACACAGCCTTTTATTTTGTTGATTCAAAATGCAGGCTGCTTTTTTATGTTACGCTTGATTAAAATACGTTAAAATCGCAACCCATTCCCAACAACTCTTTGCAAGGAAATCATCATGCAAACAGACGTTCAAATTGCGCAAGCCGCCGAAATCAAACACATCAACCAAATCGCCGCTAAACTCGGTTTGCAGCCTGAAAATTTGGAGCATTACGGCAAATACAAAGCCAAAATCAACCCAGCCGATGCGTTTAAATTGCCGAAAAAACAAGGCAAACTGGTACTCGTAACCGCAATTAACCCCACCCCCGCAGGCGAAGGCAAAACCACAGTAACAATCGGTTTAACCGACGCGCTGAATTACATTGGCAAACAAGCCGTCGTTGCCATGCGCGAACCGTCGCTCGGTCCCGTGTTTGGCGTGAAAGGCGGTGCGGCTGGCGGCGGCTATTCGCAAGTGTTGCCTATGGAAGACATCAATTTGCATTTCACAGGCGATTTTCACGCGATTGGCGCGGCGAATAATTTGCTTGCCGCGATGTTGGACAACCACATTTATCAAGGCAACGCGCTGAATATTGACTCCAAGCGCGTGATATGGCGGCGCGTTGTGGATATGAACGACCGCCAATTACGCAATATCATCAACGGTTTAGGTAAACCGACAGATGGTGTGATTCGCCCAGACGGTTTTGATATTACCGTTGCCAGCGAAGTGATGGCAGTGTTCTGTTTGGCGAAAGATTTGGCGGATTTGAAAACGCGCTTGGGCAATATTTTGGTTGCCTATACCTTTGATAATCAACCCGTTTACGCCAAAGATTTGAAAGCCAACGGCGCAATGGCAGCCTTGCTCAAAGACGCGATTAAACCGAATTTGGTGCAAACGATTTCAGGCAGCCCCGCCTTTGTTCACGGCGGACCATTTGCCAATATCGCGCACGGCTGCAATTCCGTTTTGGCGACACGATTGGCGCAACATTTAGGTGATTACGCGGTAACGGAAGCAGGTTTTGGCGCGGATTTGGGCGCGGAAAAATTCTGCGACATCAAATCGCGTTTGGCAGAATTGAAACCCGATTGCGCGGTGGTCGTGGCAACGGTTCGCGCGTTAAAATACAACGGCGGCGTGGAAAAAGCGGATTTAGGCGCAGAAAATGTGGCGGCAGTGGAACGCGGTTTGCCTAATTTATTGAAACACATCAGCAATTTAAAAAATATATTTGGTTTGCCAGTCGTGGTGGCAATTAACCGATTTGTGTCGGACAGCGACGCGGAATTGGCGGCGATTCAGGCAGCCTGCAACGCGGCAGGCGCGGAAGTTTCGCTGACGGAAGTGTGGGCGAAAGGCGGCGCAGGCGGCGCGGATTTGGCGCAAAAAGTGGTGGCGGCGATTGAGCAAAACGCGCAACCATTCACATTCGCCTACGATGTAAACGACAGTATCCGCGACAAAATCACGGCGATTGCCACGAAAATTTACGGCGCGGCGGCTGTGGAATTTAGCGCGGAAGCGGCGGCGGAAATCGCAAATTTAGAGCGTTTGGGTTTGGATAAATTGCCGATTTGTATGGCGAAAACGCAGTATTCGTTGAGCGATAACGCGAAATTGTTGGGCTGCCCGACTGGGTTTACGATTAGCGTGCGTGGTTTGACGGTGTCGGCTGGGGCTGGGTTTATTGTGGCGTTGTGTGGCGCGATGATGAAAATGCCGGGCTTGCCGAAAGTGCCTGCTGCGGAACGGATTAATGTTGATGAAAATGGCGTAATTAGTGGGTTGTTCTAAGCTAATTAGCTAAAATATAGTGGATTAAATTTAGATTGGGACAAGGCGACAACGACCGCCGTGTACAGCTAGTACATAAGGGAGTTGGCAACGCTGTACTAATCTAAATTTAATTCACTATAACAAAAAGCAGCCTGCACTTTAACTGTGCAGGCTGCTTTGATTTACAACCCCAATTCCGCCCAAATCTCATCAATTTTGGCAACCGTTTTCGGGTCGCGTTCAATCACACGTCCCCATTCGCGTTGGGTTTCGTTACCGATTTTATTGGTTGCGTCCAAACCCATTTTTCCGCCCAAACCACTCACAGGGCTGGCAAAATCCAAATAATCAATCGGCGTATTTTCCATTAAAACCGTGTCGCGCACAGGGTCCATGCGCGTGGTAATCGCCCAAATCACCTGTTTCCAGTCGCGCACGTCAATATCATAGTCCACGACAATAATAAATTTGGTGTACATAAATTGGCGCAAAAACGACCAACAACCCATCATCACGCGCTTGGCGTGTCCTGCGTATTGCTTTTTCATGCTCACGACTGCCATGCGGTATGAACACCCCTCTGGCGGCAAATAAAAATCCACAATTTCAGGGAATTGTTTTTGCAACAACGGCACAAACACTTCATTCAACGCCTCGCCCAAAACCGCAGGTTCATCGGGCGGTGCGCCGGTGTAGGTGCTGTGGTAAATCGGGTCTTTTCGCATGGTAATGCGTTCTACCGTGAACACTGGAAAATAATCTTGCTCGTTGTAATAGCCTGTGTGGTCGCCATAAGGACCTTCCAGCGCGGTTTCATCGGGATAAATCACGCCTTCCAACACGATTTCCGCGCGCGCTGGCACTTGCAAATCGTTGCCGATACATTTGGTCAATTCGGTGCGTGAACCGCGCAATAATCCTGCGAATTGGTATTCGCTCAACGTATCGGGGACTGGTGTAACCGCGCCCAAAATCGTGGCAGGGTCGCAACCCAACACCACCGAAACTGGATAAGGTTTATCGGGAAACAAGCGTTTGTGTTCCTGAAAATCCAACGCACCGCCGCGATGCACCAACCAACGCATAATCAATTTATTTTTGCCAATCAGTTGTTGGCGGTAAATGCCTAAATTTTGGCGTTTTTTGTTGTAACCGCGTGTAACCGTCAAGCCCCATGTTACCAACGGCGCAACATCGCCCGCCCAACAATGCTGAATCGGCAAATCATACAAATTCACATCATCGCCTTCCAAAACAATCTCTTGGCAAGGCGCGTTTTTGACAACGTGCGGTGCCATTGACCAAATGTCTTTTAAAAGCGGCAATTTGCTGAATGCGTCTTTTACACCTTTGGGCGGTTCGGGTTCTTTTAGGTAGGCAAGCGTTTTGCCGATGTCGCGCAATTCGCTGATGTCTTTCGCGCCCATGCCCATTGCCACGCGCTCGGTTGTGCCAAACAAATTTGCCAAAACAGGGTAGCCGTAGGGCGTGCCGTCTTCGCGGACGGGGTTTTCAAACAGCAACGCTGCACCGCCTGCGCGTAATACGCGGTCGGAAATTTCGGTAATTTCCAAATAAGGGGAAACGGGGGTTTTGATGCGTTTGAGTTTGCCTTGCTGTTCTAGCATGGCGATAAATTCTCTTAAATCGTTGTATTTCATGTTTTTTGTTCTTTCTTTCAGGCTACCTGAATTTATTTCACAAATATCCGTTTATAAGCAATGTGATTTTGAATATTCTCACGCGCGTCTTGTTCGTCCCAAATTTGCAATTCCCACGGATAGTAAAAATTACTGGCATTTTTAAAATAAATGTGTACGCCAATATAGCCGTCCACATCGCGCAAATACCAGTTTTTCAGGCTGTATTCGGATTTCCAATCGTCTAATTTTTGCAGAATTTGTGCTACGTCTTCGGACGGTAAAATCACGCGCGCGCCGAAAATGTCATTCAAAATATTGTTTACTGGATATTGGTTTTCACGCGCCAAATAGCGGTTAATTTTATCGTGAATACTCTCGGCGGTTTTCACACGGTAGAAAAAATCAATACCGCGCGTGTCGGCAAAAGCTAAATAATCGTTAATCGCTTCGTGCAAGTTCAGGCGATACGACAAGATGTGTTCAATCGGCACAGTTTTTAAGGTGTGCGATAAATTGATTTTTGGCACTTTGCCTGTTTCAAAATAATCCTGTGAATATTGCGCGTGAATGCGATTGATTTCGCGGATTAGGCGTTCTGTTTTTTGAATGTTGGTTTCCATGTTTTTGAATCCACTTCACGATAAGCCATATTACCACAAAAGCAGCCTGCACCTTTTATAAACCCAAGTGCAGGCTGCTTTTTCTGTTTGCGTACAAAATCAAACTTTATTTTTCAACGCCGCTTTCACAAACGCTTCAAATAATTTATGTCCACGACGCGGATTGGACGTAAATTCAGGGTGGAATTGACACGCGAAAAACCAAGGGTGGTCAGCAATTTCAATCGTTTCCACTAAACGCTCACGACCAGCCGACACGCCACCAATCGTCAAACCAGCCGCTTCCAGTTGCGCCACATAATGGTTGTTCACTTCGTAGCGGTGGCGGTGGCGTTCACGGATTTGCGTTGCGCCGTAAATTTTCGCCGCCAAACTGCCTTCTTTCAGCTCAACTTCTTGTGCTCCCAAACGCATTGTGCCGCCTAAATCCGCGTTTTCATCGCGCGTTTCTACGCTGCCGTCAGCCGTTTGCCATTCATCAATCAACGCCACAACGGGGTGCGGTGTTTTCAAGTCAAATTCAGTAGAATTTGCGCCAGTCAAACCTGCCACATCACGCGCGTATTCAATCAACGCAATCTGCATACCCAAGCAAATGCCCAAGTACGGTACTTTGTTTTCACGCGCATAACGAGCGGTGGCGATTTTGCCTTCCACACCACGCGAACCAAATCCACCAGGGACTAAAATCGCGTCAAATTCTTTCAAGCTGCCTGTACCGTCTTTTTCAATGCTTTCGCTGTCAATATAGGTAATTTGCACATCGGTTTGCGTGTGAATGCCAGCGTGTTTCAAGGCTTCAATCAACGATTTGTACGATTCAGTCAAATCCACATATTTGCCGACCATAGCGATTTTGACTTTGTGTTGCGGATTTTGAATCGCGCGAACGATTTTCTTCCATTCCGTCAAATCTGCTTCTTTCACGTTTAATTGCAACTGTTCGCAAATAATTGTGTCAATGCCTTGATTGTGCAGCATTTCTGGGCATTCATAAATGCTGTTCACATCGTAGCTGCCGACAATCGCGCGTTCTTCCACATTGCAGAACAAGGCGATTTTGCGGCGTTCGTCTTCGGGCATTTCTCTGTCCATGCGGCAAATCAAAATGTCGGGCTGCAAACCAATACTCAACATTTCTTTAACCGTGTGTTGCGTGGGTTTGGTTTTGATTTCGCCAGCCGCCGCAATATACGGAACATAGCTCAAATGCGCGAACAATGTATTGGCGCGACCCAGTTGGCTACGCATTTGGCGAATCGCTTCCAAAAATGGCAACGACTCAATATCGCCAACCGTGCCGCCAATTTCCACAATCGCCACATCGTAGCCTTTCGCGCCATCGTGAACGCGGCGTTTGATTTCATCGGTAATATGGGGAATAACTTGCACCGTACCGCCCAAATAATCGCCGCGACGCTCTTTCGCAATCACATTTTCATAAACTTGCCCTGCGCTGAAACTGTTTTTGCGCGTCAAAGTCGCATTGATAAAACGCTCGTAATGCCCCAAATCCAAATCCGTTTCCGCACCGTCATCGGTAACGAATACTTCACCGTGTTGGAATGGACTCATCGTACCTGGGTCCACGTTGATATAAGGGTCAAGTTTCAGCATGGTTACGTTCAAACCACGTGATTCAAGGATAGTTGCAATAGAAGCGGCGGCAATGCCTTTACCAAGAGATGAGACAACGCCGCCAGTTACGAAAATAAATTTTGTCATGATGATGATACCTGTATTGGAATGCGCGATTTTAACGCAATTTGATACAAATGCAAAAGAGATTGTTGCCAAGTTAAATTAAGTAAGCATGATACAATCTTATCTTTCGTTTTGCTTACCCAATCTCGCCATGTTTCAACATTTACAAACCGTTTTTTGGATTCTTGCACCCATGTTTGTCGGCTTTGCGATTCGTGTTCCCAAGCCGTATTTGCGCGTGCTAGCCAAAATCCTATCGCTGCTGGTTTATGTGATTTTGCTGCTCATTGGCATTGGCTTGTCGCAAGTCAATCAACTGATTTTGCAGTTGGACAATATTTTGCTGTTGTCGCTGCTGCTGTTTGGCTTGTTGATGGCGTGTAACTTAATCGCGCTGTGTTTATTAGACAAATGGCTGCCATGGCAAGTTCAGCGCAGCAAAAAAGCAGCCTGCACTCAAATCAGTTGGACAGGTAGCACCAAGCAAATTGCGATTTTATTACTGGGCGTGGCGGTTGGATTTGGCTTGCCAGCCGCTTGGCAACCGCCACACAGCGCAGGCACTTATGCCTTGATGATGTTGGTATTTGTGGTGGGCATTCAACTTCGCAGCAACGGCTTTACCCTGCGCCAAATCTTGTTCAACACACGCGGCATACAAGTGTCGCTGTTGTTTGTCGCATCGTGCGCGATTGCAGGCTGCTTTTTCGCCCTACTCGTCCCCGAAGTCGGCATCATGCAAGGTTTAGCATTATCGGCTGGCTATGGCTGGTATTCGCTATCGGGCATTGTGATGACGCAAGCCTATGGCGCAACGTGGGGCAGCATTGCGCTGTTAAACGATTTGTTACGCGAATTTTTTGCGCTGGCGATGATTCCCGTGATTATGCGCCGTTACCCAAGCAGCGCAGTTGGCGTGGGTGGCGCAACCAGCTTGGATTTTACCTTGCCGATTATTCAAAACTCGGGCGGTATTCAAGTTGTACCTATGGCGATTAGTTTTGGTTTTATTATCAACATTGTGTCGCCGTTGTTGATGATTTTGTTTTCGGTCAAATAAGCGGTAAACACAATCACGCAAATTTTGACACGATTTAACAAATAACCTATTATGCGTGTTTATTTGCAGGCTGCTTTCTATATAGATAAAGCAGCCTGCACCATTTTAATTCGTTAGTACAGGATACATTATGGAGATTACCACCATTCCACTCAACGGCTATTACACGCTCATCGCCGCCACTTTGGTGCTACTGCTCGGGCGCATCATGGTCAAAAAAATCGCGTTTTTACGTAACTTCAACATTCCCGAGCCCGTGGCAGGCGGTTTGGTTGCCGCTTTAATCATTTCGATTATTTATTCCACTCAAAGCATCGCGTTTCAATTTGAAAGCAGCCTGCAATCGGCGTTTATGTTGGTATTTTTCTCATCGATTGGTTTATCTGCCGATTTTGCTCGCTTAAAACAGGGTGGTTTTCCGCTGATTGCCTTTTTGATTATTGTGAGTATTTTCATCGTGATACAAAACTTTGTTGGAATGAGCATGGCGGTTATGCTTGACCAACACCCACTCATGGGCTTGATTACAGGCTCAATCACACTCACAGGCGGACACGGCACAGGCGCGGCATACGGCGACACGCTTGCCAAGCAATACGGCATCAAAGGCGCGGTGGAAATGGCAATGGTATCAGCCACTTATGGCTTGGTGGCTGGCGGTTTGATTGGCGGCCCAGTGGCACGACATTTAGTAAACAAAATGGGGCGCAAACCGATTGACCACCAAAGCGCGGAAGACCGCGACAACGCAGGCGCGTATGACGGCGAAACCTTTGAAAACGCCAAACAAGAACGCTTAATCACCGCCAATTCCGCCATTGAAACCATGGCATTGTTTGCCGCTTGCTTGGCGTTTTCGTCCATTATGTTCGGCTACATGAAAGAGCATTACCCCGATTTCAAATTGCCACAATTTGTGTGGGCATTGGGCTTTGGCGTATTGTTACGTAACGTGCTAACAGGCTTGTTCAAGTTTGATATGTTTGACCGCGCGATTGACGTGTTCGGCAACGCATCGTTGAGCTTATTCTTGGCAATGGCGTTGATGAGCATGAAATTGTGGGAATTATCGGGCATAGCTGGTGCAATGATAACGATTTTGCTGGTACAAACCGTTGTGATGATTTTGTATGGCTACTTCGTTACCTTCCGCTTTATGGGCAAGGACTACGATGCCGCGATTTTAACCGCAGGACATTGCGGTTTTGGCTTGGGCGCAACTCCAACGGCGGTGGCGAATATGCAATCGGTAACCAACACATTTGGCGCATCGCACAAAGCCTTTTTGATTGTGCCGCTGGTGGGTGCATTCTTTATTGACTTGGTAAACGCAGCGATTTTGGATCGCATGATGGCGTTTTTTGGGTAATTGGTTTACATAAATAGAAGCAGCCTGCACTTTATTATAGTGGATTAAATTTAGATTAGGACAAGGCGACAACGACCGCCGTGTACACCTAGTACATAAGGGAGTTGGCAACGCTGTACTAATCTAAATTTAATTCACTATATATGCCCTATTCACGGCAACGAAACCATACGACAACCCAATTCATCAACCGCCAAATACCCGCCTTTGCCGTCAAACCAATCGGGCAACACATAGCGCATCACACGGCGATTTTGAAACGTGTGTTCATGCACATTCGGTCGATGCGTGTGTCCATGAATGATGATTTGCGTGTCAGGAAACTGGCACAAAGCAGCCTGCACCCCTTGTTCGGTTACGTCCGAAATGCCGTAATTGTGTTGTTTTTGTTGGCGACTTTTGGCGCGAATTTGCTCGGCAATTTGCTTGCGTTTGGCAAACGGCAATCGCAGTAGCAGTTTGAGCACCAACGGATTACGAATAATCTTGCGATAACGCAAATAACGCACATCTTCGGTACACATTTCATCGCCATGCGTCAGTAAAACCATATTGCCGTGCAGCGATAAAGGTGTTTGCTCGGGCAGCAGCGTCATGCCTGCGCGTTGGGCATATGCCTTGCCCAGCGCAAAATCGCGGTTGCCTGCAATAAAATAAACAGGCGCAGTTTGGCTGAATGCGTGAATCTGTTGGGCGACTTGTTGCGCGGTTTGGCTGTCGTCATCGTCGCCCATCCACGCTTCAAATAAATCGCCCAAAATATACAACGCCGCCGCTTTGCCTGCTTGGTCGCGCAAAAATTGGGCAAACAAGTCATTTAAATCAGGCGTGTGGTCAGACAAATGTAAATCGGCAATCAACAAAGTGGGCTTCATATTCAAGCAGCCTGCACCATTTGTTGATATTGTTCGGGCGAAAATCCGACATAAACATGCGATTGATGCAGGCAAACAGGGCGTTTAATCACGCTTGGGTATTCACACATGAGCGCGATTGCCCCTTCGGTGCTTTGCGCTTGGGCTTGCTGTTCGGGCGTGAGTTTGCGCCATGTTGTGCCGCGTTTGTTGAGCAATACATCTAGCCCCACTTGCTGCAAGCAGCCTGCAATCCATTCGGGCGTGGGCGGTGTTTTTTTGAAGTCGTGAAAGGTGTAGGCGATGTGTTGTTCGTCCAACCAAACACGCGCTTTTTTGACGGTGGCGCAGTTGGCAATGCCGTATAAATCCATGATGATGTGCTTTCTTGGTGTAAATAAATCGCGCCATTGTACGAAATTCCGCTTTTTTTGTCTTGTCGCCAATCGCATTTACGGCTATGCTTTCGGTCTTTATCGCTTATGCCTAACCCAGTTCATTATACGGAGAGTTGCTATGAAAAAATGGCTCGTACCCAGTTTGGCTGCTGCATTATTGGCCGCCTGTTCGTCTGACCAAATTTCCAAATCCGATGTGCAAGACGCATTGGAACATTCGGCAAAAAATAGCGTTTGTGTTCCATTTAGATTGAACGTGGAACACCGCGCCCCCAACGAAGATGTGGCACAAAGCCAGCTAGGCATGCCAGAAGTACGCTTGCTCAAACGCTTGGACAACGGCAAACGCGCCAATCCCAAAGCAGTGGAGCAAATGGATATTTTGGTTAATGCAGGCATCTACGAAGAAGCCAAAGGCGAACGCATTGGCGAAGGTGACCACGCGATTCGTTACTTGGTGTATCGCTTAACCGATAAAGGTCGCGAATCGTTTTCCTTGTCACCACACGGTGCGTGGTTGTGCATTGGTAAACAGCGCGTAGAAAAAATCCACTATTTTACCGAGCCAACTCCAGCCAACGGCATCACCATTAGCCAAGTGTCGTATCAAGCCGAAATCCAAACCGAGCGTTGGGCGCGTAAATTGTTGCGCGACAATCCGCATTACGCAGGCTTGGAACAATCGTTGAACAAAAAAATCACTTTGGTTAAAACCAACGAAGGCTGGCGTGATGTGCGCGAATTGCGCCGCGGGCCGTACTAATTTGACCTTTTAAACGCCTGTTCATCGTGTTGATTTTGATGACAGGCGTTTTGTTGTGTGATGATGATTTGCTGCAAAAAGCAGCCTGCACTTTTATAGTGAATTAAATTCAAACTAGTACAGCGTTGCCAACTCCCTTATGTACTAACTGTACACGGCGGTCGTTGTCGCCTTGTCCTAGTTTGAATTTAATCCACTATATTCACAACGACTTCACTTTCAGGATAAGTAAAATGACCGCTTCACAACCTCAACCCACCACCGTTCACGCCCCCATGCGCATCATGGGCTTACAAGCGCGAACTTCACTAGACCAAGTTCACGCAACGCTCAACGATTTGTGGACGCGCTGGCAAAACGACAAAGCACAACGCTTGCCATCGTTCACGCTCACCACTTATTGCGTTTACCAATACGACGATGCCACGCCCAACGAAGTCTTGATTACCATTGGACGCATTGTCGCGCAAGATTTGCCCACACCGCCTTTTGCCGCGCTCACGATTTTGCCCGCGCAAGATTATGTGCGCTACGAAGCCACCGCCACCACGCCCGAAGCCGTGTTCGCGCAATGGCAAGCGATTGAGCAAGACCCGTCTATTCAACGCAGTTTTACCACCGATTTTGAAACCTATCCAATTAACGGCAACCCGAAAATTTATGTCGGCGTGCAGGCTGCTTTGAGCGAGTAAACGCAATGAAATTCAAATCTATCCAACCATTTTTGCAACAACTGCAATCGGTTTTGAATCGTTTGGACGCGATTTTGCCGCCCGAAGCGCGTGAACCCGATTGGCAAAACGCGATTGCTTTTCGCTGGCAAAAATCGGGCAATGCAGGCTGCTTGCACGCTTTACCGCATCCGCACACGTTTTCGCTCAACCGATTAGCCGCCATCAACACGCAAATGCAACAACTGGTTCGCAACACCGAGCAATTTCTACAAAATCGCCCAGCCAACAATGTTTTGCTGACTGGGGCACGTGGCACGGGCAAATCATCGCTCATCAAAGCCCTGTTGCACGAATACGCCGCACAAGGCTTGCGCCTGATTGAAGTGGATAAACACGATTTGACCACTTTGCCTGCGCTGTTGTCGTTGCTGGAATCGCGCCCCGAACGCTTTATTGTGTTTTGCGATGACTTGTCGTTTGAAGATGGCGAAGACGGCTACAAAGCCTTAAAAACCGCGTTGGACGGCAGTTTGTCGCGCCGAGCTGATAATGTGTTGGTGTATGCCACGTCCAATCGCCGCCACTTAATGCCCGAATACATGGCAGACAACGTGGGCAACGCAAACGAAGTCCACCCAAAAGAAGCGGTAGAAGAAAAAGTATCGCTGTCCGACCGCTTTGGCTTGTGGTTGAGCTTTTATCCATTTAGCCAAGACGATTATTTGGCAGCAGCAGCCAGTTGGCTAGACGATTTTGGTTTGACTTTGGACGACACGGCGCGTCAGGCCGCATTGAATTGGGCGCAAATGCGTGGCAGCCGTTCGGGGCGCACGGCATACCAATTCGCTTGCGATTGGGCTGGACGCTTGCCTGAACAGCGCACGGCTTTGTGAACAAAATCATAAAAATAAAATAGAAACTAGGTACACAAAACATGGGGCTTTTTACCCTTTTATTACTGGCTTTGGGCATGTCGGTTGATGCGTTTGCAGCGGCATTGGCTCGTGGCGCAAGCAGCCTGCACTTTACTTGGCAGCAAACACTCAAAACCGCATTGATTTTTGGCGTAGTAGAAAGCATTACGCCTTTGATTGGTTACACAGTAGGCAGCTTGGCACAACATTGGATTGAACAATACGACCACTGGCTCGCGTTTGGTTTACTTGCCGCGTTGGGCATTAAAATGATTGTGGGCGCATTGAGTGAAGACGATGACGCAACCGAAGCCAATCTACCAGCCAACAAAGGCTTGTGGTTCACGATTACCACCGCCATTGCCACCAGCATTGATTCCATGATTGTGGGCGTGGGCTTGGCGTTTTTAGACGTAAACATTTGGCTGACCGCGCTGGCGATTGGCTTGTCCACCACCATTATGGCAGCGATTGGCTTGCAACTGGGACGCGTATTAGGCACAAAAATCGGCAGTCGCGCCGAAATTGTTGGTGGCATCGTGTTGATTGGCATTGGCGTGTCTATTTTGCTGGAACACACAGGTTGGTTGCAGGCTGCTTTTTCAACAACAGGAACTTTATCATGAACCCTTTGATGACCGATTATCCACTTTCCACCCAACGCACGCCCGTGATTGTGGCGTTGGATTTTGCCAACGAACACGACACGCTACAATTTGTACGCCAGCTATCGCCCGATTTATGCCAGCTCAAAATCGGCAAAGAATTGTTTACCGCCACAGGCAGACAACTGGTAGAAAAACTGGTACATCAAGGCTTTAAGCTGTTTTTGGATTTAAAATACCACGACATTCCCAACACCGTTGCCCAAGCCTGCAAAGTGGCTGCCGACATGGGCGTGTGGCTGGTGGACATGCACGCATTGGGCGGACGGCGCATGATGGAAGCTGCTGCCAATGCCGTTGCCAACCAATTGCATCGCCCCTATTTGATTGGCGTTACCGTGCTAACCAGTATGGAACAAACCGACCTTGCCGAATTGGGCTACACACAATCGCCCGAACAATTGGTATCGCAATGGGCTGCATTGGCACAACAATCGGGCTTGGACGGCGTGGTGTGTTCCGCACACGAAGCTGCCCTGCTGCGCCAACAACGCGGCGATGACTTTTTGCTGGTAACGCCAGGTATTCGCTTGGACGTGGCAGGCAATAGCGATGACCAACGCCGCATTATGACACCACAACAAGCCTTGTCCGCAGGCGCAAGCTATTTGGTGATGGGCAGACCGATTGTGCAGGCTGCTAATCCTGCGGCGGTGTTGCGCGAAATCAATTCAGGTTTAGTTTAATTCAATCAAACAAATAAAAATGCAGGCTACTTTGGCGAGCGATTTTTCACTCAAAAGCAGCCTGCACTTTATTATTGATACAGTTTGAAACCTTTGCAAAACCCCAGATTTGAGCATAGTTCAAAGTGATAGCATCGCAGAACGCGCAGATAATATTGAAATATTTTCAAGCGTCCGAGAAGCGCATCACGAAGAAATATGCCGAAGATGGGGTTTTTGCAACAGTTTCAGTTTAGAAGTAATACGACACACCTACATTAATCGCAGGAATCACGCGGTATTTGCCAATGCGGTCTTCAATTTTATCGCGCTCAGCGTTTACACGTTCATTCACTTTGGCTGCGGCATCTGCACCACCTTCTTGCACTGTCAATTTATCGTTCAGGCTAGAACTCAAATCAACGCTCACTTTTGGTTTGCCGATATAGATACCCAAATCAGCATTAAAGCCAAATGTGCCAGCTTCGCGTTTTTTGGCATTATGACCCCAGCCAATGCCAATGTAAGGCGACACAGCAGGATAGCGCACCGAAGCATTCACTTTGTCGTTGTTGTCTGTGGTTACTTGATACGTTTTGCCACCAATGGTAAACGATTGCGTGGTGTTGCCGATGCCCTGCCCTGTCGCTTCCACTTTGGTGCGTCCAAAGCTCAAACCAGCAGTCAAGCGGAACGAATTGGCAAATGGATAAAAATCGCCATACAAATTGAATTTATTGCTACTCAACTTGCCTGAATAGCGAATCGCATCTTCGTCAAATTTCCGTGTGATGCGCCCCATAGTCGTAAAATCACCACGCACACCAAATTGCTCGTTAATGCCATAGCCCACACCCACACCAAAACCTGGTACACCTGCTGTGCCATAAATTTCCACACCAGCGGCATCGTCTGCCCATGCTGTACCAACCGACAACGCCAACAACAAACTCGCTAAATATTTGGTTTTCAACATCTCTTTCTCCTAACCAAAAAATGAAACAATGTGTTATGCAGCCTTATCTGTCCCGACTCTGATGAACCCAAACCCATAAACTGCGACAACTATTGTAACCATTTTTTTACCAAAATAAACTCATTTTTTAAAATACGCCATTATTTTGCACAAAACCGTTGCAAATTAAACAAAAGCAGCCTGCATTTTCATCAAACAAAAAATGCAGGCTGCTTTTTGTATTTTATCCATTCATAAATCAATATTTTTGCTATGTTTATTTTGCTATGGAATAAGCCAACATGATGCCACGCGCGAAATTCTCCCCACATTTTGCAAGATAAACCCACTTACTATTTATTTCATACCGTGCAACAAAGTTTCAAATCCTGCTTATTGCAAGCAGGATTTTTTACAACTGTGCAAATTGAGCAATCTCATCGCTGGCTATTATAGTGAATTAAATTTAGAACCTGTATTCACAAAAATGATAAAATATCTTTATGACTAGAAAATCCTACCCAACAGACTTAACAGATGCCCAATGGCAAGCGATTGAGCCATATTTTAACCAGCTACGCCACTACAAATGGGATAAACGTCA
>NZ_FOJK01000057.1 GCF_900111845.1 Kingella kingae ATCC 23330 | reverse complement strand
ACCTGTATTCACAAACAACTATTTGATAAATTTTAATATTTGTGAAATATACCCTAGTTTAACAAAATTTTCAGCAGATAAATTCGTCTGCTCAAAATCTTTTGCTAAACGTCGAGACCAACCTAACTATGCAAACGTTCGTTCTACAATCCAACGTTTGGGCAGAATATGCCAAGAAATATCTTGAATTTTCTTTGAAATCTCAACAGTTAAACCCAATTACTCTGATATATGTCGCTTACGGCCTTTGATTTTTTTACCTCCATCAAAACCTTTATCATGTGCGCTAGAAGCTGTTTTGACACTTTGTGAATCAATAATGGCATAAGTTGGCATTGCTTGTTTTTGATGGATTAAACGTTTTTTTGAACCAATGCCAAAAGAATTCTATCCCATAAGCCTGATTGATTGGCTCTGCGATAGAAACTCCATACGGTTGAATAAGGTGGAAAATCATTGGGCAGCATACGCCATTGGCAACCTGTTTTGGTCATGTACAAAACGGCATTCACTAATTGACGTTTATCCCATTTGTAGTGGCGTAGCTGGTTAAAATATGGCTCAATCGCTTGCCATTGGGCATCTGTTAAGTCTGTTGGGTAGGATTTTCTGGTCATAAAGATATTTTATTATTTTTGTGAATACAGGTTCTGATATTCAACGTGCAGCACGGTTCTTTTATTTGCAACACAATACCTTTGGCAGCAAAACAACGGGTCAAACATTTGGTACAGAGACGACAGGCAAAGCATGGAATGCAACGCAAATTGCCGAAAAATTGCAGGCTGCACGACAACGATTAGGTGGTGTATTCATTGAAAACGAACCATGGCAACGCTGTGTCAAACGCTACGACCGACCACATACATTCTTTTATGCAGACCCACCGTACTGGCAAACCGCAGGTTACGAGCGTGTATTTGATTGGACGGAATACGAACAGCTTGCTCAAACGATGCGAACCATGCAAGGTAAGATGATGCTGAGTATTAATGACCACCCCGATATTCGCGCATTGTTTGCTGAGTTCAATATTACAGAATTGCAGCTAGCTTATTCTGTGAGACGCAAAGCAGAAAATCGCATACAGCGTGGTGAGTTGGTCATTTGTAACTACTGATTTCAAGCAGCCTGCAACAACAAAAGCGACTGAAACGTCGCTGTTGTTATGTTTGATGCTATAAATTCAAATCCAAACGTTTATGGTATCAAAATTGCAGTGGTTTTATAATTTACTCGGTATCAAAGGTATTGCGAAAAGGTGCCAAAGATTTTGCGGTTTTATATCACAAGGAAAAAATGATGCATATAAATACATGAATTATGAGCGTACAACCTACGATGAATTAAAAAAGGACTTTTTGGCAAGTGCCTTTGGGGCTTGCAGGGCTAAATTTCATCGTGGTCAAGTTGATGGCTGGATGGAACATGAGAGTGAATGGGGTTATGCTAGCTATGATTTTGAAAGCGGATTTCATTTACCAATTGAAAAGTTAATGATTCATGTCATCAATACAATTACAAATGCTGGTCGAATAGCAGAAGCTCACCGATTCCATTTATGTGAGATAAATAATATTCTGTCCAAATATGCCACAGAGGAATTATTTGCTGATTTGAATGATGAAGAAAAAGAAGATTTTTTATATGACCTTGAAATTATTTTAGATAATCAATTGCTTGAAATTGTAAAATAAATATAGCAAGTGTAGGGTGGGTGCTTGCACCCACGCATTAGGGGCTAATGACATTTTAGCTATAATTTCAACCAAATCAAAGCACAAGCTAATGACACGGTACTTTCATAATTACGTTTTAATTTATCGTACCGTGTTGCCAGCGCACGAAAATGCTTTAATCGTGCAAAAGCATTTT
>NZ_FOJK01000013.1 GCF_900111845.1 Kingella kingae ATCC 23330 | reverse complement strand
CTGCATTTTTAAATGTCTTTTCAAATGAAGAATGGCATCTAGTTGGTAAGCAACACACAGTTGGCATTGAGGGTAATAACTGTCGTTTACGGCACAAAGTAAGGCGAGCGTTTAGAAAAACGTGTTGTTTTTCTAAAAGTATGTTTTATCACAAGAAAGTTTTTGATTTAGCTTTCTTTGATATTCATTTTGGCATTGTTTAGTTTTACAGCACACTTTTCAGGACACCACCTGAAAAAGTAGCCCTGTTTATCGCATTAATCAGCGTATTATCCGCGTGCAACACCATCCATTCTGTTGCACGCGACGCCAATACAGCCGTGCAAGCATGGAATGACGACTACCAAAAACAAAACAATCGCTAACACATTACACCAAACTACAAGGCGGTTTGCTCATCAAACTATCTGAAGAAAACCCACTCATAAAGGTATTTCATGAAAAAAATGGCTTTACTCCTCTGCCTACTTATGAGCGCTCTCGCCTTCGCAGACAACGAAACCATCGACCTGAAAAAATCAGCCAACTCAGCGCGGACATCGTCGATTCCTCAACTCAATGCATCTACAAAACCCGTGAAACATGGATACGTCAAACGCGTGGTGGATTGGCAATATTCATCATTCCAACGATATGTGGCAAAAGGAATTTTGCCGATGGATTGGGCAGGAAATGGTGTGGAAATTGAAGACGGTTTTGGCGAATAAACGTAGGTTGGGTTGATAAACCCAACACCGGCAGATAATTTGACGGTTTTATGTTGGGCTTTCAACCCAACCTACAAGGAGGCGAACGAATTTCAGACGACCCCAAAGTAGGTTGGGTTGCCAAACTCAACGTTTTTAGGCGATTAGTGGTTTGTGTTGGGTTTTCAACCCAACCTACACTTGCTGACTGAAAATACCATTTACACAGGATCATCTATGTATCAAATTGACATCTCCAACAAGAAAATGAATAAATTAAATGCAACAACATTTTCAGAATTAAATTTAAGTGAGCGGTACGATATTCAAGAATGGATTGACGATACCCCAGAAATTCTTGGGGAAAAATTATTGATTATTGGGAAAGAAATTATCTTACCAAGTGGTATTCGATTAGATTTATTAGCAATAGATGAGAATGGTAATTTAGTTATTATTGAATTAAAGAGAGATACTTCAGGCAATCATGTTGAATGGCAGGCAATTAAATATGCTTCATATTGCTCAGCTTTTACAGATGAAGAAATTTTTAAAATACATCAGGATTATCTTAATAAGAAATATAATGATAGAGATGCAAAACGAGAAATTGAAAATTTTCTTGTTACTTTTGAAATGGAAAAGTTGAATAAAGAACAACGCATTATTTTAGTTTCACGAGATTTTAATTCTGATGTTGCTTCTGCTGTTTTATGGCTAAATGATAAAGGACTGGATATTAAATGCATCAAGATTAATTCATTTATTTCAAAAAACAATGAGTTACTTATTTATCCCACCCAAATTATCCCTTTACCCGAAGCAGAAGATTTTATTAAACGGAAAGCTATCCAAAGAAAAGAAAATTCTTTACAACAATATGATGCAGATAGGGTTTCATTTGACATACCCGAATATTCAAGAGATGAGTTAAAAAGCAAATTGTCTGATTTTTTATCTAAACAAATTAATTTAAAAGAACGATTTATTGCATTTTTTAAAATCTTATTATCTGAAAATCGTGAATTTCATCGCGAGGAAATTAAAGAGATATTCTTCAATACATATGAAATTGGTAATGATGTCCAACATGCAGGCAGATTATTAAGCAATGTCAGCCAAGTAATTACTCGTAAAGCTAACGATTTTCTCCGTCAATTAATCAAATTTGGCAGAGATTATGACCATTCAGGAGCATACAAACACAGTTATTTCATTCCTGATGAATATCGCCACTTAGTTCAAGAAATAATTGATAAAGTTGAATAACATTTTTTAAAACAGAAAGACCCATCTATGCCTAAACGTACCGACCTAAAATCCATCCTTATCATCGGCGCTGGCCCTATCGTTATCGGTCAGGCTTGCGAATTTGACTATTCAGGCGCACAAGCGTGTAAAGCCTTGTGCGAAGAAGGCTACAAAGTCATCTTAGTCAATTCCAACCCAGCCACGATTATGACCGACCCGAACATAGCGGACGTTACCTACATTGAGCCAATCATGTGGCAAACGGTGGAAAAAATCATCGCCAAAGAACGCCCAGACGCAATTTTGCCAACTATGGGCGGACAAACCGCGTTGAATTGCGCTTTGGATTTGGCGCGAAATGGCGTATTAGCTAAATACAACGTGGAATTGATTGGCGCAACCGAAGACGCGATTGACAAAGCCGAAGACCGTGGACGCTTCAAAGACGCCATGGCAAAAATCGGCTTGAACACCCCCAAATCATTCATCTGCCACACGATGAACGAAGCCTTGCGCGCCCAAGAAGAAGTGGGTTTCCCAACGCTGATTCGTCCGTCATTCACCATGGGCGGCTCAGGCGGCGGCATCGCATACAACAAAGATGAATTTTTGGCGATTTGCGAGCGCGGTTTTGACGCATCACCTACGCATGAATTGTTGATTGAACAATCCGTTTTGGGCTGGAAAGAGTACGAAATGGAAGTGGTGCGCGACAAAAAAGACAACTGCATCATCATCTGTTCCATTGAAAACTTTGACCCAATGGGCGTACACACAGGCGACAGCATCACGGTTGCCCCAGCGCAAACTTTGACCGACAAAGAATACCAAATCATGCGTAATGCCAGCTTGGCGGTATTGCGTGAGATTGGCGTGGACACAGGCGGCTCAAACGTGCAATTCGCGGTCAATCCCGAAAACGGCGAGATGATTGTGATTGAAATGAATCCGCGTGTATCGCGTTCGTCTGCGTTGGCGAGTAAAGCAACTGGTTTCCCGATTGCGAAAGTAGCGGCGAAATTGGCAGTCGGTTTCACATTGGACGAATTGCGTAACGACATCACAGGCGGACGCACGCCAGCGTCTTTTGAGCCGAGCATTGATTATGTGGTTACGAAAATTCCGCGTTTTGCGTTTGAAAAATTCCCTGCGGCGGACGACACTTTGACCACGCAAATGAAATCGGTGGGCGAAGTCATGGCAATGGGTCGCACTATTCAAGAAAGTTTCCAAAAAGCCTTGCGCGGTTTGGAAACAGGTTTGTGCGGCTTTAATCCGCGTTCGCAAGACAAAACGGAAATTCGCCGCGAACTTGCCACGCCACGCGCTGAACGTATGTTGTTTGTGGCGGACGCTTTCCGCGCAGGTTTTAGCATTCAGGAAATTTACGATATTTGTAAAATTGATTTTTGGTTCTTGGCACAAATTGAAGATTTGGTCAAAGAAGAGCAAAAAATCGTTTCAGGCAGCCTGCAAGATTTGGATTTCAATACTTTGCGCCGTTTGAAACGCAAAGGTTTTTCAGATAAACGTATTGCCCAATTATTGGAGCTGCCTGAAAAAGACGTGCGCGAACATCGTTACAACTTGAATTTGCACCCAGTTTACAAACGTGTAGATACTTGCGCGGCTGAATTTGACACCGACACTGCGTATTTGTATTCCACATATGAAGAAGAATGCGAAGCGCGTCCGTCTGACCGCAAAAAAGTGATGATTTTGGGCGGCGGTCCAAACCGCATTGGTCAAGGCATTGAGTTTGACTATTGCTGTGTACACGCAGCGTTAGCGTTGCGCGAAAGCGGTTTTGAAATGATTATGGTGAACTGCAACCCTGAAACCGTTTCTACCGATTTTGACACGTCCGACCGCTTGTATTTTGAGCCTTTGACGTTGGAAGATGTGTTAGAAATCGTCCGCAAAGAAAATCCTTGGGGCGTGATTGTGCATTATGGCGGTCAAACGCCTTTGAAATTGGCGAATGCGCTGGTTGAAAATGGCGTGAACATCATCGGCACATCAGCCGACAGCATTGACGCAGCCGAAGACCGTGAGCGTTTCCAACAAGTTTTGAATGAGTTGGGTTTGCGCCAACCGCCAAACCGCATTGCGCGTAATGAAACCGAAGCCTTGACGTTGGCGGAAGAAATTGGCTATCCGTTGGTGGTGCGTCCGTCTTATGTGTTGGGTGGTCGTGCGATGCAAGTGGTTCATTCTGAGGAACAATTACAGCGTTATATGCGCGAAGCGGTGCAGGTTTCGGAAGACAGCCCTGTGTTGTTGGATTTCTTCTTGAATAATGCGATTGAAGTAGATGTGGATTGCGTGTCAGACGGCAAAGAAGTCGTGATTGGCGGCATTATGCAGCACGTTGAACAAGCAGGTATTCACTCGGGCGACTCGGCTTGTTCGTTGCCGCCGTATTCGTTGAGCGTTGAAATTCAAGACGAAATTCGTCGCCAAACCAAAGCAATGGCGTTTGCGCTGAACGTGAAAGGTTTGATGAACGTGCAATTTGCGGTGCAAGACGGCGTGGTGTTTGTATTGGAAGTGAATCCGCGTGCGAGCCGTACCGTACCGTTTGTGTCCAAAGCGACTTCTGTGCCGTTGGCGAAAATCGGGGCGCGTGCGATGGCTGGCATTTCCTTGCAAGAACAAAACTTTACGGCTGAAATTATCCCTGATTTCTACGCGGTGAAAGAAGCGGTGTTCCCATTCATCAAATTCCCAGGGGTGGATACGATTTTGGGCCCTGAAATGCGTTCAACTGGCGAAGTGATGGGCGTAGCGGAAACCTTTGGCGAAGCGTATTTGAAAGCGCAATTAGGCGCAGGCGAGCGTTTCGGCAAAACAGGCAAAGTATTTATTGCGGTGCGCGATGAAGATAAACCGTTGATTTTGCAAACGGCGAAAAATTTCCAAGCACTCGGTTATGGTTTGTGCGCGACACGCGGCACGGCGGCGTATTTGGCGGAACACGGCATTATCGCGCAGCCTGTAAACAAGGTGCGTGAAGGTCGTCCGCATATTGTGGATATGATTAAAAATGGTGAAATTGCCTTGGTTATCAATACTTCAGGCAGTACAGGCAACGAAATTTCAGACAGCCAAGAAATCCGCCGCAGTGCATTGAGCCAACGTGTACCACAATACACGACTGTGGCAGGCGGCGAAGCGATTAGCTTTGGCGTGAAAGCGTTGAGCGATACACATGTATTTAGCGTACAAGAATTGCATGAGCAGTTGAAAAATCGCTAATCAAAAAAGTGCAGGCTGCTTTTGTGGTAGTGCTTCATGCCTACTGCGTACCTAAATCATAGATTTGGACAAAAAGGCAAAGCAGCCTGCACTTTGCCCAAAGCAGCAAAATCGTTTATTATCGCGCCAAGTTTTATTAAGCATTTTTGGAAAGGAATCCAATATGAAAACAAAAATTGTTGCAGTTGGTTTAATGATGTTGGCATTGGGTGCGTGTTCTGCGCCGCAATTATCGGGTGTTTTTTCGCCTTCTACTCAAAGCACGACATCGTCTGGGCGTTTTACTTTGGCAAGCAGCCATTGGTCTGATGTGGCGAAATTGCGCGCCGAATCGCATCGTTTGGGTTTGGAAGTTCGTGCAGGTCGCTTAACCAAAGTGCAGGCTGCTCAACATTTGAACCGATTCCGCATCAATTTGGTTGGCAGAAACAGCGTGGACGACAGCGTGTATGAAGTCTACCAACAAGCCGCGGTGGATAGCCAACGTGGTGTGATTGATGCCACGCAATCCAAAGCCTATGTGGAAAATGCTTTGCGCGGTTGGCAACAACGCTGGCCGAATATGACCAATAAACCCAATAATCCTGCGTTTACCAATTCTTTGATGGAATTTATGGGCATGCAGCCCTTGCAGTAATGGCATAAAATGATTGCCTTTTTTGCCTGATTTGGTACAATGCGCGTCATTAAAAACAACCCCTAGCAAGCCGCAAATTGATTGCGGCTTGCCTTTTTATTTATTTATTTAAACAAAGCAGCCTGCACAGTTGGGGCTATTTTTGGAGAACACATTTAATCATGAAAAAAATCCCTTTAACCGTTCACGGTGCGGAACGCTTGAAAGCTGAATTGCAACAACTCAAAAGCGTGGCGCGTCCCGAAGTGATTGCCGCGATTGCCGAAGCACGTTCGCATGGTGACTTGTCGGAAAACGCGGAATACGAAGCGGCAAAAGACCGCCAAGGCTTTATTGAAGGACGCATTGCGGAATTGGAAAACAAATTGTCGCACGCGCAAATTATTGACCCGAAAGAAATCCACGCAGACGGCAAAATCGTGTTTGGCGCAACCGTGAATTTGATGGATTTGGACAGCGATGAAGAATCGTGCTATCAAATTGTGGGCGACGATGAAGCGGACATCAAATTGTTCAAAATTTCGGTTAATTCGCCGATTGCACGCGCCTTAATCGGCAAAGAAGAGGGCGATGTTGCCGAAGTGCAAGCCCCAAGCGGTATTCGTGAATATGAAATTTTGACGGTGCAATATATTTAAGTTGCCACACAATATAAAGTGCAGGCTGCTTTTTAATGGTTTTTTCCGTTAAAAAGCAGCCTGTACTTTTGTTTGGGCGATTAAAATTTCATGCGTTTTAATCTTAACGCATTCCCCAACACCGACACCGAGCTCAACGCCATCATCGCGCCAGCCAACACAGGCGTAAGCAATCCAACCGCCGCAAACGGAATCCCCAACGCATTATAAATAAATGCAAAAAACAAATTCTGCTTAATCGCACGCAAAGTCGCACGCGCCACAATGAGACCGCTCGCCAGTTGATTAACCGATTGCTGCACAAGCACCGCGTCCGCGCTTTGTTCGGCAATATCCGTGCTGCCGCGCACCGCAAAACCCACGTCCGCCAACGCCAACGCTGGCGCATCGTTGATGCCGTCCCCAGCCATTGCCACTTTCGCGCCTTGTTGTTGAAGTTGTTGGATAAATTCGGCTTTTTGGCGCGGCGATTGGTTGCCGTGCGCGTGGTTTTCAGGCAGCCTTAATTGTTGCGCGATGTGGGCAACGGTTGCCGCGTTGTCGCCACTTAAAATGTGGACGGCAATGTTGTGTTCGCGTAATCGTTGAATGGCAGAAAGGCTGTCGGGTTTGAGTGGATCAGCTAGGGCGAATGCGCCAACGGGTTGATTATTCAATGAAACGGCAACCAAGCTCGCGATTTGCCACACACTGCCAACTGCTCCCTCTCCCTGTGGGAGAGGGTTGTTTGGGTTTGCAATTACGTTGTTGCTGTCTGAAACGGTTTGCCTTCTCCCACGAGGAGAGGGAATAAGGCTTTCAGGCAGCCTGAAACCGCAAAAATCCAATTTCCCCACTTTCACATCGCCCAAACCATCAATATTCGCGCTAATCCCTTCGCCAGCGACCGTGTTCACATTTTCCGCATTCAACGGTGCAATTTCACGCGCAAAAGCAGCCTGCACAATCGCATTCGCCAAAGGGTGCGCTGCGTGTTGTTCCACCGCCGCCGCAATTTCAAATAATTGATTTTCCGTAAAATTATCCGCCGTCCAAATTGCCGCAATATCAGGTTTTCCCTGTGTTAGCGTGCCTGTTTTGTCCAAAATCACCGTATCCACCGCGCCAGCCATTTCCAATGCTGCCGCATTTTTAAACCACACCCCATGCTGCACCGCCTGCCCCATGCCAGCCATAATCGCCGCAGGGGTCGCCAAACCCAATGCGCACGGACACGCCACCACCAACACCGCCACCGCACGAACCAAAGCTGCCGTAAAATCGCCCACAATCAACCAGTTAGCCACCAAAGTCAGTAACGAAATCGCCAACACAGACGGCACAAACACCGTCGCCACCTTGTCCGCCAAACGCGCAATCGGGGCTTTGCTGCCCTGCGCGTCCGCCAACGCCGCCACCATGTCGCCCAACAGCGTGTCGCTGCCCAAACTTTCCGCGCGATAATCAAGGCTGCCTGAAAGAATAGAACCTGCTAACACCTTGTTTCCAATCGTTTTGTAAACAGGTTGGCTTTCGCCTGTCAAATGGCTTTCGTCCGCCCAACCTTCGCCCGACATCACTTCGCCGTCTGCCGCGATGCGTCCGCCTTGTACACAGCGCAAAATATCGCCTTGTTTCACTTGGTCAATTTTGACCGTTTGCCATTGATTATTTTGCAGAATTTGCACATCACGCGGCGTGAGTTGCAGCAGAGAACTGAGCGCGTTCAGGCTGCCGCGTTTCGTTTTCGCTTCCAAATATTTGCCGAGCGACACAAACGCCAACACCATTACGCCCGCTTCAAAATAAACGTGATGTGCTTGTCCTGCCAACACCATTCCCAATGAATACAAATAGATAGATAATGTACCCACCGACACCAACACGTCCATATTCGCCAAACCACCGCGCACGCTGGCAATCGCACCCTTGTAAAACGGCAGCGCAAAATACGTCTGCGCCACAGTCGCAATCGCAATCTGCAACCAAAGCGGCGGCATCAGCGCGTGCGAACCGCCGATCATTCCAATCATACCCACCCAAAACGGCAACGACAATGCGAGCAACGTCCACATGCGCCAATGGCTTTCATGCGAATCTGTTTCAGGCAGCAACGAAGTTTGCACGGCTGCCTGAAAGCCTGTTTTTTCAATGATTTTGATGAGTTCATCGGGATTGGTTTGCGTGTCGTCAAACGTGATTTGCGCGGTTTCGCCAGCAAAATTGACCACCGCTTCGGACACAAATTCTTTTTTATTCAACACTTTTTCAATGCGATTGGCGCAGGCTTGGCAAGTCATGCCTTGAATGTTGAAATTGATGTGTTGGGTTGCCATGTCGGGTCTCCAAAATTTTTGGTATTGGGGGAATGATAAACTTTGACTGGTGGTTAAGGTCAAGGGCTAAAAAAATTTCAGGCAGCCTGAAAGATGATTTTCAGGCTGCCTGAATGATTTCAAATTAAAAACGATTCCATGGCATTTTTGCTAACAATTTCGCCATACCACAAAACCCCGTTACGCCAGCAAACACCAACCCAACCCCAACAAAAGCTGATAAAACATAAAACACAGGCGACACTAACGCACCCAAAATCACGCCTAATAAAACCAAACTTCCTGCGGCAATTTGTACTTGGCGCATGATGTCCATTGGCGCGTTTGCCACTTTTTCTACGGGAAAACCTGCTTGTTCCCAAGCATTCAAGCCACCGTCCAACACATAAATTTCCGCAGCATTTTGTGCAAAAGTGCGTAACTTATCCCAATTTTGGCGCGTTCTCATGCCTGATAAACAATGAAAAATTACCACTGCTTGACTAGGCGGCGACAATTTATCCAATTCATCTAACGGCATAGATTGCGCTTGCACGATGTGTTTGGCGCGATATTCATTTACGCTGCGAATATCAACCAATACCGCGCCTTGTTGTAATTTTTCCGCTACTTGTGCAGCGTTTAATGTATTTAAATCCATTTTTAACACCTCTACGAACAGAACATTTCTTTTAAAATCAACAATAATTTCAAAGCATTTTCACTACGAACGAAGTAATACAGCGTTTGCGATTCGCGCCGATAAGCCACCAAACCTTCATCGCGCAATTTCGCTAAATGCTGCGACAATGCCGATTGCGTTAAAGGCAAAAGCGCTACTAATTCGCCCACGCTCAATTCTTTTTCGTCTGCTAGTAAACACAAAATTTGTAAACGGACAGGATTGCCTAGCGTTTTTAAAAATTGCGCTGCTTGTTCAGCTTGTTGTTCAAAGTTTAAATTTTGTTTTAAATCAGACATATTTTAAAAAGAACTAAATTAGTAAGTTCTAATATATGAATATTATCAGAAGTTTCTAAAAAAAGAAAGGCGGCCTGAAAAAAATCTTTCAGGCTGCCTGAATCATCATTTACGCCTGCACCGCATCAAACCCAGCATCTTCCACCACATCAATTAACGCCGCGATATTCGTTTTCGCGTCATCAAATTCCACGACTGCACTCGCGCTTGCTAAATCCACATTTGCGCTGCTCACGCCAGCCGTTTCGCTCAATACTTTCGTTACGCTTTTCACGCAGCCGCCGCACGTCATGCCGCCGATGTTTAAAGTTACTGTTGCCATTTTTGTTTCCTTGTTGATTGTTGATAAAACGGCAATAATATAAACCTTAACCACAGGTTAAAGTCAAACCATTTTTTCAGGTAGCCTGAAAGGAAACATCATGAACATCAGCCAAGCCGCCCAACAAACAGGTTTATCCGCCAAACAAATCCGCGATTACGAAAAACAAAATTTGCTGCCTGAAACCCAGCGTAGCGAATCGGGCTATCGCGTGTATGGCGAACACGATTTACAGCGATTGCGCTTTATTCGTCATGCGCGAGATGTCGGCTTTTCGTTGGCGCAAATCCGCGAATTGTTGGCGTTGCAAGACAATCCGAACCGCCACAGCCGCGATGTGAAAAATTTAACCGCACAACACATTACCGAATTAAATCAACGCATTGAATCGCTGCAATCCATGTTGCACACGCTGCAAACGTGGCATAATGAATGTTCGGGCGATGAACAAGCGGATTGTTGTATTTTGGCTGGATTGAATCAGCATTAAAAAAGCAGCCTGCACTTTCAAAAATAAAAGTGCAGGCTGCTTTTTAGGGTTTATTGGATTTATTTACCCGCTTTTAAACCTTGCCACAAACGGGTTTGCAGTTTAATTGCTTCGGGCGATTTAGGTAAAACCACAAAACTTTGCGCTTTCACTTCATCGCTTGGGAAAATGGAATTGTCTTTGGCAAATTCGGGCTGCATCAAATCACGCGCGGGTTTGCTAGACGGTGCGTAGGTCACAAAATTGCCATTTTGCGCGGCGATTTTCGGGTCTAGCGTGTAGTTGATGTATTTGTGCGCGTTGGCAACATTGTTGGCGTCTTTTGGAATCATAAACGAATCAATCCAAATGCCTACGCCTGTTTTTGGGGTTAGCACTTCAATATGGTGCTTGCTGCCTGCTTCTTGGGCGCGGCGTTTGGCAATGTTCAAATCGCCGCCGTAACCAATCGCTACACACAATTCGCCGTTTGCCATGCTGTCAATGTAGCCAGACGAGCTGAATCGTTTGATGTCGCCGCGTACTTTTTTCATCAAATCGGCAGCGGCTTCAAAATCGGCAGCATTTTCGCTATTTGGGTCTTTGCCCATGTATTTCAATATCAATGGGAATTGCTCGGTTGGGCTGTCAAAAAAGCTAATGCCGCACGATTTCAGTTTTGCGGTGTACTCTGGATTAAACACCAAATCCCATTCGTTTTCAGGCAGTTGGTCTGTGCCAAGTGCTTTGCTCACTTGTTCTTTGTTAATTGCCAACGTGTTAATGCCCCAAAAATATGGCACGGCGTATTTGTTACCTGGGTCCACATCGTTCATCAATTTCAACAATTCGGGGTCAATGTTGTTGTAGTTGGGGATTTGGCTTTTGTCGATTTCGCGATACGCGCCTGCTTTGATTTGGCGACCGACATTGGCAATAGACGGCGCAACCAAGTCAAAACCCGATTGTCCTGTTAAAACTTTGGCTTCCAATACTTCGTTGCTGTCGTAGAACGCTTGGGTCACGTTTACGTTGTTGGCTTTACCAAATTCGTCCACAGTGGCTGGGTCCACATAATCTGACCAAATGTAAATATTTAAATCGCCCGTAGCTTGTTGATTGCCCGACGCCGATTCGCTTGAACCCGAAGCAGCCTGCACGCCAGATGCTGTGTTGCTAGATTGATTGGAATTTGAACCGCCACACGCACCCAAAAAAAGCGCAGCCAATGCGGAAACCAAAAGTGTTTTGTTCATTTTCGTGATTCCTAAAAAGAAAGTAGCGTGTGTCCAAGGCGGAACACACGCAAGTGGTGTTGAATAAAGGTGCAGACGGTGCAACAAAAAGTGCAGGCTGCCTCGTTGCCGTTTGGGACGCTTTTTAGCTACAAAATAGCTGAATCCAAACGCTTGGGCGGCAGCGCGATTAAACGAAAAAAATCGGCTCAATGCAAGCGAATTTTTGCGTTTGTTGTACTTTTTTACGCTGGATTGTTTTCATCAAAAAAATCAACGCGCAGATTAAATTCAGCAGCCAGCGCGTTGCCCAAAGCCTGCACGCCATAACGCTCGGTAGCGTGATGTCCTGCGGCGATGAATACTGCGCCTGTTTCGTTGGCAAGATGGAACTGCGCTTCGGAAATTTCGCCTGTTACATAAACTTGTGCGCCAGCGTCAATCGCTTGTTGAAAATAGCCTTGTGCGCCGCCTGTACACCACGCAATGCGGTGCAGGCTGCTTTGTGTATCGCCTGCAACAATGGGTTTGCGCCCCAAAACGCGTTCCATGTGCGCCAACAATTTGGGCAAGGTGTTTTGCTCGGCTGGCAGCGTGCCGATGTTGAGCAAATTTTGTTCGCCAAATTGCGTATCCAACGTCCAGCCTAGTTTTTGCGCCAGTTGTGCGTTGTTGCCCAGTTGTGGGTGTGCGTCTAGCGGCAAATGGTAGCCTACCATATTGATGTCGTGGCGGAGTAGGGTGGCGATGCGTTGTTTTTTCCAACCAATAATTGCAGTTGGTTCACTTTTCCAAAACATACCGTGATGCACCAACAGCATTTGTGCGCCCACTTGTGCGGCATGGTCAATCGCAGCGCGAGACGCGGTTACAGCGGTAACAATATGGCTAATCTGTTCCGCGCCTTCCACTTGCAAGCCATTGGGTGCGTAGTCTTTGAATTGGGTGGTGCAGAGCGTTTGGTCGCACCAAGTTAAAATATCGTGTCGTGTTGTCATTCGTGTTTTCCTTGTTGATAAAAAGTGCAGGCTGCTTTTGTTAAATAAATTTAAATTTTGTCATATTCCTGTCATATTTCGTGATTATACTGCCAGCCGTTACCTTGTTTCTATGAATTAGAGGAAATCATGCCGCAGACTAAACCTGTTGTAATGCACAAAACCAACGCCGCCTTTGCCATTTTGTTATTGGGCATGGTCGGCTATTTTATTTTTTGGGGATTGGGCTACACCAACCACAACCACGTTATTTTGTTTTTATTGGCGACCCTGTTTGGCGTGTTTATGGCGTTCAACATTGGCGGCAATGACGTAGCCAATTCGTTTGGTACATCGGTGGGTGCAGGCACTTTGACCGTGCCACAAGCCTTGTTGATTGCCGCCGTGTTTGAAGTCAGCGGTGCGGTGATTGCAGGCGGCGAAGTAACCGACACTATTCGCAACGGCATCGTTAAATTAGACAGCTTGCCGATGCAGCCATTGGATTTGATTTTTATCATGATGTCGGCATTGCTGGCGGCTGCGTTGTGGTTGTTGTTTGCCACCAAAAAAGGGTTGCCTGTATCCACCACGCACGCGATTATTGGCGGTATTGTCGGCAGTTCCGTGTCATTGGGCTTTATTGTTTCGGGTGAAAACAGTGACCCATTCAGTTTAGTTAAATGGTCACAAATTGGCACGATTGCCATTTCTTGGGTGTTGTCGCCATTGTTGGGCGGATTGGTATCGTATGGTTTGTTCTACTTGGTTAAGCGCAATATTTTGGACTACAACACCAAAGTAGAAGAACAACTCAAAGCCGTTAAAGCCGAGAAAAAAGCCTATAAAGAACAACATCGCCTGCGCTTTGAATCGCTAGACGAGCAAGAAAAAATCCAAGCTGCATCGGCAATGGCGCGTGATGCCCAAATTTATGACGAATTGGATTACGAAGCAGATGAATTGGAATCCAATTACTACAAAGGCTTGCACGAAATTGACCAACGCAAAAACAATATTGATGCGTTCAAAGCACTTTACACTTGGGTGCCAGCGATTTCGGCGATTGGTGGCATGGTGATTACGTCTATGCTGCTGTTTAAGGGCTTGAATAACTTGAACTTAAATATGAGCAATTTAACCAGCACCTTTGTGATTTTGATGCTCGGTGCAGGCATTTGGATTGCGACTTTTGTGTATGCCAAAACGCTCAAACGCAAAGATTTGGGCAAATCCACATTCCTGATTTTTTCGTGGATGCAAGTGCTAACCGCCGCAGGTTTTGCGTTTAGCCACGGCGCGAACGACATTGCCAACGCGATTGGCCCATTCGCTGCGATTATGGACGTGCTGCGTACCAACGACATTGGCGCAAATGCTCCTGTTCCGCCTGTTGCCATGCTGACGTTTGGTGTGGCGTTGATTGTCGGCTTGTGGTTTGTGGGCAAAGAAGTGATTCAAACGGTGGGCAAAGATTTGGCGGAATTGCACCCGTCATCGGGTTTTACCGCAGAATTGTCTGCTGCCAGCGTGGTGATGGGCGCATCTGTGTTGGGCTTGCCTGTGTCTAGCACGCATATTTTGGTGGGCGCGGTGTTGGGCATTGGCATGGTCAATCGCAACGCCAACTGGAAAATGATGAAACCGATTGGCTTGGCTTGGGTGATTACATTGCCTGCGGCGGCGGTGTTATCCGTGATTGGTTTCTTGGTTTTGCGTGCTGTGTTTATGTAATCATTTTTAAACAAAAAAAGCTGCCTGCACATTGAGAATTTCAATAGTGCAGGCTGCTTTTTCTATCAAAAATGGGTTTATAAAACACGCCAAATGCGCTATATTCGCCCAGTTTGGTAGGACGTTTCTATAGTTGATGCAATTATTTTTTAAGACAAGGCGACAACGCCCACCGTGTACGAATAGTACATAAGGACGTTGGCAACGTAGTATTAAAAGATAAGTGCATTAACTATATCCTGCTTGTTTGTGAACGCTTTTTCATCAAAGAGAAAAATCATGTCTAAAATTTTAATTGTTCCAGTTAATCGTCATATCAATGTGGCAGCGGTGGCACAAGCCGTTGCCAATGCTTTGCCCAATGCTGCGGTGTTCAATCCTTTGGCGGATTTAAATCGCGCACAAGATTTGTTGGCAGCAGGCAAAGGCGATGATTGGTTGGATAGCTTAATCGGCGAAGCATCGGCTTACGCACAAGCACAACTGGTTATTCAAGGCGTTGTGCCAGATGCAGACAATTTGTTGTTGTCGGCGCAAAACGTGGAATTGGCAACCGCATTCAACGCGCAAGTGGTGTTTGTGGTGTCTGGCGATAGCTCTACCGATGCTGCCAAACGTGTGCAGGCTGCTAAACAACTGTTCGCAGGCAAACAAGTGGTATTCGCTGGTGTGATTGCCGACAACCCCAAAACCGCAGAATTAACTAAATTAGCGTATTTGGGTTCAGCCGCGGCCGTGAGCGGCGTAGAAAAATTGGCTGGCGTAACAACTGACCGCGTATCGCCTGCCCAATTCCGTTTTGACATGATGCAAGCAGCGCAAAAAGCCAACAAACGCATCGTGTTACCTGAAGGCGCAGAGCCACGCACCGTTCGCGCCGCTGCCATTTGCCACGAAAAAGGCATCGCTCGTTGCGTGTTGTTGGCGCACCCACACGCTGTTCACGCCGTTGCACAAGAATTGGGTATTACTTTGCCAAGAAGCTTGGAAATTATTGACCCAGAAAGCATTGCCGAACAATATGTTGCGCCAATGTGCGAGTTGCGTAAATCCAAAGGCTTAACCGAAGAGCAAGCCCGTGAACAGCTCAAAGACACGGTGGTGCTTGGCACGATGATGATGGCGCAAAACGATGTCGATGGCTTGGTATCGGGCGCGGTTCACACCACCGCCAACACCATTCGCCCTGCCTTGCAGTTGATTAAAACCGCCCCAGGCGCGAGCATTGTGTCTAGCGTGTTCTTTATGTTGTTGCCAGGTCAAACGGTGGTGTATGGCGACTGCGCGGTAAACCCCAACCCCAATGCCGAACAGTTGGCAGAAATCGCCATTCAATCGGCAGACAGCGCAAAAGCCTTTGGCATTGAACCACGCGTGGCGATGATTTCGTATTCCACTATCAATTCGGGCAGCGGGCCAGATGTGGACACCGTGATTGAAGCCACCAAATTGGTTAAAGAAAAACGCCCCGATTTGGCGGTGGACGGTCCATTACAATACGATGCGGCGGTGGTGGAAAGCGTTGCCAAATCCAAAGCACCCAACAGCCCTGTGGCAGGCAAAGCAACCGTGTTTGTGTTCCCTGACTTGAACACAGGCAACTGCACCTACAAAGCTGTACAACGCAATGCCAACGTGTTGAGCGTTGGCCCAATGCTGCAAGGTTTGCGTAAACCTGTAAACGACTTGTCGCGTGGCGCATTGGTGGAAGATATTGTTTATACGATTGCGCTGACTGCGATTCAAGCGGTGCAAATGGAACAGGCTAAATAATTGGCGTGAATATGAAAAGCAGCCTGCACTTTTTGTTGATAGAAAGTGCAGGCTGCTTTTTTATTCACATTTCAACTGATGCGCCTTGTCCGCAAACGCATTATTAGCAATAGTACACAATTTTTCGCGCATGGCAGGTTCGGCAGCAGGCAGCGATTGGAACAGCATTTTTGTGTTGCCCTGATGAAACAACGATGCTTTTTCGCCTGCTTTTTCGTAACACGTTTGCGCGCGTTTGAAATAGTTTTGACACGCGGCAGGCAGTTGTTCCAGTGTTAATGGCTCGTGCTTGTGCATTCCGTGCGCCCATGTTGCCGAGCCAGTTAAAAGCGTCATCATGATAAAAAGAGTGGATTTCATCTTATTTTTCCTTTGTTGATTACAGCAACTTTGTTCCCTCTCCTTTGGGAGAGGGTTAGGGAGAGGGAAAATTGTTGAGTGCAATAACTTTTCGCTATTGCTGAAAGGTTTACCCTCTCCCCAGTCCTCTCTCACAGGAGAGGGAGTAGGGTGGCGTATAGATAAATATTGGTTGATAAAAGTGCAGGCTGCTTTTTGTGTGATTTTAAACCTGCACAGTTACTTTGTTACCCCAATCGCATCATCTCAATCTGTTCCAAACTGCGCCCCAAAAAGCGTTCGCCAATCGTTTGAAAGCGCAGGGGAATATCGGATACATAAAAGCGATAATCGGGTATGGCGGTGCTGGGGTTGAGCAAATCGGTAGCAGCCAAAGCCTGTGCAGTCGCTTCGGCGGTGGTGGTGGAGCTGTCCACCAGTTCAATATACGGTGCTTCGTGCTTAATCGCGGCTTTGAGTAGCGGAAAATGTGTGCAACCCAAAATCAGTGTGTCAATTTGGTCTGCCAAAAGCGGTTTTAAATATTCGTGAATGGTTAAGCGCGTTACTTCGTGGTCAAGCCAGCCTTCCTCTACCAACGGCACGAGCAGCGGCGTGGCTTGCGATAAAATGCGCGTGTCGGGATTTTGCGCGTGAATGGCGCGAGCGTAAGCATTGCTGTTTACGGTGGTGCTGGTGGCAATCACGCCAATGTGGTTGTTGCGCGTGGTGGCAAGTGCGGCTTGTGCGCCTGCTTCAATCACGCTCAACACGGGTATATTGCCAGCCATTTGCTGGACTTTTTTATAGGCAACCGCGGCGATGGTGTTGCACGCAATCACAAGGGCTTTGACTTCGTTTTGCAGCAAAAATTCGACGATTTGCGTGGTAAATTCTTCAATCGTGTTACGCGATTTTACGCCGTAAGGCACACGCGCCGTGTCGCCAAAATAGACAATGTTTTCGTTGGGCAGGCGTTCCATTAGGGCGCGAACCACGGTCAAGCCGCCTACGCCCGAATCAAACACGCCAATGGGTTTTTGTTTGCGCTGATTATTCATAATAATGTGTGCAGGCTGCCTGCAAATGGAAAACGCTTATTCTAACCAAAATCGTGCAAAAAGGGGGCAAATCGCGTATCATGGGCAACATTTTTCGTGCAGGCTGCTTCAAAATGGGCAGCGGCACATAAGTTTAGAGTAGATAGCCCAAATGAACAACAAAGCGGTATAATCTACACCAGTTTGATATAGATACGAGACTCGTTTTATGAAACCTATTTTCTTGGACTTTGAGCAACCGATTGCCGAGCTAACCAACAAAATTGAAGAATTGCGCTTAATGCAAGACGATTCTGCGGTGGATATTTCCAAAGAAATCAACCAACTGCAAAAGAAAAGCGCAGATTTAACCAAATCTATTTTTGCCAAACTCACGCCCGCTCAAGTGTCGCAAGTATCACGCCACCCACAGCGTCCCTACACATTGGACTACATTGACGCGCTTTGCACCGATTTCCAAGAGCTGCATGGCGACCGTCATTTTGCCGATGACGATGCCATTGTCGGCGGTTTGGCGCGATTCAACGGTCAAAGCGTGGTGGTGATTGGACATCAAAAAGGGCGCGATACCAAAGAAAAAATTCGCCGTAATTTTGGTATGCCACGCCCAGAAGGTTATCGCAAAGCCTTGCGTTTAATGCAGTTGGCAGAAAAATTCAAATTGCCCGTGCTGACGTTTGTGGACACACCAGGTGCATACCCAGGTATTGGCGCAGAAGAGCGCAACCAGTCCGAAGCCATTGGCAAAAACTTGTATGAATTGACCAAATTGCGTGTGCCTGTGATTTGCACCGTGATTGGCGAAGGCGGTTCAGGCGGCGCATTGGCGATTGCGGTGGGCGATTACGTTAATATGCTGCAATATTCCACTTATTCTGTGATTTCGCCCGAAGGTTGCGCGTCTATTTTGTGGAAAACAGCAGAAAAAGCACCCGATGCCGCCGCAGCATTGGGCATTACGGCAGATCGTTTGCACAAGCTGAATTTGGTGGATAGAGTGATTGAAGAACCATTGGGCGGCGCACATCGCGATTATGCCGAGCTGATGAAGCGCGTGAAACAAGCGCTAGAAGAACAACTACGCGAAGCACGCGATATGCCTATGGACAGATTGCTCACACGCCGTTTTGACCGCATTATGGCGTATGGTCAGTTTGTAGAAAAATAACCACCAAGCAGCCTGCATTTTTTGTTTACCAAATGTGCAGGCTGCTTTTTTTAGTCAACAAAATCAATAAAATCATGCAAAAACTAGGTTTATTTGGCGGCAGTTTCAATCCGCCACACAACGGACACGTTCACATCGCCCAAGCCTTTGTCGATGAATTGCAGCTAGACAATGTGATTTTTTTGCCAGCAGGCAACCCCTATCACAAAAGCAGCCTGCACATTGACGCAGAACATCGTTGGCAAATGACACAATACATCATCGAACTGGATTCGCGTTTTGCCGCTAGCGATGTGGATTTAAATCGCGCAGGAGCAACGTATACCATTGATACCATAAACATTTTCCGCCAATTCTATCCACAAGCCGAATTGTGGTGGCTAATGGGCATGGACAGCTTGATGACGCTGCATACTTGGAAACACTGGCAAACGCTGGTGCGCCAAGTAAATATTGCCGTTGCCGCACGAGCAGGGCAAATGCTGACGCAATTACCCCATGCGCTGCACGATTATGTGGGCAACGCGCTGCAAACAGGCAGCCTGCACTTTTTAAACGTGCCCATGTTGGATATAAGCTCTACGCAAATTCGCGCTGCGTTGGCACAACAGCAAGATGTGTCGGCATGGTTGCCCAAAACGGTGGCGGATTATGTGCAGCAGCAGAAGTTGTATCAAAACCCAAACACGGCGGCTTGATTGGCGGTGTGATGAACCTATTTCTCACACCATATTCTAGGCTATGAACCACAACGAAAGGTCAATCAAATGAAACACAAAATGATGAAATTCGCTGCGCCCTTGCTGGCAATGATGTTGGCAATGCCTGCATATGCGGATAATCCACCCACGGCACAAAGCGGTCTTGGCTATATGTATCGGTAAGGCTTGGGTGTAAAACAAGATTACGCCAAAGCGCGTGCTTTATTTGAAGCAGCAGGCATTGAGGGTTTAGATATAGTGAATACAGGTTCTAAATTTAATTCACTATAATTTGAATTATATGAACCGCAACAATCTGCGCTAATCCCAAAAATCCACCGAAAGCAGCCTGCACTTGGTTTGTATTCAAAGTGCAGGCTGCTTGAATTGCCCAAATACGCTATAATGCGCGTCTTTAAAATCTTTTTGAAATACAAATAAAATGAACGAACAAGAATTACAAAACCTACAAAAAATGGTGGACATCGCCGTAAACGCGCTGGAAGACATCAAAGCCAAAGACATTGTGGTGCTGGATACCAGCGAAAAAACGTCTTTGTTTGCGCGTATGATTATTGCCAGCGGCGACAGCACTCGCCAAGTAAAAGCACTCACCAACAACGTGGCGGTGGACTTGAAAGAAGCGGGCTTCACAATTTTGAGCAGCGAAGGTCAAGACAGCGGCGAATGGGCGTTGGTGGACGCAGATGATTTGGTGGTACACGTTATGCTGCCAGCCGTGCGCGATTTTTATGACATTGAAGCCTTGTGGGGCGGCGAAAAACCGTCATTCCACGCAGGCGCAGCCAAACCTTGGCACGCAGCAGATAACTAAACTTGCACCGCCATTATGTTAGCCAAAACTTTGAACAAACGGCTGCAGCAAGAGCGCGAATTGTTGCACGCCTACGATTTAGCCGCAGCCCGGAAATCCATTCGCTACACGCACAAACACGCCATCGCATCGTTTGGCGAAAACAGCGTGGAATGTGCAGGCTGCTTGCTCAATTTGGGCATTTGGCATGAATTGTCGGGCGAATATGCGGCGGCAGAACCCCTGCTCAAACAGGCAGAGCAGATTTTTCGGCAACATTTGCCTGCACCGCACCCCGAAATCGCAACCGCGCATTTTTATCAAGCGCGAGTGCTGTATCGCCAAGCCAAATTTGACGAAGCTGTGCAAGCGTTTTGGCAAGTGCTGGTGCAATATCAAGAAGCTTATTTCCCCCAAACTGACCATGTGGACATTGCGCGGACGATTCAATGGCAAGCGTATTCGCAAATGCAGTTGAAAAATCAACAAGAGCAAGGCTTGTCCAACCAAGAAAAAGCAGCGGCAATGTTTGAGCGTTTGTTGGGCATGAATCACGCCGAAACGGCGATGGCATACACTTATGTGGCGGAATGGTATATGCGTGGCGAACACCGTCTGCACGGCTTATCGGTTTTGCAACACACCTTGCCCACCGCGCAGCAACACGCAGGCAGCCTGCACCCCGACACGGCTTATGTCGCTACCCAGTTGGCAATTTGCGAAGACGTATCAGGTTTGCACGACAAGGCGCGAGAACACTTTGCCCTTGCCAAACATATCTACGAACAAAGCGTGGGCGAACAGCACCCTTTGTATGCCGAATTTTTGATTGGTTTTGCTGAACACCACGCCGTGCACGGTTATGTGGAACAAGCGTTGCGCTACTATCATCAAGCATTGGAAATTTTTACCGCCTGCATGGACGAAGACTTTATTGGCATTCCGTTTGTGATTAAACGCATTGCCATGTTGATGATGCGCCATTTGGCTGATGAAGAATCCAGTAGCGAAAACGAATAACGATGAATATCACGGTATTAGCAGTAGGCACAAAAATGCCGCGGTGGGTAGATGAAGCGGTAAACGAATACGCCAAACGCTTTGGACGAGACGTTGCCTACACGCTCAAAGAAATCAAACCCGAAAAACGCGGCGCAGGCGTAAACGCCACACAAGGCATGGCAGCCGAAGAAAAACGTATTTTAGAAGCTTTGCCCGATAACGCTTATTTGGTGGTGCTAGACGAACGCGGCAAAGCTCCGACATCGGTGGAATTAGCAAGCAGCCTGCAACGCTGGCAGCAAGACGGCGAACACGTTTGCTTTGTGATTGGTGGCGCAGACGGCATGACCGACACGCTCAAACAAAAAGCCAAAATGATGTTGCGCCTATCCAGCCTGACTTTGCCGCATGGCATGGTGCGCGTGTTGCTCACCGAGCAGCTCTATCGCGCCGTATCCATTTTGCACAATCACCCGTATCACAGAGAATAGAATCATGGAACAAGAACAAATTAATCAATTAAACAACCAGTTAAACGATTTAGCCAAACGCAATGACGACATTCGCGTGTATATGGACTATCAAGGCAAAAAAGACCGTTTGGAAGAAGTCGTCGGCTTATCCGAAGACCCCGATTTATGGAACGACCCCAAACGCGCCCAAGACATTGGCAAAGAGCGCAAATTGTTAGAAGGCGTGGTTTTGACGTTGGACAAAATTACCAACGGCATTGACGACAACCGCGAATTGATTGACATGGTGGTAGAAGAGGGCGATGCAGACGGTTTTGCCGCCATTATTGCCGATGTTGCCGAACTGGAAAAACAAATGGCAGACTTGGAATTCAAGCGCATGTTCAACCAGCCAGCCGACCCGAACAACTGCTTTATTGACATTACCGCAGGCGCAGGCGGCACAGAAGCCGAAGACTGGGCAGGCATGTTGTTGCGTATGTACACGCGCTACGCCGAGCGCAAAGGCTTCAAAGTGGAAGTGATTGAGCAAGACGATGGCGAAATCGCAGGCATCAACAACGCCACGCTCCGCATTGAGGGCGAATACGCCTATGGCTTGTTGCGTACCGAAACAGGCGTACATCGCTTGGTGCGCTATTCGCCGTTTGATTCCAACAACAAACGCCATACATCGTTCTCATCGGTGTTTGTGTACCCAGAAGTGGACGACAGCTTTGAAGTGGAAATCAACCCAGCCGATTTGCGTACCGACACTTATCGCGCATCGGGCGCAGGCGGTCAGCACATCAACAAAACCGATTCGGCGGTTCGCATTACGCACATTCCAACAGGGATTGTGGTGCAATCGCAAAGCAGCCGTTCGCAGCACGAAAATCGCCGCATTGTGATGGAAATGTTGCGCTCTAAACTGTTTGAACTGGAAATGCGTAAACGCAATGAAGAAAAACAAGCCTTGGAAGAGGGCAAATCCGATGTGGGTTGGGGCAGCCAAATTCGCTCGTATGTGTTGGATTCATCGCGCATCAAAGATTTGCGTACCAGCTACGAAGTCGGCAACACCAAAGCGGTGTTGGATGGCGATTTGGATGGCTTTATTGAAGCGAGTTTGAAACAGGGCGTGTGATATTTTGTTATACAAAAAAAGCAGCCTGCACTTTTTTGTAATAGAAAGTGCAGGCTGCTTTTTGCGTGTTTACGCCGATTCCAGCAGCCGAACCATGCTGTTATCGTGTAATTGTGCGGCTAATTCTTGCGCGGTTTGCGTGTCGTGTAACACAAAATCGGGCGCGATTTCGGCAAGTGGCAGCATCACAAATCCGCGTTCGTGGGCGCGTGGGTGCGGCAAGGTTAGCTGTTCGCTGTTCCATTTTTCGTGATTAAAATCAATCAAATCCAAATCCAAAGTACGCGGGGCATTGCGAAAACTGCGCTCGCGTCCAAATTGCTGCTCAATCGCGTGCAGTTGCGCCAACAGTTCGGGCGCAGCAAGCGAAGTCTGCACCATACCCACCGCGTTGATAAAATCGGGCTGGTCAAGGTAGCCCACAGGCGCGGTGCGATACAAAGACGACACGCGCAGCAACGCCACGCAGGGCAGGGCGGCAACGGCGGCAATGGCTTGTTTGATTTGCTGTTCTGGCTGCTGCAAATTGCTGCCAAAGGCAATAATGGCGATGTTTTTCATGTGCAGGCTGCTTTATCGTGCGTTTTTCATCAAGCGTTGTTTTTCGCGTTTCCAATCGGCTTCTTTGGACGATTCGCGTTTGTCGTGCAGTTTTTTACCTTTTGCCACGCCAATTTCCATTTTGATTTTGCCACGATGAAAATGCAGATTAAGCGGCACAATCGTGTAGCCAGAACGTTCCACTTTTTCAATTAACTTGTTGATTTCGCGTTGATTGAGCAGCAGTTTTCGCGCACGAACAGGGTCGGGTTTGATGTGTGTGGACGCGGTCGGCAAGGCGGTAATGTGGCAGCTAACCAAATAAAACGCATTTTTTTTCCAGTAGATATAGCTTTCTTTGAGCTGCACGCGTCCTGCGCGAATGGCTTTGACTTCCCAGCCTTCTAGCACCAAACCTGCTTGAATTTGCTCTTCAATAAAGTAATCGTGAAAAGCCTTGCGGTTGTTGGCAATAGACATTTTTGTCTCCTAAATAAATGATTTTGACGCGTGATTTTAGCAGAAAACGGCAAGGTGCATGGTTTGGCGTGGATTTGCCTTATTTTTTGCAGCGAATAACACGATTATAGTGATTTAAATTTAGATTAGTACGGCGTTGCCAACTCCCTTATGTACTAGGTGTACACGGCGGTCGTTGTCGCCTTGTCCTAATCTAAATTTAAACCACTATATTTGCTGCATGATTTCATGTAAATAAGCAAAGGAATGGCCTGATGCAATAACCGAAAATCGGTGGCAATGGCAAATTGTTCGCGTGATACATCCTTGCGCGACATCAACGATTTGTTGGAAAAAGGCATTTTGTAGAAATCGGAAAGTGGTAGGCGAAGTGTGTTTTATGTGTTAGCCAATCGTTATAGTGAATTAAATTTAGATTAGTACAGCGTTGCCAACTCCTTTATGTACTAGGTGCACACGGCGGTCGTTGTCGCCTTGTCCTAATCTAAATTTAATCCACTATAATCTAAACTGCGGTTATGGATATGGAAAATTTAACAAACATTTAAAATATTGGTTATAATCCGTCCAGCGTTTAATTTTGTTTTACGCGACATTTCTATTTTTTAACATAAGGAAAATCAAGTATGAATCGCCGTCAATTTATTGGTAGTACCGCTGCCGTTTCTTTATCTACAATGGCTGCTATGGCTTCCGCGCACGATGCCCACAACCACGCAGGACACGCGCATCATGGCGCGGCTGCGGCAAGCACCAATCCATATGAATCTATCCGCTTGGCGGCTGGTTATTGCTATGCCGCAGGCAATGTGTGCTTGGCGCACTGCATTCGCTTGTTGTCGCAAGGCGATACCAGCATGAAAGATTGTGCCACCAACGTAAACCAAATGTTGAACTTGTGTGGCGCGTTGTCTAATTTGGCGGCGCAGCAGTCGTCATTAGTGCCAGCATTGGCAAAAGTGGCGTTGCAAGCGTGTCGTGCTTGTGCCGAAGCCTGCAAAGCACACGCATCACACCACGCCGAATGCAAAGCCTGCTACGAATCTTGCTTGGCTTGCATTGCCGAATGTGAGAAATTCGCTGCGTAAATTGTGTTGAAATAACAAAGCAGTGTTGTTTACAAAAGTGCAGGCTGCTTTTTTATAGTGAATTAAATTTAGATTAGTACAGCGTTGCCAACTCCCTTATGTACTGGGTGTACACGGCGGTCGTTGTCGCCTTGTCCTAATCTAAATTTAATCCACTATATTTTACCGATTCAATTAGCAGTTCTGATTGCCAAATGCGTCGCTGCGGAGCAATTCACGCACATCGGCATCAAATTGCGCCAACACACGCGCCGCATCGGTATTGTCGCTGCCATTCACGTCCAAATACAGCTTCACTTTTGGCTCTGTGCCAGACGGACGCACAATCAAGCGGCTGCCGTTGTCCAAATGGTACACCAAAATATTGTTCGGCTCGGCATCGTGCATATAATCTTTGGATCGCACCACTTTGTGCGCACCAATTTGAGCAGGCGGATTTTGACGGAACGCATCGGTCAATTTGGGAATGTCTGCCACATCTTGCATACGCAACGACACTTGGCTGCTGGCATACGCGCCAAATTTTTCTGCAAAATCATCAATATAATCTTGAATCGTTTTGCCCTGCGCTTTGAGTTGGCGCACCAAATCCAAGAACACAATCGCTGCCGAAATACCGTCTTTGTCTTTCACTTTATCGGGGTCAACCAAATAGCCCAACGCTTCTTCAAAACCAAAAATCAAATTTGGTGTTTTGGAAATGTATTTAAAGCCCGTGAGCGTTTCGGCGTTTGCCAAACCGTATTTTTGCGCGATTTTTGCCAGCGCAGGCGACGACACCAACGAACACGCCAATGTGCCTGTTTTGCCTTGATTTTGTTGCGCGATGTGCCAGCCGAGTAAGCAGCCGACTACATTGCCGTGCAGTGATTTCCAGTTGCCGTCTGCATCGGGAGTTGCCACCGCAAAACGGTCGGCATCGGGGTCGTTGGCGATGATGAACTCGGCGTTTTTTGCCTGTGCCAATGCAATCGCCAAATCCAATGCGCCTTTTTCTTCGGGATTGGGGAAGGCAACGGTGTGGAAAGTCGGGTTGGGGTCGGCTTGTTCTGCCACAATGTGCGGCAAAGGAAAACCAGCCGCTTGCAAGGTTTGCACCAGCGTTTCTTTGCCCACGCCGTGCATGGCGGTGTACACATAATTCAAATCGCCAGCGGTGGTGCTTGCCAATTTGGCGGTTTTGGCGATGTATTGTTGCACCACTTCTTCGCCCAGAATTTGATAATCGCTGCTGCGAGCGTATTCGGTAATCGGTGTTTGTGTTGCCAAATCAATTTGTTGGGCGATTTCGGTATCGGCTGGCGACACGATTTGTCCGCCGCCATGTTGTTTGCCCAAATACACTTTGTAGCCATTGTCATCGGGCGGATTGTGGCTGGCAGTTACCATGACGCCTGCGCTGGTGTTGAAATGGCGAATCGCGTATGCCAACACAGGGGTCGGTAACAAGCGCGGCAACAGCAAGGTTTGAATGCCTGCGCCTGCCATGATTTGCGCTGTGTCTTCGGCAAAGATTTTGGAATTTTTGCGCCCGTCATAGCCAATCACAATAGACGGTTCTTTGTCGTTTGCCAGCAAATAGTTCGCCAAACCTTTTGCCGCTTGCGCTACCAACACGCGGTTCATGCCCATGCTGCCTGCTTGCAAGCGACCACGCAAACCTGCTGTGCCAAATTGCAAACGGTCGGCAAAACGTGCTGCAAGTTCTTGCTCGGCGGCAGCGTTGCCTGCTTGGGCTTGGTCTAGTAATTGTTGCAGTTCGGCACGGGTTTCCGCGTCTGGGTCTTGTGCCAACCAGTTTTGCGCTGTTTGAAAGAGTTGTGTCATGTCTTTTTTCCTTTGTTTTGTTGAGATAATCAAATTGGGCTGAAAAAAGCAGCCTGCACCATTTTGTTTCTGTTGGGTGCGCTCCAACCTACTGCTTTATTTGTATGATTTAAATTCAGCGAGCGTAACTCCGTCCACCAAAAATCGCCGTTCCTACGCGCACCATGGTCGCGCCACACGCCACCGCGCATTCTAAATCGCCACTCATGCCCATAGATAGCGTATCGGCATCGGGCGCAATTTGACGGAGCTGTTGCAGCAAATCGTTCATGCGCCCAAATTGCTGTTGCAGCACATCATCGCCCACATTTGCCTGCGCCACACACATCAAACCGCGTAATTTCAGCTTGGGCAACGCCATAACTTCGTGCGCCAAATCCAGCATTTGTTCGGGCGCAATGCCGTGTTTGTTGATTTCGTTGGCGATGTTGATTTCAATGCACACCTGCAAATCGGGCAACTGCGCTGGACGTTGCGTACTCAATCGCCGTGCCAGTTTAACGCTGTCTAGCGTGTGCAACCAGTGAGCGCGTTCCGCCACCAAACGGCTTTTGTTGGACTGAACATTGCCAATTATATGCCAAACCAAATCGCCACAATCGGCAAGCTGTTCAGTTTTTTGCCACCATTCTTGGATATAGTTTTCGCCAAAATCGCGCTGCCCCAAGGCATACACGGCGTGAATGTCATCGGTTGGAAAAGTTTTGCTCACCGCAATCAGTTGCAGGCTGCTTGGGTCGCGTTGCGCTGCCAAAGCAGCCTGCACCAAGCGTTGTTGTGTCGCGGCATAATTGTTTGCCAAATTCACGGTTTGCTCCGTTTAAATGGCTGTATTGTACGCTTTTGCTGGAAATTTATCGCGCTTATTTATTGAATTTCGTCAATCTAACGTATAATTCCACCCATTTTTAACGATTTTAGGCACAAAGCAGCCTGCACTTTATTTATCTATGCAAAACACATTTCAAACCGTTTCCCAAGATTTACTTCACGCCAACCAATTATCTGCCGATGAATTGGCAAAATCACTTGCCATTATCAGCAATCATCACGTTGATTATGCGGATATTTATTGCCAACGCACCGCATTTGAAAGCTGGCATTTAGACGAAGGCATGGTTAAATCGGGCAGTTTTCAGATTGACCAAGGCGTGGGCGTGCGTGCCGTGTTGGGCGAAAAAACGGCGTTTGCCTATGCCGATAGTTTGACGGCGGACGCAATCCAACGCGCCGCGCAAACTGTAAAAGTGATTGGCGCGGCTGGCAATATTGCGCCTGTGCGTGTGCCAACGCCTGTTTACGGCAAGGCAGTTCACGCTTGCGCCAATCCGATTATCACGTTGCAATCGCCTGAAAAAGTGGCGTTACTTCAAAAGGTTGAGCAACTGGCGAAAGCGGCTGACCCGCGCATTGTGCAGGTTATGGCTGGTTTGACTTGCGAACACGATATGATTTACATCGCGCGTTTGGACGGCAAACACGCGGCGGATATTCGTCCGTTGGTGCGTTTGAGCGTTACTGTGATTGCGAAACAGGGCGAACGCCGCGAACAAGGCAGCGCAGGCGGCGGCGGTCGTTTTGATTTGACATATTTTGATGACGCGAAAATTAGGGAATATGTAAACAAGGCGGTTCAGCAAGCCTTAATCAATTTGGAATCGCGTCCTGCGCCTGCTGGGGCGATGACGGTGGTTTTGGGTAATGGCTGGCCTGGTGTGTTGTTGCATGAAGCGGTGGGGCATGGTTTGGAAGGTGATTTCAATCGCAAGCAAACCAGTGTATTCACAGGCAAAATTGGCGAGCGCGTGGCGGCGAAAGGCGTTACCGTGATTGACCAAGGCGACATTCCCGACAGACGCGGCAGCCTGAATATTGACGATGAGGGCAACGAAACGCGCCGCACGGTGTTGATTGAGGACGGCATTTTAACGGGCTATATGCAGGACGAAACGAATGCGCGTTTAATGGGCGTGGACGTTACGGGCAATGGTCGCCGCGAGAGTTATTCGTCTGTGGTGATGCCGCGCATGACAAATACATTTATGGAAAGTGGTACGCATGACCCACAGGAAATCATTGAAAGCATGGATAAAGGGATTTATGCGGTGAATTTTGGTGGCGGTCAGGTGGACATTACGAGCGGTAAATTTGTGTTTAGCGCGAGCGAGGCTTGGTGGGTGGAAAATGGTAAATTGCAATATCCAGTCAAGGGCGCAACGATTATCGGGAGTGGTTCGGAAGTGTTGAAACACGTTTCGATGATTGGCAATGACAGCGCGTTGGACACAGGCGTGGGCGTGTGTGGCAAAGACGGTCAAAGTGTGCCTGTGGGCGTGGGGCAGCCGACTTTGCGGATTGATGCAGGTTTGACGGTGGGCGGTAGTGAAGCGTAAAAGTGCAGGCTGCTATGAATAATCCACAAAACTTATCGGCAGAATCGCTGATTGAAGCGGCATTGTTGCTGCAAACCGAACCTTTAACCGAACGCCAAATGTGCGATTTGTGCCAGCCACCTATTTCACAAGACAAATTGATAGACGTGTTGGCAGACTTAAAAATGCGTTGGCAAAACCGTGCCTTGCAACTGGTGTGTACCGCGCAGGGCTGGCGTTTTCAGTTGGCAAACGAAGCATTTGAACCGCTAGGCAGCCTGCACGAACAACGTGCGCCGCGTTATTCTCGCGCCGTGATGGAAACGCTGGCGATTATTGCCTACCAACAACCTGTTACGCGCGGCGATATTGAAGCCATACGCGGTGTTGCCGTGTCGCAAAACATTATCCAAACGCTGCAAGAACGCGGCTGGATTGAAGTGATTGGACAGCGCGACAGCATTGGCAAACCTGCGCTATGGGCAACCACCGATGCGTTTTTGAGCGATTTACAATTAAACAGCTTAACCGATTTGCCGCCTTTAACCGATTTGGGTGCGCTGGTGTTGCCCGATGTGTTGGAACAGCCAGAAAGCGAGTAGGCAAAATGAACCACCTTTCCCAGCCATTGCAACAAATCACGCTGATTGGCGTAGGCTTAATTGGCGGCTCTTTTGTGTTGGATTTAAAACGCCAGCAGCGCGTTAAAAACGTGGTTGGCATAGATTTGGATAGCGAAAACCTAGTCCGCGCCCAAGAACGCCGCGTGATTGACCGCGCCTACACCACCCTTTGCGCCGAAGCGGTGGCAGATGCCGATTTGGTGTTGATTGCAACCCCAGTGGCAAGCCTGCCGCATATTTGCCGCCAGCTTGCACCCTTGTTGCGCCCACACACGATTGTGAGCGATGTCGGCAGCACCAAGCAATCGGCATTGAGCGCATTTGAGCAATATTTACCACAACATTTACCGCGTTGTGTTGCCGCTCACCCGATTGCAGGCTCTGACCGAAGTGGCGCATTGGCAGCACAGTTTGGCTTGTATCAAAACAAAAAACTGATTTTGTGTCCGCACGATACGCAAGACCAAAGCAGCCTGCACTTGGTAGAACAACTGTGGCAAAGCGTGGGCGCGAACACCTATCAAATGTCGGCGCAACAACACGATGAAATTTTTGCCGCCGTGTCGCATTTTCCGCATTTGTTGGCGTTTAGCTATGTGCATCAAATGTTGGACAACCCAAAAGGCGCACATTATCTAGATTTTGCAGGCAGCGGTTTTCGTGATTTCACGCGCATTGCAGGCAGCAGCCCCGAAATGTGGAAAGACATTATGTTGGCAAACAAAAACAGCCTGCTGCAACTTATTGCCGCCCAGCAACAACAGCTCGCGCATCTTGCAGGCTGCTTGCAACAAGAAAACGCCACCGCCTTGCATGATTACATTGCCCAAGCCAGCCAACTGCGCGAACAATGGGGCGAGAAGAATCGGTAAACAAAAAAGCAGCCTGCATTTTCTGTTTAACAAAAAATGCAGGCTGCTTTGTTATGCCTGGATTAAGACTGTCAGTTTATTTAAATCACTTGCTCATACGCTGCCATTTCGCGCTCGTTGAATGCGACAACATCGGCAATCACGCATTTTTCAATCGCACGTCCAATCAATGCCATGAATTCCCAATCGGGTGTGCCGTCTTTTTCAGGCAGCATAATCATTAAATCAGGTAATTTATTTGTTGCATTTTCAGAATATGCAGTAAATAAAATTTGTAATTTATTGATTGCAGTAACCACAAACAATCGCACATTTTGGCTGTGTTTACCGTTTTTAAATGTTAATGCTTTTACTCGTGTACCAATGTGAAAATGTTGATTTTGAGTTGAAGCCTTAAACACACCACGGTCAGCTAATGAAAGTGTGGTTTCATGATTAAATAACCGTCTATCTGGTAACGGATGGATATATTTTGAAATACCATTATTTTCATGTTGGTGACTAATCAATGGAATTGAACCTGAAATCGTATTTCCAATAATAACGTCTCTACCTGTTGCAATATTAAATAAATCGTCTAATCTAAATTCTTTCCAATTCAGGCTGCCTGAAAGCTGCGCCAATGCGTTTTCTTCGTCTTTACTCAAGTTTACATCGGTAAGATTTGACAATTTCAAAAAAGCGCGCAGTTGCTGAACAAAGCGTTCCATGTAATCAAAGGCGATTTCACCATTTTTTTCAGGCAGGCAAACTTCAATTTCTCGTGCATTTTCGCGATTAAATTTGTTGCCATAATTAAATAATCCTTTGGTTGCTGCTCGAAAAATCGCCACAAAATAATGCAAAGTGTGTTTATTCCATTGCTCATGGTGATTTTTTGGTTTCATGCCTTGAACGTGTGAATAGCCGATAAAATCATTTGGCTGATAAAAAATGCTGTCCGAAGTTGTGGTATCGCTAAATGTAATCATATTGCCTGTTTCTGTGGGTTTTCGTGCCACATATCCACCAATGCCATTATTGATACTGGAATTGACGACAACAGGTGTTGTGCCTTTTTCTCGGAATAAATCATCATTGGTTAATCCGTAATTTTTGGTTGGATTGATGTCAAATAATGAACCGACTTTTTTAAACACAAATTCTCCGCCACTTGCCAAAAATGCGTTTTCCATTTCCTGCAAGTGGCTTTCTACTTTCCCAAATCATCGCCTTGCTGCGCGAGAATTTGCGACACTTCCCAGGTCAAATAATCGGCAACGGTTTTTTTGAAATCGGCAATCGTGGGTTTGGCATCAATTTTTTTGTGTTGCGAGAAATTCCAGTCCGCGCCGCCTAGCGTGATGAAATCTTCCACATACACATTGTCCAAGTTCCACAATTCGGCAGACACTTTGGCGTTTTTGCCTGCCTTGTAGATTTTCACAATGTCGGCATAGCGTTGTTCGGGGTTGTCCAATTCGCGCAAGCCGCGTTCGGTGCGTTTGTAGCCGTCGTTGGAAAAGTCAATAAATTTAACAGGTTGTTCTACATCGTGCGGTGTGCCAGCTTTGAAAATGTAAATGCTGGTTTGTACGCCTGCCATTGGCTGAAATAAATCGGTTGGCATTTTGATAGAAGCGAGTAGGGTATGCGATTTTAAAATTTCTTGGTTGGACATCACGGCTTTGCCGCTGCCTGCGCTGTCTTGAATGATGATTGCGCCCAAGCCGTCTTTTTGCATTTTGCTCAAACCGTATTTGATAAACGGCATACCGTTTTCTTCGTAAGAAAAGGGCGGATTGAGCAACAAGCGGTCTGCCTGAAATTCGCTAAACAATGATTCAGGGCGATTGAACGCGCTGCCTTTTTCAATGCGACTTGAACCGTCTCCGCGCAAAATCATGTTGGTGGCGGCGAGTGTGTACATTTCGGCATTCAATTCCACGCCTAATAAGCGGTTTTATTTGATGTCGCTGATTAAATTTTCGGCAGCCGTTGAGCCTTTGGCGAATTGGTTTTCGGCATCTTGAATCATCAATTCCATGGCGGAAATTAAGAAACCTGCTGAACCTGTCGCCAAATCCATTACTTTGTTATTGGCTTTGATGTTGAGCATTTGCGCCATCATTTTGGTAACGTAGGGCGGTGTTAAAACGATGCCGATTTCTTTGCCGTCGCCCAATGCGTATTTCAAAAATTCGGAATACATTTCGCCCATGATGTCAATGTGTCCGCCAAAACCGTCAATGGATTTGAAGATGTTTTCATAAATAAATGTGAAAACTTGTTTATTGGTGCTGCTGTCGCTGTCTAGCAAATGGGCGATTTCTTTGTCGTTTTCTGTGGGTTCATCGCGTTGTGCGTCTTTGGAAATTTCGCTAAATGAAGCCAGCATGAGTTTGTGTTTTTCTGCTTTAATGCCGCGATGTTGTAAAAATTCGTTGATTTGGTCGGTAATTAAAATGCCGTCGCGCTTTTGTGCCAGTTGCGAGCCTTTTAAATCATGGGGCGTTAAGCCTTCGCCTAATTTTTTGCCGTTTTGGTCGTGAATGTCTTGCATGGCAAGCAGCATTCCCGATACATACAATACGCGCTGTGGCGCGGTAATGTTGTGGTTGTGCATGAGTTTGTTCAATTTTTTGGCGTAGGCTTGCAATTCGGCTTGGCTGCGAATCAGGATTTGATGTTTTTCTTCTTCGCTCAATACCGCGTTTTTGTAAAATTCTTCAAAACTGGTTTGATTTTCCAAAAAATCCAAAGTTTTGACATTTTCTAAATGCTTGTGCGCTTTTTCAGACTGCCCGAACACATAGTAAACGGAAATAGCGATGTTTTCGGGATTGTCGCCAGCAATGCCAATAGCGATAACTTCGTGATATTTTTCGCTACCAATCATATTTTGCGCGTAATACAACGCGCCATTTACGGCAAAATTGGCAATGCTTATCATCAAATTTCAAGCCGTCTTTGGTTTGGCTTGCCAGTTTTTTCAAGCCTAATTTGTTTTCAATAATAATGGGGATTTTCTTGCCTTTAATTGCGTATTTTTCAACGTGAAAATCGGGTTTGCCAAAATTGGTTTTGTTTTGGGTTTTGGCAGAGCCTTTTAGGGCTTCTTTGAGATAATCCGACATGGCGGATTCTTCGTTGTAATCTTGATGTTTTTGCAGATTTAGGCGACTAAATTCTGCTTTGACGAAATCGTTGATGTCAGATTCTAATTTGTAGGTAATGTTGGATTTTGCCATTTGGGTGCTTTCGTTACATTGAGTTGGAATTATAGTGGATTAAATTTAGATTAGGACAAGGCGACAACGACCGCCGTGTACAGCTAGTATATAAGGGAGTTGGCAACGCTGTACTAATCTAAATTTAATTCACTATAAATTATAAATTTAACTGTCATATACGAAAAGCAGCCTGCACTTTCTGTTTAACAAAAAGTGCAGGCTGCTTTGTTATGTTTGACTACGGTTTAACGCACCGCATTGGCTTTTTCTTTGTGTTGCAAGATAGCGCGGTCTAGCTTATCCACCAGCACATCAATCGCGGCATACATATCTTCTTCCACTGCTTCAACGTGCAAATCTTTGCCAGCCAAATGAACTTGTGCGGCAGCTTTGTGTTTGACTTTTTCTACCGACAAGGTAACTGCAACCGACAAAATATTGTCGCTGTGGCGGTTGATGCGCTGCAATTTTTCGGTGATGCGCGTTTTCATCGCTTCGGTTACGTCTAAATGCAAACCAGTGATTTTCAAGTTCATGATACAACTCCTTGTTGCGGGGGTGAAAGCTGCCTGCACAATGCAAACAGCAGAAAAATCAAACTTGTCGGCGTTGCTGCACGGTGGGAATGCCCAGTTGTTCGCGGTATTTTGCCACCGTGCGCCGTGCGATTGTAATGCCTTGTTGTTGCAGTAGTTGGTGCAAATCGGTGTCGCTCAACGGCTTGGTTTTGTCTTCGTTGTCCACAATTTGCGCGATGAGTGAACGAATCGCATTGCCGCTGATGCCGTCTTCGCCCTGATTGCTGCCAATGGCGTTCTGACTGAAGAAATAGCGTAACGCAAATAAGCCTTGTGGGCAAGCTAAATATTTGCTGTTCACGGCGCGAGAAATGGTAGATTCTGCTAATTCTAGCGCAGAAGCGCAATCTTTAATCAACATTGGCACAAGCCCAATTTCGCCAAAAGTGAAAAAATCTTGTTGTCGTTCAACAATGTATTCGGCAACGCGCATAATCGTGCTTTTGCGTTGTTGCAGCATATCTATCTTTTGTTTGGCATGAACCATTTTTTCGCGCCACACGGCATCGTTTTCGATTTCCTGCAAGGCTTCGGATAATTCTGGGTTGATTTGGATTTGCGGAATGGCATCGTCATTGCAAACCACAACCCATTCGCCGCGATGGCTTTCGATAAACACATCGGGGCGCACATAGGCGGTGGGTTCGTCGATGGCAAAGCCGTATGCAGGATAGGGGCGCAGGCTGCTTATCATTTCCAACGCGTCTTCGATGGTCGATTTGGGCGTGTCGGGCATGAGTTTGCTTAATTTATTGATGTTGCGTGGCGTGTTTTGGCTGATGTTGTCCAAATAATGCACGACAATGTGCGCAGCGCAACGGCGTTCTGCCGATAAGGGCAATCTATCTAATTGATGCAGCAGCGATTGTTGCAAATTAGTGGTAGCGATGCCAGGCGGGTCGAATTCGCGTAGTTGTTCTAACGCCAGTTCCATGTCGTCTTCGTCTAGCATCCATTCGAGCGGTGTGTGGTCGATGATTTCTTCGATGCTTTCGGTTAGGTAGCCTTTGTCGTCCAAAAAATCAATCAAAACGTGAACACGCGCGGCTTCTTCGGGCGATAAGGGGTGTTCGCTCACTTGTTTGTGCAAATAGGCATTGAGCGTTTCTTCTTCTACCAAATTTTCCCATGCGCTGCTGTCGTCATCGTCCAAGCTAATGTGGCGTTTGGACGAAATATTGGCGGTATAGTGTGGTTCTTTACCCCAGTCTTCCGATTCGCGGCGTTCTAGCAAGGGATTGTCTGCCAACCAATCTTCTACCTCGCGCTCAACCTCCAAGCCCGACATTTGCAATACGCGCAAGGATTGCTGCATGGCTTGGTTAAGCTGCAGGGTTTGTTTGAGTTTGAGTTGAAACTTCGTGCTAGTCATAGTTTATGGAATGGGGTAAATATAGTGGATTAAATTTAGATTAGGACAAGGCGACAACGACCGCCGTGTACATCTAGTACATAAGGGAGTTGGCAACGCTGTACTAATCTAAATTTAATTCACTATTAAAGTGCAGGCTGCTTTTTTAAGGTTTATTTTGGTTAATAATCAAAATTTTCGCCCAAATACACTTGGCGAACTTGCTCGTTATTGACTAAATCGTCTGGTTTGCCCGATGCCAGCACCGTGCCATCGCTAATAATATAGGCGCGGTCGCAAATTCGCAGCGTTTCGCGCACGTTGTGGTCGGTAATCAACACGCCAATGCCGCGTTGTTTTAAAAATTCAATGATTTTTTGAATGTCTATCACGGCGATGGGGTCCACGCCTGCAAATGGTTCGTCCAACAAAATAAAACGCGGCTGCATGGCAAGCACTCGCGCAATTTCTACGCGGCGGCGTTCGCCACCCGATAGCGCAGGGGCAGGGCTGTGGCGCAGGCGTTCAATGTTCAAATCGGCAAGCAATTTGTTTAGTTGTTGTTCGATTTGATGTTTGTCGCGCAGGCGGATTTCTAAAATGGCGCGAATGTTTTCTTCCACCGTCATTTTGCGGAAAATGGACGGCTCTTGTGGCAAGTAGCCAATGCCTGCTTGGGCGCGTTGGTGGATTGGACTGTGGCGCAGTTCTTTGCCGTCTAGTGAAATCGTGCCGCTGTCGGCTGCAATCAGTCCCACAACCATGTAAAAACTGGTGGTTTTGCCTGCGCCGTTTGGCCCAAGCAGTCCGATGACTTCTCCGCTGGCAATGTCTAGCGAGAAGTCTTTAACCACTTGGCGTTTTTTGAAGGTTTTTTGTAAACCTTTGACGTGTAGATGAGAAGTCATAGTGAATCTTTTGTTACAAAAAGTGCAGGCTAAAACCGATGTCATCATTCTCGCACAGGTGGGAATCTATCTAACTTATTCAGTTGTCAGGGTTAATTATGTGTTACCTAACTATTGCGTTAGATTCCTGCCTACGCAGGAATGACGGACAGGAGAAAAGTGCAGGCTGCTTTTTTACTGTTTTTGGCTCGGCTGAATAATCACGGTAACGCGGCGTCCTTTTTTGTTGCCTACTGCGTTGCCACCCAATACGGTGTAAATTTCGGTTTGAGTATTGTAACTAATCGCTTCGCCTTGTGCCATATCGCCACCGCGCTGCACTTTGGCATTACCAATCAGTTTGACCAAGTTTCGCGCTGAATCGTATTCAGCACGGCTGCCCCAGCCTTCGGCAATGCCTTTATTGCCTTCTAGCTGTTGGCGAAAATACACAGGATTACCTGTTGCCACCATGGTTTGATTGCCGTTTTTATCTTGGCTGACACGCGCATTTTGCGCTTTCATGTGCAGGCTGCCTTGCGTTACCAGCACGTTGCCCGAAAACACGGTTACTTGGTTTTTTTGGTCTAGCGAGCCTTGGTCGGCTTCAATCGCAATCGGTTGTTTGCGGTCGCTGTCCAAAGCGTGAACGTGCAGGCTGCTTGTGGCTAAAATCGCCGCTAAAACAGCGGTTTTAAGGTTGATTTGCATAGATTAAGGCTTTCACTTTGGCGGGCAAATTCAGTTGCCCATTTTTATGGTCATAAGTCATGCCAACCGAACTGCCTGTGGATTGTCCGTATTGATATTGAATTGGCGCATCGGTTTGGGCGATTTGGGTTACGGTATTTACCGTCAAATGCGAAGTGTTCACTTGCGCGGCAGGACGCTCGGCATCGGCGGTTTTGTCTAGCTGGACATCGGTATCCAAAAATACGGTTTTGCTGTTTAACTCGTATCGCGCATTTTGGCTGCGGACTTCGTATTGCAGCGCGTTTTGCTCAAACAGTTGCAAATGCGGTTGCTGGATATACACGTTTTCTTGGTCGGGCAGTTGCCACATACGCGGCGATGCCAGTTTTTCGTGCAGGCTGCCTGTTGCATCAAAACGCTTGGCTTCTACGTTTAGCCCCAAATATTGTGGCTCTTTTGGATTGAGTTGCACCACTTCTTCGCTGATTTGGCTGATTTGGTCTAGCCACGAACTGATGCCGCCCAAAATCAATGCCAGCGAAAGGGGAAAAATCAAACTGCGAAATCGGCTCATTGCGTGTACTCGTTCAAAGCAGCCTGCAAAGTGTTTTGCGCGTGCATAATCAAATCGGTGCATTCGCGGATTGCGCCCATGCCACCGTATTTTTGCGTGGTGTAGGCGGCGCGTTGTTGCACAAAAATGTGTGCGTTGGCAACGGCAATCGGCAAGCCACAACGCACCATCACGGGTAAATCAATCACATCATCGCCCACCATCGCGCATTGTTTGGCAGATAAGCCTAGCTGGTCGCGCAGTTGTTCGTATGCCATGCGTTTGTCGTCAATGCCACACAAATAGTGACTAATTCCCAACGATTGGGCGCGTGCGGCAACGGCAGGGTCATTTCGCGCGGTAATAATTGCGGTTTGCACGCCTGTTTTTTGCAACATTTTGATGCCGTGTCCGTCCAATGTGTTAAACGGTTTGATGATTTCGCCTGTGCTGGCAATGAACAGCTGACCCGTGGTTAGCACGCCATCTACGTCCATAATCAACAGCTTAACCGCTTGGGCGCGAGGCAAAATATCGGGGGCGACGTGATTAAACATAACGCGAATCCAAAATAGAAAACGCGCATTTTAACAGAATTTATCGCGCTGATTTGTGCGATAATACGGCAGATTCAAATTTCTGATTGATGACACAGGAAAAAAGTAATATGGATAAAAAATACCTAGATTTATTGATTTGCCCCATTACCAAGCAACCGTTGCAATACCACGCCGACAAGCAAGAATTGTGGAGTAAGGTGGCAAAATTGGCATTTCCAATTCGCGACGGTATTCCGATTATGCTGGAAAACGAAGCGCGAGCCTTAACCGATTTGGAGTGTGCAGAATGACGGCGTTTACCGTATTGATTCCAGCGCGTTTGTCGTCCAGCCGTTTGCCGGAAAAAGCGTTGGCAGACATTGGCGGCAAGCCCATGGTGGTGCGCGTGGCAGAACGAGCCGCGCAATCGTCGGCGCAACAAATTGTGGTGGCAACTGACCACGCCAAAATCCAAGCAGCCTGCACCGAGCAGGGCATTGTCGCCGTTTTGACCAGCGACACACATCAAAGCGGCACAACACGATTGGCAGAAGCCGCGCAACTGCTGAATTTGCCCGATGATGCGATTGTGGTAAACGTGCAAGGCGATGAGCCATTGATTCCGCCCGAATTGATTGAACGTGTGGCGCAAAAATTGGCAAACAGCCACGCGCCCATGGCAACCGCCGCACACCCTGTTCACGATTTTGCCGAATTTATGAATCCCAACTGCGTGAAAGTGGTGTTTGATAAACAGCAACAAGCCTTGTATTTTAGCCGTGCGCCGATTGCCTATCCGCGTGATTTGATGTTGCAAAACGCACAAACTTTGCCCAATCCATTGCCGTTGCGCCACATTGGGATTTATGCCTACCGCGTGGGCTTTTTGAAGCAATACGCGCAATTAGCTGAATCGCCGCTGGAAGTGTGCGAAAGTTTGGAGCAACTGCGTGTGTTGTGGCATGGCTACCCGATTGCGGTGGAAGTGCTAGACCACGCACCGCCCGCTGGTGTGGACACGAGTGAAGACTTGGCGCGTGTGCGTGAACTGTGGCAAAGCGCGTAGCGAAGTCGTACAGATAAATAATTAATATAGAGCAGCCTGCACTTTGGTTAAATGTAAAGTGCAGGCTGTTTTTTTATATGGCTTTATTGAAATGGGTGTTGCACCAAAATGGTTTCTTCGCGGTCAGGACCAGTTGAAATAATTGCGATTGGCGCACCGCACACTTCTTCAATGCGTTTCAGATATTTTTTCGCATTGGTCGGCAGCGCGTCATACGATTTCACGCCGAAAGTCGTTTCCGTCCAGCCGTCCATTGTTTCGTAAATTGGCGTGCAATTCGCAACCGCGTCCGCACCGAATGGCAAAATATCAGTCGTAGAACCGTCTGGCAGCGTGTAGCCCGTGCAAATTTTCACTTCTTTCATGCCGTCCATCACGTCCAATTTCGTGATGCACATGCCTGTGATACCGTTCACTTGAATCGAGCGTTTCAACGCCGCCGCATCAAACCAACCACAACGGCGCGGACGACCTGTTACTGAGCCGAACTCGTTGCCTCGTTGTGCCAAACCTGCGCCCACATCGTCAAACAATTCTGTCGGGAAAGGGCCGCTACCCACGCGCGTGGTATAGGCTTTCACAATACCTAATACATATTGCAACATTTGCGGTGGCACACCTGCGCCAGCCGAAGCCGCGCCAGCAATACAATTTGATGAAGTAACAAAAGGATAAGTGCCGTAATCAATATCCAACAACGTGCCTTGCGCACCTTCAAACAACAAACGCTCACCGCGTTGATTTTTGTCGTACAAAGTGCGCGAAACGTCCGCAATCATCGGCAAAACACGTTCGCGGAATGCGTTGATTTTCGCCATCACATCATCAAACGAAACAGGCGCAACTTTGTGCAAATGTTCCAACTGAACATTGTACAAATCCAAATTCGCGCGAACCTTGTCCGCCACCAAATCCATATTCAACAAATCGCCCACGCGCACCGAACGACGCGCCACTTTGTCTTCATACGCAGGACCGATGCCGCGTCCTGTTGTGCCGATTTTTTTGTCGCCTTTTGATGCTTCACGCGCTTGGTCTAGCGCGATGTGATACGGCAAAATCAAGGGCGTGGTTGCCGAAATTTTCAAGCGTTTTTCCACGTCTTTCACGCCAGCCGCGTTCAATTCGTCAATCTCGCCGAGCAAGGCTTCAGGCGACACGACCACGCCCGACCCGATAAAGCAATCCAATTTTTCATGCAAAATGCCGCTTGGAATCAAGCGTAACACGGTTTTTTTGCCGTTTACGACCAGCGTGTGTCCTGCGTTGTGCCCGCCCTGAAAACGCACCACGCCTGTGGTTTGTTCCGCGAGCCAATCTACGATTTTGCCTTTGCCTTCGTCGCCCCATTGCGAACCGATGACTACTACGTTTTGTGCCATTTTGTTTGACCTTTTTTGGTTAAAAAAAAATGTTTCAGGCTGCCTGAAAGAGTGATTATTTATATTTTTGCAAGTTTTTTCATTACTTCTAGTCTAATTTGCATAAAATGATTTAGGGGCTGTCCTAGATAACTAGGATAAACTCAATTTCACTAATTGTTTTAAAATAGAACAAGAACTTTTATCTCACTGTTGTTAAAACGCCATTCGCACTCCTTTAAATATAGCTCAAGATGCTCTTTAGGAATGCCGTTAAATTTGCGTAAATGACGTTTTGCTTGATTCCAAAAGTTCTCAATTCCGTTGATATGGTTTTGTCGTTCAGCAAAATGTGTGCTGTGATTGATACGAAAACGAAGTTTCAGCGAAGCTAAAATGGCTTTGTCGCTTACATCTAATACATCATAGCTACGATAACAATCCGTATAAACAATGCTGTATAACAGATACATCACGCCCAAACAGTTCTACTATTTGCGCTTGCGATAACCAAACGGCTTCCTGCTCAAAACGCACTTCTACTTGTGTTTCGCCATTTTCGGTTTGATAAATTTCAATCAGGTTGTTCATTTTTTCCTTTCTGTTTTTCAGGCTGCCTGAAAATCCCAAAATTACCATTTCCAGTGATACCGCTTTTTGCGTTTTTCATGAGCAAGACGATTGGCGCGAAATCCTGTTCTACCTTCTGCTTGTCCATACAAGAAGAAATGTATCAGAAATCCTGTAAAACTCATGCCAAATAATGCGAAAAATAGCACATCCTGCTTGTCCATACAAGAAGAAATGTATCAGAAATCCTGTAAAACTCATGCCAAATAATGCGAAAAATAGCACATCAAATACATTACCACCTTGCCACGCTTTATAAACTGAATAAAGTGTCCAGCCTGAAAGCAATAAGATAAGCATACCGCTTAATAATCGTGAAATCCATTTAAATGATGTCGCCAAAAAAGTTTCCAAACGACTGGCGTATGAACGTTTTTCAGCAAAATCAAAATAGGCAAGAATAGCGAAAAAAATGCAAGGTATCAGAAAACACAGCCAGCCGCCCAGCGTGGTAAAACCGTTGTCTAAATAAATCAAAAATGCGAGAAAAAGCATAGAAAGCAAGGCTAAAATTTTATCGCTCATTTGAAGATTCCTCTTTTTTCAGGCAGCCTGCACTTACTCCACAACCCAATCTTCCCCACGCAAAACCAACTTTTTCAGGCTGCCTGAATTATCCGCCACACCATAATCAATCACCACACACACGCCTTGTTTGCGCAACTGCTCCACCGCATTACGCGCCGCCGCGTAATCCTTTTGCGCCACACGCACCGCTTGTGGACGTTCGCTTGCCGCCAAACACGCGTAAATCAAAACTAAAACCCGTAGCAGGACGACTGCGCCCAAAATATTGACCCAAGCCGTCATAACGCCCACCATGCGCCACCGCATCGTGATAATCGGGCGTATAAGCCGCATACAGCAAACCCGTGTGGTAATTGTCCACGCGCACTTCCGCCAAATCAATATGCACCGCCTGCGCTGGGAACGCCGTACACACCTGCGCCAACGAATCCAACGCCTGCGTAATCGACGTTAGCTGTGGCAATTTGGTTCGCGCTGTTTCCACGATTTCGCGTCCGCCATATAATTCAGGCAGCAATGCCAGCGCGTTTGTCCAAATATCGTCTAATTGCCAGCTTTGCGCCAATTCGCGCACGGCTTCGCGGTCTTTGTTTTGCATAATGGCGAGCAACTGCTGACTTTGTGCTGTGTCCAACTGCGCGGCGGTGGCAATCGCGCGGAACATGCCAATGTGTCCTAACGACAAAATCACATTGTCCAAACCGCCCATTTTTAGCGATTTCAACATCAAATCAATCAGTTCAATATCGGCAACCGTGTCCGCGCAGCCGTACAATTCCGTGCTCGTTTGGAATGGCTCGCGTGTGGTTAAAAAGCCGTCAGGTTTGGCGTGCAACACGCTGCCTGAATAGCACAAACGGTTAATCCCTTGATTTTGAGACAACAAATGCGCGTCAATTTGCGCCACTTGCGGCGTGATGTCGGCGCGAATGCCGAGTTGTCGTCCGCTTAATTGGTCGGGTACGCGAATCGTTTTTAGCGATAAGCCGTTGTCAATGTGTGTGAGCAGCGAATCGCTGTATTCCATTAAAGGTGGGTGGACGAGTTCAAATCCATGCACGCGAAACAAGGCAAGTATTTGTTCTTTTACGCTTTCTATCTGACGAGCGCGTTCAGGTAAAATATCGGCGATGTGTTCGGGAAGTTGCCAAGTTTGCATGATTGTAGTCTTTCGTAAATAAACAGAGTGGGAACTTTAACATAAAATAACGATTGAGTGCGATGAAAAGCAGCCTGCATTTTGTCTATTTAAAATGCAGGCTGCTTTTTGTGTGGATTAGTAACCCAAACGCTGACAAATCGTGGATACCAAACCTGCCTGATTGAGCGTGTAAAAATGCAAACTTGGCGCACCTTCGCGCAGCAAGCGTTCGCACATCTCGGTTACCACGTCCAATGCCAAGGCTTTGATAGACGCGGTGTCATCGGCATACGATTGCAATTTCAAGCGCAACCAACGCGGAATTTCTGCGCCACAAGTATCAGAAAAACGCGCCAATTTGGCAAAGCTGGCAATCGGCATAATGCCAGGCACAATCGGAATGGTTACGCCGCGCCCTTGCACGTCATCTACAAAACGGAAATACGCATCGGCATTGTAAAAATATTGCGTAATCGCCGAATCTGCGCCTGCTTTGACTTTGCGAACAAAATGGTTGATGTCGTCTTCCGCGCTGCGCGATTGTGGGTGGTATTCGGGATACGCCGCCACTTCCACATGAAAATCGCTGCCGTGTTCGGTTTTAATCAGTTCTACCAATTCGTTGGCATAGCGCATACCGTCCATGCCCAAGCCAATGCCAGACGGAATGTCGCCACGCAACGCGACAATGTGTTTCACGCCCATCGCTTTGTATTGCAACAACAATTCTTTGATTTCTTCGGCTTTCATGCCAATGCAGGGTAGGTGGGGTGCAGCGGCAATGCCTTCGGACAAAATGTCGCTAATCGCTTGCATTGTGCCATCGCGTGTGCTGCCGCCTGCGCCCGAAGTACACGAAAAAAACGCTGGGTTGAATTGGCTCAACTGTTTGCGTGTGATGACTTGTTTGGCGCGACCTTCTGGTGTGCGCGTGGGGAAAAATTCAAAACTTAATTGTTTTCTAGACATATTAACTCCTTGATATTTTATTGTTATTGAAAATTCAAAACCGCCCAACCGTGCTGCTTTGCGTGTGCCAGCAAAGTCTCATCTGGATTGATGGCAACCGCTTCATCAACCAACTGCATCAATGGCAAATCGTTGTACGAATCGCTGTAAAAATAAGTTTTGCCATAGCTTTGCATGGTTTCGCCACGCGCTGCCAGCCATTCGTTTAGGCGTGTGATTTTGCCTTCGCGCAGGCTGGGTGTGCCGACCATTTTGCCTGTAAACGCGCCATTTTCATCGCTTTCCAGTTGCGTGCCGATGATGTTGTTGATGCCAAATGCGTGGCAAATCGGCGTGATAATGTATTCGTTGGTTGATGAAATAACCAGCAATTCATCGCCTGCATCGCGGTGGCTTTGCACCAGCATTTTTGCCATTTGCGTGATGTGCGGCTGAATGTATTTTTGCATGAATTCGGCGTGCAGCGCATCGCGTTGTGCAGGCTGCATTCCGACTAGCGGCGCGATTTGGAACGCAATAAAATCGGCAACATTCAAGCAACCATTTTGATAATCTTGATAAAACTGTGCGTTTTTGGTGGCAGCTTGTTCGGCATCGAGCAAGCCTTTTTCAATTAAAAATTGTGGAAAGGCGTTGTCGCTGTCGGTGTTGATGAGTGTGTGGTCTAGGTCAAAAATGGCAAGGTTTTTCATGCTTGTTCCTGTTGTTTTAAGAGTTTACGCAAAAGTGGCAGCGTAATCGGTTTGCCTTGCGTAATGGAGTAATTGGCTAAATCGTTGAACATAGACAATAAACTGTGCAAATCTTGTCGCCAATGTTCCAACAAATAATGATAAATGGCTGGGTCTATATTGAGTTGTCGCGCGTGTGCCATATTGGTTAGGGCTTCAATTTTTTCCTCTTGGCTCAATGATTTGACTTCGTATGCCAAACAAAAACTCATGCGTGTGCGTAGGTCTTCGCGCAGTTGCAATTTGCTGGGTGCAACGTCTGCCGATAGCAGTAAATGTCCTTTTTTGCTGTTGCGAAAGCAGTTGAACACATAAAACAAGGTGGCTTGCTCTTGTGCGTTGAGTTTTTCTACTTGGTCTATGGCGACAAAATCGTAGTCGGCGGCGGCATCGGTGAGTGGTGTGCTACCTACGTCTATATATAGGGCGCGATGTCCTGCCTGCATGGCTTGCCCCACCCATGCTTGTAAAATGTGGCTTTTGCCCGAGCCTTGTTCGCCCCAAATGTACAAAAATTGGTCGTGTTCTTGTTGCAGAATGTAGATGAGCTCGGCATTGGCGTGTCCGAGCAATTTGTCAAAGCGAGGGTAGGCGGGTTCGTCAAAATCAAAGGCTAATTGGTTCATGACGTGGCTTTTCGGTAGATAAGAATAGATTGAATTGTATAGTGGATAGGTACAGGCTGCCAAGATTGAAAGCAGCCTGCACTTTTGGGTATCCATTTTTGGCAGAAAGTTTTGTATGCACGCCAATCTGCTCCCTCTCCCTAGCCCCAGAGAGAGGACAAGGTTGCTGCTAATTGAACATTTTGTTGAGCATTCAAGTATGAATGGAAGGTGCAGGCTGCTTCGTATCGCACCAAACATCACACCTGCCAAACCTGCGTTACATGGTCGCGCAACAACACCAATGCTGGGTCTTCGCTGTATTCGTCCAAATAGATAAACGACAAGGGCAGCGATTGTTCGTATTCTGGAATCATCGCAATGGGTTTGCCTTGTGCTTGTGCCAGCTCTGCGCTGTGTTTGGGGACAATCGCCAAGCCTGTGCCAGCCGCGCACAAATCAATAATCGCTTGTGGATAATCGCAAATAATTTGTTTTTTGGGACTGAGCTTGTGGCGTTGCCAAAATTGCTGCAAATTTTGTAGCTGCCCGAAATGCCCGACATTTCAATCCAAGTAAATTGATTGAGGCTTTTGGGCAAACCGCTGCGAATGGCGGCTTCGTCTTGGGCTGGGCAAATCAGCGAATAGGCGATGTTTTCCAGCGCAATCGTGTGCAGGCTGCGTTGGTTGATGTGTCCCAAGAAAAAGCCGCCGTGCAGTTTTTTTGCCAATAAGCGCGACAAAATTTCGCCGCTCATGCCGTATTGAATATGCAAATGCACATCGGGCTAGGTTTGCATGATGTGTTGTGTCAGTACCGATACTTTGTTGCTGTTAATCGGGTGGATTAAGCCGAGCTGGATATTTTGGACATAGTGTTCTGACAGGGTTTGCGCGAACACTTCCAAGCGGTGTTTGTGTTGCAACAATGATTCGGCTTCGGGCAGCAGCACTTCGCCTGCGCGTGTGAGTTGCATACCGTTGTTGGTGCGCGTAAACAAGGGGGTGCCAACATCGTTTTCAATCGCTTTGATTTGTGCTGACACGGCAGGCTGCGACAAAAACAATTTTTCGGCGGCTTGGGTTAAGTTTTGCGTGTGTGCTACGGTGATGAATGCTTTGAGTTGAGTAATATCCATAAATAATACCAGCAGGCAGCCTGCACTTTTTGTAAAGAATCGTATTGTAAATGCGATTGCAGGCTGCTTGAAAGTTTTTTCTGATAATCCAAATTGTTAGGCTGAGACCTTTGCAAAACCCCAGATTTGAGTGCAGTTCAAAGTGATAGCATCGCAGAGCGCGCAGATAATATTGAAATATTTTCAAGCGTTCGAGAAGTGCATCACGAAGAAATGCGCCAAAGATGGGGTTTTGTAAAGGTTTCAATATGTACGTTCGATGACGAGCATTGGCGCAGCAGAAGCGTCTGACCATTGATATAAACGAAAAAAACAGCCTGCACTTTTGTTGATAGAAAGTGCAGGCTGCTTTTTAATATTCTTGATGATAGTGATTGTAAGAAATTGGAAAAAATCCAAAACAAATGTAAAATGCGCGCCATTTTTAGATCAAAATTCTATTCAAGATACAGGAAGTATTCTCTTATGAAAAAACGATTGGTTGTGGCAATGTCCACTGCGTGCCTAGATTATTACAAAGAGCCGCATAATGTTCGCACCCTGCGCTTGAATATCCGCATGGACGAAAGCCTGTTTGTAGATGGCGAAACACTCAACGCTGCCGAATTTGAAGATTGGCTCATTAAGCACCCACGCACTATGGCACGAACATCGCCACCATCGCCCAGCGCATTAAACCGATTTTTCTTAAAGATTGCAGATGAAGGCTATACCGAAGTGCTGGTTGTCGCCATGTCCAGCGCATTAAGCCAAACCTATACACACATTAAAGAAGCTGCCGCCTTGTTTGCAGGCAAACTCAAAATCCATTTGTTCGACACCAAAACAGGCGCGTTTGCCGAAGGCTTTATAGCATTGGAAGCAGACCGCTGCTTCTGTGCGGGTTTGACCACCGAAAAAACCATCGCCCGTTTGCAGCACTTGCGTCAAACCAACACACTCATGTTTGCCGTGAGCGATTTGAGCTACTTAATCAACAACGGACGCTTGTCGCAAACCGCAGGCTTTATCGCCAATGCCTTAAATATCAAACCGATTATCCAAGTAACCCCCAAAGGCGAAGCAGTTGTAGCAGAAAAAATCATCAGCTTTTCACGCGCCATGAACAATATGTCTAACCAACTGGGACAATACATGAAAAATGGCGGTAAAAAGCAATACATTTACCTGCTCTACACAGGCACACCGCGCGAATGGTTCAGAGAATTTGAAGGCATCATCGCTAAAAAACATGGCTTAAAAAACTTGCCAGCGTATCCGATTAGCCCAGTTGTATCGGCACACTCGGGACCCAATTCGGTTGGATTTGGTATCTTCTGGGATTTGTAAAACCAATAAACCAAGCAGCCTACAATAAAGTGCAGGCTGCTTTTGTGTATCAAAAATAATAAAAAACCACTGCTTTCACAAATATTTATCGCTTAAATAGAAAGAAGTCATGAAAACTTGGCAAACCGAACTCTATGGCACACCCATGTGGCTGCTGCAAACTTTTACCGCCACCATGGTGCTGTTGGCAATCAGCATTTATTTGATTGGCAAAACCCGATTTGGGCGACAATTTTGGCACGTTCTGCGCCCTTGTTTAGACCGAAAAAGCAGTCTGCACATCATTGGCTTTGTCGCGCTAATGATTTTATTGCTGCTGACCGAAGTCCGCCTGAATGTGTTTAGCACCTTCATGTCCAGCGGTTTGTACACGTCCATGCAAGACATGAATGTGCAAGCCTTTTGGCTGTTTGCAGGCATGAACGCCGCGGTGGTGCTGCTGCGAACTTTCAACGGCGCGGTCAATGATTTTTTAGACCAAGCCCTTGCGATTAAATGGTCAAAGCAGCTCAATCAAGTGCTGGTGTCGCACTGGCTGGCGCACAAAAACTACTATCGCCTGCAAAATCAACGCCAATCGCCCGATAACATCGACCAACGTATTCAGCAAGACGCGCAAGAATTCATCGCCAATACGATTGAATTTATCCGCGGCATGCTCAATTCGGGTTTGTCGTCTATTGAGTTCACGCTGGTGCTATGGGGCTTGGCAGGCATACTCACGATTTTTGGGATAGACATTCCGCACGGCATTGTGTTTTTGGTGTTTATTGTCGTGATTTTGGCGACTTGCATTGCGATGTGGATTGGTAAGCCTTTGATTCAGTATAATTATGAAAACGAACGACTCAACGGCGATTACCGCTATTCGCTAATCCGTGTGCGCGACCATGCCGAGAGCGTTGCCTTTTACAACGGCGAAGCGGTGGAGCAAGAACGTCTATCACAAAACTTTGTCGCCATTATCAAAAACCGCTGGCTCATTGCCCGACAAAGCGTTACGTTGAGCGGTTTTAACGATATGTTCAGCCAAGGCATACAATTATTGCCGATTATTTTGCAAGCACCGCGCCTGTTTGAAGGACAAATCAAAATTGGCGACATTCATCAAACCGTGCAAGTGTTTGTGCGATTGCAACGCTCTTTGTCATTTTTTCGCTTATTTTACAAACAGTTCACATCTTATCGCGCCCGATTAGAGCGTTTGAGCGGTTTTTTAAGCAGCTTGGAATACACGCCGCACTCACAGCAACCCACGCGTGAAACCAACGAAAGCAGCCTGCACTTGGAAAACGTGGCTCTGTTGCGCCCCAGTCAAGAAGTATTGATTGAAAACATCAACTTATCGGTGAAACAAGGCGAAAGTTTGTTGATTAAAGGCCCATCGGGTTGCGGCAAAACGTCTTTATTGCGCCTGATTGCAGGCTTATGGGCATTTGGCGGAGCAGGGCGCATTGTATCGCCACAAATGAGCGGCACGATGTTTGTGCCACAGCGACCGTATGTGCCACAAGGCAGCCTGCAACAAACTTTATGCTACCCAAGCCACCAAGCCAGCGAAGCACAAATTTTACAAGTGTTGGACGATTGCAAATTGGTGCATCTTGCCGAGCATTTAGATAAAGTGAAAGATTGGCAACACATTTTGTCGCCTGGTGAATTGCAGCGTTTGGTGTTTGCCCGAATTTTGTTAGCGCAACCCAAAATGATTTTGCTGGACGAAGCCACCGCCGCTTTGGACGAACCGACCGAAGCGCATCTTTATCAACTGATACGCCAACGCCTGCCCGATAGCATTATCGTTAGCATTGGGCATCGCAGCACGCTGGACGATTTGCACCATCGGAGTATGCATATTGTGGGTGGTTGTTGATTGTGTTATCTGTAAGAACCTGTATTCACAAAAATGATAAAATATCTTTATGACTAGAAAATCCTACCCAACAGACTTAACAGATGCCCAATGGCAAGCGATTGAGCCACATTTTAACCAGCTACGCCACTACAAATGGGATAAACGTCAATTAGTGAATGCCGTTTTGTATATTACCAAAACAGGTTGCCAGTGGCGTATGCTGCCCAATGATTTTCCACCTTATTCAACCGTATGGAGTTTCTATCGCAGAGCCAATCAATCAGGCTTATGGGATAGAATTCTTTTGGCATTGGTTCAAAAAAACGTTTAATCCATCAAAAACAAGCAATGCCAACTTATGCCATTATTGATTCACAAAGCGTCAAAACAGCTTCTAGCGCACATGATAAAGGTTTTGATGGAGGTAAAAAAATCAAAGGTCGTAAGCGACATATAGCTGTTGATACGTTGGGTAATCTATTGTCTGTTGTGGTTCATGCAGCCAATATTCATGACACAAAAGCAGGTATTTTTGTAGCAAAAAAAGCGTTTGAGACCTATCCGAGTTTAAAAGGTTTCTGTGCAGACGCAGGTTATCGGAATACATTTGAGCGTGAAGTATCAGAGCAATTGGGTTTAACTGTTGAGATTTCAAAGAGAATTCAAGATATTTCTTGGCATATTCTGCCCAAACGTTGGATTGTAGAACGAACGTTTGCATGGTTAGGTTGGTCTCGACGTTTAGCAAAAGATTTTGAGCAGACGAATTTATCTGCTGAAAATTTTGTTAAACTAGGGTATATTTCACAAATATTAAAATTTATCAAATAGTTGTTTGTGAATACAGGT
>NZ_FOJK01000020.1 GCF_900111845.1 Kingella kingae ATCC 23330 | reverse complement strand
CCCACTCCTTCCCATCTCGAACAGGACAGTGAAACAAACCAGCGCCGATGATAGTATAGTCCCTATGCGAAAGTAGGTCATCGCCAAACTCTTTATTACAAACCTCCTGCTAATAATCTATATTCGCGGGAGGTTTTGCTTGCTATTTTCTTAAATAGTAAGTATAGTTTGGTTATGTAGTAAGAGTTTACTTATTCTAGTTAATTTTACCCACCAGGAGGATGTTATGTTAAAGAAAATAGTGTTGTCTATTATTTCATTAGGTGTTACCACACTAAGTTTTGCCCAATTAAATATTAATACTGCAACGGCTGATGAATTGGATAAGCAACTCAATGGTATTGGTCCTGCCAAGGCAAAGGCGATTGTTGAATACCGTGAAAAAAATGGTGCATTCAAATCGGTTGATGATTTAGCTTCTGTGCCAGGTATTAAAATGGCTACGGTGAATAAGTTGCGTGAACAAGCAACTGTGGGAAATGTTGCGGCAAAACCTGTTACAACTAAAGCACAACCCATTACGAAGCCTAAATAAAATTGAAATGATTGCCGTGCAGGCTGCGTTGAATGAAAAAAGCAGCCTGCATTTTTGATAAAAGTATTGTTTAAATAGAGAAAAAAACTTATAATACTGGAGCTTTCCAGCTTGGAAAGTATTTTTTATGTTTTTTAATGCTCGCATTTTTTACGCAAAGGGTGCTTCTGTGTGGAAGTTCTTGTAAAAAGTGTTTGCTTTTAACCCTTTAAGGAAAAAATTATGTCACAAGTTACTATGCGCCAAATGATTGAAGCTGGCGTACATTTCGGTCACCAAACTCGTTACTGGAATCCAAAAATGGCACAATACATTTTTGGTGCGCGTAACAAAATCCACATCATCAACTTGGAAAAAACTGTTCCATTGTTCCAAGAAGCACAAGAAGTAGTGCGTCGTTTGGTTGCTAACAAAGGTACTGTGTTGTTCGTAGGCACAAAACGCCAAGCTCGTGAAATCATCAAAGAAGAAGCGACTCGCGCAGGTATGCCTTATGTTGACCATCGTTGGTTGGGTGGTATGTTGACTAACTACAAAACCGTAAAACAATCGATTAAACGCTTGGAAGAAAAATCTGCTGTTTTGGCAAATGGCGAAGCAAGCGGTCGCAACAAAAAAGAATTGTTGGACATGACTCGCGAAGTAGAAAAATTGGAACGCTCTTTGGGCGGTATCAAAGACATGAAAGGCTTGCCAGACGCGATTTTTGTGATTGACACAGGCTACCAACATGGTACTTTGGTTGAAGCGGCTAAATTGGGTATCCCAGTTATCGCTGTTGTCGATACCAACAACAGCCCAGACGGCGTGAAACATGTTATCCCAGGTAACGATGACTCTGCAAAAGCAATCCGTTTATACTGCCGTGGTATCGCAGATGCGGTTTTGGAAGGCAAAAACCAAGCTGTTGCGGAAACTGTAGCTGCTGCACAAGCTGCTGCTGAATAATACACCTTGTATTTCAGGCTGCCTGAAAGCATTTTTCAGGCAGCTTGTTTTGAATATATCTTATTGAATTGTTTGGAGAACAACATGGCAGAAATTACTGCAAAAATGGTTGCTGACTTGCGTGCGGCTACTGGCTTGGGCATGATGGAATGCAAAAAAGCATTGGTTGAAGCAGAAGGTAATTTTGAAAAAGCAGAAGAAATTTTGCGTATTAAATCTGGTGCGAAAGCAGGTAAATTGGCTGGTCGTACCGCTGCCGAGGGCGTGTTGGCATTTGCGATTAACGGCAATGTAGGCGCGTTGGTAGAAGTAAACTGCGAAACAGACTTCGTAGCAAAAGACGCTGGTTTCGTTGCATTTGCAAACTCTGTGGCGCAAACTGCGGCGGCGAAAAAACCTGCTACCGTTGAAGAATTGGCAGCTTTGGTTGAAGAAGAGCGCAAAGCGGTGATTGCTAAATTGGGTGAAAATATGTCTGTACGCCGTTTCCAAGTGATTGAGACTGACGGTCAATTGGTTGCTTACATTCACGGTGCTTTGGCAACCGAGGGCGTGTTGGTTGAGTTCAAAGGTTCTGAAGACGTGGCACGCAAAGTGGGTATGCACATCGTTGCTGCTAAACCACAATGTGTACGCGAAGACCAAGTGGACGCTGAATTGGTTGAAAAAGAACGCCACATTTACACGCAACAAGCGATTGAATCTGGCAAACCTGCTGAAATCGCAGCGAAAATGGTTGAAGGTCGCATCAAAAAATACTTGGCTGAAGTTAGCTTAAATGGCCAAGCATTTGTGATGAATCCTGACCAAACGGTTGCTCAATTTGCCAAAGAAAACGGTACGGAAATCGTGAGCTTTGTTCGCTATAAAGTGGGCGACGGCATTGAAAAAGCGGTTGTGGACTACGCTGCCGAAGTAGCTGCTGCTGCAAAAGTTTAATCGTTGTTTAAAAGCAGCCTGCACATTGAATTTCATGTGCAGGCTGCTTTTTTTGCGCGATTGCAGCCGTTATTATTTGCAAGTGCCTTTAACTGATAAAGTGGAAGATTGGTCGGACGAGCGTTTTTGGGCGGAATTGAAAAACCGTTTAAGCCCCGAAGCGGCGGAGCGTTTGGTTACTGCCCGAGCTTGGAAAAAAGCATCGCGCCCTTGCGTAGTTTTGTGAGCGAGCTGATGCGTTGGCATTCGCTGTTTTGGGCGGTCGATGCGGCGCACATTGTGCCACCCACAGGCGCAAAAGGCTTGAATTTGGCGGCTGGCGACGTGCAATGTTTGGCAAATGCGTTTGAAGATGTTTATTTTCAAACGTACCCATTTTTGAACAATTTTTCAGGCTGCCTGAAAATCAATACGCGCAATTTGTGATTTCTTCCACATGGCGCAATCAATACGCGCTGTCGGATTTGAAACATTTTTTCAGCCCCGATTTCCGAGAGCGCATTATTGGCATTACGCCCACATTGACTCGCATCGCTTGGACAGGCAGCCGCGAGCGCGAAATTGGTGTGTGGCGCAACGAACACAATCGCCTATCCGAGCCGTGGATTGCGCTAGATGATATGCCCGAATTTTTTGAACCCGAATGCGCGAATGTTTTTTATTGCCAAGCGCAAACAGGTTTTACAGAAAAGGATTATTCTGCTTTGATGGCGCATATTTCGCGGATAATGCGATAATTCCCCCATTCCAATTATTTTTCAGGCAGCCTGAAATGTCCGAATTCAACCTAGAAATTTTCCTAAAATCGCTCCCCAATTCATCGGGCGTGTACCGCATGATTGCCGCAGACGACAGCGTGTTATACGTTGGCAAAGCGGTCAATTTGAAACGCCGCGTGTCCAGCTATTTTCAAAAATCCGACCATTCGCCGCGCATTCAGTTGATGATTAAACAAATTGCACGGGTGGAAATCACGCTCACGCGCAGCGAAGCCGAAGCCTTGATTTTGGAAAACAATCTGATTAAATCTTTGTTGCCCAAATACAATATTTTGTTCCGCGATGATAAATCGTATCCGTATTTGATGATTAGCGGACACGAATTTCCCAAATTGGCGTATTTTCGCGGCACACCGAAAAAGCCTAATCAATATTTCGGCCCCTATCCCAACGGCTACGCGGTGCGCGACAGCATTGAGATTTTGCAGAAAGTGTTTCAATTGCGGACGTGTGAAGACAGCGTATTTTCACACCGCGACCGTCCGTGTTTGCTCGCGCAGATTAAGCGTTGTTCCGCGCCGTGCGTGGGTTCGGTGTCGCGTGATGATTACGCGGAACAGGTGCGAAATGCGGCGGCGTTTTTAAATGGCAAAACGGCGGATTTGTTGAAAGATTTGGAAAAGCAAATGTTTCAGGCTGCCGATGATTTGGATTTTGAAACGGCAGCGAAATTGCGCGACCAAATTCAGGCGTTGAGCGTGATTCAGAGCAAGCAATTTATTGACAGTCAAAGCGTGGGCAATCAGGCGGATATTGATATTGTGGCGTTGGCGCAGGCAAATGGTGGCGTGTGTTTGCATTGGGTCAGCATTCGCGGTGGGCGGCACGTTGGCGATAAATCTTTTTTCCCCGACACGCGCCACGACCCGAATCCAAACGGTCAGGATTATGCGGAAGCCTTTGTCGCGCAACATTATTTGGGCAAAATGAAGCCTGATGTGTTGATTTGTAATTTCAGGCTGCCTGAAAGTTTGCAGGCTGCTTTGAATAGTGAACACAGTCGCGCCATTCAATTCCCAAAAGCGGAAAAAGGCGAGCGTAAAGTATGGCTAAATATGGCGATTCAAAACGCAGAACACGCGCTGTCGCAACATCAATTACAAAATGTGAATCAGCAAGCGCGAGTGGCGGCGTTGGCGGAAATCGTGGGGCTGCCTGAAAGCGATTTGCAGCGTTTGGAATGTTTTGACATCAGCCACACGCAGGGCGAAGCGACGATGGCGAGTTGTGTGGTTTACGATGATTTTGCCATGCAGCCGAGCCAGTATCGCCGTTACAACATTAACAGCGTAACGAATGATGATTACGCGGCGATGCGTGAAGTACTGACGCGGCGTTACGGTAAGATGAAGGAAGCGCAGGCGAATGGCGAAACGGTGCGTTTTCCTGACGCGGTGTTGATTGACGGCGGCATGGGGCAAATTGGCGTGGCGGTGGCGGTGTGGGAAGAGTTGGGTTTGACGATTCCGTTGGTTGGCATTGCGAAAGGGGTGGAACGCAAAGCAGGTTTGGAAGAATTGATTTTGCCGTTTTCGGGCGAGCGTTTCAGGCTGCCGCCCAATTCGCCAGCCTTGCATTTGTTGCAGACGGTGCGCGATGAAAGCCATCGTTTTGCGATTACGGGCATGCGTGCGAAACGCGATAAGGCGCGAGTAACTTCATCGTTGAATGATATTGATGGCGTGGGCGCGAAACGGAAAGCGGCTTTACTCATGCGGTTTGGCGGATTGCGTGGGGTGCAGGCGGCGAGCGTGGACGATTTGGCGCAGACGGAGGGGATTAGTCGGGCGTTGGCGGAGAAGATTTATGGGTATTTTCATGGGTAGGACTCAAATTTTAAAAAATAATTTAATTTAAAAACAATGTATTGATATTTATTTAGTAAAATTTCACCTAAATTGGTTGAATTAGTTTTGATAAATGGTATAATTTTTTACGTATTGCTGTGATTGTAGTTCATTTTTGTTAAGTCCTTTTACCTTAAATTGTGGGTAATGAACTTTATTTATTGGGAGTAAATTTAATGTTAAATGATTTTGGAAAGACTATTCGGAAAGCGAGGATAGACACAGGCGAAACTCTTTCTAGCATGTCAAAAGGAATTAAAAAAACTGTTTCTTTCCTCAGTGCAATTGAAACAGGCGTTAAAAAAATCCCGATGGGTTTAGTGCCTGTAATTAGGGATTATTTAATTTCAAAAGGGGCTAATTTTGAAGATTTAGCCAATCTCGAGGAAGATGCAATTTTAGCTAATGGACAAATGAGTCTAGAAGGTCTCGATATAAATACACAAAAAACAGTAGCAAAATTTGCTAAAACTAATTTAACACAAGAACAAATTGATGCAATCACAAAAATATTGGAGTAAATTTTTAATGCTGGAAAATTTAGACGAACCTTATCAATTAAGAGGATACATGGTGCAAGCAAGAACAAATAGGGAAATTGCACAATTTGCTGTCCAATTATTTATTAATTTTATCAATAATGGAATTCAAACCCCTAATATTGAAAATTTAATTGATATTTTATCAGAACAAGATATTTCAATTCATATTGAAACAAATGCAAAATGGGATAGAGTACACTCTATTCATAAAAAAGGAGAAAGCACCCCTTCAAAAAAAGAAATTGTTATACCTAAGCGAGTTTTTGATGGGGCAAAAAAATTAAATACTGAAGATTTAGAAGTATTTTTTCATGAAATTGGACATGTTATCTTAAAACATTCTCCTATTTATATGAAATCAGAGGGGTATGTAATAACTGAAATCGATGATGCAGAGGCACAAGCTGATTATTTTGCTGAAATCATGCTTAAATTATTTGATATTAAGACCACTCCTAAGCAGTTGAGTTTGTTTTGAATAAAAAACGGCTTGAAATGCTACCAACATTTCAAGCCGTCTTAAAAAATAGTGACATTTAAGCTGCCAACTTAAATATCAAAGCAGTTTTCTTACCCACTGTTTACAGGAGTTATAAATTGAACTACTTACATTGGTTATGTACAGCGAATTCTAAACATAATATATCTCCTTGTCTATGCTTTTCGCCAAGAGGTAAGCAACTTTACATAGGAGATAGATATGCATTGCAACTATCCACGCGGTGTACATGTTTGCGCTTATTCACGCTATCGTTTAGGGCATTGGGAATATGTTCGTGAACATTGTCGTTCTTATCCAAGACAATTAACTTTATTTTAATCTAGCGGTTCCAAATACCTAGATTATATTGTGTTGTAATAAAGCAGCTACCTGAATGGAAATTTGGGTAGCTTTATCATTTTCTATCTCAATAAATTATTTTCAGGCAGCCTGAAACAACATTTATTCCCTTGAAATCCCCTACTCCGCCCCGACTTATTTTCAGTTACAACATTTCAAGGCACACAAAATGAAACTTTCCCTACTCAATCTCATCCCTGTGCGTGAAGGACAAGACTACGCCGCCGCCATGCAATCGATGGTAACGCTCGCCCAACAAGCCGAAAAAATCGGCATGGAACGCCTGTGGATTGCCGAACACCACAACATGAAAAACCTAGCCAGTTCCGCCACATCGCTGTTGATTCAACACGCATTGGCAAACACCCAAACCTTGCGCGTAGGCTCGGGTGGCGTGATGTTGCCCAACCACAGCCCCTACGTTGTAGCCGAACAATACGGCACACTCGCCACGCTCTACCCCAATCGCGTAGAACTCGGCTTGGGACGCGCGCCGGGAACGGATATGCGAACCGCCTACGCTCTACGCAAAAACCGCCAACACGGCGATTTTGCCGAAGAAATCGCCGAATTACGCGCCTATTTTGACGACACCGCCAACGTATCCGCCTATCCAGCCGCAGGCTTGGACGTGCCGTTTTACATTCTCGGTTCCAGCACCGAAAGCGCGTATTTAGCCGCCGAACTCGGTTTGCCGTATGCGTTCGCGTCCCATTTTGCACCGCGAATGTTGGAAATGGCGGTGCAGATTTACCGCCAAAATTTTAAACCGTCCAAATACCTAGCCGCGCCGTATGTGATTGTGGGCGTAAACGCGATTGTTGCCGACACCGACGAAGAAGCCAAATCACTCGCCACCACGCAAACCCAGTTTTTCATCAATGTCGTTACCAACGCGCAGCAAAAATTGCAACCGCCCATGTCGTCCAACGAAGAAGTTTGGCAACACCACACGCAAGCCAAACGCGCCACCCATTTCGCGCCTGTGGAATTGCCGATTTACAGCGAAGACCGCGCCGTCGTGGAAAGCATGACCGCGTGTTCATTGATTGGCAGCCCCGAATCTGTCGCGTTCCAGTTAGACAGCTTGGCAAAATCCGTGCAGTTTGATGAAATCATGGCGGTGAGCTACATTTTTGACGAAACCAAACAAATGCATTCCTATTCATTGCTTAAAGAAATTGTGGATAAACGCTAACTCATTCCCAAAACCACAACAAAGCAGCCTGCATGTTTGTTTAACACAAGTGCAGGCTGCTTTTTATAGTGAATTAAATTTAGATTAGTACAGCGTTGCCAACTCCCTTATGTACTAGATGTACACGACGGTTGTTGTCGCCTTGTCCTAATCGAAATTTAATCCACTATACATCGCCAAACAATTTAATCGACACAATTTTATGTCAAATAAGTCTATAAAACTCCCTATTTATGATGATTTACAGATAAAAAATAGCCGATTTTTTCAAAAAAATAACTAAATAAGATAGGGCATAGAAAAGCCTATCGCTTCTTTATAGAATAACAATAGTCAAATGAAATCAAAAGTTTTGTTTGGTTGGATAAACGATATTTAAAGAATAGAAGGAAGTATCAAATGAACAAATTATTAAAAACTAAATTAATTGTGATGACAATGACAATGGCATTGGCAGCGTGTTCTGGCAAAGAAACTGCGCCACCAGCACCAGCACCTGCGCCAGCAGCTTCTGCGCCTACTGCCGCTGCTAAATCTGCATCAGTTGTCAAAGTGGGGGTGTCTGCCGAATACCGCCCCTATGCGTTTGCTGAAAACAATAACGCACAAGGGTTAGAAATTGATATTCTACAAAAAATTGCGGATAAACAAGGTTTTACTGTTGAATTCGTCCCAACTCTGTGGAACGTTGCCTACAAAGAAGTGCAAGACAAAAAAATTGACATTGTGGCAATGGGTACAGCTCAAGACGAAGCTGATGCCAATATTGTCGTACCAACCGATTCCTATATGCGCTCGGGCGACTGTTTGGTACACATTAAAGAGACCACATTGCCCGACTGGACAAAAGGTAAAATTGGTGTGCTAAATGACGAGGGAATGGAAGAAGAATTGATGAGTGCCAACAACGTTAAAGAATCACAAATTATGAAAGAACAAACCAATTTCTTGATATTATCGTCGTTAGTAAAAAAATCGACCGATGTGGCAGTGGGCGACTGCACCGCGCTCAAATTCTATGCCAAAAGTCCGACACTCAAAGACTATTCGTTTGACATAGCAGAATACGTCCACTCATCGCAGCAAGAAGCCTCCATGAGCATGGTGTTGATGGTTAGCAAAGACAAACCCGAATTGCTGCAAAAAATCAATACAGGTTTGGCAGAGCTTAAAAAAAGCGGCGAATTAAATCAAATTATCCAAAAATATATGTAAGCCACGGCAAGCAACAAAAGCAGCCTGCACTTTGTTTAAACACAAAAAGTGCAGGCTGCTTTGATATGGATAAACCAAGCAGCCTGCACTATACAAAATTTAACTGGCGGAAAGGAAGGGATTCGAACCCTCGATACGCTTGCACGTATACACGCTTTCCAGGCGTGCGACTTCAACCACTCATCCACCTTTCCGCAAAGTGGCGCGATTGTATCCCAAATACGGCACAAAGCCAAATCTTTACCACGTCTAAATCGCCTTATTAAACAGCCAAACAGCCAATAAGCAACAGAAAAGTGCAGGCTGCTTGGCGTTTTACTTAAATTTACCCATTGCAAGTAGAAAAAATACCAATAAAAAACAAATGGTAAACATTGAAAAACATAGAATAGTCATTCTAAATTATTGAATTTGGTTGCATTTTTGCTTGTCTGTACCAAATGGCGTAGAGTTTATCAAAGTGATAAAATGCACAAATTTTTTCACATATTGTTTTATATTAAACAAGTTCATTGATTTTTAGCTTGGATAAATGTTCGTTTGGCTGAATTAAATTGACGCGATTCAAGCCTAAAATTATTTTAATTAATAAGGATATAACTTATGAATCATACATACAGAGTGGTGTATAACGAATCGACCAATACTTACGTTGCGGTGGCGGAGTTTGAGCCGAGCAAAGGTAAGTCTAAATCTTCGAAGAAGGCTATTGCTGCGGCAATTGCTTTGGCAGCGGCTCAGCTTGTGCCTTTAACGGCGCAGGCAGCTGTCTCCATTGGCTCAACCTCTGGAACAAGTATTGCTACCGAAGCAGAAGCAACAGATAGAGGTGTAGCTATTGGTGAAAAAGCGAAGGCGAATTATTCTGCTGTTGCTGTGGGTTCTGGAGCTTCAGCAATAGGAACAGACGTTGCAGTTGGTTCTAATGCTACTGCAACGGGTACAGATAACATCGCTATTGGTAACAATAGTAAAGCTTCTTCTACTGACAGCGCATTGAATTACGGCATTATTGCGATTGGTAACCAAAGCAACGGTTCTGCATCGGAAGTAGTTGCTATCGGTCAGTTGGCTTGTGCAACTGCTTCTCAAGCGGTTGCCTTGGGTTCACAAACTAAAGCAACGGGTGATCAATCTGTAGCGATTGGTGGTAATACTGTTTCTTCTGGTGCTTCTGCGTTGGCAATTGGTGGTGATGACTTGGATAAAGCTTCTGGCATGGGTCGTTCACTTAATGGTGTTTCGTGTGTAACAGCTGGCGCAATAAACTCAGGTGCGGTAAATACAGAATTTAAGAGAATTTCTGGTCAAGATTTGGTTAAGAAAGTCGATAAATTATCTTCTACTACTACTGAAGCGCAATATATGGCAACCAATGCTTATGGTGCAGCTTCTATTGCAGTAGGTATTCAATCTCGTTCTGGTGACTTAGCTACTGCATTTGGTACGCAATCATTCGCAACTGGTTTGGCTTCTACTGCTTTGGGCGTAGCGTCTAATGCAAGTGGTAATGGTTCGATTGCGGTAGGCCCAGGTACTGATGCGACTGGTGAACAGTCTATCGGTATGGGTGCGAACGCTACATCAAGCAATAATCACTCTATTGCAATTGGTACAAATACAATAGCATCTGGTAATCAATCTATTTCTATTGGTTATACCAATAATGTAAGCGGTAACAACTCTGGTGCATTCGGTGACCTTAGTACAATTACAGGCTCTGGTGCTTACACCGTTGGTAACAATAACACCATGGCTGCTAATGAAGCTGGTGCGTTTGGTAACCTGAATAACTTTACTTCTGCTGCAAATTACAGCCGTGCAGTAGGTAACCGAAACACTGTTTCAGGCAACAATACAATGGTGTTGGGTAACAACATCACTGCGACAACTAATGAATCTGTTGTGTTGGGTAATGGTAGCGCAGGCTCTGCGTCTGTTGTTACATGCTCTTCTGCTATTGTAAACGGCATTACTTACGGCAACTTTGTTGGTGCTGTAACAGGTACTGGTAAATATGTAAGCGTTGGTGCAAGTGCTTCTGATGCTCGTAAGATTGTGAATGTTGCTGCTGGTAATATTTCTGCGACTTCAACTGAAGCAATTAATGGTTCGCAACTGTATTTGATTGCCAACCAAATTACGACTACGGCTCAGCTTTCAAATCAAAGAAACGGTACAGTTAGTGCAACAACTGTTGGTAATACGCCAAACTTGGTTAATGCGACCACAGTTGCTGATGCAATCAACAAAAGCGGCTTTAACGTGATTGCAGGTAAAGTTGATGCAGGTAAAAACAGCGGTAAAGCACCAGCGAATGAATTAATCAATCCAGGTGGAACAGTTCGATTTGTAGCGGGCGACAATATGGATATTGAACAAAACGGTTCAGTATTCACATTCCGTGCAAACAACCAAAACGTTGTAGAGAATGCACAGTTGCCAGTGGTGTACACCAATGCCAAAGGAGATAAGTTAGTAAAAGGACAAGACGGCAAGTTCTACAAACCAGCTGATATTGCAAATTTGGTTTACAACCCTAAAACCAAGGCCTATTACCCAGCAGGTACGACAACCAATACATCAGGCGATCCAGTTGATTCAACAGGTGCGCCAGCTACGGCATCGAACGTAAAACCGACAAACAAAGGCGATGTGATTGCGTCCATGAATAATGGCAATAACAGCACGACTGCTGCACCAATGACTTTGACTAACTTAAAAGGCACATTGGAAAACACGACATCAGTTGCAAACGCAGATGGTAAGGGTAATGCAGCGACAGGCATCGGTGCAGAAGTAACCAAAGCCAAAGCAGCACCGACTTTGACAGCAACGCACTTGAACAACGCAGCGACAGTAGGCGATGTATTGAATGCAGGCTGGAATTTGCAAGGCAACGGTCAAGCAGTAGATTTTGTTAAGCCATACGACACAGTAAACTTTGTCAATGGTGCAGGCACAACTGCAACCGTTACCAGCGATGGCAACGTAAGCAACGTAGGTTACAACGTAGCGGTAGATAACAAGACAACACAGTTGGTAGACCAAAAAGGCGCACCGATAGTGCAGGCTGCTAATGGCAACTACTACCCAGCAGGTTCAGTAGAGATTGGTGGTAAATACTATCCAGCGGGTAGTAGAGATGACGGCACAGGCACAGGCACAGTAGTTGACTCAACAGGTGCGCCAGTGAATCCGTTGACTGCACTGAATCCGACCAGCACCCAAGTTGCGGCGAAAACAACCACCTTGGACGTAAGTACTGAACCAACGGCTGCGAACGACAACACGCCAGCAGGTAAAGTGGTAACGCCAAAGACTGAAAATGGCAGCAGCTTGGTTAATGCGACAACGGTAGCCAATGCGATTAACAAAAGCGGCTTTACTTTGACTTCATCAAACGGAGATACGCCAACAGGTCAATCAGATGTGATTAACCCAGGCGACAAAGTAACGATTGATGGTGGTAAAAACATCAACATCACTCAAACAGGTAGCACCATCACAGTTGCAACCAAAGATGATGTAACGTTCAACAACGTAAACACCACCACGATGACAGTTGGTAGTAAGCCTGATAATGCAGTGAACTTTAAGGCTGAAGCGGCAACTCCTGCCAGCAACAACCCCAAGGACAATAAACCAACAACTGCATTGAACATTACCAGTGCAAATGGCAAGCCAACGCAAATTACAGGCGTAGCATCTAGCTTGAACACAACGACTGTTGCAATCAATCCAGATAGCAATGCGACCGCCACAGGGCAGCCTGCAACGTTGGTTGATTTGGCGAACGCAAACAACAATGTAAATGCAGCAGCCACAGTGGGCGACCTGAAAAACATGGGTTGGGTTGTGTCAACTAAAGATAGTAATGGCTATACAGACGTTGTTAAAAATTCCAACCAAGTTGATTTCAAAGGCACAGGTTTAGCGACAGTTAAAGGTGAAACAGTTAATGGCGTGCGCACGATTACAGTTGATGTGAATGCTCAATCAACCGTAGAAAATGCCCAATTGCCAATTGTGTACACCAATGAAAACGGCGATAAGTTAGTTAAAGGACAAGACGGCAAGTTCTACAAACCAGCCGATATTGCCAACGCAACTTACAACCCAACTACGAAGACGTACACTAATACAGCAGGTGCAACAGTAGCCCCTGCAACGACTATTATCGCATCGATGAACAATGGAGATAACAACACGACTGCACCAATGACTTTGACTAACGTAAAAGGTACATTGGAAAACACGACATCAGTTGCAAACGCAGATGGTAAGGGTAATGTAGCGACAGGCATCGGTGCAGAAGTAACCAAAGCCAAAGCAGCACCGACTTTGACAGCGGTTCAGTTGAATAATGCAGCGACAGTAGGCGATGTATTGAATGCAGGCTGGAATTTGCAAGGCAATGGTCAAGCAGTAGACTTTGTACGCCCATATGACACAGTAAACTTTGTCAATGGTGCAGGCACAACTGCAACCGTTACAAGCGATGGCAATGCGAGCAAAGTTGCATACAACATTGCAGTTGATAACAAGACAACGCAAATTGTTGATGGGAAAGGCAATCCATTGGTTAAAGCGAACGATGGTAAATACTATCCAGCAAACCAAGTAGATGGTTCGAACAATCCGATTGCAGGTGCGGATCCAGTAACCAACACCCAAGTTGCGGCGAAAACGACCACATTGGACGTAAGTACCGCACCAACGACTGCGAACAACAACACGCCAGCAGGTAAAGTGGTAACGCCAAGTGCTGAAAATGGCAGCGGCTTGGTTAATGCGACCACAGTAGCCAATGCGATTAACAACAGTGGCTTTACTTTGACGGCAGAAGGTAAGAATGGTTCGGTAGTAAATCCTGGTGAAACAGTAGATATGAAAAATACCGATGGCAACATCGTGATTTCAAAAGTCGCTGCGAACAACGATGTGGTTTATGACTTGGCAAAAAACATTACTGTTGATAGCGTAAATGCTGGTAACACCACTGTTAATAATGCTGGTATTACGATTAAAAATGCCGATCCAAATAAAACAGTTAGCTTAACAGATGGTGGTCTCAATAATGGCGGTAACACAATTACCAACGTAGCAGCAGGTGTTAATGACACAGATGCGGTTAATGTAAGTCAGTTGAAATCAAATGTAAGTCAGTTGAAATCACAAGTTGCGGCATCAAAAGAAGAAGTAACATCAAATGACAAAACTGTTCGAGTAAACGTAAGTACCAATACAACCACAGGTGCAAATATTTACGATGTATCGGTTAATACTGGCAAAAGTTTGACTATAAACAGCACAACAGGCGCGATTGATGTGAAAACCGATGATAAAACCATTAAACAAGGCTCAACAGGTGCATTGGAAGTGGTAACTACTAACTTGACCGTTGCCAACAACGGCAAAGTGGATACGCCAACCAATGCCAACGGCAGCAGCTTGGTTAATGCGACGACGGTTGCCAATGCGATTAACAACAGTGGTTGGAACTTGCAAGCCAATGGCGACACAGCATCAAAAGTGTCTCCAGGTAACACAGTTCAGTTCCTGAATGGCGGTAACATCGACATTAAACGTGACGGCAACAATATCACGGTGGCAACATCGAAAGATATTAACGTTAAAGGTGATTTGACTGTTGCTGGCAACACGACTGTGAATAATTTCACGGTTAATCCAAATTCAACTGTGAACATGGGTGGTAACAAAGTACAAGGCGTTGCCGCTGGCGTGATTTCGGCGAACTCTACCGATGCGATTAACGGTAGCCAGTTGTATTACACTAACCAAGCGATTGGCGCGAACATCAACAATGTGGCGAACAATTTGAACGCGCGCATTAACGATGTTGCCGATGATGCCGATGCAGGCACAGCAAGCGCAATGGCAACGGCTGGCGTACCACAGGCTTACTTACCTGGTAAGAGCATGGTTGCGGTGGGTGCAAGCACTTATCGCGGCAAACAGGGTTATGCTGTGGGCTTCTCGGCTATTTCCGATAGCGGTAACTGGATTGTTAAAGGTACTGCGAGCGGTAACAGCAGAGGTCACTTCGGTGCAACCGTGGGTGCTGGTTATCAGTGGTAATCGTTAAACCCTTTGTTTAATCATTCTTTGAGAGCAGCTTGCCAATTGCAGGCTGCTTGCAAAGAATCAAACAGGAAAAAAATTATGTTGATGAAAAACTTAAAAACGATGTCTTTGTTGGCAATAGCAGCCTGCACTTTGGTGGCGTGTAATTCGGTAAACTCTTCGCCCAATAGCGAAGGTCAAAGCAGCACATTGGATTGGCCCAATCCACGCAGCACCACATTTAACAAAGACCGTGGCACATTCCCCAATGTGGATAGCTTGAAGCAAATCCGTTCGGGCATGACCAAAGACCAGTTGTATTATTTGATTGGTCGCCCACACTTTGAAGAAGGCTTCCGTGTGCGCGAATGGGATTATTTGTTCCATTTCAATACACCAGGTGTCGGCCCAAATGGCGTAACCACTTGTCAATACAAAATTTTGTTTGACAGCCAAAAATATGCGCGTAGCTTCCATTGGCGCGCGGTGGACCCAGTAGGCGCGGCTTGCCCACCACAACAACCAGAGCCAGTTGCACCTCCGCCACAAATCATTATTCGCGAAGTTGTGCCAACTCCTGCCAAAATCCGTCAATAATTCATGAAAACAAAACTATTGGTTTTGTTGATGACTTTGCTGGCAGGGCAGCCTGCACTGGCTGAATACGACGCAGCCACCGAAGCGTTTATTCAAAGCAAACGCGTGGTGGTGGATACCAGCAAAGCGGAGTTATGTTTTGCCGACACACAAGATTGTCATCGCGTGTTAATTGGCAAAACCACGCCAAAAGGGGTGTTTGGTTTGAATATTGTTCAAACGTCCGCCCCTGGTTATGACGGCGAAGTGATTGGTTTTAAGCAAGAGGGCGATTTTTTGTTTGCATTGCATCGCGTGTGGACGCGCAAACCTGCCGAGCGGCGTTTGGAGCGAATCGCATCAAATGATGTAGGTCAGCGGATTATGACCAATGGCTGCATCAATGTGAGCGATGAAGTGTATGAAAAATTGCGTGAATATTTTGTATTAGAAGTGGTATAATTTGCCACGATAAGAACCGCACTCGGTATTGGGTGCGGTTTTTTGTGATTGTTGTCGGCGGTCTTGACCCCGACAAATCGTTATAGTGAATTAAATTTAGATTAGTACAGCGTTGCCAACTCCCTTATGTACTAGGTGTACACGGCGGTCGTTGTCGCCTTGTCCTAATCTAAATTTAATCCACTATAATATTGCAGGCTGCTTTAAAGAAAACATCATGCACCGTCCCTTATCTTTTCAACAAATTGCCCAGTTACGCGCCCATTTAAAACGTGGCGGCGTGGTTGCCTATCCCACTGAATCATGCTACGGCTTGGGCGCGTTGCCCGACAATGTGCGCGGTTTGCGTACTTTGTTGCGCCTAAAAAAACGCCCGCAACACAAAGGCATGATTGTGATTGGTGCAAACTGGTCGCAGTTGCAACCGCATTTGTGCAGGCTGCCTTGCGATGACGTTGCTGCGTTGCAAGCCATATGGCCTGCGCCCAAAACGGTGCTGTTGCCAGCGAAGCCAACGGTGTTGCCTAATTTGCGCGGTAGGGGGCGCAATAAACTGGCGGTGCGGATTCCAGCGCACGACATAGCGCGTGGATTGTGCCAACAAGTGCAGGCTGCTTTGGTATCCACATCGTGCAATCGCGCCAAACAACGCCCATGCCGCAACGAACGCGAAGTGCGCCGACAATTTGGGCGACAAGTGTATGTGGTCGGCGGTAGAGTAGGGCGCAGGCGACAACCCAGTGAAATTGTGGATTGGGCGAGTCAGCAGAGGATTAGATAAACAAAGTGCAGGCTGCTTTTTTGCGGATTTTTCTGTGAAAAAAGCAGCCTGCATTTTTGCGTAAGAACATCAAAATCCCTTAAAATCCACGTATTTTATTTCACAAGAAAGTACAGCATGACCGCCGTTAAACCGCCATCGCCGATGATGCAGCAATATCTCGCAATCAAAGAGCAACATCTTGATAAATTAGTGTTTTATCGCATGGGCGATTTTTATGAATTGTTTTTTGATGATGCGGTGGTGGCGGCGAAATTGTTGGACATCACGCTCACGACTCGCGGGCAGCACAATGGCGAACCGATTCAAATGGCGGGCGTACCCTATCACGCGCTGGAACAGTATTTAGTCAAGTTGGTGAAGCTGGGCAAAAGCGCGGCAATTTGCGAGCAAGTGGGCGATGTGGTCGCTGGCAAAGTGGTGGAGCGCAAAGTGGCGCGAATCGTTACGGCTGGCACGCTTACCGATAGCGCGTTGCTGGAAGACAAGGAAACGAATCGCATTGCCGCGTGGTTTGTTGGCAAAAAGCAGAGCGCGTTGGCGTGGGCGGCGTTGGAAAGTGGCGAGTTTCGCGTGAAGTTGATTCAGCCTAATCAGTTGGTTGATGAATTGGCGCGGTTGCAAGTGGCGGAATTGTTGGTAGATGATGCGTTCAGGCTGCCTGAATATTTCCCGAAAATCCCAATCAGCCGTTTGAATGCGTGGCAATTTGCGCCCGATACGGCGTTTAAATTGCTAACGGATTATTTTGCTTGTCAGGATTTGCGCGGTTTTGGTTTGGATTTGCAGGAACATTCGGCGGCGATTTCGGCGGCTGGGGCGTTGTTGAATTATTTGAAAATCACGCAAAACCAATTGCCGCCACACATGGACGCGCTAACGCTGGAAACGGTCAATCAGTTTATCGCGCTGGACGCGGCAACGCGCCGTAATTTGGAAATCACAGCAACTTTGAGCGGTAAAAAATCGCCCACGTTGTTTTCGGTGTTTGATAAGTGTGTAACGCATATGGGTAGCCGTTTGTTGGCGCATTGGTTGCACCACCCGTTGCGCAATCGGGATTATGTGCAGGCGCGATTAGATGCGGTGGCGGCATTGCTGCAACATAATTTTGCGGATATTTCAAACAGCCTGAAAAACATGGCAGACATTGAACGCATCGCAGCACGTATTGCGCTTGGCACGGCGCGCCCACGTGATTTGTCGGCATTGCGCGATGCTTTGTTGCAAGTACAAACGATTAAATTGCCGCCAAGCAGTTTGTTGGACACATTGGCGGCGTGTTTTCCTGCGGTGCGCGACACGGCAACATTATTGCAGGCTGCTTTGTTGCCCGAACCGTCTGTTTGGCTAAAAGACGGCAATGTGATTAACGATAATTACCACGCCGATTTAGACGAATTGCGCCATTTACAAACGCATGGCGGTGATTTTTTGCGCGATTTGGAAAACCGTGAACGCGAACGCACGCAATTATCCACGCTAAAAGTGGAGTTCAACCGCGTACACGGTTTTTACATTGAATTATCCAAAAATCAGGCGGAACTAGCCCCAAGCGATTACCAACGCCGCCAAACGCTGAAAAATGCCGAGCGATTTATCACGCCCGAATTAAAAGCGTTTGAAGACAAATTTTTGCAAGCGCAAGAACGCGCGTTGGCATTGGAAAAAACCTTATTTGAGCAACTAATAAGCAGCCTGCAAACGCAATTAGCGCAAATCCAACAAACCGCGAAAGCTGTTGCCACGCTAGACGTATTGTGCAGTTTCGCCCACACCGCGCAAACGCAGCACTACATCATGCCGCAATTTAGCGAGCAAGCCGAAATCCACATTCACAACGGCAGACACCCTGTGGTAGAACAACAAGTTACGCGCTTCACGCCCAACAACACCGCGCTGAATACGGCGCAGCGTTTGTGTTTGCTGACAGGTCCGAATATGGGCGGTAAATCCACTTATATGCGCCAAGTGGCGTTGATTGCGCTGCTGGCGCACACGGGCAGCTTTGTGCCAGCCGAACACGCGCTGATTGGCAAAATTGACCAAATTTTCACGCGCATTGGCGCAAGCGATGATTTGGCGAGCAACCGTTCCACGTTTATGGTGGAAATGTCGGAAACGGCTTATATTTTGCATCACGCCACCGCGCAATCGCTGGTTCTTATGGACGAAGTCGGACGTGGCACGTCCACGTTTGACGGCTTGGCGTTGGCACACGCGATTGCAGAGCATTTGTTGCAGCACAATCAGTCGTTGAGTTTGTTTGCCACGCATTATTTTGAATTAACACGGCTGCCTGAACACCAATCGGGCGCGTTTAATCAACATTTATCGGCATTGGAGCAAGGGCAAGACATTGTTTTCTTGCATCAAATTCAAGACGGTGCAGCAGAAAAAAGCTACGGCATTGCGGTGGCGAAATTGGCAGGATTGCCACCAATCGCGTTAAAATCGGCAAGACGACATTTGCGTGATTTGGAAGTGCAGGCTGCCGATAGACAGCTAGACTTGTTCGCCAACAACGCGATTTTTGAAGAAGCCTTGCCCGATGCCGATGACAGCAATCAAGCAATCATAGAAAAATTGGCGAACATCAATCCCGATGATTTAACGGCGCGTCAGGCGTTGGATTTGGTTTATGAATTGAAAAAATTGTCTGCCAAATAAGATAAAGCAGCCTGCACTTTTGTGTGTATAGAAAGTGCAGGCTGCTTGTACATTTTAATAAAAAATTATAAAATCAATGAGATATAGTGAATTAAATTTAGATTAGTACAGCGCTGCCAACTCCCTTATGTACTAGATGTACACGGCGGTCGTTGTCGCCTTGTCCTAATCTAAATTTAATCCACTATAAATCAGCATGATTGTCCCACTCAATATAAGGAACGCCTAATGTCCCACGTTTTACATCATACTGCTGTTCGCCCTTTGATTTTGAGCGCAGCAGTTTTGTTGTTGTCTGCCTGCCCTAGCACTTCATCGCGCCCAACTCAACCGACTACTTATCCCACTTATCCAACTCAACCCATTACCACCAGCCCTAACGCGCCTGTGGCACAGGGCTTTGTGCATCAGCCAGCGGGTAGTTCGGCGCAATATCGCGTTGTGTCGTTTAACGATTTGCCGCAATGGTTTAATCAGCCATTCGCAAGCAGCCTGCAATCGTTTAAAAACAGTTGCACCAAGTTGGCATCGCAAGCGGAATGGCAATACGCCTGTGCGCGTGCTTATCAAATGCCCATCAATCACGCCGCTGCCAAGCAATTTTTTGAACAAGTGTTTACGCCGTGGCAAGTGAGCGACAAAGGACAAATCGGCGGCAAAGTAACAGGCTATTACGAACCTGTGTTAAATGGCGATGTGCGCCGTACCAACATCGCGCGTTTTCCGATTTATGGCATTCCCAATGATTTGATTTCCGTGCCGCTGCCCAGCTCATTGCGAAACAGCCAAGCCACCATTCGCGTGGGCGTGGTGGGCGCAAATCGTGGCGTAGTGCAAGCCAATGGCGCGTATATTGCCAATTTGGCGCAATTCCCCGAACGCAGTACCACTTTGCGCGGACGCATTGTCGGCAACCAATTTGTTCCCTATTTTACGCGCGACCAAATTAATGCAGGCGCAATTAATGGGCGCGTCCCCATTTTGGGTTACGCCAACGACCCTGTTGAATTGTTCTTCATGCACGTTCAAGGTTCAGGGCGATTAAGAACGCCAAGCGGTCAATTTGTGCGATTGGGATTTGCCGAACACAACGGACACATCTATCAATCCATTGGACGATATATGGCAAACCGCAATTACTTGCCATTGGCGCAAACGTCCATGCAAGGCATCAAAGCATGGATGGAAGCCAATCCGCAGCGATTAACCGAAGTATTGGCGCAAAATCCGCGCTACATCTTTTTCCGTCCGCTATCAGGCTCGTCTGAATTAGGGCCGATTGGCGCATTAGGCGCGCCATTAACAGGCGAATTTTCTGGCGCGGTAGATAAAAAATACATCACATTGGGCGCACCGCTATTTTTAGCGACCACCCACCCCGATGCCCCCACGCAAGGGCTAAACCGACTCATCATCGCGCAAGACACAGGCGCAGCGATTAAAGGCGCAGTTCGTGTGGATTACTTCTGGGGCTATGGCGAAGCAGCAGGGCAAATCGCAGGCAAACAAAACTACACAGGCTATGTGTGGCAGCTATTGCCGAACGGTGTTTTGCCACGTTATGTACCTTAATTGATACATAAAAAGCAGCCTGCACTCTAATTTATGTAAAGTGCAGGCTGCTTTTAAATGCAAAAAACCGCAATCAATCATTCCCTTATTGACAAAGCATTGGTAAGAAAGCGATAATGCTCGGCTTGCTGGCAATGGTGCTAGCAAGTATTTTTTCAACAGGAATAAAAAATATGCCAACTATTAACCAATTAGTTCGCAAAGGTCGTCAAAAACCTGTTTATGTGAACAAAGTACCAGCGTTGGAAGCATGCCCACAAAAACGTGGCGTTTGCACACGCGTTTACACAACAACTCCTAAAAAACCAAACTCAGCTTTGCGTAAAGTATGTAAAGTACGTTTGACCAATGGTTTTGAAGTGATTTCATACATCGGTGGTGAAGGTCATAACTTGCAAGAACACAGCGTAGTATTGATTCGCGGTGGTCGTGTAAAAGACTTGCCAGGTGTACGTTACCACACAGTACGCGGTTCATTGGATACTGCTGGTGTGAAAGACCGTAAACAAGCTCGCTCTAAATACGGTGCAAAACGCCCTAAAAAATAATCACATGATTATTGATTTTCACAAATTAAACATGGCACGTCAGTTACATTAAACAATGTACTGAGTAAGTGAATGCCCGCATGAGCATTCATGGGTATGCCCCAACTGAATAGATAGGAATTAACATGCCAAGACGTAGAGAAGTCCCAAAACGCGACGTATTGCCAGACCCAAAATTCGGCAGCGTTGAATTGACTAAATTCATGAACGTATTGATGATTGACGGTAAAAAAGCCGTTGCAGAACGCATCGTGTACGGCGCATTGGAACAAATTGCCAAAAAAGTACAAGGCAAAGAAGCGATTGAAGTATTTAACGAAGCCATTGCAAACGCTAAACCATTGGTAGAAGTAAAAAGCCGCCGCGTAGGTGGTGCTAACTACCAAGTTCCTGTTGAAGTTCGTGCTGACCGCCGCTTGGCGTTGGCAATGCGCTGGGTTCGAGACGCTGCACGCAAACGTGGTGAAAAATCTATGGATTTGCGTTTGGCTGGCGAGTTGATTGATGCTTCTGAAGGTCGCGGCGGTGCGTTGAAAAAACGCGAAGAAGTACACCGTATGGCAGAAGCGAACAAAGCATTCTCTCACTTCCGCTTCTAATATTGAGAGGACATTAACATGGCTCGCAAAACCCCTATTAGCTTGTACCGTAACATCGGTATTTCGGCTCACATTGATGCTGGTAAAACCACTACAACTGAACGTATCTTGTTCTACACTGGTCTGACACACAAACTGGGTGAAGTGCATGACGGTGCAGCAACAACCGACTGGATGGAACAAGAGCAAGAACGTGGTATTACTATTACTTCTGCTGCCGTAACATCATATTGGTCTGGTATGGCGAAACAGTTTAAAGAACACCGTTTCAACATCATTGACACCCCAGGACACGTTGACTTTACCGTTGAAGTAGAGCGTTCTATGCGTGTATTGGACGGCGCAGTAATGGTTTACTGTGCAGTAGGTGGCGTACAACCACAATCTGAAACCGTATGGCGTCAAGCCAATAAATACAAAGTGCCACGTTTGGCATTTGTAAACAAAATGGACCGTCAAGGCGCAAACTTCTTCCGCGTGGTAGAACAAATGCGTACTCGCTTGCGCGCGAATCCTGTACCAATCGTTATCCCAGTTGGTGCAGAAGAAAGCTTTGAAGGCGTCGTAGATTTGTTGAAAATGAAAGCCATCATTTGGAATGAAGCCGACAAAGGTACAACCTTTACTTATGGCGATATTCCTGCTGACTTGGTTTCTACCGCTGAAGAATGGCGTCAAAACATGATTGAAGCCGCAGCCGAAGCCAACGAGGAATTGATGGACAAATACTTGGGTGGCGAAGAGCTGTCTGAAGAAGAAATCATTGGTGCGTTGCGTGCGCGTACATTGGCTGGCGAAATTCAACCAATGTTGTGCGGTTCTGCCTTTAAAAACAAAGGTGTACAACGTATGTTGGACGCGGTAGTAGAATTGCTGCCTGCACCTACCGACATTCCGCCTGTACAAGGCGAATTGCCAAATGGCGAAAAAGCATCTCGTCAAGCTGACGATGATGAAAAATTCTCTGCATTGGCATTCAAAATGATGAATGATAAATATGTGGGTAACTTGACGTTTATCCGCGTATATTCAGGCGTTTTGAAATCAGGCGATACCGTTGTAAACTCAGTTAAAGGTACTCGTGAGCGTATCGGTCGCTTGGTGCAAATGACTGCAAACGACCGTGATGAAATTGAAGAAGTACGCGCTGGCGACATCGCTGCTGCAATCGGTTTGAAAGACGTTACGACTGGCGAAACTTTGTGTTCAGAAGATGCGCCTATCATCTTGGAACGCATGGAATTCCCAGAGCCAGTAATCCACGTTGCTGTTGAGCCAAAAACCAAAGCTGACCAAGAAAAAATGGGTATCGCTTTGAACCGTTTGGCAAAAGAAGACCCATCATTCCGCGTTCGTACAGACGAAGAATCAGGTCAAACAATCATTTCTGGTATGGGCGAATTGCACTTGGAAATTATTGTTGACCGTATGAAACGCGAATTTGCGGTAGAAGCAAACATCGGTGCGCCACAGGTGGCATACCGCGAAACTATCCGCAAAGAAGTGGAATCTGAATACAAACACGCGAAACAATCTGGTGGTAAAGGTCAATACGGTCACGTTGTGATTAAAATGGAACCTATGGAACCAGGTGGCAAGGGTTACGAATTTATCGACGAAATTAAAGGTGGTGTGATTCCACGCGAATTCATTCCGTCTGTTGATAAAGGTATCCGCGACACATTGCCAAACGGCGTGGTAGCAGGTTTCCCTGTGGTAGACGTTCGTGTACGCTTGGTATTCGGTTCTTCACACGATGTGGACTCTTCACAATTAGCGTTTGAATTGGCAGCTTCTCAAGCATTTAAAGAAGGTATGCGTAAAGCATCGCCTGCATTGCTTGAGCCAATCATGGCAGTTGAAGTGGAAACGCCTGAAGACTACATGGGCGACGTAATGGGCGACTTGAACCGTCGTCGCGGTATCGTTTTGGGTATGGACGATGACGGCATCGGTGGCAAAAAAGTTCGCGCTGAAGTGCCATTGGCTGAAATGTTCGGTTACTCAACTGACTTGCGTTCTGCAACACAAGGTCGCGCTACTTACTCAATGGAATTTGCGAAATACGCAGAAGCTCCAGCGAACGTAGCGGCTGAAGTTACCGCAGCTCGTAAAGGCTAATGTAAGTTAAAAAGCAGCCTGCACTTTTGTGATATGAAAGTGCAGGCTGCTTTGTTGATGAAATAATCGGATTATTCAATCTTTTTATGATTGGGTAATCCGATTATTTATGGTTTGCGTTTTCAGGCTGTCTTATTTGGTAGAAGGCAGCCTGAAAATAGTTTAAAACACAGACCTTGCATCTTTCGGGGTAAAGGTTCTAATGTGGCGGCAATCTGTTCCTGTGGTTTTGCAATCGGATTCTTGCTTATTGTATTCGCCTTTTGGTACAGTATTGGTATAACTGAATGCGCCGTGAAATTCATATTGCCCATTGCTTAACTTGTTGCGAAACAGAGCCAGTGAGCGTGGTGGTTGAACCGCAGCAAGTTTACAATTCTTATTATGGACATCAATTTGTTCCGCAGTTTTTAATTGAGATAAGGGTAAACCTGTATCTTTACTCACACATGAAGCCATTGCTTTCGTTATTGATGTATCAATCGTATCGTATTTGCCACTGACTGCCACGCCTCAGTTACCGCTTTGCTTGTTCATGGCTAGGAAAATAGATGTTTCTCCCAATAAATCTGCAATCGCTGTTCTAAAATTGCGCTGGCAAAGTAGGCACGGCATCGCCCAATTCTACATATTCCTTAATAGCCCCAAGAATAAGCACCATCATATATATAAATAATATTTATTTTTTCTAAGCCTTGTTTGAGTGGGACGCCACGTTCTTTCAATTCTGCAATATTGCGCCCTTCTAATTTGATTAAGTAGCGATTTTTGTAATTTCATTTGAATACTTCTGGCAATGAGCGTTTTCCGCCAGTAACAGCACTCAATGCGGCAGCAAATGGATTGCTAGTAAAATTATCCACAGCATCATTTACTTTTTCATATGCACTGCAACCATTTAAGCCAATCACAGCAACTAAACACAAAGAAGATAATTTTAGTAATTTAGTTTTCATCATAATATTCCAAATAATTTAGATTAAGAGAGATACTACACCCAAGCTATTGTAGCGTACAGCCAAATAATGATTTGTAAATTTTCAGGCAGCTTGAAACCAAAATCCGCTTGATTTTTTTATTAAAATCCCCCATAATTTCGTTTTCTTTTTCGGGTGGTGTCTATGCGCCGCCCTGTTTTTGTGTTGTGGCACACGCTGCGCACGTTTTTTAATCGCTCTTTATACAAGGAATTTAGCTCATGGCTAAGGAAAAATTTGAACGCACGAAACCGCACGTAAACGTAGGTACAATCGGTCACGTTGACCATGGTAAAACCACTTTGACTGCGGCTTTGACAACTATTTTGGCTGAACGCTTTGGCGGTACTGCAA
>NZ_FOJK01000039.1 GCF_900111845.1 Kingella kingae ATCC 23330 | reverse complement strand
CGTATTTTTGAACGGAATTTGAGTGACAAAAAGGGCATTTTTTGTGTTCAAAGCATTTGACCTATCTGAAAGCCTTTAAGCATAAGGCTTTCAGCGATTTTTACCAACCATTTTGTCCTTTAACCCGTTATTGGCAATACTTGAATCATATGATATACTAATATTAACATTTTTTAACAAAGCAAATATTATGAAACGTCTTTTTTCTTTTTCCATGATTGCAGTATTAGGTTTGATGACTGGTTGCGCCGAATTAAATACAGGATTGCAACAAATCAACAGTACATTAGGTTCATTAACTAGCACCGTAGCTGGAGGCGGTACAGTGAACATTGGTAATAAAGTAACCAATCAATATGAAATTAAAAACTTTGCTTTGGAAGTTGGTCAGGAAAGTTTGGCTCATAAACCTGTTGTATTTAAAGGAGAAGTTTATAATAAAACTTCAAAAGGCATTCGTTTAGATATTTTTGTACCAACATATGATTCACAGGGTTTTGCGTGTAATAGTTTACACACATCAATTAGCCTGAGTGCTAATGAAAAAACTCGTTTAGATAATGCAGATTATGTGGGCGTAAAAACTGGTTGTTCTATCAACACAAGTAAAATTAAATATAATTTAACGACATACTAATGAAACAGCGCGTAAATTGGATAAACCAATCTACGCGCTATTTTGTTAAAAACTATCCCAACATCGCCAAAAATTCATCTTCCGACAAAACCGCCACACCCAAACTCAACGCCTTTTCCAATTTAGAGCCAGCCGCATCGCCAGCCACCACAAAATCCGTTTTTTTAGACACGCTGCCTGAAACCTTACCGCCAGCCGCTTCAATCATCGCCGCCGCCTCATCGCGTTTCAAAGTCGGCAAAGTGCCTGTTAAAACAAAGGTTTTGCCAGCAATCAAATTATTCAGGCTGCCTAAAACCGCGTTTTCCGCATTCGTTGCGCCAAATTCGGGCAACATCGCCAAAAATTCGCCAACTTCGCGCAAAAGTGCCGCATTTTCCGCAATATTGCACCAATTTTGCCACTCAATTGGCAATACCTTATCCGACAACAAACCCTCCACCGAACCGCCAGCCAAATCCCACAATTCCTGCGCCCGTTTTTCGCTGATTTTGTAATTCGGCAAACGCGAAATCCAACGCGCAGGCGTCGCAAATTCGCGCACATTTGTAGATAAAACAGCGTGTTGCGGCTCAACCCCCACTGCCAACAAATCGTCCAACAATTTTTGTTGTGCAGGCTGCCTGAAATAATGCGCGATAGACTGCGCCACCACACCGCCAATATCGGGCAAACATGCCAAAATAGGCTCGGGCGCGTGTCGCACCGTCGCCAAATCGCCAAACGCATTGGCAAGCTGTTTTGCCGTGCTTTCGCCAACGTGCCGAATCCCTAACGCAAATAAAAAGCGTGATAACAACGGCTTACGGCTATTTTCAATGCCAGTCAAAATATTTTCCGCCCATTTCGTTGCGCTGGATTTGCTGTCTTTGATTTTTTGCAATTTCGCAATATCTAATTGATAAATATCAGCAAAACTGTGTAATACATCTTGTTCTACCAACGCTTCAATCTGCCTATCCCCCAAACCGACAATATCCATCGCTTTTCGCGCCGAAAAATGGATTAAGCCCTGCGCTCGCTGCGCCTGACACAACATTCCGCCGCTACAACGCGCCACCGCTTCGCCGTCTTCGCGCTCAATCGGGCTGTTGCAAACAGGGCACAATTCAGGCAGCCTGAAAGCAGAAAACTTTGGTTTTTCAACGGTTTCGCTAAACAAATCCGCGCCCAATTCCTGCACCATCGGGCGGCGTTCCAACACCACGCGCACGACTTCGGGAATCACATCGCCAGCGCGGCGCACAATCACGCTATCGCCCACGCGCACGTCTTTTCGCGCCACTTCGTCCTGATTGTGCAAAGTCGCGTTGGTAACGACCACGCCGCCGACCGCCACAGGCTGCAACCGCGCCACAGGCGTAATCGCGCCCGTGCGCCCGACTTGCACGTCAATCGCTTCCACAATCGTAATGGCTTCTTCGGCAGGAAATTTGTGTGCAATCGCCCAACGCGGTGCGCGTGAAACAAAACCGAGTTTTTCTTGTTCAATCAATGAATTAACTTTGATAACCATGCCGTCAATTTCATACGGCAGATTGGGGCGTTTTTCGGCTAATTGCTCGTATTGTTGCAAAACTTCGGCGATATTCGCGCAAATGTGCCAATTTCCAGTCGGCAAACTAAACCCCAATTCCTGCAACCACAACAATTCTTCCGCGTGGGTTTGGGGCGGATTTTCTACGCCGTCAAGACGCGCAATGCCGTAGCCAAAAAAATGCAATTTACGTTCCGCCGCCACACGCGAATTTAACTGGCGCAAACTGCCAGCCGCCGCGTTGCGTGGATTGGCAAATGGTTTTTGTCCAGCCGCTTCTTGGCGAGCGTTGAGCGTGGCAAAATCCGCTTTCAGCATCAACACTTCGCCGCGCACTTCAATCAGATTGGGGATATTTTTACCGTGCAATTTCAAAGGGATATTACGAACGGTTTTGATGTTTTCGGTAACGTCTTCGCCAATCGTGCCGTCGCCGCGTGTGGCTGCCTGAATAAAAATGCCGTTTTGATACAACAAACTAACCGCCAAGCCGTCAAATTTTGGCTCAATCGTGTATTCCGTTTGCGCCTGATTTAAATCTTTGCAAACGCGTTCGTTAAACGCCAGCGTTTCGGCGTGGTCGTACGCGCCCGATTCATCGCGTGGCGAAAACGCATTGTTCAGCGACAACATCGGTACGGCATGGCGCACGCTGGCAAATTCGCTCAAAATCGCACCGCCCACGCGATTAGTCGGGCTTTCAGGCAGCCTGAAATAGGGGAAATCACGTTCTAGCTGTTCCAATTCGCGGTAGAGTTTGTCGTATTCGCTATCGGGAACACTTGGCGCGTCTAGCGTGTAATATTCGTGGGCGTAGCGGTTTAGGATTTCGGTTAGGTGTTTGATTTGGTTTTGAATTTGTGTGTTTGACATAGTTCAGGTTGCCTGAAAGGAAAATAAATGAAATTGTACTGAAAAAATGCAGCCTGAAACATTAAATTAGTGGTTTCAGGCTGCATGAGAATATGGACGTGAGTTGGATTTTTGTATGCAACAAAAGGGAAATTTTTGATAAATATCAGATTTAATTATTCAACTTATACTCTATAATCTGACAAATTCAGTATCCAAAAAAAGGGGCTGTCCTAGATAACTAGGATAAACTTGATTTTACTAACTGTTTTAAGAACCTGTATTCACAAACAACTATTTGATAAATTTTAATATTTGTGAAATATACCCTAGTTTAACAAAATTTTCAGCAGATAAATTCGTCTGCTCAAAATCTTTTGCTAAACGTCGAGACCAACCT
>NZ_FOJK01000015.1 GCF_900111845.1 Kingella kingae ATCC 23330 | reverse complement strand
TTGGTATTTATATAAAATCAGGCACTTGGTAGAAAATGCTTTTGCACGATTAAAGCATTTTCGTGCGCTGGCAACACGGTACGATAAATTAAAACGTAATTATGAAAGTACCGTGTCATTAGCTTGTGCTTTGATTTGGTTGAAATTATAGCTAAAATGTCATTAGCCCTTAGTTATCTAGGACAGCCCCAATACAAAAGCAGCCTGCACTTTAAATGAGCAAAAGTGCAGGCTGCTTTTTTACATTTCGCGCAAGTATTGTATCGCCGACAACACCGCTTTTTCTGTGAATAATTCAATTGTCGGCACAACCGAACCGCGAGAACCACCCACATTCAACACGCTAGTCCGATGACGTTGCACAAATTCTGCAATGTGTTTGCCAGCGATTTCAGGCAGCAGTACGGACGAATCGAGCAGCAAATATGGTTTGCGCTGAGAAATGCAGGTTTTTAGCGTCAATTCCGTGCCGCTACCAAGCGCGATTTCCGTGTGATAAACGATAACAGTCGCGTCGCTGTCTAGCACATTTTGGCGCGTGCGTTTACGGTAGCCTGCGCCAACGAGCGGCGTAACGGGATAATGCGGTGGAATTTCACCGTCTTCCGCGTGGCGGTCTTCGGGACACCAGCCACCGCATTCGCAACGTGCCACATCAGCACAGGCGGAACAGCATTTCCAATCGCCCGATACTGCCGATTATCCGATACACAATCAAATTGAAAATTCAACGGAAATGATTGAATATTTGCGGCTTCTCGTGGCGAAAAACGGCGGTAGCGTTCGCCAACCATTAACACAGGGTCTGTGCCGTTCAAACTCACTTTTGCCAAATGCGAACTAATGGTATTGCAAGGCTGTTCAATGTCTTGCACCCGCCCTTTGTTCATTTTTTCGCGAACCCGCAACATACCATTCACCGCTTTCTGACTGAAAAACTATTTTTCATCGTGATTTGCCTGTTCATCTAACGCATATTTCAATGGGATTTTTTCAGGCAGCGTTTCAGGAAATTGAAACTTGAAAAAATCTTCATCATCGCGAAAACCAACAATAAACACACGCTCACGTTTTTGCGGTACACCAAATTCAGACGCATTCAATAATTTAAAATGAATGTGATAGCCTGCCTGTTCAAATTCACGAATAATCATCGGAAACGCCTGTTTTTGATTGGCAGAAAGCAAACCTTTTACATTTTCCGCAATGAAAAATCTCGGTTTTTTCTCTTTCAAAACCTTAACCATTTCAAAAAATAGCGTGCCTTTTTCATCTTTATAGCCCAAACGTGGCGGATTTTGTGCCACGATAGAAAACGACTGACACGGAAAACCGCCCAATAAAATATCGTGTTCAGGCAGCTCGCCAGCGACAATATCGCGAACGTCTTTAATTTCCGCTTGATGTGAAAAATTGGCATTGTAAATTTTGACAGCGTAAGGGTCGTAGTCGGCAGCGTAGGCAATTTCAAACGGCAATTTTGCGTAATGGTTTCCTAAATAATGGAAATCGCCCAAAATGCCTTTGTCCATGCCCCCACAACCGCAAAATAAGGACACTACTCGGAACATGACACCTCCAATAAGGGCTGCCATTCTCCTGCTTGTGGCGTAAATTCAACGGTTAAGCTGCTATCTACTTTAATCAAATTATCGTGATATTTTTGAACAGGATTTTGAATAATGAAAATATTTTTACTGCTTTCATTCATCACTAAATAATAAATAAAATAGCGGTCGCCCAAAGTTTCCGCACTGTCCCATTCATTTGGCGTTAATTTAAAACGATTGCTGTTAATTGCTTTTTTAGAGCGTGTGCTTTTCACTTCAATGTAACGCTTATTTTTTTCAATTTCAATGCTTTGCAAATCGTAACCTACACCCAAAGATGTAGGAATTTTGTTAATTAAATGCTGGCGATTAGATTTGCCTTTTGTACGCAAATATTCGTGTGCCAAAATCAAAGTTTCGCCTAAATCGCCAATGATTTTAGTAGAAACCGATTCTTGCCCTTTCATTTTGGCGTAATACTCTTGAATTAAGGCAGCAATATCTGCTTTTTCTGTTTCATTTAAAGACGGTTCAAATTCAGCAATATTGTCAAATTGATTAACGTAATCAAACCATTTTTTCTCTAATACTGTGATTTCGCGAGCAGAAATTTCTTGTTTTCCATAAAAATCAGCATATTGATTAAACCAAGCTGTATTATCTAAATGACGTTTAATGAAGTCTGTGTTATCTGTATTTAAATAATAATGCCCTGTTCCTTTTGTTTTCAATAAATTAGCTAAAACCATATAATCCAAAATATCACCTGCATAACGATACACATCGCCCGAAGACGGATAATTACCACTTTCGGTTTTTAATTGCTCATATTTATGATTGTAGCTAACTTTATTTTCTCTATTTTCAATAATTTGTTTAGCCACATCATTAGCCGTTTTGGTTTGATGACTGGTTACACGCAAATCAAAATAAGCACATTGCGTTAATTCTTCGGCGGTTAAATAAAATGGTTTGTCGCTTAATTTGCAGGCTGCCTGAAAAATTTGCAAAATAAATTGGCAAGGTCTAAATTGGCAAGGTCTAAATTGAATGCCATTTTGAATTTGTGCTATAACTGCGTGGCTTTTATTGTGTCCAGCAGGATATTGAAAGCTATACAAAAAATAATTGAAAAATTCATCAAGAAATTGATTTTCAGCCAGCCTTTTTGCCATTTTGCTCGGCAATAATTCATTATTTTCGGTTTCTTGAATAAACGAAAATAAGGCAGCAATTTCAGTACGCCAGTTGTTAATCGTTTTTTGTTCAGCCGTTTGGTTTTTAACAAAATTTCTTAAAACGGCATTTAATTGTTCGTTAAATGCCTTTTCAGGCAGCTTGCCCAAATCAGAAATGCTGTTCGCCACATAAAGCAATACTTCTTCTACATTGCTTTTAAAACGTGGGCGAATGTGATGTAAACGGAAAAAATATTCTTCGGGGATTTGATAAGTTTCACTCATAAATATTCTCTTATTTTCAATGCAATCGTTTTGGCAAGCATAGGCGGAACGGCATTTCCCACTTGTTTATATTGACTGGTTTTTGTACCTAAAAAGATAAAATCATCGGGAAATGATTGAATTCTTGCACTTTCTCGCACGGTTGGCACACGATTAAATTCATAATGAAAATGATGACGGTGTCCCGTATCAATCGTAAAACTGGGTTTTTGGCTGTTTAATCGTGTCCATGCAATATTCACGTTTCGCGTTTGGCGTAAATGTTCAGGCAAGTTTTTGTAGTTGCCACCGTCTGGCACTAATGCAATGATTTCTTTGGTTTTATCATTGTGTACGGTAATTTGATGATTGAATAAACCTGTGCTGTTTTGGCGCATTTGTTGCTGATAGTTGCTGCTGCCTGAAAGCGGATAGTTTTCGCCGTCTGCAACGGAATAATCAGGCAAATCAGAAATGGCTTGTTCTGCGGTAATGTGTTGTTTTACTGTGGCTTGTGGAAATTCAAATCGTGTGCCATTTTTAAAACCAACAAAAAAAGCACGTCTGCGGTTTTGTGGTACGCCAAAATCTGATGCCATTAAAATTTAACTGCTGACGGTGTAGCCCAGTTGTTCAAAATCTTGCGTAATTTGTTCTTTAATCAAGCCTTTTCCCATTGACATCATATTGGGGACGTTTTCCATCAAAAACGCTTTGGGCCGATAAAAACGGACAAATTCCACAAACGATTTGTAAAGCTGATTGCGTTCATCATCAATCATGCGTTTACCCGCAATAGAAAAGCCTTGACACGGCGGACCGCCGATAATCACATCAATTTGATTGATTTGGGTTTGTTGGCTGATTTGTTCGGGCGTGGTTGTGAATAAGTCGGCAACAATGCCTTGTGTGTTTTGATGTGTGGCGGTGTAGGTTTTAATCGCGTCTTGCCAAGCATCAATGCCGAGTTTGACATCAAATCCTGCCTGAATAAAACCGAGCGATAAACCGCCACAACCGCAAAATAAATCTAATACTGTGGGTTTGGATTGCATTTTGAAAATGTATTTAAAAAAGTTGCTTATTCTACCTGAAAAAATCTTTCAGGCTGCCTGAACATTTCAAACAATCACATCACAAGAGAACCTTCTCAATCCCCCCATTGTTCGCCTTTTCCACAAACTCATTCTGCCAATTCTCGCCCAAGATTTTCTTCGCCATTTCAATCACAATGTAATCGGCTGGCAAATTATTATCATCTTGATAACGGCTCAAACCTTGCAAACACGCAGGACACGATGTCAGCATTTTTACAGGTTCGCCTTGCGGTAATTGCGCCAAATTTTTCTCAATTTCTTCTTGTTTGCGGAATTTGACTTGCGTGGCGATGTCGGGGCGTTTCACGGCAAACATACCACTTTCGCCGCAACAACGGTCGCTCAACACCACATTTTGCCCCATCAATTCGCTGGCGAGTTTCGTGCCGTCCATCGTTTTGATTGGCGTGTGGCAAGGATTGTGATACAGATATTGCTGCCCTTTTACGCCGTCCAATTTGATGTTTTTTTCCAGCAAAAATTCATGAATATCAATAATGCGGCAATTCGGGAAAATGTCTTCAAAACGGTATTCCGCCAGCGCGTCGTAACACGTTCCGCAACTCACAACGACGGTTTTAATATCCAAATAATTCAAGGTATTAGCCATGCGATGAAACAACACGCGGTTTTCCGTAACCATATTATTGGCTTTGTCTTTGTCGCCGCTTGCGTTTTGTGGATAACCGCAGCACAGATAACCTGGCGGCAACACCGTTTGCACACTAGCGTGATACAACATCGCTTGCGTGGCTAAACCGACTTGGCTAAACAATTTTTCCGAACCGCAGCCTGGGAAATAAAACACCGCTTCCGCGTCTTCGGGCAATTCAGGATTGCGAATAATCGGAATCGTCTTATTGTCTTCCAAACCGAGCAATGAACGCGCCGTTCGTAACGGCACATTGCGCGGTAATGGGCGGTTGATGAAATGGATAACTTGTTCCACCACTTTGGCTTTTTGCGTGGTCGCTTTCGGTTCGGCTTTTTGTTTTTTCGCGCCGATGTGGAATTGTTGTCCCAAATCGTAGGCTAAATTTTGCGCTTTAAAACTCGCGTCAATCACGCCCACGCGCAAGGCTTTCACGGCAACTGGATTTTTCGCATTCAAAAACGCCATACCCATTTCCGCAATCGGATTGAATTTCGCCTTACCCGATTTTTTCAAAAAGGCGCGAATATCCACGGTTACATCGCCAAAATCAATATTGACAGGACACGGTTTCACGCAGCGATGGCAAACCGTGCAATGGTCGCCAATATTGCCCAATTCATCAAAATGCTTCATGGAAACGCCGCGCCGCGTTTGTTCTTCATACAAAAATGCTTCGGCAAGCAGGCCCACGCCTAAAATTTTATTTCTTGGCGAATACAACAGGTTAGCGCGTGGAACGTGGGTTGAACAAACAGGTTTACATTTGCCACAACGCAAGCAATCTTTAACCGCATGGGTAATCTGCCCCAAATGCGATTGCTCCATAATCAGGCTTTCAAAGCTCAACAATTCAAAAGACGGCGTGTAGGCGTTGCGTAAATCCGAGCCTTTCATCAATTTGCCGCGATTGAAATAGCCTTTTGGGTCAATGGATTGCTTGTAATCCCAAAACGGCTGCATTTCTTCGTCTGACAAAAATTCCAGTTTTGTGATGCCAATACCGTGTTCGCCTGAAATCACACCGTTCAGGCTGCGTGCAATATCCATAATTCGTGCAACGGCTTTGTGCGCGGTTTGCAACATTTCGTAATCATCTGAATTTACAGGAATATTGGTATGCACATTACCGTCCCCTGCGTGCATATGCAGCGCGACAAACACGCGACCGCGCACGGTTTTGGCGTGGATTTTGCCCAAACCTGCCATGATTTTCGTGTCGGCTTTACCGCTAAAAATTTCGGCAAGCGGTTTCATCACATCTTCCTTAATGGAAACACGCAGCCTGAAATCGCGGAACGCAATAAAACAGCTTTCTCTCGGTTTTGCTTCGGGCGCAACCACAATGTGATTGCCGTAACGCGCCTGATATTCCGACAAGGGTGCGTCCAAATTGTCCAACAACCATTGCCATTGTTCCTGCACATCATTGACAAATTTCAGTGCGTGGTTGGCACGTTCGCCCAACAATTCGCTTTTTGGCAAATCGCTGTCCAACTGCTCAACGGGCAGGCTGCCTGAAAGATATTGAATCAACGCGGCGCACAATTTCAATTTATTTTGAATGGATAATTCAATGTTAATGCGTTCAATGCCGTCCGAATATTCGCCCAAACGCTCCAACGGAATAACCACGTCTTCATTGATTTTAAAGGCATTTGTGTGTTTCGCAATCGCGGCGGTGCGTGAACGGTCAAGCCAAAAAGTTTTGCGTTGTTCGGGCGAAATCGCGATAAAGCCTTCGCCGTCTCGCGCTTGCGCCAGTTTGACGATGTGTTCCGCAGCAGCCTGCACCGCGTTTTCATCGTCCGACACAATATCCGCAATCAACACCATTTTCGGGCGACCCTTGCCAGCCGCTTTCGTGGCATAACCGACCGCGCGAACATATCGCCAATCCAAATGCTCCAAACCTGCCAAACGCACCGATTCATGCGCCAACATAAAATCGCGAATTTCCACGATTGACGGCGTGGCGTTGGCAACCGTGCCGAAAAATTCCAAACAAACCGTGCGCGTGTGGGCTGGCATTTTGTGCAATACAAACGCCACGCTCGTGATAATGCCGTCCGTGCCTTCTTTTTGCACCCCCGGTAAACCGCTTAAAAATTTATCGGTAACGTCTTTGCCCAAACCCACTTTGCGGAATTTGCTGCCTGAAATTTCCAAACGCTTGGTTTTGGCAATGGTTTTGCCGTCATCTTTGAGCGTGTGAACGTCAAAAATGGCGGTTTCTTCATCGTGGATTTTGCCGAAATTGTGGCGTACACGTTCAATCAACAGCCATTCGCCCTGTGGATTGACCATTTTCCAATACGCCAAATTGTCCAACGCCGTCCCCCACAACACGGCTTTTTTGCCGCCTGCGTTCATCGCCACATTGCCGCCCACGCAAGACGCATCGGCGGAAGTCGGGTCTACCGCAAACACGAGTTTCGCGGCGTGTGCGGTTTCCTCAACGCGTCTGGTTACTACGCCCGCTCCACAATGAATGATGGGATACGAGCCTTCTAAACCTGCCAATTCCACAAATTGCACGCCATTGTGTCGGTCTAATTTTTCCGTGTTAATCACGGCAGACATTGCGTCCAAAGGCACAGCACCGCCCGTGTAACCCGTGCCGCCGCCGCGTGGAATAATCGTTAATTCCAATTCAATCAAAGCGCGAACCAATGGCGCAATCTCATCTTCGGTGTCGGGGTTAATCACAACAAACGGATATTCCACGCGCCAGTCGGTCGCATCGGTAACGTGGGTTACACGCGCCAAACCGTCAAACATAATGTTATGTTTTTTCGTGATTTTGCTTAAACGCGCCAAGATTTGTTCGCGTTTTAATTTGGTCTCGGCAAAACTGTTGTCAAATTTATTTACCGCGCTTTCGGCTGCCTGAACTAATTTCAAAACGTCCGAATTATCATCGCGGCGTTTATCAATTTCGTTCAAACGATGTCGCATGGCTTGTACCAAATCGGCTTGGCGTTTTGGGTGTTCCAACAAATCGTCCACCAAATACGGATTGCGAACCACCGCCCAAATATCGCCCAACACTTCAAACAACATTCGGGCTGAACGTCCTGTTTTGCGTTGGGCGCGGAGATTGTTTAATGCGTCCCAAGCGTATTCGCCTAGCAAACGGCAAACGATTTCTTTGTCGGAATAGGAAGTATAGTTGTAGGGGATTTCACGGATTCGCGGGGCGGCGGTGGTGTGGGTGGTGGCGGTCATGAGTGTTCCTGTGGTTTTATAGTGTGTGAAATTTAAAGCACTATATATAATTGTAAAAAAATGTGCTTATTCTAAAATATTTTGCGTGATTAGGCTTGGAAAAAAATGCGTATTCTGTGTGAATCATTTAAGCAAAGCAGCCTGCATTTGGGTTGATGCAATGTGCAGGCTGCTTTTATATAGCGATTTATAGTGAATTAAAATCGCTGCAATCAAAAAAATAATAAAAGCAGCCTGCACTTTTCAATCAATAAAAAGTGCAGGCTGCTTTGTCGTATTACGCCACTTGCGTTTGATGTTCATCGCCCACGCGCTCGCGGATTGCGCCCAAGCGGTAAACCGTTTCGCCTTGTTCGGCAAACAATTTTTCGGCAGCGTCTGCGTTTTCGGGCGATACAATCACCACCATGCCAATGCCACAGTTGAACGTGCGATACATTTCCTGCGTTTGGACATTACCCGCCGTTTGCAGCCATTGGAATAATTTGGGCAACGTCCAAGATTTCGCGTCAATTTGCGCCACGCAATTTTCAGGCAACACGCGTGGTACGTTTTCTGTAATGCCTCCGCCTGTGATGTGCGCCATGCCTTTGATTTCAAATTGTTTCAATGCAGCTAAAACAGGTTTCACATACAAACGAGTTGGCGCGATAATCGCTTCACGCAAGGTTTTGTCGCCGTCAAATTTCGCGTCCAAATCAGGGTTATCACGCGCAATAATTTTGCGAACCAGCGAATAGCCATTGGAATGTGCACCATTGCTCGCCAAACCCAGCACCACATCGCCTGCTTTGATGTTGCGCCCGTTAATCACGTGGTCTTTTTCTACCACGCCCACCGCGAAACCTGCCAAATCGTATTCGCCTTCGGAGTACATTCCCGGCATTTCGGCTGTTTCGCCACCGATTAGGGCGCAACCTGATTCTTCGCAACCTACCGCGATGCCTTTAATCACATCGGTTGCGCGTGCCACCTCTAATTTGCCACACGCAAAATAATCCAAGAAAAACAAAGGCTCTGCGCCTTGAACCAAAATATCGTTCACGCTCATCGCCACCAAATCAATGCCGACTGTGTCGTGTTTATCCCATTCAAATGCCAGTTTCAGTTTTGTACCAACGCCGTCCGTACCAGACACCAGCACGGGATTTTGGTATTTTTTGCTGATTTCTACCAACGCGCCAAATCCACCCAAATCGCCCAACACTTCGGGGCGCATGGTACGCTTGGCAAAAGGTTTGATGTTTTCAACAAGTTGGTCGCCAGCGTCAATATCCACGCCTGCATCGCGGTAGCTTAAAGAAGTTTGAGTCATGATTCACTTTCGTAAACGAGTGGGAGAAAAAGCAGCCTGCACATGGATTGTGCAAAATGGAACTATTCGGCTATTTGATTCCCTCTTCTTTTGGGAGAGGGTTAGGGAGAGAGCAAACTATTCGCACAACAACAATCGCTGTTATTGCGCCTAAATCCCCCACCCTAGCCTCTCCCCCAAAGGAGAGGGAACAGATTTGCGGTTCTTCATCAAAAACATGCGGATTTTACACTATCTTACCTATCTGCCTGCAAAAAATTCGCCAATCCTGTTTGGCGTGGCACATGGTGTTGGCTGGCTTGAACCGCGCTATCTAAATCGCCCCAATACACAAATTGTTGTTTGGCTCGGGTTACGGCGGTGTAGAGCAAGGCGCGACTGGCGGTGCTGTAACTCGGCGCAAAATACCACACGCTGTCGTATTCCGAGCCTTGACTTTTGTGAACCGTCATCGCAAAGGCGGATTCGTGTTCGGGCAAACGGCTCAATGGCACGGTGCGGTAGCCTACGTTTTCATCGGGAAAACATGCAACCAAGCCTTTGGATTGTGCAGGCTGCATGACAATACCGACATCACCGTTATACAGTTTTTGGGCAGGCGCGTTGCGTGTAATCAACAACATTTGTCCTGCAAACCAAGTGTCGCTACTGGATACGCGCTGATGTTGTTGCGCGATTTGGCGATAAGCTTGGTTGATTTGTTGCGCGTCAAAACGCAACGCCGTTAGCGCGATTAAGCGGTTTTGCCACGCAAAAGCAGCCTGCACATCGCCAGCGTCTATCGCTTGCCAATAGTCGTGATGTTGTTGCCACATTTGCTCGGCAAGTTGTTTAGCTGAACCGTGTTGCTGCGACAAGGCTTGCGGAAACTGGGTAAACAGTTGCGCTACGTCATCACGATGGTGCAGGCTGCCTGTGCGAACGGCGGCGGCAAATTGTCCAATGCCGCTTTGGCCATCAAAACGATGGCTTAATGTTAAACGCGCGAATTGTTCGGCAACGGTGCGCCAATCGCTGCGTGCGGGCAAGTAGCGTTGCAGTTGCGCCAACGTAGCAGCCTGCACTTGTGATTGCGTGGACAGCGCGGTCAAAATCGCACCTGCACCCACCGATGGCAGTTGGTCGGCATCGCCCAGCAACACCACGCGGCAAGTATCGGACAAAGCACAAAGCAACTGATAAAACAAATAGTTATCCAACATAGACGCTTCGTCAATCAACACCATATCCAACACAAGTGGGTTGTTGCTGTCGTATTCTGCGTTCAGCGTGGGCGGTTTAATCCCCAATAAACGGTGTGCGGTTTGTCCGTCCAAAGCATTCAAATGCGCGGCAATGGCTGGCGATAAATCGGTCATGCGCGACAATGCGCCACGCAGGGCTTGTGATAAACGTGCTGCGGCTTTGCCTGTGGGCGCAACCAATGCAATGCGCGGTAAGGCGGCTTCATCGCACAGCAAAGCCAGCAATTTGGCAACGGTGGTGGTTTTGCCTGTGCCCGGCCCACCGCTAATCAACACAAATGGTTTAATCAACGCCAAAGTGCAGGCTGCTTGCTGGTCGTGGCTGCCTGCATCGGCAAACCACGTTTGCAATTTGAGCGTGATGATGTCGGGCGCAGGCAGCCTGCATTCTTGTTGCGATAGGCGTTGGATTTGCGCGGCAAGTTCGCGTTCCAAATGCCACGATTTTGCCAAAAACAAGCGTTTGCCGTCCAACACCAGCGGACTGCGGTCATCATTGCCCACCAATGGCGTGGCTTGCTGCAATAGAGCGACATCGCTGTGGCTAACGTAAACAAACGTATCGCCATTTGCGCTGGCGGCAAACAATCGTTGCACAAACGGCGCAACGCTGTCGGCAACATCGGGCACAATGCGTGCAAACAGTTCACACACGGCTTGCGCGGCTGGCGACAGGTCTAATTCGGTTTCGGTGTGGATATCTTGCGGACTCATGGCTTGCTTTCAAACTGAAATTGTTTGCCATTGTGGCGATTGCTGCCCTTGGCATCAAACAGCATACGGAAAAAATCCAAACCATAGCGGTCGGACAATTTATTGGCGCGTTTTTTGAGTTTTTCCAGATTCAATTCGGGCGTGAAATTGAACGCCAACACCGCCACATTGCCGTGCGTAGTGGCTGGCACTTCTAGCACGCGATTGTCAAACACAGTGCGTAGGCGTTGCATAAACAGCGAATAGCGTTTGTCACCACTCCACCAGTTGGTCGCAAAAATGCCGTTTGCGCTCAATGCTTGGCGGCAATCGTGGAAAAACGGCTCACCCACCAGTTCGTCAATGATTTGTATGCCGTCAAAGCCATCAACCAAAATCACATCGGTGTTGCCACGCATGATTTGAATGTATTCCGCACCATCGGCTTCTACAATATCAAAATTTTGCCCTTCAAAATCCAAGGCAAACGAAGTTCGGGCGATTTGAATGACTTGCGGATTGATTTCTACCGCCACTTGCTGCGAGTCGGGCAAATATTCGTGCAGCCAACGCGCAAACGAGCCGCCGCCCAAACCAATTTGGGTGATGTGCTGCGGCAGTTGTTCGGCAAACAGCAGCCACGACATCATGGCACGGCTATACGACAGCACCAATTCAGACGGCTGATTGATGTTCATGGAACTTTGAATGGTGGGCGTACCCAAATGCAAAGAGCGAATATTGCCTAGCTCCGACACGTTGGCATCGGGCAAGGTGTTGCGAAAAAAACGGTTGCGGCGAAAGGGATGAGTCATGGGGTTAGTCTTTTAAAATATAACGAATTCTTACGGTGTGTATCGTATCGGTTTACAATGACATTTTGTAACACGGTGCGATACAGTGATTTTAAGTTTCAAACACAAAGGATTGGAACAATTCTGTAAAAATCGCGATTACGCAATACTCGTTTCTTCGTGAACGCAAACAGCTTGTGCGCCACATTCGCGCCATTGTGTTGCAAACTGCGCCACTAAATCGGCAGAACTCAACAAAATAATCGGTTGCGAGCAGCCTGCACTCAAGGTGGTGCAGGCTGCTTTTGCGCTATTTTCGTCTGCAATATGCCACAACAAGCCATCGGCATCGCAAGCAGCCTGCACTTGTTCGGCACATTCAATCAACAGCCAAACGCTGGAAAAACCTTGTGGCAACGCGCCTTGCTGCTGCGCTTGTGGCAACGATAGCCACACATTATCTTGCGGCGATGTGGCTTGTGAAGCGTGTACCAATCGCCAGTTTTGATAATGCAACACCGAGTGCAGGCTGCCTGCTAATTGCTGCGGAAACGCCAATGCGCGGAGCAAATCTTGATTGGCAGGCAACATGGGCGACACATCAAATTGTCCGATTTTTTGCCACGCCCATTGCTGATTTTCGCGCGATTGCAGGCTGCCTTGCCATTGGTGCGCCGCCACACGAAAAAAACGCAAATGCACCAGCGCGTGTTCATAAGCATACACTTTTGCCAGCCATGGTGTTGCCGCCAAAATCTCGATGCCCAATTCTTCGGCAAATTCGCGCTGCAAAGCCGCCAGTTGCGTTTCACCCTGCTCTACTTTGCCGCCTGCAAATTCCCAAAAACCAGCATACGCCTTACCAGCAGGACGCGATGACAGCAACACTTCATCATGCTCGTTCAACACAATACCTGCAACGACTTCAATTTTGGGGCGCATAGTTTACCTTTGTTACAAAAAGGCAGATTGTAGCGCAATTTGCTATAATCACGCCCCAGCTTATCAACAGAAAGTACAAATTTTTATGTGGTTCAAACAAGTTACCTTTTATCCGATTAACACGCAAACCCTGCCCGATTTAGAAACCGTTGCCAACAAACTTACCGAATGCGAATTTGCCCCCATCACAGGCTTGGATTGGTTTAGCGAAGGTTTTGCCGCACCACACGGTTTTTCGCCCGAATTGGTTTTTCCTGCCGATTTCACTTGGTCGGTATCGCTCAAAAAAGCCGAAAAAGTCTTGCCTGCTGCGGTGGTACGCGATATTTTGGACGACAAAGTCGCGCAAATTCAAGATGCCGAATCACGCCACATTGGTCGCAAAGAAAAACAAGAATTAAAAGAACAAATTACAGACGATTTATTGCCGCGTGCGTTTACCAAAACCAGTCGCAGCCAAGCGATTATGGACACGCGCCACGGCTTTTTGTTAATCAACGGCGCAGGCAGCAAAGCCGAAAACACGATTGCCAAATTGCGCGAAGCCTTGGGCGGATTGGAAGCACGATTGCCACAAACCAAGCAATCGCCCAGCAGTTTGATGACCGATTGGCTGTTGCGCGGTGGCTGCGATGGCGGCTTTGAATTGGACGATTCGTGCGAACTAAAAGGCTCGGGCGATATTGTTCCCACGGTTAAAATCGCCAAACAGGATTTGACAGCAGAAGAAGTAACCCAGCATTTGCACACAGGCAAAACCGTCACCCAGCTTGGCTTGGTGTGGCGTGACCAAATCGCGTTTGTGCTAACCGAAGAATTTGCAATTAAACGCATTCAGTATTTGGACGTGTTGCAAGAACAAGCGGAACAGCATGGCGATGACGCGGCAAGTTTGGCGTTTGCCAGCCAAATTTTGACGGCAGAAAGTTTGTCCACGATGATTTTGGAATTGGTGGGCTGTTTGGGCAGTTGGCAGGAGTAAATCCATAACGCAAAATATAGTGCAGGCTGCTTTTGAGTAGCCAAAAAGCAGCCTGCACATTCCAATCTCACAAAAAAGACATCATCATGAAAAAATACTTAATCTCTCTATTTCTATTGGCGATGCAGCCTGCACTTGCCGACACGCTTGCCTACAATGGTTGCCAATATCAAGGCGAAGTCGTGCAACAAAAACCGCACGGCAAAGGCACGCTCACTTGCCGCGATGGGCGCATTTATTCGGGCGAATTCAAACACGGACAATTTCACGGCAAAGGACAATACATCGTCCCCAATCAACACAGCTTATCTATTGCGCCCTTTGGCATGAACAGCGACAAAATCAAAGGCATGGTGCTGGTTGGCACGTTTGTCAACGACATGGCGAACGGCAAATTCAAGGTGTATCAAGACGGTAAACATCTTTTTAATTTTACGTTTGAACGTGGCATTGCTAAATCGATGACATTGGCTAAATAAGGAAAAAATATGAGCATTAAATCCGACAAATGGATTCGCCGCATGAGCGAACAACACGGTATGATTGAGCCGTTTGAACCCAATCAAATCAAAGGAATCAACGGTCAAAAAATCATTTCTTATGGCACGTCAAGCTATGGCTACGACATTCGTTGCGCCAATGAATTTAAGATTTTTACCAACATCAACAGCACGATTGTGGACCCAAAAAACTTTGATACGCGCAATTTTGTTACGGTGGAAGACGATTTTTGCATTATTCCGCCCAACTCGTTTGCCTTGGCACGCACGGTGGAATATTTCCGCATTCCGCGCAATGTGCTGACCGTGTGCTTGGGCAAATCCACTTATGCACGTTGTGGCATTATTGTGAACGTAACTCCGTTTGAGCCTGAATGGGAAGGCTATGTTACGCTGGAATTTTCCAATACTACGCCGCTGCCTGCCAAAATTTATGCTGGCGAAGGCGTGGCGCAAGTGCTGTTTTTTGAAAGCGATGAAGTGTGCGAAACATCGTACAAAGACCGCAACGGTAAATATATGAGACAGACTGGGGTTACCTTGCCCAAAGCGTGAGTAAAGTGAAATCGCAATGGTACGGCGTTGCCAACGTCCTTATGTGCCATTTGCACACAGCGGACGTTGTTGCCTTGCCCCATTTTTATTTCACTTTACTCTATCGCAAAATATGCAGGCTGCTTTTTATTTATTTGATACCACGAATCCTAACCCATGTCCGACCCCAATCAAATTGACGCTTATTCCAACCTAATCCATGCGCTGCGCGTGTTGCCCAATGTGGGCGTGAAAACCGCACAGCGCATGGCATTTGCCTTGCTGCAACAAAACCGAGATGGTGCAGCACAACTCTTGTCTGCGCTGGATTTGGCGTTAAAGCAAATCCACAACTGCCAGCTATGCAACACGTTTTGCCAAGACGATTTGTGCCACACTTGCACCGACCCGCGCCGAGATTCGCGCCGTTTGATGATTGTGCATATGCCTGCCGATGTGTCGGCAATGGAATTGGCACGTTGTCATGACGGCTTGTATTTTGTGTTGATGGGACAAGTCAGCCCCACGCAAGACATGGATTTGAGCCACATTGCGCTAGACAAATTGGTCGCGCGAATCGCCCAACATCCTGTGGACGAAATCATCATCGCCACCGCATTCACAGCCGAGGGCGATGCCACGGCGTATGTTTTGTCGGAATTGTTTGCTAATCAACCATATAAAATCAGTCGTTTAGCGCGTGGTATGCCACTGGGCAGCGAGCTGGAATATGTGGACGCTGGCACGTTGGCGCAGGCGGTATATGAACGCCAGTTGCTGCAAAACGGAGAGTCGTCATGATAAGCAGTTGGCTGGTGTGGCTGCTGTTTAGCTGGCTATCGCTGTGGCAAGTCAATCAACCCGCGCAAGCCGAAGTGTTGCCGCCTACTCAAAAAGTGCAGGCTGCTTTGGTAAGCAAAAACACGCCCTACTCTATTTTGCGCGACTCGCAACGCTTGCAACACGCACAAACCAGCCTTGCCGCCTTGCCCGAATTAAAAAACCAGCCGATTGAAGTCTTCCAAAAAATAGATTTTTTTGACGGCACACGTCCGCGCATTGAATTGGCAATCCGCTCGCACCAATCGCCCAATCAACTGGTTTTTTATACGTTTGAACACGATAAGTGGACGGCATCACCCGTTGAGCATGGCAATTTAAATCCACAAGATAATGCAAAAATGCTGCGTTTGAGTGATGTTTCTTTTGTGCAGGCTGCTTTGGTCGCGCAAATATGGCAAGACAAAGCGCGTGAAATCAAGGCAGTAGAGCAGCAGCCGTATTATGTGTCGCTGGTGTGGTTGCCCAAGCAAAACAAGCGATTTTGGCACACGGCAACGCTGGAAGCAGCAGGCGCACAATATTATTTGAGCTGCCACGAAAACGGCGATGTATGGGAATGGAAACGCTTGGCTGGCAATGCGGCAGACGATAGCTAATCATGATGTATTGATTAAATACAAACAACACGAAAGGAATCGTATGAAAAAAAATCATTTGTTTAACCAGTTTGTTATTTTTAACGACTGCGTGTAGCACAGGAACATCAGCCATTTCAGGGCAAACGTCAGGCATTTGGCAAGATGCCGATGGCAAAAAATTTGAAATTCAACGCAATCCCAAAGAAGCCTATGATTTTATGGTAACTTCAATTGACACGCCCAAAGAATTGCAACCCACAATGGCAGGGGCATTTTATTATTCAAATTGTCAAATAACCGTTAATAAATGGGCAGGGGCAAATACGAAAATGAGTTATATTTTGCCGATTGATTTTCACAAAGTTAAAGAAAATGTGTATTGGCAACGGTTTATAAAGACGCTTTAAGCGCGTAAATTGGAACGCGGTTCTGCATCAAACGAATTGGCTGGGTTACGCTTTTCCGCATCAAAGCAGCCTGCACATTAAATCTACCAAATGTGCAGGCTGCTTTTGTATTTAAATCTTGTTATGATGCGATTTTTGTCACAGAAAGTTCAATCATGAGCCTAAAAACACAATTAACCGAAGACATGAAAGCAGCCATGCGTAGCAAAAACACGCTGGCATTGTCCACGATTCGTTTGGCAAACGCAGCCATTAAGCAGTTTGAAGTCGATGAGCGCGTGGAAGCGGACGATGCCAAAGTGCAAGCCATCATCAGCAAAATGATTAAGCAGCGCAAAGACAGCGCGACAATCTATTTGCAAGCCAATCGCCAAGATTTAGCCGACCAAGAAAACGCCGAAATTGCCGTGTTGCAACACTATTTGCCCAGCATGATGTCGGCAAACGAAATCGCCCAAGCAGTGCAGGCTGCTTTGGTAGCAACGGGCGCAACAGGCATGGGTGATATGGGCAAAGTCATGGGCATTTTGAAAACGCAATTAGCAGGCAAAGCCGATATGGGCGAAGTTAATCGCATTTTAAAAAGCAGCCTGCAATCAAAATAAAGGATAAATTATGCAAAAAGTCATCGCCATAGATGGGCCATCGGCATCGGGCAAAGGCACAGTTGCCGCACGCGTTGCCGCCGCATTGGGTTGGGCGTATTTGGATTCGGGCGCGTTGTATCGCCTGACTGCGCTTTATGCCTTGCAACAAAACATCGCGTGGACAGACGAAAACGCCGTTGCCCAATGTGCAGGCTGCTTGCCTGTTGTGTTTGATGGGCAACGTATTTTGTTGGCAGAACAAGATGTTAGCCAAGCCATTCGCACCGAACAAATTGGCATGGGCGCGTCTACCATTGCTGCTTTGCCAGCCGTTCGCGCCGCTTTGTTGCAACGCCAACGCGACTTTTTAACCGAACAAGGCTTGGTTGCCGATGGGCGCGATATGGGTTCTGTTGTATTTCCGCAAGCAGCCTGCAAAGTTTTTTTGACCGCTACACCGCAAATTCGCGCCGAACGTCGTGCCAAGCAAATCGGCATAGAAAACAGAGGTTTAGAATTTGATCGCATTTTGGCAGACATTATGGCGCGAGACGAAAACGACCGCCGTCGCAGCGTTGCGCCGTTACAGCAGCTTGATGACGCGCATTTGCTGGATACGTCCAACCTGACGATTGAGCAAGCGGTGCAGCAAGTTTTGGATTGGTATCACGAAAAAAACGGCTAAAAAAGCTATTCAAAATCAAAAAAATGGCGTATAGTTCGCGGTTTTATTTTTGCCGATGCGCCAAGGGCTTCGGCATTTCAACAACACAACTCGCACGCCTTGGCAGTGCAATGAAAGCAAATCCAACATGGAAAATTTTGCCCAATTATTGGAAGAATATTCAGCAACCCAAGAAATGACTTACGGTGAAGTGATTACTGCCGAAGTGGTTGATATTACTGATAAATTTGTAATCGTAAACGCAGGTTTGAAATCTGAGTCTTTGATTGACGTTGCAGAATTCAAAAACGCGCAAGGCGAATTGGAAGTTAAAGTAGGCGACTTCGTTACTGTAACCATTGAATCAGTAGAAAACGGCTTTGGCGAAACCAAATTATCTCGCGAAAAAGCGCGCCGTGCAGCAGACTGGATTGCTTTGGAAGAAGCAATGGAAGACGGCGAAATCTTGTCTGGCGTAATTAATGGCAAAGTAAAAGGCGGCTTGACTGTGATGATTAACAGCATTCGCGCGTTCTTGCCAGGTTCTTTGTTAGACGTTCGTCCAATCAAAGACACATCACACTTTGAAGGCAAAGAAATCGAATTCAAAGTGATTAAATTAGACCGCAAACGCAACAATGTTGTGGTATCTCGCCGCGCTGTGTTGGAAGCAACTTTGGGCGAAGAGCGCAAAGCATTGATGGAAAACTTGCAAGAAGGCACCATCGTTAAAGGTATCGTGAAAAACTTGACCGACTACGGTGCGTTTGTTGATTTGGGCGGTATTGACGGCTTGTTGCACATCACAGACTTGGCATGGCGTCGTGTTAAACACCCAAGCGAAGTGTTGGAAATGGGTCAAGAAGTTGAAGCCAAAGTATTGAAATTCGACCAAGACAAACAACGTGTATCTTTGGGCTTGAAACAGTTGGGCGAAGACCCATGGGACGGTTTGGCTCGTCGCTACCCACAAAGCACTCGCTTGTTCGGTAAAGTGTCTAACTTGACTGAATACGGTGCATTCGTTGAAATCGAACAAGGCATCGAAGGTTTGGTTCACGTTTCTGAAATGGACTGGACAAACAAAAACGTTCACCCAAGCAAAGTTGTTCAACTGGGCGACGAAGTTGAAGTGATGATTTTGGACATTGATGAAGACAAACGTCGCATCAGCTTGGGCATGAAACAATGCCAATCTAACCCTTGGAAAGATTTTGAAGCCAATTACAGCAAAGGCGACAAAATCAAAGGCGCAGTAAAATCGATTACTGACTTTGGCGTGTTCATTGGTTTGCCTGGCAACATTGATGGTTTGGTTCACTTGTCTGACTTGTCTTGGACAGAGTCTGGCGAAGAAGCGGTTCGCAAATACAAAAAAGGCGAAGAAGTGGAAGCCGTTGTATTGGCGATTGATGTGGAAAAAGAACGCATTTCTTTAGGCATCAAACAGTTGGAAGGCGACCCATTCAACAACTTCTTGGCAATGAACGACAAAGGTGCTTTGGTTAAAGGCGCGGCTAAATCAGTTGAAGCCAAAGGTGCGGTTATCGCATTGGCAGACGAAGTAGAAGGCTACTTGCCTGCTTCTGAATTTGACAGCGAGCGCGTTGAAGACTTAACCACTAAATTGAAAGAAGGCGATGAAGTGGAAGCGGTTATCGTAAATGTGGACCGCAAAAACCGTAGCATCAAATTGTCTGTTAAGGCAAAAGATGCCAAAGCCAATGACGAAGCGTTGAAAGCGGCTCAATCTGCTGCACCTGCAAATGCTGGTACAACTAGCTTGGGCGACTTGTTGAAAGCGTCTTTGGGAAAAAACTAATTAAGGTATTGATATTATGACCAAATCAGAGTTAATGGCTCACTTGGCAGAGGTGTTTGCAGAACGCAACGCGGATTCCGAGTTGCAGTCCAAAGACATTGAATACAGCGTAAAAGTTTTGGTGGATACCATGACTCGTGCGTTGGCAAAAGGTCAGCGTATTGAAATTCGTGGTTTTGGTAGCTTTGATTTGAATCATCGTCCGCCACGCATTGGTCGTAATCCAAAAACAGGCGAACGTGTGGAAGTACCGCAAAAGTATGTGCCACACTTTAAGCCTGGTAAGGAATTGCGCGAACGTGTAGATGAATCTGCGGCGTAATACGTTTATCTGCTAAATAAGAAAACCGTATCTATTGCAAAATAGATACGGTTTTTTGTTGTTCAAAAAAGTGCAGGCTGCTTTTTAACATTCGGCAATCGCAAACGCGCAAATATAATCCCGCTCATCGCTTAAACTAATGTGAACACGGCGAATGTTGCGCTCGCCAAGCCAAGTTTGCAGTTCGGGTGCAAACGCTAATTCTGGCTTACCCGATTCATCATGCACCACCGAAATATGTCGCAGGCTCACAGGCTCGCGCACGCCTGTTCCTACTGCTTTGGCAAAGGCTTCTTTGATGGCAAAGCGTTTGGCAATCAAGCAAACCATATCAGAGCAGCCTGCACTTTGCTGGTATTCGCTGGGGCTTAATACGCGCCGTGCCAGCGCATCGCCGTATTTTTGATGCAGGCTGCTAATGCGTTCGACTGCCAAAATATCTGTGCCGATGCCGTAAATCATAAGCCACCGCGTGCGCGATACATCGCGTCTTTCATTTGGGTGATGGCAGCTGGCAAGCCCAAAAATACTGCTTGTGCGATAATGGAGTGCCCGATATTCAATTCCACAATCTCGGGAATTTGGGCGATGGGCGCAACGTTGTGAATGGTCAAGCCGTGTCCTGCGTTTACGGTCATGCCCAAGCTGGCGGCAAATTTGGCGGCTTCGGCAATGCGTTGGCGTTCTTGTTCGCGCTGCGCTGGGGTTTCGGCATCGGCATACGCGCCTGTGTGCAATTCAATCACACGCGCACCTGCGTCATACGCGGCTTGAATTTGTGCTTTGTCTGCGCCAATAAAAATCGACACGCGAATCGAAGCAGCCTGCAATTTTTCGACATAAAAACGTACTTTGTCTTGCTGTGCAATCACGTCCAAACCGCCTTCTGTGGTTACTTCTTCGCGTTTTTCTGGCACGATGCACACGTCTTCGGGTTGCACAACAAGCGCGTTGGCAAGCATTTCTTCGGTCATTGCCATTTCCAAGTTCAGGCGTGTGCGAATGGCTTGTTTAATCGCAAACACATCGGCATCTTTAATATGACGGCGGTCTTCGCGCAAGTGCAGCGTAATCAAATTCGCGCCATGCGTTTCGGCAATGAGCGCGGCTTCGAGTGGGCTGGGATAGGATACACCACGCGCGTTGCGTAAGGTTGCCACGTGGTCAATGTTGATACCTAAAAACATAGTTTTCCTTTAATTGAATAGTGTGTCGAAGTCTGCATTATAGAGAAATAGCCTATTTTTGTGCAGGCTGCTTACTAATAGATTTAATAATCATGTATGAATTGATTTGTATCAATACGCAAGCAGCCTGCATATTTATAATGGCGCACAGTCAGTCAGGTATGGGGCTGCGGGTAGTAAACAGTTTAATTATTTTTTTTGGAGAATAATCATGGATGTGTTTGCTCAATTATTCAAATCGCCAGTGGGCATGATGTCTTTGGCAACGATTGCTTTTATTATCGTGATTGCGGTCTTTATGTTTTTTTGGGTGAAAAAGCAAGCCGATAACGATAAAAAATAAACCGAATTTTCAATTTCCTCTTGATGTGTGTGTGTTTGGGTGTAGGTGAATAATCTACACCCCTTTTTTTGTTACAAAAAGCAGCCTGCATATAGAAAACAAACAGAATTTTGCTAGAAAAAACAGTAACAATACATTAAAATTCATGTCATATCCACATAAACCACGCATCAGAGTTCAATATGACATTTCTATTACTTTCCACCTTTATTTATCTTGCTTTTGCAGTTGTTTCGGTTTTGGTATCGCAAAAATTGGGTTTAGGCTCGGTTTTAGGCTATTTAATGGCAGGCATCGTGATTGGCCCAATGTTGGGGTTTGTTGGTAAAGAAACCGAATCGATTCAACATGTTGCCGAATTTGGCGTGGTGATGATGCTGTTTTTGGTGGGTTTGGAACTCGCACCGCAAATGTTGTGGCAGTTGCGCCATAAATTATTGGGCTTGGGCGGTTTACAAGTGGGCTTGTCGCTTGCTGCTATTGCAGGAATTGCCATTGCTTTGGGTTATTCGTGGCAAATTGGCGTGGCGGTCGGCTGCATTTTGGCTTTGTCTTCTACCGCCATCGTGCTGCAAACTTTTAACGAAAAACAATTATTGCCCACGCAGGGCGGACAAGCTGGTTTTGCTGTATTGCTGTTTCAAGACGTTGCCGCGATTCCCATGCTGGCGTTGATGCCGTTGTTGGCAGCATCGGGCATTCGTTCTACTGGCGATGCAAGTCACGGCACGAACTTATTGGCGCATCAACCTGCATGGATTGTGGCTTTGGTCAGCATCGCTTCCATTGCTATTATTATTGTTGCCGTGCGTTATTTAGTGCCGTTTGCGTTTAAATTTATCAGCAAACACCGTGTGCACGAAATGTTTACCGTATTTACTTTAACGCTGGTGGTTGGCATTGCCACGCTCATGTCATCGATTGGCTTGTCGCCAGCATTGGGCGCGTTCATTGCAGGTGTTGCGCTGGCAAACAGCAGCTATCGTCACGAAATGGAAAGTTATCTAGAACCATTTAAAGGCTTGTTTTTAGGTTTATTTTTTATTACCGTTGGTGCAGGCATGAACTTTGGTTTGCTGCAACACAAATTTTTCCCCATCATCGGTATGACATTGGGCTTGTTGCTGGTTAAAGCATTGATTTTGTGGATTTTGGGCAAAGTATTTCGCTTGCCTCCATTGGCGGCCAAATTGTTCGCATTGAGTTTGGCACAAGCAGGTGAATTTGGATTTGTGTTGCTGTCTATTGCCAAACAACACGCCGTTTTGCCTGCCGCTGTCCACGATAGAATTGGCTTGGTCATTGCTTTGTCTATGGTTTTGACACCGTTACTGTTTATTTTTTATGACAAAGTACTCGCCCCCAGAGCGATTGAAACCGAAAACGAAGCCCGCCAATCGGACGACATTCACGAAGAAAACCCTGTTATTTTGCTGGGACACGGACGCTTTGGTCAGCACGTCAATAGCATTTTGACGGCGTGTGGCTTTCGCACCACCGTGATTGATAACCACGCAGAAATGGTGGAAGGCTTGGCAAAATTTGGCATCAAAACCTATTATGGCGATGCGACGCGCCCAGAATTGCTCGGCTCGGTGGGGTTGGCAAAAGCCAAATTGTTGATTGTTACTGTGGGCGACCGACACAAAAGCACCGAAATTGTTGAATATGTGCGCCGTCATTACCCCAATTTGCGGATTATTGCACGTGCCTACGACCGTGCTCACGCTTACGAATTGCATCACGCAGGCGCAGATTACATTATTCGCGAAATTGTCGATTCTGCGATTCGTGGCGGACGCATTGCGTTGGAAAAACTAGGGCTTGCGCCAGAACAGGCGCGAGAGTTGGTCAAATTCTATGCTGCACGAGACCGCTATCTGTCTGACCAAGTGGCAGAAGTGTTTAACCCCAATGTCCCCATTTTTGCCCAAGATGAGACGATTGAAGTCGTCCGCAGTATTGATGGCGAAACCAAGAACATGATTCAGGCTTTATTGCGTGGCGAAAAAGTGGATTGGGAAGAAAAACACGAAAACGAGCGCACTCAAATGAAACAGGGTATTTCGTAATCAAGTAATAAAGTGCAGGCTGCTTTGAAATTCAATTCAAGGCAGCCTGCACTTTTTATATGGTTTCCACACTAAAACTACGTTCCAATTTCTGCCATTGTTCGCTTTCCGTTTGCAAGGCAGACGAGGTGAGCGGATTGCTATCCAACCAATTTTGCGAAATTTTTAGCACATATTCGCCTGCATTTTTTTCTTGCAACACCGTGCGCAGTGGCAATTCCAACGGCAAGCGGGCGCGGCAGAACAGCACGGCAAGTCGCAACGCCAAAATGGAATGCCACCACATGGGTTCATGGTTGGCTAAATCGCCCATTTTTTTCAAATCGCCACGATGCCCCAGTGTGAGTTCGGACAACAAAGTTTGCTCGGAGCGCGAAAAGCCTGGCATATCCGCCTGCGCCAAAATGTATGCCGTGTGTTTGTGGTACGCCGTGTGGGCGATGTCTATGCCAATTTCGTGCAACAATGCCGCCCAGCGAACGTAGTCTGACCAATAGCCCAGTTCTTGCACGGTTGCCGTTTGCGCCAAGTTATACAAGAAATAGCCAGCCAATTTGGCAACGCGCTCGGCTTGGTTAGTGCTGACGTGGTAGCGTTGTTGAAATTGGGCGGTGGTTTGGTCACGCAAATCTTCTTCCAAATTGCGTCCAATCATGTCATAGAACACGCCATCGCGCAGCGCGGCTTCGGTAAACTGCATTTCGGCGATGTCTAGCTCTTCAAAAGCAGCCTGCAATACGGCAAGTCCGCCTGCAAACACTTCCACACGCTCGGGTTTTAAACCGTCCAATTTGGCTTTTTTGACCGAACCTGCTTCAATGATGCGGTTGGCAAGTTGGCGCATTGCGTCCAGCGTGATGCCTTGCCCCAAGCCCTGCGCGATAATCACGTTGACGATGGATTTGGCTGAACCAGAAGTCCCCAAAGCCACGTCCCAGCCTTGTCGTTTGTAGATTTTGCTGATGCGTTGGATTTCGCCACGCGCAGCGTTAATAGCAGCCTGCATGTCTTTTTGCGTGATTTTGTTATCAAAAAAGCGTTTGGAATAAGTAACGCAGCCCAAAGGCAGGCTTTCGGTGTGCGTGGGTTGCAGGCTGCTTCCCAAAATGAACTCGGTTGAACCGCCGCCAATGTCAATGACCAATAATTTTTGCCCGTTGGACGGATAGGTGTGAATCACGCCTGTGTAGATTAACCGCGCTTCTTCGCGCCCTGCCACCACTTCAATCGGAAAGCCCAATGCTTGTTCGGCTTGCGGCAAAAAGCTGCGGATATTTTTTGCCACGCGAAAGGTGTTGGTTGCGACCACGCGCACATTTTCGGGCGAAAAACCGCGCAGGCGTTCACCAAATTGCGCCAAACATTCCAAAGCGCGTTGCTGGCTGGCATCGTCTAGCATTTTGTTGTTGTCCAAACCGCCAGCCAAGCGCACCATGTGTTTGATGTTTTCAATCACTTGCGGCTGACCTTGATTGTTTTGGCAAATTTGCAAACGAAAGCTGTTTGAACCTAAATCTACCGAAGCGAGCATAGGAAGAGCATTCATGTGAAAAATCCTTGTTGGGAATGGAAAATAAATAGTGCAGGCTGCTTTGTTAATCGCTATCGTTTACGCCACCCCCAAATCACGCAAAACCAAATCCGCTACATCATCGGCACTATTGGGCAAAGCCAATGTTCGCGCTTGCGTTGCCCATTGCAGACATTGTTCGCGGTTGAGCTGTTGCAAAATATTCGCCAAATTTTCGGCATTGAGCTGATGTTGTGACAACAACAAACCTGCGTTTGCCGATACCATGTGTCGCGCATTGGCAGTTTGGTGGTCATCAACCGCCTGCGGAAACGGCACGAGCAACGCGCCTACGCCTGCTGCGGTTAATTCGGCAATCGTCAGTGCGCCTGCACGACAAATCAACATATCGGCATCGCGATAAACCGCCGTCATATCATGTACAAATTCCACGCATTCGGCAGACACGTTGGCTTGTTGATAAGCAGCCTGCACTTGTTCCAAATTGCCGCGCCCCGATTGATGCGTGATGTGTGGACGTTGCGATTCTGGCAACAAAGCCAAAGCGGTAGGCACGATTTGATTCAACGCCTGTGCGCCCAAGCTGCCACCAATCACAAAAATGCGTAACGCGCCTGTGCGCTGTGCAAAGCGTTGTTCGGGCGTGGGCAACTGAACGATTTCGGCGCGAACGGGGTTGCCAACCAAACCATCTGGATATTGCGGAAACGCACTCGGAAATGCCGACATTACGCGCGTTGCCCATTGCGCCAAGCGTTTGTTTGCCATGCCTGCCACCGCGTTTTGTTCGTGGACAAAAATCGGCAAGCGCAATAATTTTGCCGCCAAACCACCAGGAAAGGTAACAAATCCACCAAAACCAATCACGGCATCAATTTGATGTTTTTTGATGATAGATTTAGCAGCCTGCACGCATTTTGCCAACATAAACGGCAACTCGAGTTTACGCAGCAAGCCTTTACCGCGCACGCCTTTCATGGCAATGGTTTCCAGCGTGATGCCGTGTTGTGGCACAAGGCGTTCTTCCATGCTGCCGACGCTGCCCAGCCACACCACGCGATGTCCACGCGCTTGCAAAGATTGCGCCACCGCAAGCGCAGGGAAAATGTGTCCGCCTGTGCCACCTGCCATCAGCAAAAAGGTTTTAGGGTTGTTCGGGTTCATGATTGGTCTCGCTTGTGTCTGTTTTTTGCAATTCTTTGGGGTCGGTTACGCAAAATCCGCGTAATTTGCGACGGTTTTCGTAATCCACGCGCAGCAGTATGGTAAACGCAATCATCATGATGATGAGCGATGAACCGCCGTATGAAATCAGCGGCAAGGTTAAGCCTTTGTTGGGCAAAAAGCTAATGTTCACGCCCACGTTAATAAACGCCTGCGCGGCAACCCACACGCCAATGCCGACTGCCATAAACGAATTAAAGTGCAATTCTAAATCTCGCGCTTGTTTGCCAATGGAAAAGGCGCGCCAAATCAGCCAAACATATACGCCAATCAACACGGCTACGAACAACAAGCCCAGCTCTTCGCCAATAACCGCCAAAATGAAATCGGTATGTGCTTCGGGCAAAAAGCCGCGTTTGAAAATCGCATTGCCCAAGCCTTCGCCAAACAAACCGCCACGCTCCATAGACAGCAGCGAGCCTAAACCTTGATAACCTGTGCCTGTGGGGTCATTCCACGGTTGCCACATCACTTCCACGCGGCGTAAACGGTATTCGTTACCAAAAATCGCTGCCAGCGCAGCCAAAATCGCAATCACAATCGAACCCAAAAACCATGTTTTGGGCATATTGGCTAAAAATAGTAGGCTAATAAAAATGCCAAATACCACTACCACCGAGCCTAAATCTCGTGTCAAATAGGTCAAGGCGCAACCGATGGCAATGGGAATTCCCACCACCATAACGCGCTTGAAGTCATGCAAAATATCCACTTTGCGCTTAAAAAAGCCTGCCATATACATAATAGTCGCCAATTTAAACAATTCGCTGGGCTGGAATTTGATGCCCAAAGGGGTCGGCAACCAGCGTTTTGCGCCATTTACAGTTTCGCCAATCGCTAATACGGCAATCAAGCAAATCGCTGTGGCATAAATCAGGTATTTTGACCAACGCTGCCATCGCCACATGGGAACGCGCATCAACAAATACGACAACGCCAAGCCAGCCGCCGCAAATTGTGTTTGTTTGAATAAAAAATAAGCACGGCGGTCAAAGTCGTGCAAACCAGCCTGCGCTGCCGATGCGGAATACACCATTACCAAGCCAAAACACAATAGGCACAGCAACACCCAAACCAAAGTTTTGTCGTAGCTGTAACCATGGCGCAGGAGATTACGGTCAAATAATTTGGTTTCGGTTTGATTGGGCAGATTGTGCAGCCAAGCAGGAAGAGAAAAAAGCGATTTCATGTGTTGAATGACGAAAAAATAATTTGAGTGCGTATTGTAGCAGCGATTGCGGTATTTGGTATTTGCTTATTGCGTAAAAAGTGCAGGCTGCTTTTTCCATTTCAAAGCAACCTGCACTTTATGTTGCGTGATTTAACCAATCAGTTGTTTCAACACTTCCGCTTTTGCCGAATCATAATCTTGTTGCGAAATCAAACCGTTATCCAGCAATGTTTTGAGTTTGCTCAACTTGGTTTGTGGGTCATCGCCAGATGCCGAAGCAGCCTGCACAGGTTGTGTGGCTTGTGCAGGCTGCATCATGCCAGCCATTGCGCCTGCCATCGCCTGACCAATGCCTGCGCCCACGCCCAAACCTGCGCCAATGCCAGCCAATCCACCTTCGTTTTGCGCTGCCAACGGAATCGCCTGCGCGGTTTGAAATTGCGTGTATTTGCCCAAATCGCCCACAATGCCCATGCTCATGCGGCTGTCCAACGCTTTTTGAATGGCTTCGGGCAGCGTAATGCTTTCCACCGTGAAGCTTTCCAAAGCCAAGCCCAATTTGGCGAATTCGGGTTGCAGCAATTCGGTCATTTTTTGCGACAACAATACTTGGTTTGCCGCCATATCCAAAAACGGTACGCCCGATGTAGCAAACGCGGTTGCCATTTGCGTCATGGCGATGTTTTTGAGTTGCGATTCCAGTTGCTCGCCCGAATAGCTTTCCACCACGCCCGACACTTCTTTAAAGAATAAAGCTGGGTCGACAATGCGATACGAATACATGCCAAACGAACGCAACTGCACCACTCCAAAATCGGTATCGCGCACGGTTACAGGTTGCGCCGTACCCCAACGCTTGCCGATTTGTTGGCGCGTGTTGAAAAAATACACATCGGATTTGAATGGCGATTCAAAGAATTTGTCCCAGTTTTTTAGGTTGGTCAAAATCGGCAGCGTTTGCGTTTTGAGCGTGTAACGTCCTGCGCCAAACACGTCTGCCGTGATGCCTTCGTCCACAAACATCGCCGCTTGGCTTTCGCGCACGGTCAAACTTGCGCCGTTTTGGATTTCTTGGTCGGCAATGGGAAAACGCCAAACCAGCGTGTTTTCATCGGGCGATTGCCATTGAATCACATCAATAAACTGCTTGCGAATAAAGTCAAACATAAAAATCCTTTCGTGAAAAAAGTGCAGGCTGCTTTGTATATCCATTCAGAAAATCAAGCTAACAAGGCGACAACGCCCGCCGTGTATGTATGATACATAAGGGTGTTGGCAACGCAGTTAGGTTGATTTTATGAGTGGATATTAATCTACCAAGCAGGCTGCATTCAACAAACCAATCGCGATAGAAATCGCACACAAAAACGTGCCAACGGCAACATTATTGTGTTCCAGCTCCGAAATTGCATCGGGAATAATGCGCGTGCTAACAAAAAATAGCCCAATTTGCACCACGCCTGCCAATACGCCCCAAACGACGAAATTAACCAGCCCAACGCTGTGAGTCATTGCCGACACCAGCGCGGCGCAAAAACCAATCAGCGCACCGCCAAACGACAAGGCGCAGGCAAGATTGCCGCTTTTAATCAGCTCCAATTCGCGTGGCGGCGTGATGCGCGTGTAGAGCGCGCCGAAAATGCCCGTCATCAGCAAGGCGGCAAATAGGTATTGCAGATACAAAAAATATTGACTGAATGTAAACGACATAAGCAATTCCAAAATGATTGATAAACAAAAGCAGCCTGCAAATTATAGTGCAGGCTGCTTTTAAATCAAACCTATTTAATTGAATTATTTGCAAACAAAGCTATTGGCATCGTTTTCATCACCACAAACATAGGTCGCGATTTTGGGATACGCGCACAAAGGCTGGCTTTTGCCTGCAAACGCTTTGCCTTTTGCCAACATGGATTCGGAAGCTTGTCCGCGTTCGTGCCAGTTTTCCAACGCGGTGAGTGGGTCAAAATCGTCCAAAGCTGGGCCGCCACCGCCTTAAAATAAGAATTTGCCGTTCCAGTTGGCAGGCAAGCGCATTTGAAAGCCAATCGCATACGGTTTGCCGTCTGCACCTGTGCGGCGGTTGATTTCGCCTTCTACTACGCAATGTGCGCCATAAACCACATCTTTGCCACTGGCAGACGAGCCCGTTAATGCGGCTTGGTCATCGGCAGGTAATTTGCCTTCGTTTACCCATTGAGCGCGTGTGATGGCGGTTTGATAAATGTTTGCCTGTTGCAGCGATGTATTAAAAGTGAGTCAAGGCGGAATATACATCATAAAAAATGGACTTGTCTTATTTTGTAAAACCAGTATAATTCGCGTTTCTTTACGCGGACGTGGCGAAATTGGTAGACGCACTGGATTTAGGTTCCAGCGCCGCAAGGCGTGAGAGTTCGAGTCTCTCTGTCCGCACCATATACCATATTATAAATCAATAACTTACAAATTTTTGGGGCAAGTTTGGGACAAAAGTTGATTTAATAATACAAAAAAGCAGCCTGCAACCATTGCAAAAAAATGCAACAGTTACAGGCTGCTTTTCAGTTGTCGGCATAATCTCCCTAACTCAACTATCACGATTATCCTGACAATGCGTTACACCTGCATACCGTCCATTTCAAAACGGCGCACAAACAACACATCAGAATCGCCAAAACCAGCCGCAGGAAGCGACAAAATTTCCAATTCCAGCGCATCTACTTTTGCCGTGTGTGGACGCTCGGTAAACAAAAACGCAAATTGCGTAAACGCATCAACCGCACCGCCCAAATCGTCCAGCGCACCTACGCCTTTTTCCGATGTCAAAACCTTGCTAGTCGCATTGTCATAAGTAGATGGTGGTGTCCTGAAAAGTGTGCTGTAAAAAAATAAGCAATAAAAAAGCAGCGAAAACAGAGTATATTTGAGTGTGTGAAAACAGAAATAACTCTAACTTGTCCTCGCTGCCAAGGACAAAATATAAAGAAAAATGGCTACTCTGGCAATCGTA
>NZ_FOJK01000016.1 GCF_900111845.1 Kingella kingae ATCC 23330 | reverse complement strand
TTTATTGGAAAGTCGTTTTGCTGGTTTAAAAAGTGCTTTGAACCACCATATTGGCCTAAATTTAGAGAATAAAACTATGTTTATTAAAGATTATTTTTCTAATTAGGCAGGTTAGGTGTGGTAAAAACCAACCATTTTGTCCTTTAACCCGTAATTTCTTTTGTACTTTTTTAGATAGTTTACAGTGTGTTATCTTCATTTTTAAAGGGTAACATAACTGCTAATCTAAATACAGCCCCAAATTTAATTCACTATAATTACGATGACGCTTTGCGCCCAGCCAGCCAAGTTCCCCACAAAAATACCGCCACGCCGCACCAAACCAAGCCATAGCCAGCCAAGCGCGACGCATTGAGCGTTTCGCCAAACAGCATCAAGCCCAGCGCAAATTGCAAGGTGGGCGACACATATTGCAGCATACCCAGCAGCGACAACGAAATCCGTTTCGCACTTGATGCAAACAACAGCAGCGGAATCGTCGTTGCTACGCCCGATAGCACAATAATGCTGGTTTGCAGCGAATTGAGTTGCCCAAAATAAAGCTGATTTTGCCACGCGCAATACCCCAAATACGCCAAAGCAAACGGCAACAGCAACAGCGTTTCCAGTGTCAAACCAGCCAGCGCAGGCATGGGCGCGAGTTTGCGAATAAGCGCGTACAACGAAAAACTAGCCGCCAACGACAATGCTACCCACGGAATTTGCCCTGCTGGAATGGCAAGCCACACAATGCCCGATGCCGCCAAAATAAGCGAAGCAGCCTGCATTTTGTTGAGCTTTTCGTGCAGCACTAAAAAGCCAATCAACACGTTCACCAATGGGTTGAGAAAATAACCCAAGCTAGCATCAACCACATGATTGTTCAAAATCGCCCACAAATAAATCAGCCAGTTAGAACCAATTAACAAAGAACTGGCGCAAAAAGTCAGCAAAATTTTGGGTTGGCGCACGGCTTGCCACACGGTTTGCGTTTGCTTAAAGACAAGCATACACGCTACCGCAAACACCGCCGACCACGCCACGCGCTGCGCCAAAACTTGCATGGAGGGCATATCGGATTGGTTGATGGGATACCAAAACAAGGGGAATGCGCCCCACAAAAGGTAGCACGCCAATGCGCCAATGATGCCTTTTTGTGTTTCGCTGGTTTGCCTGTTCATTGCCGTTATCGCTCTAAAAAAGCCGTCATGCTACGCTTATCAAACATAGCCGTAAAGGCAAAAAAAACGTATAATTCAACACGATTTTTGTGCAGGCAGCCTGCACTTTTTGTTCTTTAAAATAGATTTTTAACTTTTGCCCTATTGGAATCATCATGGCACAACAATTATCCCCCGCGCTTAATGTCGCATTCAAAGCCGCACGTAAGGCTGGCGACTTCATGCTCCGCGCCAGCAGCAATTTATCGTCTATCAAAATTGACAGCAAAGCATCAAACGATTTTGTCTCCGATGTGGACAGACAATCCGAAAGCATTTTAATCAACGCCATTCAAGAAGCGTATCCACACCACCGCATTTTGTCGGAAGAAACGGGCGTGTCGGGCAGCGAACGCGCTGAATTTGAATGGATTATTGACCCTTTGGACGGTACAACCAATTATTTGCACGGACACCCACAATATGCGATTAGCATGGCATTGCTGGAAAAAGGCGTACTCAAAGAAGCCTTGGTGTACGCACCCGAACGCAACGATTTGTACACCGCATCACGCGGACAAGGCGCGTTGTTGAACGACCGCCGCATTCGCGTGTCCAACCGCATTGAACTGAACCAATGCGTGATTGGCACAGGCTTTCCTGTGGTGGACCAATCTATGTTGGACGAATATTTGGCGATTTTGAAAGCGTTTATCCAAAAAACCGCAGGCGCACGGCGCGAAGGTGCTGCGGCGTTGGATTTGTGTTCGCTGGCAGCGGGGCGTTTTGACGGCTTTTTTGAATACAAATTAAAACCGTGGGACATTGCCGCAGGTGCGTTGATTGTGCAAGAAGCAGGCGGCATCGTAACCGACTTTGACGGCGAACAAACTTGGCTGGAAACGGGCAATATTGTGGCTGCCAACCCCAAAGTTTTGGCGCAAATGTTGAAAATCATCGCGCAACATCGCGCATAATTGAAAAGCAGCCTGCACTTTTTATAACCAAGTCATAATTTGGACAAAAAGTGCAGACTGCTTTGGTTTTTTTTTGATAAAGGAAATGCTATGAAAACCATTATTTCTGTCTTGCTTTTGGCACTTGCCAGCACATCAGCCCAAGCGGAAGAGTCGCTACACTACAATCTAGTCAATTTCAACGAAAGTGCCAGTGTGCGCGTGCCAAACGACACCATGAACGTGGTGCTAGAAATCCGCGAAAGTGGCAAATCGCGCCAAGACGTGAGCAACACGGTAACGCGCCGTGTCAATGCGGTGCTCAATCGCGCCAAATTGGGCGGCAAAGTGTTTGACGTAGAATCGGGCAACCGCAGCACCTATCCCGAATATGACGAACGCAACATCATTCGCGTCTGGACAGACGTGGCGCAAATCCGCATCAGCAGCCAAGACTTTGACGCATTGAACAAACTGGTTGCCGATAGCCAAAACGAAGCGGCATTGGATGGCTTGTCGTTTTCCGTATCGCCCGATAAACGCACCGCCGCGGTCAATCAAGCTAGCGACCAAGCATTGAAAACCTTTCAGCAACGCGCCTTGCACATGAGCAAAACGTTGGGTTTTTCGGGCTACAAAATCGTGCGGATTGAATTCAATCAATCGTTTAGCAGCGAGGAGGGCGATTTTGTTGCACCACAGATGATGATGGCAACTTCGGCGCGTTCGGCATCGTTTAAATCGGCAGAAGTAGCGCAAACCAGCCCAGGAGCGCAGGAAATTCGCCAAAATATTCGCGTGTCGGTGCAGCTTTATTAAAAAGCAGCCCGCACTTTATTATTGCGATGAAAACAAAATGAACACACTTTCCCCCAAACTTTCCGATTTCCAACAAGCGCGAGTGCTAGTCGTGGGCGATGTCATGCTCGACCGCTATTGGTTTGGCGATGTGAACCGCATTTCGCCCGAAGCCCCCGTGCCTGTTGCCAAAATCAACAAAACCGACCATCGCGCAGGCGGTGCGGCAAATGTGGCGCGTAATATTGCCGCGTTGGGCGGACAAGTCGCGCTGCTGTCGGTAGTGGGTGATGACGAAGCGGCAGACACGCTGGCAAACTTGCTGCAACAAGACGGCATTGCCAACCATTTGCACCGCAGCGCCCACGCCCCCACGACGCTCAAATTGCGCGTGTTGGCGCGTAATCAACAGCTTATTCGCTTGGATTTTGAAGAGCAACCCGACCAAAGCAGCCTGCACTTGGTGGCGCAACATTATGCCGATTTAGTCGCGCAATACGATGCCGTGATTTTGTCGGACTATGGCAAAGGCGTGTTAAACGAAGTCGCCCAAATGATTGCCACCGCACGCGCTTTGGGCAAACCCGTATTGATTGACCCCAAGGGTAGCGATTATCAAAAATATCGTGGCGCGACCTTGCTCACGCCCAACCGCGCCGAACTCAAAGAAGCGGCTGGCGGCGGCTGGGCTAGTGAAGCAGAATTGACTGCCAAAGCCCAAACCTTGCGCGAACAGCTTGGGTTGGACGCGCTATTGGTTACACGCAGCGAAGAGGGCATGAGCTTGTATCGCGCCAATCAAACCGACCACCAACCCACTCGCGCCCAAGAAGTGTATGACGTGTCGGGCGCAGGCGATACCGTGATTGCGGCAATGGGCTTGTGCCTAGCGGCTGGCTATGCCCTGCCCGATGCCATGCACGTTGCCAACGCCGCCGCTGGTGTGGTGGTGGCAAAATTGGGTACGGCGGTGTGTTCGTTTGACGAATTGCAAACTGCGTTGAAAGGCTAATCGTGCAATCTCAACGCGAATGGCTGGAACAACACATCGCCCAACAATATGGTGCATTGCCCGAATTTTTGTGGACAAAATACCCACTTACGCCGTGTATCGCCACAGCAGCAACCGCAAGTGGTTTGCGATTGTGATGCAGATTGCAGGCACGCAAATCGGGCTGGACGATGTGGATAACTTAGCGGTGGTCAATGTGAAATTGCTGCCCGAATGGATAACGCAGTTGAGCGGACAACACGGCTTTGCGCCAGCGTATCACATGAACAAAAAACATTGGTTGAGCGTGCGTTTGGACAACACGCTGCCCAGTAGTCAGATTGTGGATTTGTTGAAGACTGGTTTTGAGCAAACGCGGTAATTTAGAGTAATAGAAAAAGGAAAACAACATGACCATCATCGTAACAGGCGCGGCTGGCTTCATTGGCAGCAACATCGTCAAAGCACTCAACGAACGCGGCATGACCGACATCGTTGCGGTGGACAACCTGACGAACGGCGACAAATTTCGTAATTTTGCCGATTGCGACATCGCGCATTATTTGGATAAACACGAATTTATCCGCCAAATTCGCGAACATCAATTTCCGTATAGCGACATTCAAGCCGTGTTCCACGAAGGCGCGTGCAGCGACACGATGAACTACGACGGTAAATATATGCTGGAAAACAACTACCAATACACGCTGGATTTACTGGATTGGTGTCAAGACGAGCGCATTCCGTTTTTATATGCGTCCAGCGCGGCGGTGTATGGCAAGGTGGATATTTTCCGCGAACAGCGCGAATTGGAAAAACCGCTCAATGTGTATGGCTACTCTAAATTTTTGTTTGACCAAGTGTTACGCCAACGAATGCAGCAGGGCTTGACCGCGCAAGTGGTCGGCTTTCGCTATTTCAACGTGTATGGCATGCGCGAGCAACACAAAGGACGCATGGCATCGGTGGCGTATCATCACTTCAATCAATATCGCGAAAATGGTTTTGTGAACCTTTTTGGCGCATACGAAGATTACGGCAATGGCGAACACAGCCGCGATTTTGTGAGCGTGGAAGACGTGGTTAAAGTGAATTTGTATTTCTTGGATAACCCAGACCAATCGGGCATTTTCAATTTGGGAACGGGGCGCAGTCAGCCGTTTAACGATTTGGCGGCGGCAACGGTTAATGCCTGTCGCGCGGCAGACGGTTTGCCCAAATTGTCATTGAGCGAACTGGTGGCGCAAGGCTTGATTCGTTATGTGGATTTTCCTGACGCACTCAAAGGCAAATACCAAAGTTTCACGCAAGCCGACATCAGCAAATTGCGCGAAGCAGGATACAGCAGCGATTTTTATACGGTGGAGCAGGGCGTAGAACGCTATGTGGCGTGGTTGTTGCAGCAGTTGTGATAACCGTAATGGTAGGTCGGGGTCTAGACCCCAACAAAGCAGCCTGCACATTCAATCAACCGAATGTGCAGGCTGCTTTTTTAAATCATTTATCGCCCCAAAAGCAGCCTGCACTTTCGTTTTGCAAGATGATGTAAACGCTGCCATAATGCCACTTCCAAACCCAAAACTACAACCAACAACACAGGACACAAAATCATGACCATCATCAAACAAGAAGATTTTATTCAAAGTATTGCCGATGCGTTTCAATTCATCAGCTACTACCACCCAAAAGATTATATTCAAGCGTTAGCCAATGCGTTGGAAAAAGAAGAAAATCCAGCCGCCAAAGACGCGATGACGCAAATTTTGGTCAATAGTCGTATGTGCGCCGAAGGACATCGCCCTATTTGCCAAGATACAGGCATTGCCACCGTATTTTTGAAAATCGGCATGAACGTGCAATGGGACGCGCAAATGTCGGTGCAAGACATGGTTAATGAAGGCGTGCGCCGTGCTTACACGCACCCCGATAACGTGTTACGCGCTTCTGTGTTGGCAGACCCAGCAGGCAAGCGCACCAACACCAAAGATAACACGCCAGCCGTTGTGCATATGGAAGTGGTTGCAGGCGACAAAATTGAAGTTACTTGCGCGGCAAAAGGCGGTGGCTCTGAAAACAAAACCAAAATGGCGATGTTGAATCCGTCAGACAGCATTGTGGACTGGATTATCAAAACTGTACCAACAATGGGCGCGGGTTGGTGTCCGCCAGGTATTTTGGGTATCGGTATTGGCGGCACACCTGAAAAAGCGGCGTTAATGGCGAAAGAATCATTGATGAGCCACATTGACATTCACGAATTGCAAGAAAAAGCCGCTTCGGGCGCAGAATTGAATACCGTTGAAAAATTGCGTTTGGAAATTTTTGAGAAAGTGAATGCGCTTGGCATTGGCGCACAAGGTTTGGGCGGTTTGACGACTGTGTTGGATGTGAAAATTTTGGATTATCCAACCCACGCCGCGTCTAAACCGATTGCGATGATTCCAAACTGCGCCGCCACTCGCCACGTTGAATTTGAATTGGACGGTTCGGGCGCGGCGGTGTTGGAAGCCCCAAGTTTGGAAGATTGGCCCGACATTACTTACAGCCCCGATAACGGCATTCGCGTAGATTTGGACACATTGACCAAAGAAGATGTAGCGCAATGGAAAATGGGCGACGTGTTGTTGTTGAACGGCAAAATTTTGACGGGTCGCGACGCAGCGCACAAACGCATGGTGGATATGTTGAACAATGGCGAAAAATTGCCTGTTGATTTCACCAATAAAATGATTTACTACGTTGGCCCTGTGGACCCAGTTCGTGATGAAGTGGTTGGCCCTGCTGGCCCGACTACCGCCACGCGCATGGACAAATTCACGCGCCAAATGTTGGAACAAACTGGCTTGCTTGGCATGATTGGCAAATCAGAACGCGGCGTGGCAGCGTGTGAAGCGATTGCGGATAACAAAGCAGTTTATTTGATGGCGGTGGGCGGTTCGGCTTATTTGGTGGCAAAAGCGATTAAAGAAGCGAAAGTGTTGGCGTTTCCTGAATTGGGTATGGAAGCGATTTACGAATTTACCGTGAAAGATATGCCTGTTACCGTTGCGGTGGACAGTCAAGGTCAATCGATTCACGCGATTGCGCCAAAACAATGGCAAGCAAAAATTGGCATTATTCCAGTTGAAAGCTAATTTAAATCAACCATAAAAAGTGCAGGCTGCTCGCGTATGTTTTGGCATAAAAAAGCAGCCTGCACTATATTTATAGAATTACATTATGGCACTCCAATACCAAATCTTCCCCGTAACCCCCTTTCGCCAAAACTGCACCCTGCTGTGGGACGACCAAACAGGCGATGCCGCGCTAACCGATGTGGGCGGCGACACCGATTACTTAATCCACGCCTTGCAACAGCGCGATTTAACTTTGCGCGAAATTTGGCTCACACACGGACATCTAGACCACGCAGGTGGCGTACCGTTTTTGCTGCAAACGCACAACGTACCTGTGCTCGGGCCACACGCAGACGATGAATTTTTGCTGCAAAGCCTGCCTGACACCACCGCTTCGTATGGCTTTCCTGTTTGCCCTGCGTTTACGCCCACGCGCTGGCTAAACGAAGACGACAGCGTAAACGTGGGCGCATACACCTTCCAAGTGCTGCACATAGACGGACACACCCCAGGTCATGTCGTGTTTTATTGCGAGCAAGCCAAACTGTTGATTGCTGGCGATGTGCTGTTTTACGAAAGCATTGGGCGCACCGATTTTCCGCGAGGTAATCATCAAGCTCTGCTCAATAACATCGCGCAAAAATTGTATGTGCTACCCGATGACACGCTGGTCATTGCAGGACACGCTCGCACCACCACCATTGGTCATGAAAAACAATACAATCCGTTTGTGCGCGGATAAGATTGCGCGATTACAGTATAAAAAGCAGCCTGCACTTTAAATCAACAAAAAGTGCAGGCTGCTTTTGCAATAATCTTGACGCAATTTCACAAATCGTTGTGGCATACTGCTTGCGTTTTCCCACCAACTAAATGGAGTTTCACCATGAAAAACATCATCACAAAAACTGCTATGATTTTGACCGTAGCCGCTAGCTTGGCAGCGTGTGCCAACAACGGTGGCATGACCACACAACAACGTAATGCCGCGATTGGCGCAGCAGCAGGCGCAGTGGCAGGCAACTTGCTCGGTGGCGACACAGGCTCAACTTTGGGCGGTGCGGCATTGGGCGGCGTGATTGGTAGCCAAGTTCAATAATCCCATTTCTTTTCACTAAACAAAAAAGTGCAGGCTGCTTTTGAGAATATCAAAAAGCAGTCTGCACTTTCTATTTATTACCTGGTTTATAGTGAAATGAAATTGCAATAGGACGGTGTTGCCAACGCCCTTATGTGCTATTTGCACATGGTGGGCGTTGTCGCCTTGTCCTATTTTTATTTCATTTCACTATATTTTTTGTTTTTCTTACCGTTTGGCTCTTTATCCAACACTTGCGGTGCAGTCGCTACCATTTCGGTTTGGCGATTGATGTGCCATTGTTGGGCAATTGTCAGCAAGTTGTTGATAACGTAATATAACACCAAGCCTGCTGGGAAGAAGAAGAACATGATTGAGAATATCAATGGCATGATTTTTATCATTTGCGCTTGCATTGGGTCGCTTGGTGGTGGGTTTAATGTGGTTTGGAACCACATGGTCGCCGCCATCAAAATCGGCAAAATAAACCAAGGGTCGGGGCGCGATAGGTCGGTAATCCAGCCCAGCCATGGTGCTTGACGCAATTCCACCGATAAGAAAATCATCCAATACAAACCAATGAAAATCGGCATTTGCAACAGCATCGGCAAGCAGCCACCCAATGGGTTGATTTTTTCATCTCGATACAATTTCATCATCGCTTGTTGCAAGCCCATGCGGTCTTCGCCGTATTGCTTTTTCAGGGCTTCCATTTTGGGTGCTACGGCGCGCATTTTCGCCATCGATTTATAGGCTTTGTCGTTGAGCGGATACAACACGGCTTTGACAATCATCGTCAAGAACACAATCGCCCAGCCCCAGTTGCCAATCAAGCCGTGCAACCAGTTCAACAAGGCAAACAACGGTGCAGCAAAAATGTGAACGCGACCGTAGTCTTTGGTCAAATCAAATTCGGGCGCAACGGTTTTCAACACGCTGGTTACTTGCGGGCCGGCATACAAATTCGCGCCAAATGATTGGGTTGCACCTGCGGCAACATCGGCAGCGGCAACATTCACGCCTGCTTGATAAAGCTGTTCGCTGCGTTTTTTGATATCCACCGTGCAGGCTGCTTGGGCGCAAACATTGTCGCCTTGTGCAGGCTGCATAATCCATGCAGACACAAAGTAATGCTGAATCATGCCAACATAGCCGCCTGTGGCTTTACGTTGGTATTCGGCGGTGTCTTTGCCGCTGGCAAAATCATCGTCCAAATCGGAAAAGGTTACTTTTTGGAACTCGTCTGCATCGGGCGTATAAACTACTGGCCCATGGTAGCTTTGCATGAACCAGCCTTCGCCTTCGGGTTTGCTGTTGTCGCGCACCACTTGATACGAAGTGCCCACTTTAACCGCCGATGAGCCTGTGTTTTTCACATCAAAGCGCACGTTGATTAAATAGCTGTTTTTGTGGAATGTGTATACTTTGTCCACTTGCACACCGCTTGCCGCCTGCGCGGTTAGGCGCACTTCCAATTTGTCGCCATTGAGTGTGTACGATTTTTGTGGGCTACTAAACGACACACCGTCCAACAAATTCTTGCCGTTGGCATCGAGCAAATGCGATTGCGCCAAGTATTTTCCATCGGCAAACAAAACAAATTTTTGATTTTCGTCTGCGGCGGCGTTGTATTGATTGAGCGTTAAACCGCGCAAATCGCCCGATTTTTCGTCAATAATCGCTTGCACGGTGTCGGTTTGCACCGTAATCGGCACAGTTTCGCTCAAAGCCGAAGCAGCCTGCACTTGGCTGGTGGCGGTGGCATTTGCGCCTGTTGTTTGAACTTGTGGACGCGGGAACATTTGCTCCCAGCCCATCAAAATCAAAAAAGACAACGCAAACGCGATGAACATTCGTTTGAAATCCATTTTGCGATTTCCTATGTTTGGTTACGGAACAGGGTCATAGCCAGAGCCGCCCCAAGGGTGGCAACGGCAGACACGTTTGGCGGTTAAACACGCGCCTTTGCACGCGCCGTGTTTGCGTATCGCTTCCACTGCATATTGCGAACACGTTGGCACAAAACGACAACGCGGCGGAATCAGTGGGCTAATGGCAAGTTGATAAAATCGCACCAACGCCAGCAGTAAACGTGTCATAACGATACTCCAAAAAAACAAAAGTGCAGGCAGCCGTAAACAATTTTAGGCAGCCTGCACAATATTATTTAGCGGCGAGGCAGCATCAATTCTGCCAACTGCTGTCGCGCTTGGGCAGCCGTTTCGCGGTCAAATGCCACGCGCACACGCACCACAAAATCTTGCGGCGGCAACGTGGATTTGTGTAGCCGAAACCACTCGCGTATCACTCGTTTCATATAATTGCGGCGATTGGCACGTTTGGCGGCTTTTTTGCCGACCACCAATCCCAATCGCGCATAACCCAAACGATTGTCTGCGCTTTGCAACACTTGAATTAAAGAGCGCGAACGCTGTTTACGCAAAGCAAAAACGGCAGAAAATTCTGCCGTTTTGAGCAGACGATACGCTTTACCAAAGCGATTATCCAAGAATTACACAGCCAAGCGTTTGCGACCTTTGGCGCGGCGTGCAGCCAAAACTGCGCGACCACCGCGCGTTTTAGAGCGAACCAAGAAGCCGTGAGTGCGTTTGCGTTTGGTTACTGATGGTTGGTAAGTACGTTTCATGATGTTGTCCTATTCAAAATTCGGAAAAAATTAAATGCGCAATTAAACCTGTTTTATAAGGCTTTGTCAATCAAAATAAATTAGTGCAGGCTGTTTTTTAACGCGGAAACACGCAAAAAGCAGCCTGCACTTTATTTACATCATTTACATCAATCGCCACTCACATTCAACACGGGCGATGCGTTTTCTTCGCTCAACAACACCGTCATCATTGCCGTAACCAATTTGGCTTTTTCGCTATTGGTCATGTTCACAATGCCGCGTTTTTCCAGTTCACTTACTGTACCGCTCACCATGGAAATCGCGCCACGAACCAAAGTCTGCCGCGCTAAAATCACGGCTTCGGCTTGTTGGCGGCGCAACATGGCTTGGGCGATTTCGGGTGCGTAGGTCAAATGCGTAAACCGAACTTCGTCAATAGCAATGCCTGCCACTTCTACTCGTTCCTGCAACATTTCTTGGAATTGCGCCAAAATGGTTTGCGAATGCCCTGTCAAACTTTCGCGGCTGCCATCGCTGGCGTAGGGGTGATGCGTTGCCAATGCGCGAAGTGCGCCTTCGCTTTGCACGTTCAAAAAGTGGTAGGCGTTTTCTACGTCCAACACGGCGGCGGCTGGGTTTTCGATGTGGTACACAATCGCGGCGGCAATTTCAATCGGCGTGCCTGATGAATCGTTTACTTTGAGCGTGTCGGTTACATAGTTGCCTGTTTTGAGCGATACGGTTTCGGTTCGATAAAACGGAATCAACCAATAAAAGCCCGAATGTGGCAAGATGCCTGCGTATTTGCCAAACAGCGTGCCAACCAAGGCGGTGTTGGGCTGCACCACGCGAAAGCGTCCAAACAAATAAGCATACGGCACGGCAATCACAATCGCTAAAAATCCGCCCGACAGAAAAATGCCGATTAAGCCTGCGCCCACGGCAAGCAAAATGGCAAGGGCGATAAAGCCGTTTAGATAAGGCATTTCGTATTTTTGGCTATATGTTTGGCTCATGGCGTTTCCTTGTATTGGGTGGATTTAAAGTCGTGGATTGTAACATAAATAGCTTATTTTTTGATGCTGTGTGGCAAGTTATCCACAATCACAGCGCGGAAAAAGTTATCCACAAAGTAAGTAAAATTCGTTATAATTTTGCAAAATTTGGTGGCGCGATTGGAAAAAGCAGCCTGCACTTGATGACCCTTGTTTACGAGATTGTTATGATTTTAGCCGATTTTTGGGCGCAGACTTTACGCCGCCTGCACAACGAATTAAGCGAACAGCAATTCAATCTTGCCATCGCGCCTATTACTGTGGGCGAAGAAAATGGCGTGTGGATTGTGTACGCTCAAAATCAGTTTAAAGTCAATTTGTTGCGCTCTCAATATGCGGCAAAATTGGACGCAATCCGTGCGGAACTTGCGCCCAATGCACCCGAATTGTTGTACAAAGTCGGCATAGGTACGCGCTACGAAATGGCAAACGATGCGCCTGCGTCTTTGCCTGATGTAGCGGATTCCGTTCATTCGGCTGATGTGGCGGATTTGCCTGAATTTGCGCCCAGCGAAACCGAAAGCAGCCTGCACGAATCGATTGCTGCCAGCAAAACGAAGTCCCCTGAAAAAAACAAAAAACAATCGGCACAAGACATTTTGTTGGAGCGCATGAACAATTTGCGCCCCGAAACCGAAGTGCAGGCTGCTTTGGATAAACCCAAAGCCACACCAGCGATTGAACAAGAACGCCAGCGCGAAGAAACCGAACAGCGGTTGGTGCAAACCAATTTGTCGCCCGATTACACGTTTGATACGTTGGTGGAAGGTAAAGGCAATCAGCTTGCAGCCCAAGTTGCCAAAAGCATTGCCGAAAAACCTGGCGACAGTATGTATAACCCATTTTTTGTGTATGGCGCGACTGGCTTGGGTAAAACCCACTTGGTGCAGGCGATTGGCAACCAGCTAATACGGCTCAACCCCAAAGCGCGAGTGCGTTATATGCATTCCGATGAATACATCAAAACCTTTATGGCAACGGTTCGCAACAAAACGTGGGATACATTCAAGCAGCAATATCTTCACTATAATTTGTTGATTATTGACGATATTCAGTTCATTGCAGGCAAAGACCGCACCATGGAAGAGTTTTTCTTTTTGTTTGAACACTTCCACAACCGCGACCAACAAATTATTTTGACTTGTGACCAGTTGCCCAGCAGCTTGGAAAACATGGACAAACGGCTCGTGTCGCGCTTTTCGTGGGGCATGACCATTCGCCTAGAACCGCCCGAATTGGAAATGCGGATTAACATTTTGGAGCGCAAAGCTCAAGCGATGAATATTTCGTTGGAAGAAAACGCCGCTTTGTTTATCGCACAAAACGTCAAAGCCAGCGTGCGTGATTTGGAAGGCGCACTCAACCGTGTGATTGCACGTTGCCGTTTTGAAAAGCGCAACGTCATCGACATTGATTTGGCAACCGACACCCTGCGCGATATTGTCGCCAGCAACTACAAACCGATTACGGTTGATTTGATTATGAAAACGGTTGCCGATTACTATCGCATTAAAATCAGCGATTTATTAGGCAAAAAGCGCACCCGCAACATTGCCCGACCGCGCCAAATGGCAATGGCTCTGGCAAAAGAATTGACCACTTTGAGCTTGCCTGCGATTGGTGATGCGTTTGGCGGACGCGACCACACCACTGTGATGCACGCCGTCCGAACCATTGCCACGCTGCGTGTGGAAGAAATGGAATTGGGTCAAGATTATGAAAAACTCTTGATTTTGATACAAAATTAATACGACAAGGACAACTATCATGCTTATCCTAGAAACCCAACGCGACAATTTGCTCAAACCGATTCAAGCCGTAACAGGCATTGTGGAGCGCAAACACACGCTGCCGATTTTGGCGAATGTGTTGCTGGAAAGCCACGCAGGCAAGATTCGCGTGTTGGCAACCGATTTGGAAATTCAAATCCACACACAAGGCGCAGAAAGCGAACACGGCGATTTCCGCTTGACCACCAATGCCAAAAAACTGCAAGACATCTTAAAAGCCTTGCCCGATAGTGCCAACGTGCAACTGGATTGGGCAGACCATCGCCTAACGCTCAAATCGGGCAAATCGCGTTTTAATTTGCAAACCTTGCCTGCGGAAGACTTCCCTACCATGAACGTGGGCGACACCACGACCGCTGCGTTTGCCTTGCCACAAGAAACGCTCAAACACATGATTTCCCAAGTGCAATACAGCATGGCGGTGCAAGATATTCGTTTTTATTTGAATGGCTTATTGTTGCAAGTGGAAGGCAATCAACTGCGTTTGGTTGCCACTGATGGACACCGTTTGGCGTTTGCGTCCACCACCATCGACACCGATTTGCCCAAACAAGACGTGATTTTGCCGCGCAAAACGGTACTGGAATGGAACAAGCTGCTCAATCAACCCAAAGAAAATGCGGTGATTGAATTGCTGGACAAGCAAGTGCGCCTGCGTTGCAACGACACGGTTGTGGTCAGCAAAGTCATTGACGGCAAATTCCCCGACTACAACCGCGTGATTCCAATGGACAATAACCGCATTGTGGTACTAAACCGCTTGGCGTTGTTGGGCGCGTTGGAGCGTTCGTCTATTTTGGCAAACGAAAAATTCCGCGGCGTGCGTTTGCAACTGTCGGCAGGCAGCCTGCGCGTGTCGTGTACCAATAACGAGCAAGAAGAAGCGGTAGAAGAATTGGAATTGGCGTATCAAGGCGAGAGCTTGGAAACGAGCTTCAACATTAGCTTCTTGCTGGATATGCTCCGCGCATTGAGTGATGAAGATGTGCAAATCGCGTTTGGCACCGCCACGCAATCGACTTTGTTTACTTTGCCAGAACAGCCTAATTTTAAATATGTGGCGATGCCGATGCGTTTGTGATGGGTTGATTGGTTGGGTATAAAAAGTGCAGGCTGCTTTTGGATAACTTCAAAAGCAGCCTGCATTTTAATTCACCTATCAAATATCAATCATGCACACGCAACAATTCCACTTCAAAAATCAACGTCGAATTCGCAGGAATCACACCGCCTACCGCGCGTGAGCCGTAGCCCATTTCAGGCGGAATCGTCAATTTGCGTTTGCCGCCTTCTTTCATGCCACCAAAACCCTCGTCCCAGCCGCGAATCACTTGACCCACGCCCAACGTAATCGTCAAAGGTTGGCGGCGGTCTAGGCTGCTGTCAAACTTTGTGCCGTCCGTCAAATAGCCTGTGTAATGCACCGTGATGTCTTTGCCTTTTTCGGCGATTTTGCCTGTGCCTTCTTGCACGTCTTCAATAATCAAGCTCATGTTTTGCTCCAATAGCGGTTGAAAAATGCAAGGGTAACACAAAAGGCATTGCAAAGCAGCCTGCACTTTGTTTACAATCTTTAACTTTCTACGCCACTACAAAGGACTACATCATGAACATCGTTTTTTTAGACCGCGACACGCTGCAATCTCGTCCGTTCCAATTCAACTTTGATTGTCAATACACCGAATATTCGCTATCCACCGCCGAAGAAGCATTGGAGCGCACGCGCGATGCCGACATCGTCATCACCAATAAAGTCTTGATTACCGAAGAATTATTAGCTGCCAATCCGCGCATTAAAATGGTTACGCTGGCGGCGACGGGCTACAATAATGTAGATTTAGAAGCCGCCAAACGTCATGGCGTAACCATTTGTAACGTCCGCGCTTATGGCAATGACAGCGTTGCCGAACACGCGTTGATGTTTATGTTCGCGCTGATGCGAAACCTGCCAGCCTATATGCGCGATGTGTCGGCTGGTGTGTGGGAAAAAGCACCGTTTTTCTGCCACTATGGCGCACCGATTCGCAATCTAAACGGCAAAACGCTAACGATTTTTGGACGAGGCAACATTGGCAAACGCTTGGGCGAAATCGCCACCGTGTTGGGCATGAATGTGGTTTGGGGCGAACACAAAAACGCAACAACGGTACGCGATGGCTACACCGAATTCAATCAAGCCGTACAAATGGCAGACGTGATTTCGCTGCATTGTCCGTTGAGCGAGCAGACGCGCCACATGATTGGCGAAGCGGAATTGCAAACGATGAAACCGCAGGCGATTTTAATCAACGTAGGACGTGGCGGTTTGGTGGACGAGCAAGCGGCGTTGGCGGCACTCAAATACGGACAACTGGGTGGCGCAGGCTTTGATGTGCTGACAACCGAACCGCCCAAAGACGGCAATCCGCTGTTGGCAAAATTGCCGAATTTGATTGTTACACCGCACATGGCGTGGGCAAGCGAAGAAGCGTTGGACAATATGACGCGCATTTTGGAAGACAATATTCATGCGTTTGTGGCGAGTAAACCGCAGAATGTGGTGGTGTGAATAACAAAGCAGCCTGCACTTTGGGTTAATTCAAAGTGCAGGCTGCTTTTTTAACTATTGATTACGTGTAATCTATAAAAGATTATTTATTTTGCAATGCATTAACTAAATCTTGCAGCAACTGAATTTCACGTTCTTTTTGTTCAAGCAAGTCATCTTTATGCGAAATCGTCAGGTTTAGCTTTTCAATTTCATGTTCCAGTTCATTTGTACCAAAATAAGTATGCTGCGGGCTATCTTTATTAATTTGGTAAATAATGCTTTGTTTATTTTCAGAAATCAAATTAACTGCACGTTCTGCATCAAAATTAATTAACGCCAATAAATCCATGCCAATACTTCTGCAATCTGCTCCAATTTTGGAATATCCAAACGGCGCACACCTCGCTCGATTTTGGCATAACCATTGGTAGACATGCCTAATTTTGCTGCCATTTCTTCTTGTGAAAATTCATTCAGTTCACGCAGCGTTCTCAATTTATCGGTTAGTTGCATATTTTATCGGTACTTTTTGGGTAAGTTAATGGGACAATTTGTTGCTGGTTAATCGCAAAAAATCGTTTTATATTTAAAGGATTGCTGTTGCTAATCACAAAAATAGCAATAAGCTAAAATTTTAACCGATTTTAAAGGATTTAATGATGTTTAAAAACAATAAATTTACATGGATTACAAAAATGGTCATTTGTACCACGATAGCAGGCTCGCTGTCTGGCTGCTATTTGAAATTAGGTACAAATAAACGCCCAGTAGTTGTTGCACCTGCGCCAGTTGTAGTAAACAGCCAACCTGCTCAACAACCAGCCATGCAAGCACCTAATGCTCAAGGCGAACAAGTTCTTCAACCCACTAAATAATTTGATATAAGGAAGCGATTATGAAAATAATGACCAAAATGATTGTAGCTGCTGCGGTATTGGTATTATCCGCTTGCGGTTTAAGTATTGGTTAATCCAATCAGCAGATTAAATTACACTCAATCGATTTACTGAGACCAATCAAAAATAGAATAGCAAAAGCAGCCTGCACTTTTTTGTTGATAAAAAGTGCAGGCTGCTTTTTATGTATTTTGCCGATTCAAAACCGCTTATCCTGAAAACTCTCTTGCTGAATAATCTCGCCAGTTGCCAAATTTGCCGCGGTGAGCTGTCCGCCCCACAACGCGCCCGTATCCAACCCCAACACGCGATTTTGATGCCATAGCCCCAATGCCGACCAATGCCCAAACACAATCGTGTGGCTGGTGTGCTGGCGATTGGGCGCGTCAAACCATGCGTGTTGCTCGGGCGCAATGCTGGCATAAGTTGCTTTGTAGGCGTGATTTAGGCTGCCGTCTGCATTCAGCGTTCGCATTCGTGTCATCACGTTGGTGATGTAGCGCAAGCGGTCTTGTCCGTGTAATTTGGGCGACCAAAATTCGGGCTGGTTGCCATACATCTGCTCAAAAAAGCGTTTGGCGTGTTGATGTGAAATTTCGTGTGCCACTTCATCAGCCAAATCTTGCGCTTGTGCCACCGACCATTCGGGCAACAAGCCTGCGTGTACCAAAACGTGGGTGTCGTTGTGGCGCATGAGCGGCTGTTGGCGCAACCAATCGCGGATTTTTTTGGGGTGTTTGTGCTGCAAAATCGCGTCTAGCGTGTCGCCTTTTTTGAGTTTGCCTTGTTCGTATAACAACGCCAGCAGGTGTAAATCGTGGTTGCCCAGCACCATTTGGACGCTGCTTTCGTGTTGCCAACAAAATTGCAAGCATTCTAGCGATTGCGGCCCGCGGTTCACAACATCGCCCACCAGCCACAGCGTGTCGGTGCCGTGATTGAATTGCAGCGTGTCTAGCAGCGCGGAAAGTTCGGTATAGCAGCCTTGTAAATCGCCGATTGCGTAATGTGCCATGGGTGTGCCTTGTGTGATTCAAAATGGCGCGATTTTATCATGTTTGCCAAGTGGGTTTGGAATGCTAGAATGTGGGTTTTTCAATCTTTGTATTGCTTTAATTCATACAGAAAGACCATCATGCAAACCGTCCCAGAAAAACTCTCCGCCTTGCGCCAAGTCATGCGCGAACACCAACTAGACGCATGGATTGCCACCACCGCCGACCCGCATTTATCCGAATACTTGCCCGAACATTGGCAAAGCCGCGTGTGGCTATCGGGCTTTACAGGCTCGGCAGGCACGTTGCTGGTAACGCACGATACCGCCATCTTGTGGGCAGACAGCCGCTACTGGGAACAAGCCGCCGTGCAACTTGCCAACAGTGGCATCAGCTTGGGCAAATTGGGCGTTGATGGCGACGTAACGCAATGGCTGGCAGACCATATCCGAGAAAACGGCAAAATTGGTGTGGCTGGCGATATGTTTTCTTTGGCAGAGCAACGAAATATGCAGGCTGCTTTGAGTAGCAAAAACATCACGCTGCACCACGATTTTGACTGCGTGGCAAGCATTTGGCACAGCCGCCCAGCCCTGCCTAGCGCACCGATTTTTGTACACGACCCAGCGTTCACGCCCGAATCTGCCAGCGACAAATTAGCTCGCGTGCGCCAAGTTATGCGCGAAAAACACGCCGATTCGCATCTCATTTCTTCGTTGGACGACATCGCGTGGCTGACCAATTTGCGTGGCAGCGATGTGGAATTTAACCCCGTTTTCTTGGCGCATTTGTTGATTGAATCCAACCAAACCACGCTGTTTGTGGACAAAAACAAAATCACGCCCCAAGTGCAGGCTGCTTTGAACGCCGCGCAAATTCAAATCGCCCCATACGAACACGCCAGTCAAGCCATTGGCAAGCTATCGGGCAGCCTGCTGGTTGAACCAGCCAAAACCGCTTTATCGCTGCTGTCGCATTTGTCGCCCGATGTCGTTTTGTTGGAAGACATTTTGCCCAGCACCTTGTTCAAAAGTTGCAAATCGGCAGCCGAAATCACCCATATTCGCGCCGCTATGTTGCAAGACGGCATTGCGCTGTGCGGCTTTTTTGCCGAGTTTGAACAAAAATTGGCACAAGGCGATGTGTTTACCGAGCGCGATATTGACACCATGCTTTATCATCATCGCAGCCAGCGCGAACAGTTTATTTCGCCCAGTTTTGACACGATTGCAGGCTTCAATGCCAATGGCGCAATGCCGCATTATCGCGCCCCAGACGAAGGCAGCCTGCACATTGGCGGACAAGGTTTATTGTTGATTGATTCGGGCGGACAATATCAAACAGGCACAACCGACATCACGCGCGTTGTCCCCGTTGGCGAACCGACTGCGGCGCAAAAACGCGATTTTACTTTGGTGTTGAAAGCGCACATTGCGTTGGCAGACACCGTGTTCCCAGACGGCATTTTGTCGCCGATGTTGGACGTGATTTGCCGCAAACCGATGTGGCAAGCGCAATGCGATTACGGACACGCCGCTTTTCGCGCTGCCGCCTTGCAAGTGATTTTGGGCGACACACACACCGTTTTGCAACAAAATCGTGCCATTGCCGTGCAAACGCTGGGCGGTTCGGGTGCACTCAAACTCGCTGCCGATTTTATTCATCGCTGGTATCCGCAAGCCAAAGCCTATGTGAGCGACCCAACGTGGGACAACCATCGCGGCATTTTTGAAGGCGCAGGCGTAGAAGTCGGCACTTATCCGTATTACGACCCTCAAACCATTAGCGTGCGTTTTGCCGAAATGAAAGCCTTTTTTCAAACGCTCAATGCAGGCGATGTCGTGTTGCTGCACCCTTGCTGCCACAACCCAACAGGCATCGATTTGCAGCCCGAACAATGGGACGAAATCCTAATGATTGTGCAACAACGCCAACTCATCGCGCTAATGGACATTGCCTATCAAGGTTTTGGCGACGATTTTGACCGCGATGCCTATGCCATTCGCCGCGCCGCCGACATGGGCATTAGCTTTTTTGTGAGCAGCTCGTATTCCAAAAATATGTCGCTGTATGGCGAGCGCGTTGGCATTTTGGCAGCGATTTGTCCCAGCAGCGAACAAGCGCAACTGGTTTTAGGACAACTTAAATTTGGTGTGCGCCGCATTTATTCCAGCCCACCTGTACACGGTGCCGACATTGCCGCGCGTGTTTTGACGCAAAGCAGCCTGCGCCAACAATGGCAAAACGAAGTCTATGAAATGCGCGACCGCATCAAAGCCATGCGCCAACAACTGCATGATGCCTTGTGCCAACGCTTGCCACAACACGATTTTTCGCACTACATTACCCAGCGCGGTATGTTTAGCTACACAGGCTTAACCGCCGAACAAGTACAACGCCTGCAAGACGAATTTGCCGTGTATTTGCTGCAATCGGGGCGTTTGTGCGTGGCTGGATTGAATCAGCGCAATGTGGATTACGTTGCCAACGCGATTGCCAGCGTGATGAGCACGTAAACATAAGCAAAAGCAGCCTGCATTTTGAGTAAATAAACATAGTGGATTAAATTTAGATTAGGACAAGGCGACAACGACCGCCGTGTACAGCTAGTACATAAGGGAGTTGGCAACGCTGTACTAATCTAAATTTAATTCACTATAAATCCCCCGAAAATAAAAAAGCCCACATTCAAAGCTGTGGGCGTTTCCGATATTGCTTTTGCAAGCCACATCAACCGTTTAGCGGTTATCCACCTTACCGCGCACATCGCGGCAGGTTGGCATGGGAACGTCCAACTCTGAATGCTGGGGCGGATTGTGTGGTGGCTAAAAACGCTTGTCAAATGATTTTGTGGTTATCCGCATGATAAAATTCACGCCATTTCCATCTCAAAGCAGCCTGCACATGAAACCAACCGCCCAACAAATCCTACACAACACATTCGGCTACCCCGACTTTCGCGGACGACAAGGCGAAATCGTGGACACCGTAGCGCGTGGCGAAAACGCACTCGTACTCATGCCCACAGGCGGCGGAAAATCGCTGTGTTATCAAATCCCTGCGCTGCTTCGCGATGGCGTGGCGATTGTCGTTTCCCCACTCATCGCGCTGATGGACGACCAAGTGGCGAATTTACGCGCAGCAGGCGTTCACGCGGCGGCGGTGCATAGCGGCACACCGCCCGAAATCGTGCGCCAGTTGGCAGATGATATTCATTCAGGCAGCCTGAAATTATTGTACGTTGCACCTGAACGCCTTGTTTCGGAACGATTTTTGCGATTTATGGACAACACGAACGTGAGCCTGTTTGCGATTGATGAAGCGCATTGTGTCAGCCAATGGGGACACGATTTCCGCCCCGAATATCAACAACTTGGCTTACTCGCCGACCGCTATCCCAACGTGCCGCGCATCGCCCTAACCGCCACAGCAGACGCAGAAACGCGTGCCGATATGAAACATTATTTGAAATTGGAAAAGGCTGCCGAGTTCGTTTCCAGTTTTGACCGCCCGAATATTTATTACCAAGTGATTGAAAAAAACAATGGTAAAAAGCAATTATTGGACTTTATCAAGCGGCAAATGCACGGACAAAGCGGCATTGTTTACTGTTTGAGCCGCAAAAATGTGGAAGATGTTGCCGCGTTTTTGTGTGAAAACGGTTTGAATGCCGTGCCGTATCACGCTGGCATGAGTTTGGAAAATCGCCAACAAAATCAACATCGTTTCACGCATGAAGACAATATTATTGTGGTGGCAACGGTGGCGTTTGGTATGGGGATTGATAAACCTGATGTGCGTTTTGTCGCGCATTTAGATATGCCGCAGAGCATTGAACATTTCTATCAAGAAAGCGGACGCGCTGGGCGTGATGGGCTGCCTGCCGTGAGTTGGCTGTGTTATGGCATGAATACGCTGGTTTTGCTGAAAGAACGCATTCAGGAAAGCCAAGCATCTGATTTTCAAAAACAAGTTGAATTGCAAAAATTGAACGCGATGTTTGACGTATGCGAAACGGCAGCTTGTCGCCGTCAGCTTTTGTTGCGGCATTTTGGTGAAAACAGCGAGCCGTGTGGGAATTGCGATAATTGTCTGCATCCGCCTGTGCGTTTTGACGGCACGGAATTGGTGCAAAAATTGTTGAGTTGCGTGTATCGTGTGGGGCAGAAATTTGCGGCTGGTTATGTGATTGAAGTTTTGCGTGGAAAATCAACGGATTGGATTGTGCGAATGGGGCATGATAAATTGTCCACGTTTGGCATTGGCGCGAATTTGAGCGATAAAGATTGGCGAAATGTGGTGCGACAATGTATCGGTTTAGGCTTATTAAACAATGATATGCACAATTATCAGGCGTTGATTTTAACGCCAGCCGCCAAACCTGTTTTGCGTGGCGAAGAAACCGTGATGTTGCGCCCACTCAAACGCGAAAAAGCGGCGACCAAAGTGGCGAAAACGGACACTTGGTTGCGGACGGAACGCGAAGAGCGTTTGTGGCAAGCGTTGCGTAAGTGGCGGTTGGATAAGGCAAAATTGGACGATGTGCCTGCGTATGTGATTTGCGGCGACAAGACTTTGCGCGATGTAGTGGAGCGGCTGCCTGAAAATTTGGCGGATTTGGCGCAGGTGTATGGTTTGGGCGAAGCAAAAATTAAGCAGTTTGGCGATGAGATTTTGGAAATTGTGGAACAGCATTTGTCGGGCGAAAATCCTGTTTCTGCGCCGAATAACGGCGTACCGTTTTGTTCCCAAATCGGAGATTTGGACAAAACTGGCAGCAGCCTGCAAAATGATTTAGCAGAAAATTCAAATGATGACACACCAGCACAACAAGCGGCGTTTAACGCGCTGACGGCTTGGCGAGCGGAAACGGCGGCGGCGCAAAATGGCACGTTGCACAGCGTGATTTCTGATGATTCGTTGGCGGATTTGGCGCGATTGTTGCCGAGTGAACCGATTGATTTGCAAATGATTTACGGTTTGGGCGATGTGCGAATTGGCAAATTTGGCGATGAAATTTTGCGCGTGTGTGCGCCGTTTTCAGGTAGCCTGAACGATGATTTGGCGCGTAAACGCTTGTTGTTGCGCGAATTGCAATCGTGGTGCGCGGCAACAGCGCAAGCGGAAGATGTGGCGGAATTTCGCGTGTTGAGTAAGCCGACTTTGCGCGCGATTGCGAATAAGCTGCCTGAAAATATGGACGCGCTGCATCATGTGCATGGTTTGGACAATGAGAAAATTGGGAAGTATGGAGAAGCGTTGATTGAGATTTGCTCACGTTTTCAGGCTGCGTGAAAATATAGTGGATTAAATTTAGAGGTGGTGTCCTGAAAAGTGTGCTGCAAAACTAAACAATGCCAAAGTGAATATCAAAGAAAGCTAAATCAAAAACTTTCTTGTGATAAAACATACTGTTAGAAAAGCAACACGTTTTTCTAAACGCTTGCCTTACTTTGTGCCGTAAACGACAATTATTACCCTCAATGCCAACTGTGTGTTGCTTACCAACTAGATGCCATTCTTCATTTGAAAAGACATTTAAAAATGCAGCCCAGTCATCGGTCGCAATTCTGTCATAGGTTACACGCAACTCTTTCAAACGCCGTTTGAGTGCTCGCGCTGTTGCTAAATCGCGTTTACCCCAAACGTAAGCGACAATTTCGCCACTTTCTCTGTGATAGGCATAGACTAGCCACACTTTATTAGACTTGTTACCGACAAATGTCCAAAACTCGTCTATTTCAAGTGTAGAGTAATGTTTTTGTTTAGGAAATGGCTCAAACTCATGGCGTTTTAAAGCAGCCTGAACTTTGTCTTTGCTGTAACCCGTAATTGCTGCAATATCGCGAATACCACAACCTCTAACGGTCATTCTCCAAACCTGTTCATCAGCTTTGGAATGACAACCCTTATAGGTAAGGTTATGGTCGCCAATAAAATTACGACAAAAATCTTTGCAAAAATATTTTTGTTTACGATTGCAAGAGTAGCCATTTTTCTTTATATTTTGTCCTTGGCAGCGAGAACAAGTTAGAGTTATTTCTGTTTTCACACACCTAAATATACTCTGTTCTCGCTGCTTTTTTATTGCTTATTTTTTTACAGCACACTTTTCAGGGCGCCACCAAAAAATAGTATTAGGAGTCTACAAATGGATAAATTTTCAGAACTAGGCAGCATCGCGTGGTTATGGACAAATTCAGAATTACACCAAAATTGGCCTTTATCGCTTTTTTCAACCAATGTTATTCCAGCTATTGAAACGCAACAGTATGTATTGTTGGTTCGAGATGGGATGCCTATTGCCTATTGCAGTTGGGCAAGGTTGAATTTAGAAACGGAAGTGAAATACATCAATGATGTTACTTCTCTTAAATTGGAAGATTGGCAATCTGGCGACCGATATTGGTTTATCGATTGGATTGCACCGTTTGGCGATAGTTATCTTTTAACAAAACATATGAGAAAGTTATTTTCTGATGGTTTGTTTAGGGCTATTCGAGTGGACGCAGGTTCGCCGAATGGGAAGATTTCTGAATTTTATGGGAGAAATGTTGATGCAAAATTAGCTATGCAATCTTTTGAACAGTATCAAAAAGAGCTGATGAATGCATTATCTCAACAGGATAATTTTATCATCAGTACATCAAAATAATTTTTTAACAACAAATGGATAGAACAGCTTGAATGGTTTCAGGCTGCCTGAAACCATTTTAATAATGTCTATTCAAATTTGAAAATTGAGGTGAATTATGAACTTAGCAACAACAAAAGCTAAATTAAAATCTGGCGCACAAGCAGGTGTACAAGCTTTGAACAAAGCTGGACACGCAGCTAAAACAGGTACAGTAGCAGCAGGTAAAGCAACCGTAGCAGGTGCAAAATCTTTATATCTTACCATCCCTAAAGATTATGACATTGAAAAAGGAGGCAGTCTGAACGAACTTATAAAAGCAGCAGACGAACTAGGGATTGCTCGATTACAAGAAGATGCTAACAATGTTGAAAGTGCTAAAAAATCAATTGATACAGTAGAAAAACTTTTAAGCTTTACTCAAACTGGTGTAGCGGTTTCTGCTAAAAAATTGGATGAACTTTTGCAAAAATATTCTTCAAGTAAATTAGCAAAAAGCCTAGGCAGTTCAGCAAATATTGATTCTAAATTAACCAAAACCAATCACATTTTATCTACTTTAAGTTCTTTCTTAGGTACTGCTTTGGCTGGTATGGATTTGGATTCACTGGTAAAACAAGGTGATGCCAGTGCAACTGACTTGGCAAAAGCAAGCCTTGACTTGATTAATGAATTGGTCAATAACATTTCAAATAGCGTTCAATCAATAGAAGCATTTTCTGAACAGTTGGGCAGATTGGGAGCTGCGATTTCTCAAACCAAAGGTTTATCAGGTTTGGGCAACAAATTGCAAAACTTACCTAATTTTGGCAAAGCAAATTTAGCCTTAGAAATGATTAGCGGTTTGTTGTCAGGCATTTCAGCTGGTTTTACTTTGGCAGATAAAAACGCCTCTACTGAGAAAAAAGTAGCAGCAGGCTTTGAATTAAGCAATCAAGTAATTGGTAATGTTACCAAAGCCATTTCATCTTATGTTTTGGCACAACGTGCTGCTGCGGGCTTATCAACCACAGGCGCGGTTGCCAGTCTGATTACTGCTTCTATTATGTTGGCAATCAGCCCGTTGGCGTTTATGAATGCCGCAGATAAATTTAAAAATGCTTCTCTAATTGATGAATTTGCTAAACAATTCAAAAAATTTGGTTACGATGGTGATAGTCTATTAGCTGAATACCAACGCGGGGCTGGTACAATTGAAGCTTCTTTGACTGCAATTAATACAGCATTGGGTGCAGTATCTGCTGGTGTATCTGCTGCGGCAGTAGGCTCAGTTGTAGGTTCTCCTGTTGCTTTGTTGGTTGCTGGTGTAACAGGTTTGATTTCAGGCATTTTGGAAGCTTCTAAACAAGCAATGTTTGAAAGCGTTGCGAATCGTTTACAAAGCAAAATCTTGGCTTGGGAAAAAGAAAATGGTGGTAAAAACTATTTTGAAAATGGATATGATGCCCGTCACGCGCATTATTTAGAACGCAATTTAAAATTGCTGTCTGAATTGAATAAAGAATTGCAGGCTGAACGTGTTATTGCGATTACGCAACAACGTTGGGATGCAAATATTGGCGAATTAGCTGGTATCACCAAATTGGGCGACCGTATAAGCAGTGGTAAAGCTTATGCTGATGCATTTGAAGATGGCAAAAAATTAGATGGTGCTTCAAATGTTACTGTGGACACGAGAACAGGTGTGGTTGATATTAGCAATGCTAATGGTAAAAAAACACAAGCTTTGCATTTCACATCACCATTACTGACAGCGGGTACTGAAACTCGTGAGCGTGTTCAAAATGGTAAATATTCTTACATCAATCAATTAAAATTTAACCGCGTGAAATCGTGGACAGTTAAAGATGGTGAAGCTAATTCACGTTTGGATTTCTCAAAAGTTATTCAACATGTTGCCTTTAATGATGAAGATGGACGTTTAAGCGGTAAAACAGAGGAAATTGCTTTGAATGTGAATGCAGGTTCGGGCAATGATGATATTTTTGCTGGTCAAGGTAAAATGAATGTGGACGGCGGTACTGGGCACGACCGCGTGTTTTACAGTAAAGATGGTGGTCTGGGGCAAGTTAATGTGGATGGTACTAAAGCTACAGAAGCTGGCAGCTACACAGTAAACCGCTCGATTAACAATGGGTCGTTCTACCACGAAGTAATTAAACGCCAAACTACACAAGTTGGTAAACGTACAGAAACGCTGGAATATCGCGATTTTGAATTAAAACGTCCTGAACATGGCTATCAAACAACTGATACATTAAAATCAGTAGAAGAGATTGTAGGTAGCCAATTTAGTGATACATTCAAAGGTTCTAAATTTGCTGATATCTTCCATGGTGGCGATGGTAACGATACACTGGAAGGTAATGATGGCGATGACCGTTTATTTGGTGGTAATGGTGATGACCATTTATATGGCGGAAACGGGGATGACTTATTAGATGGCGGTAAAGGTAATGATGTAATAAATGGTGGGGACGGCAATGATGTCTACATTTCTCGTAAAGGTGATGGCAATGACACGCTGTATGACTCACATGGTAGTGATAAATTAGCGTTTGCTGATGCAGATTTATCTGAATTGACTATTGAGCGCACTGCGCAAGGTATCATGATTAAACGCAATGATGGTTCAGGCAGCATCAATATGGCTGAATGGTATAAAACACTATCTCGACCAAATTATCATGGCAATGCGACTGATGACAAAATCGAACAAATCATCGGTAAAAACGGTGACTATATTACGTCAGAACAAATTGATAAATTGCTAAAAGATAAGCAAACTGGAACCATTACTTCCGCTCAATTGCAACAATTAGCGCAAGAGAATAAGAGCAAATCTATTGACTCTGGTAATCTTGCGAGCACATTGAATAAATTGATTGAATCTATGGCTTCATTTGGTTCACGTGGTGCAACGGCTTCAAATTATTTGCAGCCTGCGCACAAATCACCGCAAAATGTATTAGCACCTAGCGCAGTGTAAATAATGCGATAGCACCATTTGCCCATTTTCATTTTACGAAAATGGGCAAATGGTGATTTTGTGTTCAACCATTTATTTTCAGGCTGCCTGAAATATTAATACCATTAATAACAAACTCAATATGAAAAAAATTTCACCTTTATATTTGATATTTAGTCTATTTTGTACTCAATCTGTCAATGCATTTACACTACAAGAAGCGTGGGCAGCAGCTAAGGAATACTCAGCAGATTATCAATCAGCTCAATTTCAACGTGATGCCAGTATGGAGCAACGTAAACAAGCAAGAGCTGCTTTTTTGCCACATATTGCAGCAAATGCTAATTATCAGCATCAGCCCCCTTCTGTGTCTAGCACAAAAAAATCTAAAACTTGGAATATACAACTGAGTCAAACATTATTTGATGCCAGTAAAATGGCACAATATCGTCAAAGCAAATATAACAGCCAAGCAGCTGAACAACGATTCAATGCTAAAAGTGAAGATTTATTATTGAAAGTAAGCGAAACTTATTTTAATTTATTGCTAAGCAAAGATACTGTTTCAGCACACGCTTCTGAAAAAGCCGCTTATGCTCAACAGGTTAAACAAGCACAAGAAATGTTTAAACGTGGTGCAGCTGTTGCACTAGACATTCACGAAGCGCAAGCAGGTTATGATAATGCGTTGGCACAAGAAATTGCCGCTATTGCAGAAAAACAGGTTTTAGAAAATCAATTAAATAACTACACAGGTTTAGATAGCAAAACCATTTCACCCGTTCGCACTCAAAATTTGATTGAGCAGTATTTGCCAAAATTTCAGCAATACAGTTTGGCAGAATGGCAACAAATGGCTCTTCTCAATAATCCTGAATATCAAACGCAATTATTGACTGTGCGAAGTGCGGAAGAGGCTATAAATGTCGCTAAAAATAGCCGTTTTCCAACAGTTACAGCTAATGTTGGTTATCAAAGCCTCACTCAAAAGTCATCTAACCAAAGCCGTAATTATCGCTATCACGGTGAAGGGCCTGTTGTTTCTGTACAATTAAACCTCCCTTTGTATACTGGTGGCGAATTAAGCAGCAAAATCCGAGAAAATAGTGCACGCTATGAATCGGAAAATGCTCAATTAATTGAGATGGAACGTAAAATTAAACTAGCAGTTCGCCAAGCCCATACAGAAGGAAATGCTACCCATTACCAAATTCTAGCGCAAGAACGCGTATTAGCAAGCAGCCGATTAAAACTAAAATCTACCGAGACTGGACAGCAGCATGGTATGAGAAATCGTTTAGAAGTTATTCGTGCTAGACAAGAAGTTGCCCAAGCAGAACAAAAGTTAGCACAAGTTCGCTATCGTTTTTTGATTGCTTATTTAACGCTAGTGAAAGAAAGTGGATTGGGTGTAGAAAGTATTGAGAATATATGATTTCAACCGTGATACCCGCTATAAAAGAAAAGATTAATTACGTAATTTAAAAATAGGGCAGCCTGAAAAGATTTTTCAGGCTGCTTGCATATAAAATATGCACAATTGACAGCGATAAATAAAAAAGGGCTGTCCTAGATAACTAGGGAAATTCAAATTAAGTTAGAATTATCCCTATGCGAAAAAGTCGTCTAAGTCAGTACAAACAAAACAAACTCATTGAGCTATTTGTTGCAGGTGTAACTGCAAGAACAGCAGCAGAGTTAGTAGGTGTTAATAAAAATACCGCAGCCTATTATTTTCATCGTTTACGCTTACTTATTTATCAAAACAGTCCACATTTAGAAATGTTTGATGGCGAAGTAGAAGCAGATGAAAGTTATTTGGTGGTGTCCTGAAAAGTGTGCTGTAAAACTAAACAATGCCAAAGTGAATATCAAAGAAAGCTAAATCAAAAACTTTCTTGTGATAAAACATACTTTTAGAAAAACAACACGTTTTTCTAAACGCTCGCCTTAC
>NZ_FOJK01000031.1 GCF_900111845.1 Kingella kingae ATCC 23330 | reverse complement strand
GTAAATTTTTCTTGCGATAAATGCCAAGCTGTTTCAAAATAGGTAACAGTCTTGACCATGTTTCATTTGTAAGCGTGTTTCGGGACATGGCAAAGGTTTAGGATGGTTGTGTGGAAACAATATCTTAAATCCTTTGCCTCTTCTTTTGAATTGTCAATAGCCCCTAAGCTGTTTGACCCTGCACACCAGCTTGGCGCAAACCGTGCAACACACACTAAACAACGGCTTAAACGTGATTATTGAAGAAGACCACCGCGCCCCAGTCGTCCACCTAGCTGTGATACAAAGTCGGCAGCATGGACGAGCAAGCAGGTAAAACAGGTTTGAGCCACGCGCTAGAACACATTTGCTGATTGTGGGCGATGTAGATTCCGCGCAAACACTCAAATGGGTGCAGTAATATTTTGGCAATTTAGCCAGCAAAAAGCAGCCTGCACGCTCCGACAACACGGAAATCATGCAGCGCGACACATCGCCCGTATCCATCACAGGCAAAACCAAACAGCCAATTATGATGCTCGCCTATCGCGTGCCACATTTACAGAAAATGGACGGCACCCTGCCCTACGCGCTAGACGTGTTAAGTACGGTGCTAGACGGACACAGTGCGGCACGGTTGAGCAAAAATTTGGTGCGCGGCAGCCTGATGGGAACGTTGCACAATATTGGTTTTTCGTATCGCGATGAAGCAGAAATCCGCCGCCGATTGAGCGAAATCACACCGCAACAAGTGCAGGCTGCCGCACAATTTTTGCAGCAGCAAAACGCGATTTATGTAGAAATGTTGCCAGAGAAATAATCTGCACACGAAAAGCAGCCTGCACTTTTTGTTGATTTAAAGTGCAGGCTGCTTTGTTATTTTTGCGCGATTTTTTTCGCTTCCGTTTTCGCCAAATAGCCAAACGCAAAAATTGCCGCGCCAAAATATGTCAGCGCGTACACCAGCAACAGCAACACAGCCAGCCACCACATTTCAGCGATAACTTTTGCCCATTGCCGTGCTTGGTCTATGCCGTGTGCATACGCATACGACAGCGCGAACACCACCGCTAACAACAAAATGCCCAACACCGCGCTCATGGTGCAACGTTTTGCCAAATAATATTGCTCTTGGCGCATGGGCGCACGGCGTTCTTTTTTGACGAAGTATAAGGCGGTAAACGAAACGGCAGCCAGCATCAACGCGCCAGCCGCCGCTTTGATATGAAAGATTTGTTGCAGCAATATGCCTGCCACAGAGCAAATCGCGTAACCCGATGAGAAATGGTTTAGATAGGGTTTTAGGTGGGGCATTTATTGTCCTTTTATAACCACTTTTTTAACCGTACCTGCTTGTTTACTGGCATCAAATGCTTGGCGCAAAACGTGCAGCGATTGGGCTTTTAAATCTTTGGCATTCGGGGCAATTTGAATAGCATGGGTATTGTATTGTTGTGAATTTTGCGATTGATTGTGCTTCATTTTTTTTAACCTCTTTGCAAAATAAAAAATTGAGTATTTTTCAACGACCAAGTTTGAAATTTTTCTAAATTTCCTTTTCTTTTATTATACATACGTGCATACATTCGCGCCAAAGATTTTGTTTCAGGAATAAAATAATAGATTTGCGCCGCATAATATTCCGAATGAATAGCAATAATTTCACTTAATTTTTGTTCTAATTCAACAATATTTTGACGTGTAAAAATTTGTCCATCGTTAGGCGTATCAAATATAGTGGATTAAATTCAAACCAGGACAAGGCGACAACGACCGCCGTGTACAGCTAGTACATAAGGGAGTTGGCAACGCTGTACTAGTTTGAATTTAATTCACTATAAATTAGGATAATCTTGCAAATCCCAATAATCTTCCCCAAAAAATTTCAATTGATAGCATGATGTTTTATTGATTTTATTGAGTTCATCATTTAACGATTGCGTTTCAGGAAATTGCTCAACAAATGCCGTAGCCAACGATTGACTACTCGCAAACATCACAATATATCACCGCCTTGACACCGAAAAACGGCACAATTGCCCCAAATATCGCCATTTTCAAAAATTTAAAATTCGTAATTTTGCATACCATTTCCCATAATTTGAAGCAGCCTGCACTTATTGATTTAAAGTGCAGGCTGCTTTTTATGATTACCAATATTTACTCTGGGCGCATTTGCGGGAACAACACCACATCACGAATTGTCTGCGCGTCCGTCAGCAACATCACCAAACGGTCAATGCCAATGCCGCAACCACCAGTCGGCGGCAAACCAAATTCCATTGCGCGAATATAATCCGCGTCAAAATGCATCGCTTCATCGTCGCCAGCGTCTTTTTGCGCCACTTGCGATTTGAAACGCGCCGCTTGGTCTTCAGGGTCGTTCAACTCCGAATAGCCATTCGCCAATTCACGTCCTACCACAAACAACTCAAAACGCTCCGTTAAATCCGATTTCGTGTCCGAAGCACGCGCCAATGGCGACACTTCCACAGGATAATCAATAATAAAAGTCGGATTCCACAACTTGCTTTCCGTGCAACCTTCAAACAACGCTAATTGCAGGCTGCCCAAACCGCTCGCGTGTGGCAAACTTTCACCGTGTTTCACGATTTCCTTTTTCAGCCATTCCGCATCATGCAGTTGCTCGTCCGTGTATTGCGGATTAAATTTTTTAATCGCTTGCAAAATGGTTAAGCGTTCAAATGGGCTTTCCAAATCCACTTCTTTACCGTTGTAAGTGATTTTTGCCGTACCGTTTACCGCGTGAGAAGCCGCGCGAATCACGCCTTCCGTCATTTCCATCATGCGCTCGTAATCGCAAAACGCTTCGTAAAATTCCATCATCGTAAATTCAGGATTGTGGCGCACCGACATACCTTCGTTACGGAAATTGCGGTTAATCTCAAACACGCGCTCCAAACCGCCCACCACCAAGCGTTTCAAATACAATTCAGGCGCGATGCGCAAATATAACGGCATATCCAACGCATTGTGATGTGTAACAAACGGTTTCGCCGTTGCGCCGCCAGGAATCGGGTGCATCATCGGCGTTTCCACTTCCAAATATTGCTCGTTTACCATGAAATTACGGATAGATTGAACAATCTGGCTACGTTTAATAAACGTGTCGCGGCTGTCGGGATTGGCAATCAAATCCACATAACGCTGGCGGTATTTCGTCTCTTGGTCGCTCAAACCGTGAAACTTGCTCGGCAATGGGCGCAGCGATTTCGTCAGCAAACGAATTTCCGATACGCGCACCGTCAATTCACCGTGATTGGTTTTGAACAACGTACCCACCGCGCCCACGATGTCGCCCATATCCCAATGATTGAACGCATCTAAAATGTCTTGGCTCACGCCTTTATTGTTTAAATACAACTGGATTTGACCGCTTACGTCCTGAATAGTCGCGAAGCTGGCTTTACCCATTTGGCGTTTCAACATCATGCGCCCAGCGATTTTGACTGGGATTTCTTGTGGGTCTAATTCTTCCTTACTCAACGCGCCGTATTTTTCGTGCAATTCACTGGCGAAGCTGTCGCGGCGGAAATCGTTGGGAAATGCCACACGTTGTTTGCGGATTTCATGCAATTTTTCGCGGCGAATGGCGATGATTTGGTTTTCGTCCAATTGTTCTTCAACTTGGGGGTTTGGGTTTTGGTCAGTCATGATAATTCTCTAATCGATAAAATAAAAAAGTGCAGGCTGCCTGCGCTGCAAAAAATGGGCGTATTTTACGCGGATTTACGCTATTTGAATATTGCCAAACGGTTTATTTCGCGCTTGCAAAAAAAATTCAGACTTGTCTAATCAAGATTTATTCTTATTTGATATACATCAAAATTAGGACAAAAATAAATCCCATAAATAAAAAAAGGTTTTAGACTATACAAAACCTTTATTATAATCGTGCCAGCTAATAGATTTATTAAATTATCTATATTTAATGAATGTATTGCACATATACCCCATATATCAGCATATGATTTTAATTGGCTATCCAGTTCAAATTAATATGTTTTTTTAGTTTGTATCATTTGATACGGAGAATGCAGGAGTCCATTTTCTGCATTCCTTTTTATAAGCTCTGCATCTCCATTTGGTGTGCAGGCTGCTTTTTTGATTTTTATGATAAGAGGTAAGCATAAAATGACACACCCCATTTTAGAGAATTTTTTGAATCAACTTCACGATAATACGCCAGATATTTTGGCATCTGCGATTGTATCGGTTGATGGCATTGCCCTTGCCTGGTTGCTCAATCGCCACACCAACCCAGACCGCGTGGGCGGTATGTCGGCAGCGTTGTTATCGTTGGGTTCGCGTGCTACCAAGGAATTGGAATGCGGTCGTCTAAAACAAGTAGTGGTTGAGGGCGATGATGGCTTCACTGTTTTGGTACAAGCAGGCGAACAAACCGTGTTGGTTGTGACTGCTCGCGCTGAAGCTAAATTAGGTTTAATTTTGCTGAACACGCGCGACACGGTTAAACAAATCAAACAACTGGGTCAATATTAAGAAGGAGGATACGTGATGAAAATAAATTCAATGACTCGTCCAACCGTATCACACAAAGAAGTGCAGGCTGCTTACTTTGACGGACAAGAACGTACCATTTATACAACCGACGAAGAAACCCATTTCCCAGACGGCTGTTTAATTACATCGCGTACCGATTTAGACGGCATCATCACCCATGCCAACAATGCTTTTGTGATTTTAAGTGGCTGGGAACGCGAAGAATTATTGGGGCAGCCACATTGCATTCTGCGCCACCCCGATATTCCAGCTGCCGCCTTTACCGATTTGTGGCAAACGGTTAAACGCGGCGAAAAATGGCACGGCTATGTTAAAAATCTGCGCAAAGACGGTGGATTTTATTGGGTTTATGCCACTGTCATCCCCAATATTCGCAACGGCGAAATTGTTGGCTACACATCGGTACGCCGCAAACCCAGTCGCCAAAAGGTTGAAGAAGCCGAAAAATTATATGCCACCCTACGCGCAGCCGAATTGGCAAACGCTCAATAAAAAGGATAATGCTTGATGATTCATTTTTTAATTGCGCCCGATTTTGCGCCCGAAAGCTTTGCAGGCTGGCATTTGCTCAACACCTTGTTGCAAAAAATTACCGATAATCCCATTCGCCTGATTACCCCCGCTGGGCATCGCGAGCAAATGGATATTCTGCGTAACCAAAAAGTAACCTTGATATATGCCAACCCATTTGATGCAGCTCAACTGGTGCGCGAACAAGGCTATTTACCACTGGTTAAACCCCGTGCCTACTCCGATGAAATGCTGATTACAAGCTATGCCGATAGCCCCTATCAACATTCAGACGAATTAAAAGCAGGCTGCAAAATTCTGGTTACCGAAAACCAAGACTTACGCCTACTGGGCTTACGTTTGTTAGAAAGTGCCAACTTAACCGAGCAAGATATTGAATGGATAGAAGTAGATACCTTTCAAGAAGCCGCCCGCCTCCTAATCAATCAAGAAGCCGATGCCGCGTTTTTCCTAGTCAGCACCTATCTGCACTTTATGCCAAATACGCGCCAACAAATGAAAACCCTCATGCAAAGTCGGATTGGCGATTTATGCCACGTCATTCTATTGCACCCAGACGATGCCGAATTGCATGATTTTTTCCGTGACACATTCATTCAAATCGGCAATACAGATGATGGCGAAAAAGTGTTGCAAGACCTAGATATGCGTGGATTTGATGCCGTATCGCAAGAAGACATAGAATTTATGATTGATTTAATGGAAACACTCAAAGATTAAGATTGCAAGCAGCCTGCACTTTTGGCATAATCCCCACTTCGCTCACTTTGGTGGGCGAAATTTTTGGAGTTTGTCTTGGTTGCATGCAGCTTGACAAACTTGTCCGCCGCAAGGCATTTTATTTTTAGGAAACATTCAAAATGGCATTAACCGTAGAACAAAAAGCGCAAATCGTCAAAGATTTCCAACGCAAAGAAGGCGATACTGGCTCATCAGAAGTACAAATCGCATTGTTAACTTTCCGTATCAACGACTTGACTCCACACTTTAAAGCAAACCCAAAAGACAAACACAGCCGTCGTGGTTTGTTGAAAATGGTGAGCGCACGTCGTCGTTTGTTGGCATACTTGCGCCGCACCGATGCAGAAACCTATCGCAATGTGATTACCCGTTTGGGCTTGCGTAAATAATCACACAGTGCAGGCTGCTTTTGAGCAAAACTCAAAGCAGCCTGCACTTTTACAGTGGATTAAATTTAGATTAGGACAAGGCGACAACGACCGCCGTGTACACCTAGTACATAAGGGAGTTGGCAACGCTGTACTAATCTAAATTTAATTCACTATATTCTATGGAGAAAATCATGACTCAATTATACGATTTCACTTTAAACACCGCGCAAGGAGAAGCCAAAAACTTGGGCGATTTTCGTGGCAAAGTTTTGTTGATTGTGAACACCGCCAGCAAATGTGGCTTAACCATTCAATACGAAGCCCTGCAACAAATGTACGCAAAATACCGCGAGCAAGGCTTGGAAATTTTAGACTTTCCTTGCAACCAATTCCTAAAACAAGCACCAGAAGATAGCCCAGAATACGAACGAGTGTGCAAACTCAAATTTGGTACAGAATTCACTATTTTTGAAAAAATCCACGTCAATGGCGCAGACACGCACCCTTTGTATGCCTATTTAAAACAACAACAACCCGAAGACATTAGCCGCGGACACGCATTCAAAGAATTGCTGCTCACGCTGGCATCGTTGGGCGAAAAACATGAAGGCGATGATATTAAATGGAATTTCACAAAATTTTTGGTTAATCGCCAAGGCGAAGTGGTGGCACGTTTTGCTCCCAGCATGACACCGCAAGAAATTGAAGCCGAAATGGTGGCTTTGTTGCAGGCATAAGCCATTATTTACAAACAATGTAAACACACCCTAATGTTTTTTAACACTTTCTTGCACCAAATCGGATAAAATACGCAGGCTGCGATTTTCGTTTATTGAATCAGAAAATCGCAGCCTATTTTATTTTTTTCGCCTATTTATCATGATTGATTTAAAAAGAATTTATCGATTTGCAGGCTGCTTTTTATTGGGGACATCGTTGTTTTCCCCAGCGCATGCAAATCCAGATGATGACCCACTCGGTCAATTTATCCAGCAAAAACAAGCAGAACAAAAAGCCGCTCAACCAGATAACACCGATGAGCTGGGGGATTTGATTCGACAACGTACTAATTCCAACGTGCGCGCACAACGCCCATCGGCTGCAACCGAGCAGCCTGCACCGCGTCATAATGCTGCCCCTGCTGCCACAGCAACCAACAATTCGCGTAATCGCCCTGCTGCACCAGCCACTCCTGCGCCCCAATCTAATAGCCACGGCGATGTGGACGATTTAATTTCCAGCGCAATGGGATTTTTGGGTGTCGCGTATCGTTTTGGTGGCACATCGCCCACAGGTTTTGATTGCAGCGGTTTTATGCAATACATTTTCCGCAAGGCTTTTGCCGTGAACTTGCCGCGCACATCTGCCGAACAAGCCACCATAGGCACACCTGTTAGCCGCAGTCAGCTACAACCTGGCGACATGGTATTTTTCCGCACCGCAGGCAGTCGCATTTCGCACGTTGGCATGTATATTGGCAACGACCGCTTTATTCACGCACCACGAACGGGCAAGAATATTGAAATCACCAGTCTATCCAGCCAATATTGGAGTACGCGCTACGCCACCGCTCGCCGTGTCAAACGCAATAACGCGCAAAATTTTATTCGTAATTAATTGGGAGACTTCGTTTTATGGCACAACCCGAAATGCCCAAATGGCACAGCGACGACGGCTCGCCCGTATCGTGTACCGAAAAAATCAAAGTCATGTCGCAAAACATGGAAGAGCTGTATCAAACCGCGCAAGATGCGTTTGAAGACGCGCTACTCATGGGGTGCAGCGAAACCCAGTTGCGTAAATATCTTATTGATTTAATTAAAAGTATAGAAAAACCCTATCGCTAAACGTGCAGGCTACTTTTATGACCGAAACCCCTATCCGCCAAATTATTTTGGATACCGAAACCACAGGCTTTGAACACAGTGCCGCCGAAAATCCCGACCGCATGATTGAATTTGCAGGTCTGGAAATGGTCAATCGCCAGTTCACTAAAAATAATCTGCATTTGTATATCCACCCACAACGGGACATCAACCCCGATGCGATTGCGGTACACGGCATCACGCTGGAAAAACTGGAAAGCGAAAACGCGCCTGTGTTTGCCGAAGTTGCGCAGCAAATTTTTGATTTTATCAAAGGCGCGGAGCTGATTATCCACAACGCTAAATTTGACGTAGGCTTTTTAGATGCCGAATTTGCGCGAGTGGGCTTGCCCAAAGTCAAAACCATTTGCACCGTAGTAGATACGCTAGAAATGGCACGCGACCGCTATCCTGGGCAAAAAAACAGCTTGGACGCATTGTGCAACCGCTTGGACGTGGACAGAAGTCGCCGCGTGCTGCACGGCGCATTGATTGACTGCGAATTGCTGGGCGAAGTGTATTTGGCGATGACACGCGGACAGTTTAGCCTAGATGCCGCGTTTGCCAGCGATGTTGCCGAATCCAGCGCATCGCCCGTTATCGCTACCACCGCCACGCTGTTGCCACGCCCCGAATATTTGAAAGTGCAGGCTGCTTCGCCCGAAGAATTAGCCGAACACGAAGAGTATTTAAATCAATTAGATAAAGCGGTAGATGGCAGTTGCATTTATCGTCAAACGGATTCAGTAAACGCGTAAACAAATAAAAAAGCAGCCTGCACTTCAAATAAAAGTGCAGGCTGCTTTTTGTATTGACTAAATTAACCTTGTTTACGAGCAGGCAATTTTTCTTTAATGCGAGCCGCTTTACCAGTCAAGCCACGCAAGTAGTACAATTTCGCACGGCGTACATCACCGCGACGTTTCACTTCAATTTTTTCCACACGTGGAGAATACAATGGGAATGTACGCTCAACGCCTTCGCCATTAGAAATTTTACGCACGATGAAATTGCTGTTCAAACCACGATTTTTGCGAGAAATCACAACGCCTTCATAAGCTTGCAAACGAGTACGGTTACCCTCAACCACACGCGCCCATACCACAACAGTATCGCCTGGTGCAAATTCAGGGATTTCTTTGTTCAAACGAGCGATTTCTTCTTGTTCCAAGATGTCAATCAAATTCATGTTACTTTTCCTTAATATAATATGGATTTACTCGTTGCTTTCAGCGCAAATTTTCGCTAAAAGGCGAGCTTCCTGTGGGATTAAATCACGCTTTTCCAGTAAATCTGGTCGGCGTAGTAAAGTGCGGCGCAACGATTGTTCCAATCGCCATTCCGCAATCAGCGCATGATTGCCCGATTTCAACACATCGGGAACAGCCATACCCTGAAATTCTGCTGGGCGCGTATAGTGTGGATAGTCCAACAAACCATCGGCAAACGAATCCCGCTCGGCAGAAACCATGTTGCCCAAAACATTCGGCACAAAACGCAAAACTGCGTCCATTAACATCATCGCAGGTAGCTCGCCACCTGACACGACAAAATCACCAATGCTGATTTCTTCATCAATGCACGACTGCAAAACACGCTCATCAACGCCTTCATACCGCCCACACAGCAAAATCAAATTATCCATTTGCGATAATTCAACCACCTTTTGATGGGTCAAAGGTGCGCCCTGCGGACTTAAATAAATGGTTTTCAGGCTGCCTGAAAGGTTTTGTTTTGCTGAATCAATGGCTTTGCACAATGGCTCTGCCATCATTACCATGCCCACGCCACCGCCAAACGGTCTATCATCAATATAGCCCAATTTGTTATCGGCAAATTGACGTGGATTGATGGCATTGAATCGCCAAATATTTTGCTGACACGCACGTCCTGTAACGCCAAATTCCGTAATGCTGCAAAACATTTCAGGAAACAGCGTAATGGCTTGAATAAACATCAGTAATCCAAACCCCAGTCCACCGTAATCACGCGCGTTTCTTTGTTGACATCATCAACAAAATGCGAAACGAACGGAATCAATTTCTCGCCATGTTCGCCACACACGATTAAGACATCGTGTGCGCCCGTTTCCATCAATTTCGCTACTTCGCCTAATGCGATGTTTTCACGATTCACGACTTGCATACCGACCAAATCTGCCCAGTAAAACTCGTCTTCTTCTGTTTCTGCAAATTCATCGCGTGAAACTTCAATTGTGTAACCGCGCATTAAAGCAGCTGCGTCGCGGTCGTTGATGTGAGTAAATTTGACTTGCAATTCATCGCCAGCCACTTTGCCAAATTCCACTTCGGCAATTTGCACATCTTTGCCTTTGACTAAACGCCATGTTGGGTAGTCCAACAGGCTATCGGCGTATTCGGTGCTGGCTTGGACTTTTACCCAGCCTTTTACGCCAAACGCGCCTTTGATGTAGCCCATGCCTACCCAGTTTTGAGTGTCGCTCATGGATTAAGCAGCAACTTTTTGCTCTGCTACCAATTTAGCAACGGCATCGCTCAACTGTGCGCCTTGGCTAACCCAGTGGTTCAAGCGGTCAGCAGCGATGCGTACACGTTCTTGTTTTTCGTTGGCAACTGGGTTGTAGAAGCCAACACGTTCAATGAAACGACCATCGCGACGGCTACGGCTATCAGCTACGATGATGTTGTAAAAAGGGCGTTTTTTAGAGCCACCACGGGCTAAACGAATCACTACCATGTTAAAATTTCCTTAAATTTGAAAAATGTACGAATACAGAAAACCGCGTATTTTAGTGGGTTTTATGCTGTTTAGGCAAGTGTTTTATTTATTCTTTTTGCGGTTCAATCGCTATATAATACGCCTTTTCAACAAAGCAGCCTGCACGGAGACAACAATGCGCCCTTTGGTTTGTGAAATTCGTTTGGAACATTTGCGCCACAATTATCGTATTTTAAAAGAAAAACATGGTGGCAAATTATTGGCAGTGGTCAAAGCCAATGCCTATGGACACGGTGCGGTGCGCTGTGCGTTGGCGTTGCACGATATTGCCGATGGCTTTGCGGTGGCGTTTTTGGAAGAGGCAATTGAGCTGCGCGAAAACGGCATCACCAAGCCGATTGTGTTACTGGAAGGGGCGTTTGACGCGCAAGAATACCACTTGATTGAGCAATGGAATTTGTGGACGGTGGTACATAATCAAGTGCAACTGGAAGATTTATTGGCACACGATTGGAAACAGTCTGCAACGGTGTGGCTAAAAATGGACAGCGGTATGCATCGCGCTGGCTTTTTCCCACACCATTATGCGGCGGCATATACCGCGTTATCGCAAAGCAACAAAGTCGGCAAAATCGTGAAAATGAGCCATTTTGCCTGCGCCGATGACGCGGAACGCGGCATGACCGAAATACAAATAGAAGCGTTTGATTTGGCGTGCGCGGATTTGGCTGGCGAAAGCAGTTTGGCAAATTCGGCGGCGATTTTAGCGTATCCCGAAGCACATCGTGATTGGGGACGTGCTGGCATTGCGTTGTATGGCATTTCGCCGTTTACCGACCGTGCAGGCTGCTTTGATGCCGATTTGAAGCCCGTGATGCGTTTGGTTAGCAAAGTGTTTGCCGAGCGCGTGTTGCAACCGCATGAACCCATTGGCTATGGCGCGACTTTTTATACCAAGCGTTCTACGCGTGTGGGCGTGGTGGCGTGTGGTTATGCCGATGGCTATCCGCGTGCAACTGCCAACGATACGCCTGTGGCGATTAACGGCATTCGTTCGCGCTTGATTGGGCGCGTATCGATGGACATGATAACGGTGGAATTGACCGATTCGCACGCAGGTTTGGGCAGCGAAGTGGAATTATTTGGCGATGTGGTTAATGTGAACGAAGTGGCGCGAGCAGCTGGCACGATTAGCTACGAAATCACTTGCAACATCAAACGAGCGACGCGCGTTTATCGATAAAAAAGCAGCCTGCACATAATAACAATATGATTTTAAAAACTATACAACAAAACTTTCGTGAAGCCATGTCGTTTTGCGCGGCGGGCGTTCATGTGATTACCACAGACGGCAAAGCGGGGCGATATGGTATTACCATGACCGCCGTTACGTCGATTACCGACACGCCGCCGACTATGGTTTTGTGCGTCAATCAAAAAACCAGTATTTATCCCATTTTGCTGGAAAACGAATATTTGTGCGTGAATGTGTTGGCAAAATATCAACAAGATGTTGCCGAACATTTTGCAGGCATGACCAAGCTCACGCCAGCCGAGCGGTTTGAGCAGCATATTTGGCATCGCGGCAAAACAGGGCAACTGCAAATTGAAGGTGCATTGGCACATTTACACGGACACATTGTGGAGCATCATGTGATGGGAACGCATGGTGTGTTTTATATTCACTTAGACGAGATTTTACATCACGATGAAGCCGAGCCGTTGTTGTATTTTCGGCGACAGTTTGGGTAAGGCAAAATAAAATGCAGGCTGCTTTTTCCATACAAAGCAGCCTGCATTTTTTTCGTTTTATCTTGTTACGCAACAAATATGCAGATAGCAAGCAAAACCTCCTGCGAATATAGATTATTAGCAGGAGGTTTGTAATAAAGAGTTTGGCGATGACCTACTTTCGCATAGGGAC
>NZ_FOJK01000007.1 GCF_900111845.1 Kingella kingae ATCC 23330 | reverse complement strand
GCTTGTTTTTGATGGATTAAACGTTTTTTTGAACCAATGCCAAAAGAATTCTATCCCATAAGCCTGATTGATTGGCTCTGCGATAGAAACTCCATACGGTTGAATAAGGTGGAAAATCATTGGGCAGCATACGCCACTGGCAACCTGTTTTGGTAATATACAAAACGGCATTCACTAATTGACGTTTATCCCATTTGTAGTGGCGTAGCTGGTTAAAATGTGGCTCAATCGCTTGCCATTGGGCATCTGTTAAGTCTGTTGGGTAGGATTTTCTAGTCATAAAGATATTTTATCATTTTTGTGAATGCAGGTTCTAAATTTAATCCACTATATTTTGATAACCCAATAGTTCAATGCGGTTAATCACGCTCACACAACATTGCTCAAATGATACATTTTGCATACAGCGCAAGGCATACTCATTCTGTTGATATAGTGGATTCAATTCAAATTAGGACAAGGCGACGACGCCCGCCGTGTACGCGTGGTACATAAGGACGTTGGTAACGCTGTACTAGTTTGAAGTGAATTCACTATACAATCCCAAAATAAAACAAGTATCTAGCAAATATTTATTCATCAAGAACAGCTTTCTGCCATGCCACAGGGTCGCTTGAAAAACTATCTAGCCGTTTACCTTGCATAAATTCTGCCACGCTAGACGATTGATTGGCTAATGCACTGATATAATTGATTAAATAATGCTCTACACTCAAACCCGATGTTGCGCCTGTTGCGTTAATAGCCATTCTATTTTTGGGGTTAAATCTAGGGTAATCATGATATTTCTCCGTGTGCTTAATCTTTTCATTCAAAAGCAGCCTGCACTTCACGCAAACAGCGCACCAATCGCCAATTCGCGTCCAGCCAGAAACGCGGCTGCCGTCATGCGTTTGCTGCCAGCCACTTGCAATTCGGTTATGCAAATTGCACCGCTGCCACACGCCACCACAATGCCATTGGCATCAACCGCCAAAACCGTGCCTGCCGAGCCATTTTGCGCGACTGCGTGTGCCGCCCAAATTTTCATCGGCTTGCCTTGCCATTCTGTCCAGACGGTTGGCACAGGGTTGAATGCGCGAATTTTACGCGCCACCACTTCTGCCGCTTCGTTCCAGTTGATTTTGGCTTCTTCTTTGGACAATTTTTGCGCGTAGGTTACGCCAGTTTCGGGCTGCGGTGTGGCGTGCAGGCTGCTTTTGGCTTGCAACTGTTGTAAATCGCGCACAATCGCCGTTGCGCCCAAATCCATCAAGGCATCGTGAACTTCGTTTGCCGTGTCGGTATCGCGAATGGTGTAACGGTGTTCGCTTACGACTGCGCCTGTGTCCAAGCCCGCGTCCATTTGCATGATGCACACGCCTGTTTCGGCATCGCCTGCTTCAATCGCGCGTTGAATCGGTGCAGCACCGCGCCAACGCGGCAACAAGGAAGCGTGAATGTTCAAGCAACCATGTTTGGGTGTGTCCAACACGTCTTGTGGCAAAATCAAGCCATACGCCGCCGCCACCATCACATCGGCATCTACATCGCGCAACATTTGCAAGGCTTCGGCATTGTTACGCAATTTTTCGGGCTGTGCCACGCGCAATCCCAAATCCAAAGCCACTTGTTTAACAGGGCTGGCTTGCAACTGCATTCCGCGACCTTTCGGGCGGTCGGGCTGCGTCAAAACCAGCGGAATGTCAAAACCTGCGGCGGCAATCGCTTTTAAGGCGGCAGCAGCAAAATCGGGCGTGCCTGCAAAAATCACTTTCATGTTGAATCCTTTATTAAAGTGCAGGCTGCTTTTTCAATCCAGCGAAAGCAGCCTGCACATTTTGGGTTTATTGATTTATTTTATAAAGTTTCGCGCTGACGTTTCTTTAACTTCGTCTTAATACGATTTTGTTTCAATGGCGACAAATATTCCACAAACAATTTGCCCGCCAAATGGTCAAGCTCATGTTGAATACAAATCGCCAACAAACCGTCTGCGTCCAACGATTGCTTGTTGCCCTGCGTGTCCAAAAATTCCACCGTAATCGTTTTGGCACGCGTTACCGTGTCATAAATCCCCGGCACAGACAAGCAACCTTCTTCATAAGTCGTTTCGCCGTCTTTTTTGGTAATCACAGGGTTAATTAAAGCCAGCAGTTGATTGTGTTCTTCGGACAAATCAATCACCACCACGCGCTCGTGTACATCAACCTGCGTCGCTGCCAAGCCAATACCACGCGCTGCATACATCGTTTCTGCCATGTCTTGCACCAGCGTGCGAATGCGGTCATCTACTTGCACCACAGGTTGCGCGACAATGTGTAATCGTTCGTTGGGGTGAGTCAAAATCGGTAATAAAGCCATGATGTTTTGTCTTTCTAATCGTGTGTTTTTGTTTAATGTGTGGCATACTTGCCATTTTTGTTTACGTTTGTTGGCATAAAACTAGCCCAAACACTTTAAAATGCACTATTATTACGTTTATTCGTTAAATAGTGTAATCCAAATTGAGGGAATTATGATGCAAAAGTCTATTATAACCTTGCTTTGCGCTGCTGGCATGATTATTTCATCTCCTGCTATTGCAGAGAATTTGCGCGTTCGTCCAGGTGCGCCTGCACGATATACCGTTAAACAAGGCGACACCTTGTGGGGTATTTCGGGTAAATATCTATACCGTCCATGGAAATGGCCAGCATTGTGGGGTGCAAACCGCAGCCAAATCCGCAATCCACATTTGATTTATCCAGGTCAAGTGTTGGTATTGACTTATGTGAATGGTCAGCCACGTTTGGGCGTACAAGGCGGTATTCCAACCATTAAATTGAGCCCGCAAATCCGCAATTTAGGTTCTGGCTACGGCATCAGCACCTTGAACGTGGACTTCTATCGCTTGTTTATGAAACACCCACAATTCATGACTGCCGAGCAAATTAAAGATTTGCCACGTTTGGTTGGCGGACAAGATTCGCGCGTATTGTATTCAACTGGCGACCGCGTATTTGCTGACGGCATCACCGAACCTGGCAAATACTTGGTATTCCGCGTGAACCGCGACTTGAAAGACCCTGAAACAGGCAAAAACTTGGGGCAGTTAGTTGAATTTGCAGGTGAATTAGCAACTTTAACAAGCGAGAACAGCGCATTGGCACACCGCACCGCCGAAGCGCAACAAAAACTTCAAGCCAACGAATATGTGGCAAATACCGACAAACGCCCAGTTGTGGTTCGTACCGCACAGCCAATGGTTGTGGAAAACGCTGTATCAGAAATCCGCAAAGGCGATTACTTGGTTAAAGCACCCGATGATTTGAAAAACTTCAACATCATGCCACACGAATCTGCTGCAAACTTATCGGCACGTATCGTATCGGTGATGGACGGTATCAGCGAAGCAGGCGCAATGCAGTCTATTATCCTGAACAAGGGTGAAGCGGACGGCTTGGATGTTGGCACAGTGGTAGGCTTGTATCGTCGTGGCTCGGTGCTGAAAACCGAATGGTCTCGCGCTGGCAACAAAGATGCTACGCCTTATGTGAACACACCAGTTGAAGAAATCGGCTTGGCAATGGTGTACCGCACTAGCGCGAATGTCTCGTCTGCGATTATTCTGGAAAGCATCAGCAACATCAACGTAAACGATGCAGTAGCTGCGCCAGGTCGCGATTTGGATACGTTCGGTACAAGCGCAGTAGAAGTAAAACGTTAATCGTGCATTTATAGCAAAGTGAAATTGCAATAGTACGGCGTTGCCAACGTCCTTATGTGCTATTTGCACACGGCGGACGTTGTCGCCTTGTCCTATTTTTATTTCACTTCGCTATGTGTTAGAGTGCAGGCTGCTTTTGAGTGATTCAAAAAGCAGCCTGCACTTTTGTTTACACATCAATAGGAAAAACAAAACATGACTTGCCCACTTTGCCACGCGCAAAACGAAGAAATTTTGCTGACCACGCCCAATCTGCGCGTGATTGCGGTACACAACGAAGCCAATGCGCCTGCTTTTTGTCGCGTGATTTGGCGCGAACACGTTGCCGAAATGACCGATTTGCCGCCCGAACAACGCCACGAAATCATGGAAATGGTCTATCGCGTGGAAGCGGCAATGCTCCAAGTGTTGCAGCCAGCCAAAATCAATCTGGCGAGTTTGGGCAACGTTGTACCGCATTTGCATTGGCATATTATTGCGCGATTTAGTGACGATGCGTGTTTTCCCGCGCCGATTTGGGCAACGCCAAACCGCGAAGCAGCCTGCACTTTGCCCGATAATTGGGTACAACAAGTCCAACAAATTCTAAACGGAGCAACATGATGACGATTCAACTTTCACGCCGACACTTACTTCAACACTCTGCTTTGGCGATGAGCAGCGGCATTTTGGCTGCGTGTGGCAGCTCGCCCAAACCCATGCCAAGCGTTACACCAACTGCAAACACTATGCCCAGTACGCAACCCAATCGCCCAAACACATCGTCTAACCAAAGCAGCCTGCATTTGTTCGCCAGCTCGGGCTTTTGCGAAGACCCAACGCGCATTCAAAATGGTTTGAACGCGCTGCACGGTGCGGGGTTTGTGATTAGCAATCATCAAGCTGCGTATCGCCGTTTTCAGCGATTTGCAGGCAGCGATGCCGAACGCATTGCCGATTTGCAAGACATCGCCACAGGCAAAATCGCCACGCCCAAAATGTTGATGGGGGTGCGCGGCGGCTATGGCGCAGCGCGTTTGTTACCGCATATTGATTGGGCGAGTTTGGGTGCGCGTATGCAGGAAGTGCAAACTTTGTTGTTTGGATTCAGCGATGTAACCGCGATTCAACTGGCATTGTTGGCGCAATCTATTACGCCGAGTTTTGCTGGCCCGATGCTGTATAGCGAATTTGCCAAAACGCCGCTAGATGCGTACACCATGGACAGTTTTATCCGCACGACTACCAGCCAAAGCGTTACCGTGAACGTGCCAAACTACCAAACCAGCAGCGTGCCAAATGTGGACGGCGTGTTGTGGGGCGGCAATTTGAGCGTGTTGGTATCGCTGGTTGGCACGCCGTATATGCCGAATATTCAGGGCGGATTGCTGTTTTTGGAAGACGTGGGCGAGCAGCCGTATCGCATTGAGCGTATGTTGCAAACGCTGCATTTGGCTGACATTTTGAAAAAGCAACGCGCCATTATTTTGGGCGATTTCCGCATGGGCAATATCCGCGATGTGTATGACAGCAGCTACACGCTCAACAGCGTAGCGCAAACGATTTCGCGCGTGGCTGGCATTCCTGTGCTGACGGGCTTTCCGTTTGGACACATTGCCCACAAAACCACGTTTCCGCTGGGGGCGCAGGCTGCTTTGCGTGGCAATTCGGCTGGCGGCTATCAAATCACGTTTAGCGGTTATCCGACTTTGAATGCGGCAAGTTTGAATTTGTCTGCGCTGTTGCCACCGCCTATGCCTGTGTTGGAAAGTGGGATGGCTGGCGATAATCAAGTGGACGCGGAATTTTAATCAACAAAAAAAGCAGCCTGCACATTCAGCAAATGGAATGTGCAGGCTGCTTTTTATCGTTGTCGCGCTTTAAATCGTGGATTGGATTTGCAAATCACATACACTTTGCCGCGGCGGCGTACAATTTGACAATCGCGATGACGTTGTTTCGCGGCTTTTAATGAAGACAAAACTTGCATTATTTACCCTTTCTAAACGCAGACACCATGCCTGCAAAACGTTGATTAAACTGGCTGGCGCGGCCTTCTTTGTGGTGTTCGCGCTGTTTGCCTGTGTAGGCTGGGTGCGATGCCGATGACGTATCCACATAAAACACGGGATAGGTGTTGCCATCCGTCCATTGACGTGTTTGATTGGTGGGCGCACACGAGCGAATCAGCCAACCTGTTTCCGCACTGCTGTCAAAAAACAAAACTGTCCGATAATTTTCGGGGTGAATATTGGGTTTCATACCGTTCTCCTTGTAAAGATGTTATGGTATAACAATAATCACAGATTTGCAAGTTGTTCTCAAAAAGTGCAGGCTGCTTTGTTCCGCTAAAACCGATTTTTCCACTCACGCAACGCGGTAAACACGGCAACATCATCAACCAAGTCCGCTTGATAATGTTCCGCCACACGCTGCTGCACTTCGGGCAAATGTACGCGCAAAAATGGGTTGATTTGCTGCTCGTGCGCCAACGATACAGGCAAAGTCGGTGTGCAGGCTGCTTTTGCTTGCGCGACGGCAATGTGCGGATTGTTCGGCTCAATGTGCGCGGCAAAACGCAAATTGCTGGCGGTATATTCGTGCGCTGGATAAAGCAAGGTGTCGCTCGGCAGGCGGGCAATGCGCTGCAAACTGCGATACAGCCATTCGGGTTGGCTATCGGGGAACACGCGCCCACAGCCAGCCGAAAACAGCGTGTCGCCACAAAAAACGTGCAGCTGCTCGTCATCGCGCAATAAATAGGCAAGATGATTTGCCGTGTGTCCTGCAATCTGCCAAACGTCTATCTGTTTGTTTTGCCAACTTATTTGACTGTCTTCTTGCACAATTTGCGTTGCCGCCGCAATATCGTGTGCGCCAAACACTTGGCAACGCGGAAAAGCAGCCTGCAATGCCGCAATGCCAGCCGTGTGGTCGCCATGATGATGCGTAACCCAAATTTGCACCAGTTGCAAACCGTGCTGCTGCACATACGCCAACACAGGCTCGGCTTGCCCTGCGTCAATCGCAATCGCTTCGTTGCCTTGTTGCAACAGCCAAATATAATTGTCGTTCAGCGCAGGAATGGGAACGATGTGCAGGCTACTCATCGCGCTTGCTCCATTAGCCAAAATTGCAATGCAATCAAGGTTTTCGCATCGCAAATATCGCCCGATTGCATGGCAGCGTGCACTTGTTCGGCGGTAAGCAATTCTACTTCCAGCAATTCATCTTGGTCGGGTTGCAGGCTGCTTGTAGGCGTGATGTTGATGGCGCGATACAAATGCAACACTTCATCGCAAAAACCTGGGGCGGTGTAAAACGAGATTATTTTTTCTACTTTTTCCGCTGCATACGGCGTTTCTTCGCCCAATTCGCGCAAAGCACATTGCACTGGGTCTTCGCCATCGTCCAGCTTGCCTGCTGGAATTTCCAACATATCGCGTCCTGCTGCGTGTCGCCATTGACGCACCAACACCACACGGTTATCGGGCGTAATCGCCAACACGCAGGCTGCCCCAGGGTGGCGAATCACTACGCGTTCGTGTTCGCTGCCATTGGGCAAACGAATTTGGTCGCGGTTGATTTTGAGAAAACCACTGTGGTCAATCGGGCTGCTGCTGATTAGGGTTTCTTGTAGGTTCATGATTTTTTCCCTTGTTGATTGAAGTGGTTGAGTGCATTGTGTCGCACCTATGCACCCTGTTTCCATGCCAAATTAACTTTTTCCTTCTTTAACGACAGATTATTTTGTTTGATGACAAAATCCATGATTTGATACATGGAATCTATAAAATAGTCGTCCAGATGATTAAACATTGTGATGTCTTACGCTATCAGCCCATATTGGTCTTTGTCCACAAGAGGCTATAACAAAAATGTTGGTTTGCCAGCCCCCATTTTGCTTCTTTTTTATTGGGAATGGGAATGCCTGCGTAACAGATTTACTCTTTGCTTGAAGGATAAGTATAGTGAATTAAATTTAGATTAGTCCTGCACTTGATTGACTTTAACTTATCGGGATCAAGACCGCCGACCTACGCGCTCATTATTTCGGTAACACAAACTCTTTCAAGCACGCTAAACACAAACAGAATAAAGCGAGCTGCCAAACCAATTTAATCCATTCACCAAAATCCAGTTCGTCGTTTCCCCAAATGCCCGAACCGCTTATCACATAATGCAACAACAACGACAAAAAAGTCATGCCAAAAGATTGTAAAAATGCGATGCCAAACTCTCTTATCATGATGATTTTCTCTGCTATTCCGTGCGAATGGCTTCGGGCGACACGCGGCGCATTTGCCAATGTTGTATGCACCACATCAATAAATCCGCCAAATGATTGACTTCGGGCGCAGGCGGAATCTGTAAATAGTGCATGACTTGGCGCAACAGTTGTTCGCGCTGGGTCAAATCCAAAGCTGGGGCGAGCGTTTGCTTGCTCCATTTTTGTCCGTGTTGATTGGTGAGCAGCGGCAAATGGGCGTAATGCGGTGTGGGCAAGTGCAGGCTGCTTTGTAGCCAAATTTGACGCGGCGTGGACACGAGCAAATCTTGTCCGCGCACAATGTGAGTGATGCCTTGTTCAGCATCGTCCACCACAACGGCGAGTTGATACGCCCAAAAACCATCGGCACGCAGCAGCACAAAATCGCCAATGTCGTGGGCGAGATTTTGGGCGTAGCTTCCGACTATTGCATCATCAAAGGCGATGATTTGGTCGGGAACGCGCATTCGCCATGCAGGCTGCTTGGACGGATTTTGATGTTGGGGCGATGGCGATTGGGCGCACAAACCGTTGTACACAAAACCGTCCACGCCCATTTTGGCGGCGGCGTGCCAATCTTTGCGACTGCAATAGCAGGGATAGGCAAGCTGGCGCGTGATTAAGTCGTTTAAGGCGGCGCGATACAGATGATGGCGTTGGCTTTGATAGACGACTTCGCCGTCCCATTCCAAGCCAAATTGTTCTAGCGTGAATAGGATTTGACTGGCTGCGCCTGCCATTTCGCGTGGTGGGTCTAGGTCTTCCATGCGAACCAGCCAGCGTCCGCCATGGGCGCGTGCGTCTGCATACGATGCCAACGCGGTTAGCAGCGAGCCGATGTGGAGTAATCCTGTGGGGCTGGGGGCAAATCGTCCGATGTACATGATGATTATTGTTTTATTGAAATTTTGGATATTCAGCTATTTCATTCCCTATCCTGTGAGAGAGGGTTAGGGAGAGCGAAAATCGTGGTATTCCAGCGATATTAAATTGCTATCGTACCAAATTGCCTCTCCTCTCCCAAAGGAGAAGGAACAGATTGCAGGATAGCATCAAGTCGGCAACTGCGTCATAAATTCACTACCAACGCCTAATTCGCTGCGAATGTGCAGACTGGCTTGGTGGTTGGCAAGCGCGTGTTTGGCTATGGCAAGCCCCAAGCCTGTGCCACCATTTTCACGGCTGCGTCCTGAATCGGCGCGATAAAAACGGTCGGTCAAATGCGGCAAATGTTCGGGCGCAATGCCTTTGCCTGTGTCTCGCACCGAAAATTGCGCCAACGGTGGCTTATAGGGATTGGGGTTGGCAATGCGCTGTAAACCGATGTGGATTTGACAACCTTCGCCTGCGTGGCGCACCGCGTTAAACACCAAATTGGACAAGGCTTGATACAGCTCGCGTTCTCGTGCCAGCAGGTTAATATCGGCTTCAATGTCGGCGATGATTTGGTGTTTACCTGCTGACAAGCGTTGCGCGTCTTGCACAATTTGCTGCACCAAATCGCTGATATTGCAGGCTGCTTTGGGCGCGGTTTGCTGCTGCGGGTCTTCCAAAGCCGACAGCGTCATCAAATCGTGAATCAAATTGAGCATACGCTGACTTTCGTTTTGCATGAGCGCAACAAATTGAGCGCGTTGTTCGCTGGGCAAATCGGGGTAATCGGCAAGCGTTTCCAAAAAGCCGTTGATAACGGTGAGCGGTGTGCGTAATTCGTGCGACACGTTGGCAACAAAGGCGGTGCGCGTGGCTTGCAACTGTTCGGCGCGGCTAATGTCTTCGGCAATAATCAATTCCGATTGCTGCATAAACGCGGTGCGAATCAGGCGAATATGGCGCATTCGTCCGTTGTCTTGGTTGAGCGTAAAACGCAATTCTTGGGGATTAGACGTACAGGCTGCTTGCAAAAACGCTTGGCAATCGGCGTTGGCAATGTGTTTATGCAACGCGCTGCCGAGTGCGTGTTCGGGCGACAGCGAAAAATAGTCAATGGCAAGATGATTAAACCATTGAATGCGCCCGTTTTTGTTGAGCAACACAATGGCTTCGGGCATGGATTCGGCAGCGGCTTGAAAGCGTTGCACGGTGCGATGTAGTTGAGTGCGATGTTTGCGATTAACGCGGTCGCGGCGATGAATGTCGGACAAAAGTTGCACCCACAAGCCGTGTCCATTGGTAAACGAAATGGTTTGGTTGGGCGATTGAGTATGCAGGGCGCGTGTAAATTGACGTATGCCGCGCAAATTGTGATACAGCCACAAAGTGGTGCAGGCTGCCCACGCAATCGCCAAGCCCAATGCGCCATACAAAGAAAACGCCAGCGCACACACCGTTGCCGCGAGCAACACGCGCACCCAAATGTGAATGGAATAGGGCGACATAGGCTTACTCCATCACCGAAAAACGATAGCCGCTGCCACGCACCGTTTGAATGTAATGCCCAATATTGGCGGTTTCCAGCAGGCGGCGCAATCGCCCGATTTGTGTATCCACCGTGCGTTCTTCCACAAAAGCGTCTTCGCCCCAAACATGGTCTAGCAACTGGCGGCGGCTGAACACGCGCTCGGGGTGTTGCATTAAAAAATGCAGCAATTTGAATTCGCTGCTGCTGCATTCCAAGTGCAGGCTGCCTGCGTTCACGCGCTGTGTATCGGGGTTGAGCTGCAAATTGCCCATTTGAATCAGCGAAACAGGCAAAGCAGCCTGCACTCTGTGGCGCAATCGGGCGTGGATTCGCGCAATCAATTCGCGTGGCGAAAAGGGCTTGGTCAAGTAATCGTCTGCGCCTTGGGCAAAGCCATGTTCTTTGTCGGCATCTTCGCTGCGTGCAGTGAGCAAAATAATCGGCAGCGCGGCGGTGGCTGGCTGGGCGCGAAGTTCCGCTATCCACGATACGCCATCGCCATCGGGCAACATCCAATCCAGCAGCAATAAATCGTGCCTTTGTTGCGCGATGAGTTCCCGTGCAGCCTGCACATGGCTGGCACATTGCACGTCAAACCCCGCTTGCTGCAACGAAAACGCAATCAGCGTTTGAATCGGCATTTCGTCTTCCACCACCAAAATTCGCGTTTTATTCATAAAACGAAGATTCTCCATTTGGGCGCGTTTTAAAGCGTTTGTGCAACCAAAAATACTGTGCAGGCTGCTCTAAAACACGCGCGGCAATAAAATCGTTCATGCGCTGCGTGTCGGCAACAGGGTCTGCACTAGGGAAGTCGTCCCACGCAGGATAAAAGCGCAATTGCACCGTGCCATCGCTTTGGCGCGTGGGAATGGCTGGAATCACTTTGGCATCGGTCATTTTGGCAATGCGCGACAAGCCTGTAATCGTAGCGGTTTGCACGCCCATAAAGTCCACAAAAATAGAGTCTTTTACGCCAAAATCTTGGTCAGGCAAATACAAAAACGGTGCGGCACTTTGGCGAATTTGTTTGATAATGGCGCGTAGTCCTTCGGTGCGTCCAATCAAAAACACGTTGTCGTAACGATGTCGCCCACGCAAAATTTGCGCGTCCAATTCGGCATTTTTTTGATGTGAATACACGCTAATCAGCGGCACATCTTGGTTGAGCGCGTACACCGCCGCTTCAAACGCGGTAAAGTGCGGATAGAGCAAAATCACTTTTTGATTCGCCGCCAACGCATCGTCCAAAAAATGTTTGTCTTGATAGCACACCGCTTGGCGCAAGGTGTTTGCATCGCCATACCAATATCGCCCGTATTCCAAAATCAACAACGCCATGTGATAAAAATGTTCGCGCAAAATGGTGCGGCGTTCATCGTCCGACAAATGCGGAAAGCACAGTTGCAGATTTTTTTTGCCGATTTGGCGACGCGGCACAACCAAGGCATAGCACAACCAGCCAAAAAATCGCGCCAAAACGCGCAGGCTGCTGTGCGGCAAATACGACAAAAGTCGCAAAAAAATAAAAGCCAATTTCATCATAAAAAGTTCGGGTTATTCGCAGCCAAGATTTTGCGCCACCGCGTCAAAACTACGGTTGAGCGCGGTACAGGCTGCTTCATCTGGTTGTTGGCGCAGCGCGTCTTCGCGAGCCGTTTGATTTTGCAAACGCAATTCGTTGGCATCGTCGCCCTGTTTGGCAAAACACGCATCGGCGCGTTGATAATATTGCTCGCACACCGCGTTGAGTGGCGGCAAATGGCTGGTGCTGGACGCACTTTGTGGCGCAGGCAAGGGCAAAGATTCGGGCGCAGAAGTCGGCATCGTAACCGTCCATTCGTTTGCCACATCGGACGCACTGGCGTTTTGCATCGCCTGCTGGCTGGTTTGCAAAATGTTTTCACGCGAAGCCACATTCAGCAGCTGTTCCGCCACCACCGATTGACTGGCGGCTGGGCTGCTGCTGTGGTTAGATTCGGGCGATGTTGTTTCGCTGGGCGAACACGCTGCCAGCAAAAAGCAGCCTGCACTTAAATAAACAAAAGATTTCATCATCAAAACAAAGTACGAACAGCCGCCGCAATGTTGTCGGCGCGCATAAAGGTTTCGCCAATCAAAAACGTGTGAACACCGTGCGATTGCATGAAATCCACATCAGCCTTGCCCGCAATGCCGCTTTCGGTTACGACAATTTGCCCAGCCAAATGCGGCAACAGCGCGATGGTTTGCTGCAAATCCACATCAAACGTACGCAAATTACGGTTGTTCACGCCGCGCAAAGGCGTGGTTAGGCGCGTGCATTTTGCCAACTCGCTTTCATCGTGCAATTCCAGCAACACCGCCATGCCCAAGCTGTGCGCCACTTGCTCCAAATGCAGCAAAGTGGCTTCGTCTAGCGCAGCGGCAATCAACAAAATGGCGTCCGCACCCCACGCACGCGCTTGATAGACTTGGTATTCGTCAATCATAAAATCTTTGCGTAACACAGGCAGCGACGCGACGGCACGGGCTTGACGCAAATAATCGGGCGAACCTTGAAAATACGGCTCATCGGTCAGCACCGACAAACACGCCACGCCTGCGCTTTCGTAGTCTTGGGCATGTTGCGCAGGGTTAAAATCAGCACGAATCAAGCCTTTGGACGGACTGGCTTTTTTGATTTCGGCGATAATTGCAGGCTGCTTTGCTGCGTGTTTGGCACGAATGGCAGCGATAAAATCGCGCACAGGTTCGGCTTGTTGCGCCAGTTGTTTCATAGCTTCCAAAGAGATTTCGGTTTTTTGTTGCGCGACTTCTTGCGCTTTGGTGTGCAGGATTTTTTGCAGAATGTCGGACATGAGCAGGCTTTCTGTTGTTGGTGTGATAGAAATTGCAGGCTGCTTTTTATGTTTATAGTGAATTAAATTTAGATTAGTACAGCGTTGCCAACTCCCTTATGTACTAGATGTACACGGCGGTCGTTGTCGCCTTGTCCTAATCTAAATTTAATCCACTATACAAAGCAGCCTGCACATTAATTATTCAATGCTGTATCCATTCAAATATTGCACACGCTCGCGAGTTAAGCGCGTATCGCATTGCATTTGCAAATATTGGCTTTCGGCTGCGCTGCCACCTTTTGCCGCCGCATTGCGACAAGACACGTTCTTTTTGCTTTCCCAATCGCGCTGTTCGGCAACCAAAGTTTGCTGAATATCGGGCGAAATTTTGCGCCACGAATTTTTAATCGCTTGGTCGGCAGCTGCGTTGTCTCGATTCGCTTGGTTGATGTCGTTTTGGCTGACACGGCTTTTTGGCTGCGTGGGCGGAGTTAGAATTTCGGGTGCAGATGCCGCCGCAGGTTTGGCTTGACGCGCCATTTCTTCTGGGCTTGGCGGTGCTGGAATGTCTTCGCTAACAGGTGCAACTTCCACCGCTTGCGGTTCAGAAGCAGCCTGCACTTCTTGCGGTTCGTTGAGTTTTTTCAACGCCTGTTCGCGACTCATGGTTTTGCCGTTTACTTCAATTTTGGCTTTGATGCTCGCTGGCAATAAGGCATCGGCAATCAAAGTCGCCACGTTGTTCAAGGTGTTATCGCTTGGCATAATGGTTTGATTGTTCAAAGTAAAACTAAATGGCACAACCAATTTGTTGCCGTCAAACTGAACGTTGCTGCTTGTGGTTTTGTCGCTAATCCATACAACAGGGTCGGCACTTTGCAGCAAAGGCGCGAATTTTTTGGCTTGCGCGACAACATCTTGCGGCAAAGTAATATGCACTTGCGTTTGGCAAGCGTTAAGATTGGGTTGTGCTGGGTCGATAGTAATATCCAACTTGTTGGCAATCGCGGTCAGTTGTACAGCATCTAGCCAATTTGCGTTTTCCGATTGCATTAAGCGGTCATTCTGCCCAATGGTTTGCACCATGCTTTGTTTGATTTGTTGCGCTAATTCAGGATGTTCGCATACTTGAACGGCTGGCGCAGAAGCGGTTGATGCGGCAGATGCTACGCTGGCGGCTGGTGCAGATTTGTCTTGATGACACGCTGCGAGCGATAACACCGCCCATAATGCAGTATAAAAAACGGTTTTTTTCATGTGAAATGACCTGTGGTTTTGAAAAAAATAGCCGTTATCATAGCAAAAATAGAGTTTAAGGGCTACAAAAAGCAGCCTGCACTTTTGGTTAGCGCGATTGCATCACAACGATACCCAGCACCGCCAAAAGCAGCAAAAGTGCCACTATCAGCACGAACAAAATCAACCAAACGGCGGATATTCGTTTTTTGGTTCGCCATTCTTGGCGCATTTGTTGAATCGCATCGTACAGGCTGGATAGCAATTCGCCGATACCAGTTAATAAATCTAGCATGATGATTTTCCTTTTCTTAAACAGTCTTTTGGTATGCAACAGGAATTTTAGTATGAATAGACAAATTGGCTGCTATTTCACAATAGCAGTCAATATAATAGTCAAACGATTGTTTTTGAATGATAGGTCTTATTTAAATTGATATTGCGCCCATCTTTGCTAAATTTTTTCCAACTGACCCGATTGTTTCAGATTTTGCAAACCTGCGTTGATTTTGGCTAACAACTCAGGTTTGTCTTTATCCACAGCAAAAAACCAAATCGGTATTTTCTGCCACGCTTTGCGCTTTTAACGGCTGCACAATAAGTTATATGGCGGATAGTTCGGGTCAGAGCCAATAACGATGACATCTTTGGCTGTGGGCGCAACGCTGTTTGTCGCTGGTGCAGAAGCAGAATTATCTTTTTTACTTGTATTTTCGTTAGTGCAGGCTGCAATAGACAAGACAGCCATACAAACAGTACATAATTTCCAATTGAATAGCCTTTTTAAAAAATCCTTATTATTAGCAATTATAGATATGATTTTTATAAACTTATTGGTTAATCGCCCAATAAGGTTGCAAATCGCCAAAAGCAACTTTACAACTGTGGCATAATACTCCTTTTATTCATTCTGCAACATATAAAGAAAGCTACTATGACACAAAAACGAAGAATCTTGGTTACTTCCGCCCTGCCCTACGCCAACGGCTCAATCCATTTAGGACATATGGTTGAACATATCCAAACCGACATTTGGGTACGCTTCCAAAAATCACGCGGACACGAATGCTATTACTGCTGCGCGGACGACACGCACGGCACGCCAATCATGCTCGCCGCCGAAAAACAAGGCATTACCCCCGAGCAAATGATTGACAAAACCCACGCCGAACATTTGGCAGATTTCACAGGTTTTGGCATTGGCTACGACAATTATTACTCAACCCATTCGCCTGAAAACAAAAAATATTCCGAACAAATTTACTTGGCACTCAAAGCCAACAACAAAATCGCCAGCAAAAACATTAACCAACTGTTTGACCCCGAAAAACAAATGTTTTTGCCCGACCGTTTTGTCAAAGGCGAATGCCCCAAATGCCGCGCCCAAGACCAATACGGCGACAACTGCGAAGTGTGCGGCACAACCTATTCGCCAACCGAATTGATTAAACCGTATTCCGCCGTGTCAGGTGCAACGCCCGTAATGAAAGAAACCGAACATTTCTTTTTCAAATTAAGCGAATGCGCGGATTATTTAAAACAATGGACTTCAGGCAGCACGGACGGCAAAGCGCATTTGCAACCCGAAGCACTCAACAAAATGAACGAATGGCTCAAAGACGGCGAATTGTCCGACTGGGATATTTCACGCGATGCGCCATATTTCGGCTTTGAAATTCCCGACCAACCGAATAAATATTTCTACGTTTGGTTGGACGCACCTGTGGGCTACATGGCTTCGTTCCAAAATCTTTGCGACCGTATCGGCTTGGATTTTAACGAATTTTTCGGAAAAGACAGCCAAACCGAAATGTATCATTTCATTGGCAAAGATATTTTGTATTTCCACGCGCTGTTTTGGACGGCAATGCTGGAATTTAGTGGACATCGCGCCCCGACTGGCATTTTCGCGCACGGCTTTTTGACGGTGGACGGTCAGAAAATGTCTAAATCTCGCGGCACGTTTATTACCGCGAAATCGTATTTGGAACAAGGTTTAAATCCCGAATGGATGCGTTACTACATCGCCGCGAAATTGAATAGCAAAATTGAAGATATTGACTTGAATTTACAAGATTTTATTGCGCGTGTGAATAGCGATTTGGTGGGTAAATATGTAAACATCGCTGCTCGTGCAAGTGGTTTTATTGCGAAACGCTTTTCAGGCAGCCTGCAAGATGTTTCAGGCAGCAAATTGATTGCCCAATTAACCGAAAAATCGGAATCCATTGCCAACGATTACGAAAGCCGCGAATACGCAAAAGCCTTGCGTGAAATCATGGGTTTAGCGGATTTGGTCAATGAATATGTAGACGCGAACAAGCCTTGGGAATTGGCGAAACAAGACGGCGCGGAACAGCGTTTGCACGAAGTGTGCAGCGAATTGATTAACGCATTCAAGATTTTAACGGCGTATTTGTCGCCTGTTTTGCCGAATGTGGCAACGCAAGCGGCGGTGTTTTTGAATGTGGAAAAATTGGATTGGGCGCACACGGTTTCCACGCTGCCTGAAAACCACATCATCAACAAATATGAACATTTAATGCAACGTATTGAGGAAAAACAAGTGAACGATTTAGTAGAAGCGAACAAACAAACGATTCAGGCAGCCCCTGAAACCCCAGCAGCCACAAACAATGAATTTGCGCCAGTTGCCGAGCAATGCAGCTTTGACGATTTTATGAAAGTGGATATGCGCGTGGCGAAAGTGTTAAACTGTGAGGCGGTTGAGGGCAGCACGAAGTTGTTGAAATTTAGCGTGGATTTTGGTTTTGAGCAACGCACGATTTTCTCGGGCATTGCGGCGAGCTATCCGAACCCTGCGGAATTGAACGGTACAATGGTGATTGCGGTGGCAAATTTCGCGCCACGCAAAATGGCGAAATTTGGCGTGTCAGAAGGTATGATTTTGAGCGCGGCAGATAAAGACCATAATTTGAAATTGCTGACCGTCCACGAAGGTGCGCAGCCTGGCGATAAAGTGGGTTAAGTTTTAAGCTACTCAAAAAATCTAAAACAATGTGCAGGCTGCTTAATTATTCAAAAGCAGCCTGCACATTGTTTTTGTCTAACAATACCTTAAAACTTCGCTTCCAACGACACCGCAAAATTGCGTCCTGGTGCAGAGAATCGTTGGAGACCTGCGCCCGTTGCGTTATCAATTCGATTTACCGTACCAAACTCGCGAATGCTGCGCAAGCTATCCCAAGTGTAGTAATGCTTATCAAACAAATTGAACACGCCAGCACGCAAAGTCAAATATTTACCAAAAGTGTAATGACCGCTCAAATCCACTACCACATAATCGCGGCTGTATTTGGCATATGGCCACGGATTGGCACCGTCTTCATAGCTGTGGACGGTGTCTTCGGCTTTTTTACGCGCGGTGTAGCTGATATTAGTTTTAATGCTCCAACGGTTTTCTGGATGCACATAGCCCAAACCTACTACTGCGCCAAATGGATTGAGCGCGTTAATTGGGGTTTCGCTGCCATCTTCTTGTGTCGCATGACCTTTTAGATAGCTGGCTGTCCAACTCATAAACATGCCTTTGGGTAAACCAATGCTATCTAATTTCCACAATCCTGATAATTCTATCCCTTTGATTTTGGCAGAATCACGATTCACGTTTTTCCAAGTCGGTGCGCTGTAACCACGAGATTCGCGCTGCCTTGTTTTAGTATTGAAGAAAGAACCACTTTTCAGTCCAATATAAGCGAAATCAATAAAATCAGAATAACGCGTTTGGAAACCTGACAACAAAATATTGCCCCAAGCACCTTGATTGGACAAACCAATTTCAATATTGCGCGCTTTTTCTTGGCGCAATTTATCGTTTGCTTCCACCGTGAAATCGGGGTGCGGGAAAGCAAACCACATTTCATCGGTTGTTGGCACTCGGAATGCCGTGCCATATTTACCCAACAATGTCCAACCTGGAACAAACTGCCAATCAGCACTCACAGCATAACTGGTGGCATTGAATTTAGCTTGTGCATTTTCCAAACCTGCTTGACGCATGCTGTCCAACACTTTTTCGCTTGGTAGGGTTCGATTGGTTACCCAGTCACGGCGAACACCCAAACCAATGCGTAATGCCTTGCCAAAGTGGAAGTTATTATTCCAATAAACATGGCGTTTTTTGCTTTCGGCTTCCATGAACACTTCGTTATCCATATTGCCGCTGGTATAAACTGTTGGCTTAAAGGCACGAACCGTATGGGCATAATTGTCGTTTTGGTTGGTAGCTTTGCTAAAACCTGTGCCATAACTGGTGCTCCAAGTTACATTGCCAAATTGCATATCCTTATTGGCTCGGATTTGACCTTGCGAGGTGCGTTGGTCAATGCGGCGGAATCCGTAGTAAATATCCGAATTAACGCCTTCTTTCCATGTAACAGGAATGTCCCACGTCATCGTGCTCATTTGGATTTTTTGTCGGTCGTAACTTAGTTCCAACTTATCCCACAAGCCGTTTTCCATGCGATTTTCGTATTGAACGCCTGTACGTTTGATATAGGTTACATCGTTGCGCTTTCGCATATCCGCATTAACAGGGCTGCTACCCGTAAAGTCCGCCGCCCACACATTAGACAACTCATCGGTTTTGCGATCCATACGGTAGTCTTCATACATCCAGCTCAAATAATTGCTATCGTTAAAATGATAGCCTGTTTTAAATAGCGTGGCTCTGGACACATACGCCTGCGGGTCGGTTCTGGAACGGAATTTACCCAACGAGCCAAACTGACTGGCAGAGCCTTTTCTTCGAGTAGGGTCCCATACGGTTTCTCTGAATTTAACATTGTCGGTTGCACCATTGTTATTATTGCGCAACTCATGACCTTGACGATGCGTGTAAACAAAACGCGCATCAAAACCTTTGAGGTAGCCTGCCACGTCAATGCTGCTCACTTTGCCTTTGTCTCGCCCTGTGTAGCCTGTTTTTGCACCTAGATAGAGAGGTTTATCTTCGTTCACTACTTCTGTTGGCGATTTAGTTTTGTAATTAACCGAACCACCCAACGCACCACTACCCGAAGTAATGGAATCTGCGCCTTTTTTGATGCTCACTTCGGAAATATGTTCCAATTCATTGGCATTACGATTGGCATTGTAGTTACCATACGCACCGTATAATTCTTGGAAACCTTCGGAAGAGCGGCTTTCTGCTTGCGCCAAGCCGTCAATATTTACTGCCACGCGGTCTTTGTCTACACCGCGAATTACGAAACCATTGGTGCTACCACGTCCACCTTCAACCACGCTAACCGCAGGGTCATAGCGCACTAAATCGCGCATATCTTGCACCATGTTTTCGTCTAGCATTTTGCGTTTGGTGGTAGTTTCGCCCAATTTGGCAGGTGTGCGAGAACCGCGCACTTCAATCGTTTTCAAATTGCTTGTTTCATCTGCCGCCATAGCAGGAAAAGCCGACAGCACCAATACTGTCATCATGCCTAGTTTAAACGGTTGTTTCATTTATTCTATTGCCTATGTTTAGGTTAAATCACATCAAATCGGTTAATTGTTTACTGGGGTTAAATCTTGGCTATCGGTTTTGTCGTCATAATTGCTGCGAACGCCACCAAACGCGGTATTGAGCGATTTATCAGCTGGGAATGTAATCACACCGCCAATTTCTTTACCGCCTGCGCCGTTGTAATAAAAATTACCTGAATAGGGAGAGCGCCACGCTTCTCCAAACAAACCACCTTCAACCCGTCCTATTTTTCCTGCCGATTCTGCCGTACCGCTAAATTTGCTACCGTTTAAAGTAACATCTTTCATTTCCACCGGTGCGCCAAAATCTTGATTGCCAATAATCGTGCCACCCAATTTATTGGTATTAAAGTTCACCGTTAAGCGCGAAACATTAACAGCGGTAGCATAGCTGCTTGATGTGTACGTGCTTTCAAATGTTGAAGTGACGGCATGATTACCCTTGCTCCGTAACGCAACCACTTGATAGGTCGCCTTGCCTTTTGGTTGTCCATTGACATTACTTCCTTGCAAATCTGCTGCCACCGCCAACTTGCCTCCAGAAAAGACTTCCGCTTGCCCTGTTGGCGACATCCATATGCCAAAACGGCTCGCTTTCAAATCAGAAAACAACATGCCCGATACTGAGCTATCGCAACAAGCGATAATGCGCCCGCCATCATCTGTCGGAGTCATGGCCTGAACATTTGGTAATTTGCGAATACCGGGTGTTGATTGCGAAGTCAGTACCAACGTATTAAATTTATCGAATCGGTAGCTTTTACCGCTAGCCAAAGTGTAAACCAGCTCATCTTCTACACGAAGCACGCCAGGGATAATACTTGGCTCGCTAATCGTATATTGTTCTATCTTACTATCTGAATTGCTTGAAAAAGTTGCCACATTTGCATCAGGCTTAGCTTGCACAGATGCTGATGTTTTATCCAATGCACGCGCAACAATTTGTGGAACAATAATCTCTGGTACCGAAACATTGCCACCGCCTGCACAAGCATTCAATAAAAAAGGTAGCATGGCTACGGTTAAGGTGTGTTTTGAGTTGAGTTTCATATCTTAACCTCGTGATTGATTTCGTTTGATTTAAAAAATGTAGATTTAATCCATTTGCAGATAAATAGTAATTATTACTATTTTTAAATTTTAAACGATTTGACGTATGTATAGCAAACATTTTTTAAAGATTCTTTACATACAAACTAAATACTGTGTCATTTTTCAAAATAGCAATATAAGTATTACAACTACCACATCAAAACAAAAAGTGCAGGCTGCTTTTTGCGGAAAAGAATCCGTTAAAAGCAGCCTGCACTTTATATAGTGGATTAAATTTAGATTAGGACAAGGCGACAACGACCGCCGTGTACACCTAGTACATAAGGGAGTTGACAACGCTGTACTAATCTAAATTTAATTCACTATACATTAAATATGACGATTAAATTACCCCTATTCAGGACGCAAATTTTTGGCAACGGCAAGCGTCGCAGTCAGCATGCTTTCGCCCAAACGCAACGAACGTTGTCCGTTCCAGCCAAAATCGTCATCGGGCAAATTGTTGTTGTCTTTAAACGGCATTTCCAGCGTGTATGCCAAGCAGCCAAACGTGTTGCCCACATACGCCGTTGCCATACTCAAATTGGCTTGTCCTGCCGCGTCTTTTTCGTAGCCATACACATCTTGAAAATCGGGTGAAGCAGCCTGCAATGCGTTTTTGAACAGCGTTTCTAAATCGGCAATTTGTTGATTGTAGTTTGGCACGCCTTCTGTGCCTGCCACGAAGACATAGGGCAAACCCTCGTCGCCATGCACGTCCAAGAACATATCTACGCCAATTTCGTGCATTTTTTCGCGCACATAAAACACTTCGGGGCTGTGTTCTATACTGGGTTCTAGCCATTCGCGATTCAAATTTGCGCCTGCCGCGTTGGTACGCAAATTGCCCAAAAACGAGCCATCTGGATTCATGTTCGGCACAACGTAAAACGTGGCTTTATCCAACAAAGTGCGTGCGGTTGGGTCTTGGTGGTCTAGTAAGCGCGACAAAAAGCCCTCCATAAACCATTCTGCCATCGTTTCGCCTGGGTGCTGACGGGCAATGACCCAAATTTTTAAATCGCTATCCACTTGGTTGCCAATGGTCAGCAAATTGATGTCGCGCCCTTGCACCGTGCTGCCCAAGTCGTCAATTTGACACAAGCCGCTACCTTGCGCTTCGCCGAGCAAATTCAGATGTTGTTCGTGCGAATACGGTTCAAAATAAGCGTAGTAAATGCTGTTGGCAAGCGGTGTGTGCGTGATGATGAGTTCGCCATTTTCGTAGGTAGTTGGCACGCGAAACCAGTTTTGGCGGTCGTAGGACGCAACGGCTTGATAGCCGTCCCAGCCAGCAGGATAGGCGGCTTCGTGCGCGTCTTCAATGTGCATCACGCAAGGGGTGTATGCCGCGCCTTGTAAACGAAAATAAAACCATTGTTTGAACGATGAGGCATTGTCGGGACGCAAGGCTAGACGAATGTGTTCGGGCTGACTTAAATCGCGCACAATAATCGCGCCTGCGTCAAATTGAGTGGAAATTTTCATGATGAGCCTTTGCTAAATGGGCTGGTAAACAATGTGTCTATTATATGCGATTTGGCGCACATTTTGTGTGCAGGCTGCTTTGCTTTGTTTGCGATGCTTTACATCATAATAAAAATAGTTTGTATTTGCAAAAAATTGGGAACATAATTCTTACATTGTCATTTTGTGGATAAAAACTATGTGGGTTGCTTTGTTGATTACCTTGCGCGAGGGTATTGAAGCTGCGCTAATCGTGGGCATTGTGGCAGGTTTTCTGCGCCAATCGGGTTACACGCATTTAATGCCCAAAGTGTGGCTGGGTGTGGCATTAGCAATGTTGATGTGCGCTGGTGTGGGCTATGGCATTCATCGCACCACAGGCGAAATCCCACAAAAACAGCAAGAATTTGTGGTTGGCGCGTTGGGCTTGATTGCGGTGGTCATGCTCACTTATATGATTTTGTGGATGCAAAAAGCAGCCAAATCGCTCAAAAGCAGCCTGCAACAATCGGTGCAAGTGGCTTTGAATCAAGGCAACAAGCAAGGCTGGGCATTGGTGTTGATGGCATTTTTAGCCGTTATCCGCGAAGGCTTGGAAACGGTGTTTTTCCTGATTGCGGTGTTTGAACAAAGCCCGTCGCCACGAATGCCGATTGGCGCGGTGTCGGGGTTGCTGCTGGCAATCGTGGTTGGCTATTTGGTGTATCAAGGTGGCATTCGTATCAATTTGGCGAAATTTTTCCGCATCACAGGCGTGTTTTTGATTTTTGTGGCAGCAGGCTTGTTTGCAGGCGCGTTCCGAGCTTTGCACGAAGCAGGCGTATGGAATGTGTGGCAAGTCAATCCGTTGGATTGGTCATCGCACACGCCGTTGGATTTTTCTGCCGTGTTGCACGAAGACAGCCCATTGGGCGTGGTGTTGAGTGGCTTTTTTGGCTACACCGACCACCCTGTTTTGGCGGATTTTATTTTGTATTTTGTTTACTTGATTCCTGTTTTGTATTTGTTTTTACGTCAAAAGCAGCCTGCACGGTCTGCTTCCAATTAACTTTAAAAAAGGTCTTTAATCATGAAAAAAATGGCTTTAAATTCATTAGCAATTGCCACTTTGTTGGCACTCACCGCTTGCCAACCACCTGCTGCCGACAAACCTGCTGAACCTGCACAGCCTGCTTCTGGCGCGACTTCAGGTGCAACGGCTGCGGCTGGTGGTGCGGTGCAAGTGGCGATAAACGACACAGCTTGCGAACCGATGGAATTGACCGTGCCAAGCGGACAAGTGGAGTTCCAAATCCAAAACAACAGCTCGCGTAAACTGGAATGGGAAATTTTGAACGGCGTTATGGTGGTGGACGAGCGTGAAAACATCGCCCCAGGCTTGCGCGATAAAATGACTGTTACCTTGTTACCTGGTGAATACGCCATGACTTGCGGTTTGTTGAACAACCCGCGCGGTAAATTGGTTGTTACCGACAGCGGTTTCAAACAAGCAGGCGGCGAAGCGGATTTAGCGAAATTGGCTGAACCGTTGGCAGCGTATAAAAAATACGTTCAAGCCGAAGCGGTGGAATTGGTGAGCAAAACCGAAGCCTTTGTTGCTGCGATTAAAACTGGCAAACAAGACGAAGCCAAAGCAATGTTTGCCGATGTGCGGACACACTACGAGCGCATTGAGCCGATTGCTGAATTGTTCAACGAGCTAGACCCTGCGATTGACGCGCGTGAAGACGACTTCAAACAAGGGCCCAAAGACCCAGAATTTACAGGTTTCCACCGTTTGGAATACGCATTGTGGGTAGAAAAATCGGTTGCTGATGTGGGCGCGATTGCCGACCGCTTGCAAGACGATGTTCGCAAACTCAAAGCGGAAATTGACGTGTTGAACTTCCCACCAAACAAAGTAGTGGGCGGTGCTGCGGTGTTGATTGAAGAAGTGGCAGGCAGCAAAATTTCGGGCGAAGAAGACCGTTATAGCCACACCGATTTGAGCGATTTCCAAGCGAACATGGACGGCGCACAAAAAATTGTGGATTTGTTCCGCCCACAAATCGCCGAGAAAAACCAAGCCTTGTTGGACAAAGTGGACGCGAATTTGAAACAAGTAAACGAAGTCTTGGCAAAATACCGCGATGGCAAAAGCTTCCAAACTTATGACAAATTGAGCGATACCGACCGCAAAGCCTTGCAAGCACCTATCAATACGCTGGCAGAAGATTTAGCACAATTGCGTGGCACGTTGGGCTTGAAGTAAACGAAAACAGGCAGCCTGCACTTTGGTTTGGTGAATAAAAAGTGCAGGCTGCTTTGGTTATTTCAGATGTAAGTTGGCGGTCTTGACTCCGACATCAACCCAATCACAACAATAAAATCAACCAAACAAAGGACAAATCATGACAAACCTAACTCGCAGACGTTTAATGCAGGCTGCTACGCTATCGGGTGCAGCCGTGGCAATGGGCGCGTTGAATGCGTGCAGCCAACAATCGGCACAATCTGCACCAGCTGCCAGCGCAGCAACAGGCGAATCGGCAACAGGACACAGCCAGCAAAGCTATCCCTGCTATGGCACGCACCAAGCAGGCATTGTTGAACCGCACCAAAATTTTGGCATTGTGTGCGCGTTTGATTTAACCGCGCAAAATGTATCGCAATTGAGCAATTATTTCCGTGCCTTAACCGCGCGTATTGAATTTTTGACGCAAGGTGGCGAATTGCAAGACGGCGACAAAAGTTTGCCACCAGCAGGCAGCGGCATTTTGGGCAAAGTCGTGCCACCAGATGGCTTGACGATAACGGTTTCGGTTGGCGCAAGTTTGTTTGACCAACGCTTTGGATTGGGCGATAAAAAGCCCAAGCATTTACAAGAAATGCGCGATTTTCCCAACGACAAATTGCAGGCTGCTTGGTGCGATGGCGACATCAGCATTCAATTTTGCGCGTTTTCGCCCGAAACGTGTCAAAACGCCCTGCGCGACATCATCAAAAACACATCGGCGTTTGCCGTGCCGCGTTGGAGCATAGACGGCTTTTTACCCAAAACCGAACCCGACACCGCCGCGCGAAATTTGTTTGGATTTAGAGACGGCACAGCCAATCCCAATATCAGTGACCCCCAAATTGCCGATTCGGTTTTGTGGACAGGCGTGGCAGAAAACAGCTTGGACGAACCAGCGTGGACAAAAAACGGCAGCTATCAAGCCATTCGCCTGATTCGCCATTTTGTAGAATTTTGGGACAGAACGCCGCTGCAAGAGCAAGAAGCGATTTTTGGGCGCGATAAATATTCGGGCGCACCGTTGGGTATGCAACACGAACACGACACGCCCAATTATGCCAGTGACCCAAACGGCGACGTTGTGCCAAAAGACAGCCATATGCGCCTTGCCAATCCGCGCGATGCCGAATTTTTGAAGCGACATCAACTCTATCGCCGACCGTTTGATTACTCGCGCGGTTTGGCAAAAAATGGGCAGCTAGATGTCGGCTTGGTGTTCATTTGCTATCAAGCCAATTTGGCAGACGGCTTTTTGTTTGTGCAAAATTTGTTGAACCTAGAACCACTGGAAGAATACATTAGCCCATTTGGTGGTGGCTATTTCTTCACGTTGGCAGGCGTGCAAAAAGGCGAATTTTTGGCGCAGAATTTGTTGAGTTAAGATAAAAGTGCAGGCTGCTTTTGTATGATTTCAAAAGCAGCCTGCACTTTAATATTTACCAATTATTTTGTCAATGTCGCAACGATTTTCGCCACAATGTCATTCACGCTAATCGCTTGTGATTCTGTATCACGGCGTTGCGCGTATTCCACATTGCCTTCTTTTAACGCGCGGTCGCCAATCACAACACGGTGCGGAATGCCCAACAATTCGCTGTCATTCAACAACACACCAGCGCGTTCATCGCGGTCGTCCAACAATACATCCACACCCGCCGCTTGCAATTGGGCGTAAATCTTGTCCGCCGCCGCTTTCACATCGTCCGATTTTTTGTAATTCATCGGCACAATCACAACCGTGAATGGCGACATCGCATCCGTCCAAATAATGCCGCGTTCATCATTGTTTTGCTCAATCGCCGCCGCCACAATGCGCGTAACGCCAATGCCGTAGCAGCCCATTTCCATGATTTGCGATTTGCCGTTGTTGTCCAAAAACGTCGCGTTCATCGCTTTGGAATATTTGTCGCGCAACTGGAAAACGTGTCCCACTTCAATGCCACGCGCCAATTTCAGGCTGCCTGAACCGCAAGGGCTTGGATCGCCTTCTACCACGTTGCGTAAGTCCACAAATTCAGGTTCTGCCGCATCGCGCCCGAAATTGAAACCTGTGTAGTGGTAGTCGTCCACGTTTGCACCGATGACCCAATCCGCACCTTTTTCCGTCGCGAAATCCGCATACACTTTCCCTTTGAAACCCACTGGACCCAAAGAACCGCCATTCGCACCAAACGCTGCCAAAATCGCGTCCGCGCTTGCCATTGTCAAAGGCGATTTCACGCCCGCCAATTTTTCCGCTTTGATGTCGTTAAATTCATGGTCGCCACGCAACAACAACAGCACTAATTCACCGTCTTCTTCGCCTTCAACCACGATAGATTTCAAAGTCGTTTCAACTGGCACATTCAAGAATTTCACTAATTCATCAATGGTTTTTGTGTTGGGCGTGTGAATTTTCGTCAATTCATTTTGCGCGGCGGCACGGCTGCCTGAAAGCGGCAAAGTTTGCGCCAATTCCACGTTCGCTGCGTAATCCGATCTGTCGCTGTACGCAATCACATCTTCGCCGCTTTCCGCCAACACTTGAAATTCATGCGAACCCGTGCCGCCGATGCTGCCTGTATCCGCCGCAACAGGACGGAAATTCAATCCTAAACGATTGAAAACACGGCAATAAGCGTCATACATATTTTGATACGTTTCTTTCAGCGAATCAAAATCCGCGTGGAATGAATAGGCATCTTTCATCACAAATTCACGCGCACGCATTACGCCAAAACGTGGACGGCGTTCATCGCGGAATTTGGTGTTGATGTGATAGAAATTTTTTGGTAACTGTTTGTATGAATTGACTTCTTTGCGGACGATGTCGGTAATCATCTCTTCGCAAGTTGGGCTGAAACAGAATGGATTTTCGTGACGGTCGGTAATGCGTAACAATTCATCGCCATAAAAATCCCAACGTCCGCTTTCTTTCCATAAATCAGCAGGTTGAACAACAGGCATAAGCAATTCAATCGCGCCTGCGCGGTTCATTTCTTCGCGCACAATCGCTTCCACTTTTCGCAACACGCGCAAACCCATTGGCATCCATGTGTACAAACCTGACGCGTTGGCTTTAATTAAACCTGCGCGGAGCATGAGCTTATGGCTGGCTAAACTGGCTTCGGCTGGGGCTTCTTTTAATGTTGAAATAAAAAATTGACTGGCTTTCATAATTCGGTTTCCGTAGCGGTTTTAAGTGCAGGCTGCCTGCACCGTCAAAAGCGCGAATTGTAACAAGGATTTGAACAGACGAAAAACAAAAAAAACAACACTTCCTAACCATTGTTAAGGCAATTTATCAAGCAGCCTGCACATTACATCAAAAATAAAACCATATAAATTCAACGTTTTAATATGAAATTATTTTTGTCAATGCCAGTTTTGCCTAAAAAAAAGGCAGCTTTGATTGAGTCTTTATGCATAAAGAAATTTTAAATTTTCATCAGTATTCTGACAAAAGTTATCCACAGATGCTGTGGGCAATTTTTGGCTGAATAGCCTAATTCTGTTATGATGTAACCTAGTACACATCACAAATAAGGGAAAAACAATGACCATTTCAAACTCATGGCGCGACATCTTCGGCAATCTGTTTGCCCGCGAACAATTCGCCGCTAATCTATTGGAAAGCAGCTTCAAGCAGCCTGCAGGTTGGATAGAATTGCTCATCGCTATCTCTTTAATGGTTGTAGCATTCATTGCCGCAGAACGCATCATCAACACCAATCAAAAAATCAAGCAAATATCTTCGCACCTGATTCGCCATGCAACCAAACGCATTTTGTTTCCCGTTGTAATGCTGATATTGGGTATTGCAGGACAAATTGTGTGGCAAGTATTGGGCTATCCAAGTTTATGGTTGCGCTTTTTGGTGCTGGCAGCCAACTGGATGATTGTGATTCGTTTGCTGCTGGCATTGTTGCACGCCGCCTTGCCACGCAATCAATGGATTGATTCGATTGAACGCACTGCAGCAGGCACGTTGTGGGTGTGCTTCTTGCTGTGGGTGTCGGGCATTGACGACATTATTTTGAATTGGATGCGCGAGTTGGAATTCACCATCGGCAAAAGCAAAATCAGCTTGTTTACCTTGCTCACAGGCTTGTTGTGGGTGGGCGTAGTATTGTTGTTGATGACATGGTTTGCGCGTTGGCTCAACGGCAAGCTCATGCAAAGCAATTTGGACATCAATTTGCGAATTGTATTATCCAAAGTGATTTCTACCGTTGCCATTGTGTTGTCGGTACTCATCGCCCTGCCCTTGGTTGGCATCGACTTAACCATTTTGTCGGTATTTGGTGGTGCGTTGGGGGTGGGCTTGGGTTTTGGTTTACAAAAAATCGCCAGCAATTATGTGTCGGGCTTTATTATTTTGGCAGACCGCTCCATTCGCCCAGGCGACCGTTTAACCGTAAACAATTTCACAGGCTATGTAACCGAAATCACTTCGCGTTTTGTGGTACTACGCAGCGCAGGCGGACAAGAAGCCTTAATCCCCAACGAAACGTTTGTGACCAGCACCGTGATTAATGAATCGTACACAGGCAAGGCGTTGTATCAAAGTTTGGATATTCAAGTGGCGTATCACACCGATTTAACGCTGGCATTACGCATTTTACAAGAAGCCGCCGCCGCACAAGAACGTGTGGATAGCGAATCCAAGCCCAATGCGTTTTTGACCAATTTTGGCGAAAACGGCATCGATTTGCGTGTCGGCTTTTGGGTAAAAGACCCAGAAAACGGCTTTTTGGGCTTGTATTCCGCCATTTTGATGACGATTTGGCAGCGATTTAACGAAGAGGGCATCGAGTTCCCATTCCCACAACGCGAAGTCCGCATCTTGCCAGAAGAACAAGCGCCCAGCGATATGGCGTTGCTCAAAGCCAAAATGCACGCCGCCAGCCAAGACACGCGCTCCAACGAACCCGAACAGGACGACGAATAATGAACAAGCAGCCTGCACCCAAACGTCCCGTTTCTGTTTTGGTTTTGCTACACGATGGCGCAGACCACGTTTTGCTGCTCGAACGCATCGACCACGCTGGATTTTGGCAATCGGTAACGGGCAGCTTGGAAAACGATGAAACCCCTGTGCAGGCTGCTTTGCGCGAAGTTGCCGAAGAAACAGGCATCGTGCTAGACCCAAGCAGCCTGCACGATTGGCAACATTGCGTTGAATACGAAATTTTTGAACATTGGCGACATCGTTACGCAGCAGGCGTAACGCACAACACCGAGCATTGGTTTTCTTCACAAATTCAACGCGATACGCCCATTCTATTGAGCGAACACACGGCTTACACATGGCAGCCTGCATTGGTTGCCGCCGCGCAGGTTTTTTCACCGTCCAACCGCGACATCATCGAACAATGGCATCGGCAACAAAATATGGTAAAAAACCTAGCCTAATCGCAACGATATCTTTAAAATACCCACTTTTTTTGCGGTCAAACCGAGACGTGAGTTTTAAGTATGAAAAATCGAATCAAGAATATCCATTTTGTTGGTATTGGCGGTGCAGGCATGTGCGGCATTGCCGAAGTTTTGCACAACTTGGGCTTCCATGTTTCGGGTTCTGACCAAAGCCAAAGCGCGGTAACACGTCATTTGAGCCAACTGGGCGTGCGTGTGTTTCCTGGTCATACCGCCGAACACATTGACGGCGCAGAAGTGGTGGTTACGTCCACCGCCATCGCCCACGAAAACCCCGAAGTGCAGGCTGCTTTGGCACAACACATTCCTGTGATTCCACGCGCGATGATGTTGGCAGAACTCATGCGCCTAAAAGACGGCATTGCCATTGCAGGTACGCACGGTAAAACCACCACCACCAGCTTAACCGCGTCTATTTTGGGCGCAGCAGGGCTTGACCCGACTTTTGTGATTGGTGGCAAACTAACCGCCGCAGGCACAAACGCCAAACTAGGCAAAGGCGAATATTTGGTTGCCGAAGCCGATGAAAGCGATGCGTCTTTCTTGTATTTGTCGCCTGTGATCACCGTGATTACCAATATTGACGAAGACCACATGGACACCTATGGTCAAGACGTGAACCGTTTGCACCAAGCGTTTATTGATTTTGTCCACCGTATGCCGTTTTATGGCAAAGCGTTTTTGTGTATAGACAGCGAGCACGTTCGCACCATTTTGTCCAAAATCAAAAAACCATTCGCCACCTATGCGATTGACAACGACCAAGCTGATATTTACGCCACTAACGTGCAAACCAATGGCGCACAAATGCAGTTTACCGTCAATTTCCGCCACGAAAGCAGCCTGCAATCGTTTGATGTAACGCTCAATCTTCCAGGTCGCCACAATGTGTTGAACGCGCTGGCAAGTATTGGCGTTGCGCTGGAATGCAAAGCCCCAGTTGCTGCCATTCAACAAGGTTTGGCGAACTTTGCAGGCGTAGGTCGCCGCTTCCAGAGCTATGGCGAAATCGCGCTGCCACAAGGCGGCAAAGCGTTGGTTATTGACGACTACGGTCATCACCCCGTTGAAATGGCAGCCACCATTGCCGCCACGCGCGGTGCATATCCCAACAACCGCTTGGTATTGGCATTTCAGCCACATCGCTACACACGCACCAAAGATTTGTTCTATCAATTTGTTGATGTGCTATCCACCGCCGACCGCGTGGTGCTAACCGAAGTGTATGCCGCTGGCGAAGCACCGATTCCCGATGCCAACGCCCATTCGCTTGCCAACGCCGTGCGCGCTCGTGGCTTGGTTGAGCCAATTTATTGCGCCGACATCAATGCCTTGCCCAGCATCTTGTTAAGCGTACTCAAAGACGGCGATGTGGTGCTGACCATGGGCGCAGGCAGTATCAACCGAACCGCGCAGGCTTTGGTCGATACAACAGCACAAGCGTAATTCAATCAACAAAAATATTAAAAAGCAGCCTGCATTTTCTGTTTATCCAAAAGTGCAGGCTGCTTGTAAGAAAGCAGCAAATGAACCAATTTGGCAAAGTCGCCGTCTTAATGGGCGGATTTTCATCAGAACGCGAAATTTCCTTGATTAGCGGACAAGCGATTGTGGACGCACTACGCAGCAAAGGCGTGGACGCGCACCCGTTTGACCCCGCACAAACCGAGTTAGCCAAACTCAAAAAACAAGGCTTTGACATCGCCTTCAATATTTTGCACGGCACTTATGGCGAAGATGGCACGGTGCAAGGCGCGTTGGAAGCCTTGGGCGTTCCTTACACAGGCTGTGGCGTATTGGCATCGGCGTTGGGCATGGACAAATATCGCTGCAAATTGATTTGGTCGGCATTGGGTTTGCCGATTCCGCCGTTTGTGGTGCTACACGACAACAGCCACTTTGCCGAAGTGGAACAACAACTGGGCTTGCCTCTGTTCATCAAGCCAGCCGCAGAAGGCAGCAGCGTGGGCGTGGTTAAGGTCAAACAAGCTGGCGATTTGGCAACCGAATACGCCAAATTGCGCGACATGGGCTTACATGGCGTGATTTTGGCAGAACAATTTATGTCGGGCGGCGAATACACTTGCGGCGTATTCAATCGTCAAGCCTTGCCCACCATTCGCATTATTCCGCAAACCGAGTTTTACGACTACGAAGCCAAATATTTGCGCGATGACACGGTTTATTTGTGTCCGTCCGATTTAAATGCCGATGACGAAGCGCGTATGCAACACCTTGCCCAACAAGCCTTTGAAGCGATTGGCGGCGGCAACAGCTTGGGACGCATTGATTTTCTGAAAGACAGTGTAGGCTGCTTGTATATTTTGGAAGCCAATACACTACCTGGCATGACCAGCCACAGCCTAATCCCCAAATCCGCCAAACAAATTGGTATTGATTTTGCTGACTTGTGTATCGCGATTTTGAATAATGCCAAGCAGCCTGCATAAGAAAGTCATAATGTGAAGTTTTTGAAATATGCCATTTATTTATCCTATTTGCTGATTTTGTGGGCAATCGGAACGTATATTGTGCAGCACCCATATTTTCAAATTGCCAATATCAGCATTGTGAATCAGCAAGGTTCGTGGACAAACGCCAATCAAACACAAGTTTTTCAAGCAGTTTTGCCTCATTTAACTGGCAGTTTTTTTAATATCAATGTGCAGGCTGCTCAAAAAGCGGCTTTGCAAGTGCCGTGGGTAGCGCATGCCAAAGTCAATCGCGTATCGCCGTCCACCATTGAAGTACAAATAGAAGAATACCAAGTCGCCGCGCGTTGGTTGAATCAAGGTTATCGTGCAGGTTTGGTCACACCAGCAGGGCAGATTTTTCAGGCAGAAACCGAACAGAAAATCGTAGAATTGGACAGCCCCCCTGCCGAACTGCCCAATATGCTGCACCAATATATGTTGATTAATGCGCAGCTCAAACCTTTGCGCCTAGAAGTAGAGCGTTTAAAATACGATGAACGCGGCGCATGGACATTGCGCCTAAACAATGGCGTAGAAGTGCGATTGGGCAAAGACCAAGTCCATAGCCGCATCAACCGTTTTACACAATATTGGGTGCGCGATTTAAACACATTAGCCCCCTATTTGGATTATGTGGATATGCGTTATCCCGATGCGTTTTCTATTCGCTTGAATGAAGATGCACCCAAAGAAATGAACCCCGTCGCCGCTATGACATCAGGTGACCCAGCAAAAACGATTAATTGATACTGGAACGAATATGAATGAAAATAAACAATACGTTTGTGCGCTAGATATTGGAACTTCAAAAGTCATTGCCCTTATTGGCGAAGTAGTGGACGACGAAATCAATATTGTTGGCATGGCAGAAGCGGAATCACGCGGTTTAAAAGCAGGCATGGTAACCAATATTGACGCCACCGCCCAATCCATTCAGCAAGCGATGAATGAAGCCGAACGCATGGCAGGCTGCAAAATCCGCAGCGTTACCACAGGCATCACAGGTAATCACATTCGCAGCCTAAACTCGCAAGGCGTAGTCAAAATCAAAGACGGCGAAGTAAGCAAAGCCGATATTGACCGCGCCAAAGACACCGCCAAAGCCGTGAACATTCCGCCCGACCACCAAATTTTACATACTGTGGTGCAGGAATACATTATTGACAACCAACCAGGTGTACGCGAGCCGATTGGCATGAGTGGCGTGCGCTTGGATACGCGCGTTCACATCATCACAGGTGCAGTAACCGCATTGCAAAATATCCAAAAATGCATTAAACGCTGCGATTTGGAAGTCGATGCCATTATGCTGCAACCTTTGGTGTCTGCCGATGCCGTTTTGACCGAAGACGAAAAAGAATTGGGCGTTTGTGTGATTGATATTGGCGGCGGCACAACCGATATTTCGGTTTATACCAATGGCGCGATTCGCCATACTGCCGTTATTCCGATTGCAGGCGATTCCATTACTCGCGATTTAGCCCAAGCATTACGTACACCATACAACGCTGCCGAGCGCATCAAAATTTATCACGGCGCGGCATTGGAAGATTTGGACGGCTTGGACGAAATGGTGGAAGTGCCAAGCGTGGGCGACCGTTTGCCGCGTCAAATTGCACGCAGCACCTTGGCAAGCGTGATTGGCCCGCGCGTAGAAGAAATTTTGGAGTTGAGCTTAAACGAATTGCGCCGCGCAGGTTTCCCAGAAGAAGTGCTGACATCGGGCATTGTTTTAACAGGCGGCGCATCGCTGCTGCGTGGTGTGGTAGAATTAACCGAAGACGTATTCAATTTGCCTGCACGTGTGGGTGTGCCTTATGATTCAGGACATTTGTCCGAGCGCATTCGCAATCCACGCTATGCCACCGCAATGGGCTTATTGCAGGCTGCCAAACAACGCGCCAAGTTAAGCGGTAGCAGCGCAGGCTTGGCAGTTACGCGAAACCAAAAGCATACCGATTCATCAAACGAATCTGCTTATGCAGACGAAGAAATCGAGCAAAACGATTCATTGCATCTCCCCGAATTGGATTTGCCCGAACCGCACCCACGCAAAGCCAATATTTTTAGCAAAGCACTTAAATGGATGCGTGAAAATTTATGATATAGTGAAGTGAAATTGAAATGGTATTCCTTGTGTGCTGTTTGTACACGGCAGGCGTTGTCGCCTTGTCCCATTTTTATTTTACTTCACTATAAACTGTATCGAATAAACATTCCGAATACAGATTTCCCAACTTGAATGCAGGCAGCCTGCACTTTTTCATTTCATTTGATTTTAACGACACGTTAGCCCACTAGCGTGAGGAGCCTTATTTATGACAAACCCCGCGTATCAATTTCCTGAAACAACCACAGGTCCTGCCGTAATTAAAGTAATTGGCGTTGGCGGTGGCGGTTGCAATGCCATCAACAATATGATTGAAAACCCGATTCGCGGCGTTGAATACATTAGTGCCAACACCGATGCACAATCGCTGCACAACAACCAAGCAGCAACCAAAATTCAACTGGGCGCAAGTTTGACACGCGGTTTAGGCGCAGGCGCAAACCCAGAAGTGGGACGTGATGCCGCTTTGGAAGACCGCGAAGCCATTTCAACAGCAATTAGCGGCGCAGATATGTTGTTCATTACCACAGGTATGGGCGGCGGCACAGGCACAGGCGCAGCCCCTGTGATTGCCGAAATCGCCAAAGAAATGGGCATTTTGACCGTTGCCGTGGTAACTCGTCCATTTAAACACGAAGGTAAACGCGGTCAAGTTGCTCAGCAAGGCATTGAATTGTTAAAACAACAAGTGGATTCGTTGATTGTTGTTCCAAACGATAAATTGTTGTCAGCATTGGGCAAAGGCGTAACCGTTAAAGAAGCGTTCCGCGCTGCCAATAATGTGTTGCGTAATGGCGTGGCGGGTATTTCCGAAATCGTAACTTGCCCAGGTTTAATCAACTTGGACTTTGCCGATGTCAAAAACATGATGAGTATCACAGGCATGGCGATGATGGGCATTGGCGAATCCAAAGGTAGCGACCGTGCGCGAATCGCCGTAGAGCAAGCGATTTCTAGCCCATTATTGGACGATGTGAGCCTGAGCGGTGCACGTGGCGTGTTGGTAAACATTACGACTGCGCCCGATTGTTTTATCTTGGACGAGTACGAAGAAATCATGGCAGTAGTGAGCGATTATGCTGCGCCTGATGCTGAACTAAAATTCGGTACGGCAGAAGACGAATCTATGGCGGAAGATGCCATTCGCATTACCATTATCGCGACTGGTTTGAAAGATAACGACACTCTGCCAAGCTATACTCGCCCTGCTGCAACGACTTCTAATGTACGTTCTTCTTATGCCGAACCACAAGCGTTTAATAGCGGTGTAGAGACTTTGGTTCGCTCTGGACGTGAAGCGCGTAGCATGAACTTGGTGGCAGCCGATTTTGCCAGCCAATCTGTGATTGATGATTTTGAAACGCCTGCCGTATTGCGTCGTCAAAATCGCGGAGATTAAACATTAAAAGCAGCCTGCACATGGATTTATTTTTGTGCAGGCTGCTTTTTCAATAGCAAAAAGGAAATCGTATGTTAAATCAACAAAATACTTTGGTTTTGGTTATTGATATCCAAGAACGCTTGTTGCCAGCTTTGCACCAAGCCGATGCGTTTGTGGCGGCGTGTAAAAAATTCATCACTGCCAGTACGCACTTATCACTCCCCATTATTTTGACCGAGCAATATCCCAAAGGCTTGGGCAAAACCGTTGCTGATATTACGGCGTTGTTCCCCGATGTGACTACGTTTGAAAAAACACAATTTTCAGCATACACCGCAGAAGTGCAGGCTGCTTTGGCAGCTCATTCAACGCAAAACATGATTTTGCTGGGCTGTGAAACACATATTTGTGTTTTGCAAACCGCACTGGATTTGCGTCAAAATGGGCTAAATATTTGGATTCCGCAAGAATGCGTTACATCGCGCACCGATGCCAATAAACAAAATGGTTTACAGCAAATGCGTGATGCAGGCATCGTGGTCAGCAATGTAGAATCTTTGCTATTTCAATTACTGCGCGATGCCAAGCATCCGCAATTTAAGACAATTTCCAAACTAATCGTCTAATCAAAAGCAGCCTGCACTTTAAATCATCAAAAAGTGCAGGCTGCTTTTGCCTATTTCGTCTTACTACGCGCCCCGTCCTGCCAACACACGCTCCACCGTATCCACAATCGCTTGGGTTTGCGCGTCAATTTCCACATTGATTTTATCGCCCACTTTGCGACTGCCAAACAAGGTGCGCTGCAAGGTTTCGGGAATCAAATGCACATTAAATTCCGTGTCCGTTACCGTACCAATTGTCAGGCTGCAACCGTCCAAACCAACAAAACCCTTGCTCAAAATATACGGCTTAATCGCATCGGGCAGCACAAACCAAACGGTGCGATTGTGTTCGCTGTCGTCTATGCGCGTAATCTCGGTCTGCGTGATGATGTGTCCGCTCATCACATGACCGCCAATTTCATCGCCAAATCGCGCCGCGCGTTCCAAATTGACCCAATCACCCACCGCTAAATCGCCCAAATTGGTCAGCGACAAGGTTTCTGCCATCAAATCAAAATCCACTTCGTTGCCGCGAATGTGCGTAATCGTTAAGCAGCAGCCGTTGTGGGCAACCGATGCGCCCTGCTGCAATGCACCTCTCATTTCATCGGGCAAGACAACGGTATGGGTGCGAAAATCGGGTGCAGGCTGCTTGATTGCCACCAGCTTGCCCATACCCTGCACAATTCCTGTAAACATGGTTATTCCTTATTTTTTTGATTGGATTGCAACAGCCATTGCCATTGCTTTTTCAGCGTGTCCGACACGGCTTGTTGCTTCTCTTGTGGCGTTTTTAAGCCCGATGTCATTTGTTGATAATTCAGGCTGATTTCAGGCTCGTCCAGCTTACCGCGAATGTGCAACGGCAACGGTGTTTGACTGCCCTCGCCCACAATCAACAAATCTTCATCAAGCTGATTTTGTTGGAAATGGTATTCGCCCTGCCCTTGCACCGTTGCCGCTGGACGCAACAAAGTCGCTTGGCTTTGGTGTTTACTCACGCCCTGCTCAATTTTCGTGTGCAGTTGAAAATGCGAAAACGGCGTTTTGGGCGTTTCGTTGTTCGCTAAAAGTTGCGGCTCGCCCGATATTTTTTTCGCCAACTGGGAAAAATTAATGCCCTGCCATTCGCCATCTTGAATATCCAGTTGCAGGCTGCCCGAAAAATTGGGCAACCAATCGCGATAATGCAGTCCTTGTCCGCGCAACGACAAATCCACATTGCCCTTGCCCGAAAAACGGCTGTACTGGAACAAATCTTGCAACAGCGGCTGCACTTCAATATTTTGCGCAGATTGATTCAGCTCCCATTCCATTGGCTGACGGTTCAAAATGTGCAGGCTGCCTGCGCTTTTGCCGTTGTACACATCGGCACTCATCGGGTCAATCGCCACGCGCTCCGCATCGGCTTGCACCGTGCTGCGAATATTGTTCACACTCGCGCCGTCCAATTCCAAATCGTCCAAATTCACTTGCACATTCAACGAGATATTGTCCTGCAACCAATCAGGATAACGCCAATCGCCCAGCTGCCATTCTTTGTCGGGATTCAAATACTGGCGCAACTGCAATTTCGCCAAATTCACGCTGCCCTGCACATTGGCATCGTTGCGCTGCAACACCCAACTGGCTGGCTGACGGTCAAACAAACCCTGCGCCTGCGCCTGCCAATGTTTGGGCGATTGAATGTGCAGGCTGCCTTCCCATTCGCTCACAAATCGCGGTTTGCTTGGATTTTCCTGCAAAGTCATCAACTTAAACTTGGGAAACGACCAGCCAGATGCCCTATTCCAATCCATATCGCTATATGCCGTCAGCGTTATCGGCTCTTGTTGCAGGCTGCTTGCGTTTAAATTCAAGTTCAACTCTTGGCTACGCGCACGCTGCTCCGACCAATCCAATTGCGCCCATTTGAGCGTGGCTTGATAACGCCATTCGTCTGGGTTTGCCGACAACACCATCGCGCCATTTTTGGATTCCCATTCGCCATTTTGTTGATGTAGTAACTGCTCAATCGTTGTATTGATGTGCGTTTGATAGTGCTTGCTATCCAACATAATCCGATTTTGTTTTGCCAGCAATTTTTCCTGCTGCACCTGCACCGCCGAATGCAGCGTACCCACAAAATCGTAGCCACGCTCTTTGCCCGAAAATTGCGCCGCTAAATCGGGCAACAACAAGCCATCGGGCGTGATTTGCAGTTTGCCAGCAGCCTGCACATTAAAAGCGTCCCAAAACAGTGCAGGAATATTGGCGTTTAAATGATAGCGATGCGTGTCGCCATCGGGCATTAACTGCAAAGAAATGTCTTGCAACGTCCAATCTTGATTGTAGTAATGCACGCCCAGTTGGCTGCGTTCCACCAAAATGCGGTTAAAACTCGGCAACGGCGCATCGCCCTGTTTGGCTTGCATCAACGCCGACACATTCCATTTGCCTTGATTGGTGCGATACAACTTGCCCTGCGCTTGGTCTAATACCAGTTTTTCCACCACCACATCGCCCCACAAACTTTGCCACGCAATGCCGATTTTCATCTCGGCAACGGTTAAATCGGGCGCATTTTGCTGATTGGCGCGAAGCTGAACATTTCGTAAAACAATCGTCGGACGCGGAAACAAATGCCGACCAATATCTGCATCAAAAGACACGGAATAACCCGTGCCTTGCAAAACAGTTGCCGCACGTTGGTTGAGCGTATGCACATCGGACACGCGATAAAGCGTGGCATACGCGCCAACGTATGCCAACACCAACGCCAATACCGTGTAAGACAGCAAGGCAACCCATCGGGGTGCGTGTTTCAAAAAAGTTTGCATAGTCAAGTAAAAAATAAAAACAAGGCGCAAATTGTAGCAAAATAATCACAGCTTGAAAAAGGTTTATTACAATAAAAAGCAGCCTGCACTTTATATTCAATCCAAGTGCAGGCTGCTTTTTTAATTATCAATCAACGCACGCGCTTCCAGGTTTGCGTTCTGCCCAACAACGAAACGCCCACAAATCCACGCACTTTCAAGGTGTTACCACCATCAGTAATCGTGGCTTTGGAGCTGTATGTTTTGCCCGATTTGGGGTCAAAAATCTTGCCATTGTTGTAACCACCATTGCCGTCATCGCGCAAACCAGATACCACTTGCAAACCAATCAGCGAACGTTTATTGCTGCACGCGGGACAAACGTTTTCCACATTGGGCGCAAGCGACACAATCGTGCCATTATACACATCACCAGCGCGCGAAATCTGCACCACCGCTTTGGGCTGACCACTTTTGTCATCCACCGTTTGCCATTTGCCTTCAATGCTATCAGCGTGTGCCAAGCTCATACAGGCGGTTAAAACGGTTGCCAAAAATACATTCTTTGTCATGTTGAGCCTTTCGTCTAAATCAAAAAAAACGTATTGTGCAATCGCTCTAATCAAAATGCAAGTTACTTTTTACTATCGCGCAACATCAAACCAGCCATGCGTAACACAATGCACTCGGCGGTGGCATCTTTGCTCATTTCGGGCAACTCGGTTTCGCGCTCATCGTCTAGCAACGTGATTTGATTGGTCGGCTTGCCCATTGCCTGCGACACATCGTTGGCAACCAACAGCGGAATGCCTTTGCGTTTGCGTTTGGCGCGGGCGTTGTCCAACACGTTTTCGCTCTCGGCGGCAAAACCCACACAAAACGGCGCGTTTTCGCTTTTGGCGACTTGCTGCAAAATGTCGGTGTTTTCTGCCAGCTTAATCACAGGCGGTTTGCCAGACTGGTCTTTTTTGATTTTTTGTGCCGATTGATTGCTCACGCGATAATCTGCCACCGCTGCCACCGCAATAAACGCATCGGCATTGGGCAAGTGTTCTAACACAGCATCGTACATGGCTTTTGCGCTAATCGCTTCTTGCGTATGCGCCATGCCAACAGGCAAAGCAGCCTGCATTTTGCCGTGAATCAATACCACGTTTGCCCCTGCACGGCGACAGGCTCGCGCCAAGGCAACGCCCATTTGTCCGCTAGAAATATTGGTAATGCCACGCACAGGGTCAATCGCTTCATAAGTCGCGCCCACCGTGATGACGATTTTTTTGTGCAACAAGGGTTTAGGCGACCAAAAATCGGGCAGCAAATCGGCAATTTCCGCTGCTTCCAACATACGCCCTACTCCCACTTCGCCACAGGCTTGCTCGCCATGTGCAGGCTGCATGATGTGTACGCCGTCTGCTTGCAACTGTTTGATATTGCGTAGATTAGCTGGGTTTTGCCACATTTCCACGTTCATGGCAGGCGCAAGCACCAAAGGGCAATTTCGCGCTGCTACCATTTCGGTGATGATGTTGTCGGCAATGCCATGCGCGATTTTGGCAATCGTGTTTGCCGATGCAGGCGCAATCAGCATGATGTCGGCAGCGCGAGTGGCGTTGATATGCGCCATGCCGTTGCCTGCACCGCCTTGTGCCGTGAGAATAGGATTGCCACTCAACGCCTGAAAAGTTTGTGGCGTAACAAAAGTGCAGGCTGCTTCGGACATGGCAACGGTCACTTCATGCTCTTGTTTTTTTAGCAAACGCACCAATTCGCACGATTTGTATGCGGCGATAGAGCCTGTAATCGCCAATAAAATGTGTTTAGACATTCTGGTTTTCCTTAAACGTGCGCGGTAAACGCATCGCTATAAAACGCTTGTTCGGGCAACTTTGCCTGCGCCACCAATGCCGCTTTGCTGTCGCGCACCATATCGGGCGAACCGCAAGCATAGACTTCATGCGCCGACAAATCGGGATAATCGCGCAAAACGTGTTCGGTGATATAGCCTGTTGCGCCCGTCCAGTCATCGTTTGGGCGCGACAAAACAGGCGTGTATTTGGCGTTGGGCAACTGCGCCAACACTTCGCACAAGGCGGCTTCATCGTACAAACCGTTGGCAAAGCGCGTGCCGTGGTAAACATGAACGTGGCGCGTATTTTGTGTTTGCGCCAAATGCGTCAAAATAGATTTAATCGGCGCGAATCCTGTGCCTGTTGCCAACAAAATCAGCGGTTTATCGCCACTTTCTTCATTGAGATAAAACGAACCGAGCGGCCCGCGTAAACGAATAATAGAACCGCTTTTTAAGTTGCCCGAAAAAAGCTGTGGCGAAAACAAACCACCTTCATGCAGGCGAACGTGAAACTCCAACGAACCCGATTGGCTGGGCGCGTTAGCAATGGAATAGCTGCGGCTGCCATCTTTGAGCAAAATTTCCATGTATTGCCCTGCGTAAAACTGAAATGGCGGGGCTTTGGGCAAGGCAATCGTTAGCACGGCAACGTCATTGCGCAAATCTACTTGACCAATTCGCGCAGGCAACGTGCGAATGGCAATGGCTTTTGCGCCTGCGTAAGACGGCATATCAATCGCCACATCGCCTTGTGCTTGCGAGCAGCACAGCAGAATTGTGCCTGCTTCGCGCTGCTCTGCGCTCAATACATAGTCATCATATTCATCGCTTTGTTGGACTTCACCCGACAGCAACACCGCCGCGCAACTGCCACACACGCCACTTTGGCAAGAGTGCGGCAAATTGATGCCGTTGCGAATGGCGGCAGACAAAATGGTTTCGTTGTCGTGGGCGGTGAACTGGGTTTGGCTGGGAGATACGGTTATTTGGGACATGGTTTGGTTGGTTGGATAATAGAAAAAATAAAAGCCGCATTATTATATAGTGAAATCAATAATGCAGGCTGCTTGGAAAATTTAAGCAGCCTGCATTCATGTCTTTTACAAAACAAAAGGAATAAATCGGTATTTTACACGTTGTTTATATTCACGATATTGCTCATTTTGGCACAAAACATTTTCTTCATAAATCATGCGCAGGAATTGCAACAAATACAAACACAGCAAAACGGTTACATTCCATAATGAAAAATTATTTAATAAAAAACCCATATGAGTAACAAAGTAACCAAAATAAATCGGATGTCTAATTAATTTATAAGGACCAGTATCCACTACTGTTCTGCACGCTGGCAACAAACCAAAACTACGACCTAAATAAATTTTGGCATAGATTTGCCAAACTAATCCTGCAATGGCAATGCCAGCCGTTACACTGTCAGGAATAATCTGGATATTTGTCTCCGAATCCAGAGAAATGAAAAAGAAATAAAAACTCGCCAAAATGGTAGCCAAACATGGAATAGGGTTGAAATCACGTGTATTGGTTGGTTTGGCAATAATAACTAATGTAATCGTTAAAATTTCTCCTGCAAGCATAATCAAACTGGTTATGCTGTGCGTGGCTTGATAATTAAGCCAAATATTATGGGCAAAATAGGTAATTCCCGATGCTGCCATGATTTTCATGGCTAATTCTAAAATGATTTGTTTTAAAGACATATTCAAAAACATGGTTAATCCTGTTTATATGGTAAATAAGAATTTTTAAGCAATTTGTGTGCCTGTTGGCAAATACACATCAAATCGCGTGGATTTGCCCGTGTATTGGTATGCAGGCTGCTTGTTGCACAAAAAATCGCCCAAACGCGGACGCTTGACCACCACGCGCTTTTTTGCCACCGCACAAGCAGCCTGCAATAATTCGGCATCGTTTTGTGCTTCGGACAAGCCCACCAATTCGTGAAAATACGCCATTTCTTTTTTGACGGCGGCGGACTTTTGTCGCTCGGGATACATCGGGTCTAAATACACCACATCGGGCTTGCCTTGTGCGATTTGGGTGGCAAATTGTTGCGCTGCATTATCGTGTATCAACGTGATACGCGACACAATCGGCGCAAGTGCAGGCTGCTTTTGAGCACGATGCAAGCCGTCTGCCAACAGCGCAAACACGGCTGGATTTTGCTCAAACGTGCAAACGTGCAAACCCAAACTTGCCAACACAAAACTATCGCGCCCCAAACCGCCAGTTGCGTCCCACACCACAGGTTGCGTGGTGTGGTTTACCGCTTTGGCAATCAGCTCGCCACCGCCTTTGGTGCGGCGATATTCGGCTGCCCCTGCTGCAAAATCCACTTGTACCACGCCTTTTTCGCCTGCTTTACACAAGCTCAAACCGCGTTCATCGTAGCGCAAAAACACGCCTTGTGCAGGCTGCTTTTGCAAGGGCTGCGTGGGCAATAATGCCAGTAAAAAATCGGGCAAATCGGCGCAATCGGTGTAAACAAAAAAAGCAGCCTGCATTATTTATCTTCCGCAAAAGGGTCTATTCTGCGCGGACGTTTGACCAAAATCCGCACCGCGCCATCGTTGCCTTTGTGTGGCTCGCAATACGCCAACACATCGGGGTGCGCCATAAGCCAGCGACGTGTCAGCGATTTGAGTACGGGCGTATAACCGCGTGAACCCAAGCCGCTGCCATGCACGATTTCGCCACACACGCCGCGTTGTTTCACAAATTCTATAAATTCGTTTAACACTTGTTGCGCTTCGTCTTGCGTGTAGCCGTGCAAATCCACATCGGCAACCACGTCATAATGCCTATTTTGCAGGCGTTTGATGTCGTTGCTGCCTTGTCCGTTTTTACTGAACGTGCTGGGAATGTCCATTGGCACACCGCCATCCCCCACAAAAAACAGATTGTCTTGTTCCAGTTCTGTGTTTTTGGGACGCGGTTTAATCGGCGATTTGTCTTTGGGCGGAATGTATTGATTGGGCGATTTAATCGGCTGCACGTCTTTCATTAAATCGGCAAAATTCACATCGGCTTGCTCGGCAGCGCGTTTTTTGGCTTCCGCTTCGGCAGCTTCACGCGCTTTGGTTTGCGCTTTGGCTTGCTGATGCAGCGTTTTGAGCTGGTCTTGGAAATTCATGTGCGTTACTTTTTCAACAATATCACACCACTTTCAATGTGGTGCGTAAACGGAAATTGGTCAAACAAGGCAGCAGATTGCAGTGTGTGCGTTTGCGTGAGCGTGGCTAAATTGGCGCACAGCGTATCGGGGTTGCACGATACATAAATAATGCGGTCAAACTGCGCCACCAATTTGAGCATTTCGTCATCCACGCCTGCGCGGGGCGGATCAATAAAAATGGTAGAAAAATCGTAATCTGCCAATTCAATGCCGTTTTGTTTCAAGCGCGTGAACTCGCGTCCGCCAGCAAATGCGGCAGAAAACTCTTCGGCAGACAAACGCGCAATGCGGATATTGTCGGCGCGGTTGGCTGCGATGTTCCATTGCGCCGCCGCTACCGATGTTTTGGAGACTTCGGTTGCCAACACGCGGTTGAAATGGCGCGATAAAGGCAAGGTAAAATTGCCGTTGCCGCAATACAATTCCAGCAAATCGCCGCCTGCGCCTTGTGCTTGTTCGCACGCCCATTCCAGCATTTTTTCGCAGACTTGGGCGTTGGGCTGCGTGAAGCCGCCTTCTAGTTGGCGATATTGAAAGGTTTCGCCGTGTACGTTTAATCGTTCGGTAACAAAATCTTGTTGCAGCACGATTTTTTGCCCACGACTGCGCCCAATTATCCACACGCCCAATTCTTGTTGCAAAGTGCAGGCTGCTTGTTGCCATTCATCGTCTAGTTTTTTGTGATAAATCAGCGTAATCAACATTTCACCGCTTAATGTTGCCAAAAATTCGCATTGATACAAGCGCGTTTTGAGTACCGAGCAGCCTGCAATGCGTTGCAATAACACAGGCATCAGCGCGTTGATGCTGCTGTACGCGGCTGGAAATTGCTGCAATTTAATCAAACTGGCAGACGATGCTTTGCTGCCTGCTTGAAACATGGCATACGAAATTTCCTCGCCCTCGTGCCAAATGCGAAATTCGGCGCGCATTCGATAGCCTTGTTCGGCAGACGGAACAATGTGCAGGCTGCTTGCGCCAAACGGAGCAAGTTGCGCGTGTAGGCGTTCGGTTTTTTCTTGTAATTGAGTTAAATAGGGCATGATGTTTGCTTATCAACAAAAGGGCGCATTATATCGCAAGCTAATCTCTCTCGGTTATAATGTCACCCATTTTGAATGTTTGCGAAACTTCGTAGGGTGGGTGCTTGCACTCACGCATTTTTAGATTATTTAGATAATTTAAATCATTAGTCAAAATTTCAAACTGTGTGGGTGCAAGCACCCACCCTACGGTTATCTTAAAATTCCCACCTTACCAACACAAGGAAACCCCATGACAACCCCAGAACAAGACGCAGGCATGATTGCCTATCAAAACCAAGACTACGCCACCGCGTTGGCAGAATGGACAAAACTTGCCGAGCAAGACCACCCACAAGCCTGCCACAACATCGCTATTTTGTATGAAAACGGCGAAGGCGTAGAACAAAGTGCCGAAATGGCGCAACAATGGTGCGAAAAATCCGCCAAACTGGGCAACGCGCCAGCACAAACCCATTTGGGCTACTTGCTGATGCACGCTCAACAATCCGAACAAGCCGTGCAATGGTGGCTACAAGCCGCCCAAGCTGGCGATGCCGATGCCCAATACTTTTTGGGACAGGCATACCACAATGGCGACGGCGTAGCCCAAGACGACGATGAAGCCGCCGACTGGTTTGAAGCCGCCGCCCTACAAAACCACGCAGGCGCACAATTCAATTTAGGCGTGTTGTATGCCAACGGACAACGCTTTGCCCACGCCCGCCACTGGTGGCAAAAAGCCGCCGATTTGGGCGATGCCAACGCGCAGGCTGCTTTGCGACAACTCAACGAAATGGGTGTGTAAACATGGCAAACTTGCAACCTTACTCGCGCCCTACTTGCCGTGAACGCGCCAAAATCGCGTTTCACTATTTATTGCCACAACTGGCTGTTACCCGATGTGCAGGCTGGTTTGCCGACAAACAATGGGGCAAAATCACGCATTTTGTGATTCAACAATTTGCCAACGCCTATCAAATAAACTGGCAAGAAGCAAAAAAATCCCAAGCCAGCGATTTTGCCACGTTTAACGAATTTTTTACGCGCGAACTCAAAGACGGCGCACGTCCTATTGTAGAAAGCAACCTGCAACTTTGCTTGCCAGCAGACGGCAAAGTCAGCGAAAGCGGCGACATTGACCGCGACCGTCTGTTGCAAGCCAAAGGACACAGCTTCACTTTGAGCGACTTGTTGGCAGGCGACAACGAACTTGCCGCGCAATTTGAAAACGGCGTATTTTTAACCACTTACCTATCGCCCAAAGACTATCATCGCGTACACATGCCCTGCGCTGGCACGTTGCAAAAAATGATTTATGTGTCGGGCGAATTGTTTTCCGTCAATCCCTTTTTAGCGCAACACATCCCCAATTTATTCGCCCGCAACGAGCGCGTGATTTGCGTGTTTGATACCGACATTGGCACAATGGTACAAATCTTGGTGGGCGCAACCGTAACCGCCAGCATGACTACCGTTTGGCACGGCACAGTCAATCCGCCACGCGAAAACGGCGTGCGCGTATGGGAATACCCAGCCGATGGCGAGCAAGCCATACACTTGGAAAAAGGCGCGGAAATGGGCGCGTTCCGTTTGGGTTCAACGGTTGTGAATTTGTTTATGCACAACACCGTGAAGCTGGATAGCCGCTTGGTGGCAGGTGCGCCAACCAAAATGGGCGAAAGTTTGGGCGATTTGATTGCGACTTGATTGGGTTAGATAAAAAAGCAGCCTGCACTCTTTGATAAACAAAAGTGCAGGCTGCTTTTTTATAGTGGATTAAATTTAGATTAGGACAGGGCGACAACGACTGCCGTGTACAGCTAGTACATAAGGGAGTTGGCAACGCTGTACTAATCTAAATTTAATTCACTATAAGAACCTGTATTCACAAAAAACTATTTGATAAATTTTAATATTTGTGAAATATACCCTAGGGGCTATTGACAATTCAAAAAAAAGAGGCAAAGGATTTAAGATATTGTTTCCACACAACCATCCTAAACCTTTGCCATGTCCCGAAACACGCTTACAAATGAAACATGGTCAAGACTGTTACCTATTTTGAAACAGCTTGGCATTTATCGCAAGAAAAATTTAC
>NZ_FOJK01000017.1 GCF_900111845.1 Kingella kingae ATCC 23330 | reverse complement strand
TTCCAAATTTGCCTAATGCTTATTTTGGTTGGAGTTGTTGAAATACCAGTGCTTAATCATATTGATAAAATAAAATCAGCAGAGAGTTTCAAAAAGAATAAATTAAATGATTTTATCAATCAATCAGGGTTTATATTTAATGAAAAATAATTCATTAAATATATCTAATTAACTGAAATATTTAATTATATAAAAAATATGAAAACATTAGATTTAAATTTTATTTGCACTGCATTAAATTTACCGCAACCAGAAAATAACCAACCCATTAACCGCATCATCACAGACAGCCGACAAGCTCAATCAGGAGATTTATTTGTGGCATTGATTGGCGAAAATCATGACGCGCATGATTTTGTAGCAGACGTGTTGGCAAAAGGCGCGTTGGCGTTGGTGTCGCGTGATGATTTTGTTGGTGTTTCAGGCTGCCTGAAAGTTGATGACACTTTGATTGCATTACAAAAATTGGCGAAAGCTTGGCGTCAAGTCATTAATCCATTCGTATTTGGTATAACAGGTTCTAGCGGCAAAACCACCGTCAAAGAAATGTTGACGACCGTGTTGCGCGAAAAATTCGGCGCGGACGCGGTGTTAGCAACGGCTGGCAATTTCAATAATCACATTGGTTTACCGCTTACATTATTGAATTTACGCGAAAGTCATCGTTATGCTGTCATTGAAATGGGCATGAACCATTTTGGCGAATTGGCGGTTTTAACGCAAATTGCGCAGCCGAATGTCGCTCTTGTGAACAACGCAATGCGGGCGCATATTGGTTGCGGATTTAATGGCGTGGACGATATTGCACGCGCAAAAAGTGAAATCTATCAAGGCATTCAACAAGATGGTTTAGCAATTTTGCCAATTGATGATGCGAACTTACCGATTTTTCAGGCAGCCTGCAAAGATTTGGGGTTACAAACGCAAACATTTGGTTTTGCGCAAGGCGATATTCATGCAGAAAATGTGAAATTACAACCGCTTGTGAGTGAATTTGATTTGGTACAAGGTTCGGAGCGTGTTCACATTACATTACCTGTTGCGGGCAAACACAATGTGAGTAATGCGTGCGCGGCGGCAACTTTGGCATTGGCAGGCGGCGTAAAATTCACGGAAATTGCACGCGGTTTGGCGAATTTTGCGAACATTAAAGGACGTTTACAAGTCAAACACGGCATCAAAAACAGTACCATTTTAGATGACACTTACAATGCCAATCCCGACAGCATGAAAGCGGCATTAGATGTGTTGGCGAAAATGCCTGCGCCACATGTATTTGTGATGGGCGATATGGGCGAATTAGGCGAAAACGAAGCCCCTAAAATGCACGAAGAAATCGGCATTTACGCAAAAAATCTAGGTATTGAATTGGCGTATTTTGTTGGCGAAAACAGCGTTCAGGCAGCCGAAAAGTTTGGCGCGGACGGTTTATGGTTTGTGGATAAAGACCCGTTGATTTTGTCATTGACACATGATTTACCCGAAAATGCAAGTGTGTTGGTTAAGGGTTCGCGGTTTATGAAGATGGAAGAAGTAGTTGAGGCATTAGTGGTGGAAAATTAAGTTTCAAACTGCCTGAAAACAGAGGAAATCATGCAAGATGTAAACACTAAACATTCTAACCAAATGGTTGATTTTACTCGTGATTATGATGAAGAAGCGAAAGCGGTTTTGCGCCAAGTGGAACAGAATTTGCAAAATGGGCGCAAGCAAATTGTGTGGACAGTGTTGCAGCCTGCGAAAATTTTAGCTAGTAATTCAAATGTTTCTGCTAATAGAGTTAAATGGGGTAGCTTGGTAGGAACGGCTATTCCCTGTATTAGCTGGGTCATGATTGACAAATTTTTGTTGCACGAAATGATTAGCAAAGAAATGCCGCTGACGTATATAAATACATTGATTATTTTTATAGTTTTAGGCGTTTTACAATGGATTTTTATGCCGAAATTGATTAATCAGCAAATGAATCGAGCGCAACACACGGTGATTTATGTGCATTTGGATTTAATGCGCCAAATGGTCAGCGTGATGTCGCCTTTGCAACGTGGTGCGACGATTGCGCCATTTCATAGCCAAAGTTTGCTGCATAAATGGATAAAATTGCCCGCGTTCAGGCTGCCTGAAACGGAAAACGTAAAATATTCAGCGTTGCGTGATAAAGTGCAGCGGCAAATTACCGAGCGATGTGGGTTTGAGTTTAAGCAGGAAAAATAAATCACAGAGCAAACTTTATTTTGCTTGATTTATATTGATTCAGAATATTGGGCGATTTGTATTAAACGTGCAGGCTGCTTTTTAAACCAATTTTTAAATTAAATTTGTAAGGAATATAAGATGTTTTTATGGTTGGCTCAGTTGAGCGATTGGATTTCGGCGTTAAATGTTTTCCAATACACGACTTTTCGCGCGGTAATGGCGGCATTGACGGCTTTGATGTTTAGCTTACTGCTAGGACCTTGGACGATTCGTCAATTAACCAAATTAAAAATGCGACAACCCATTCGTACCGATGGTCCTAAAACACATTTAGTCAAAAATGTGCCAACTATGGGTGGCTCATTGATTTTAGCCACGATTGCGATTTCCACTCTGCTGTGGGGCAACTGGGCAAACGCCTATATTTGGATTTTGTTGGCGGTAACGTTGGCAACGGGCGCGCTGGGTTTTTACGATGACTGGCGCAAAGTGGTACATAGAGACCCCAATGGCGTGTCGGCAAAATTCAAAATGGTGTGGCAATCGGTGGTGGCTTTGGGCGCAGGCTTGGCGTTGTTTTTCTTGGCGGAAAACTCGGCAAACAATATTTTGATTGTGCCGTTTTTCAAGCAAGTGGCGTTGCCTTTGGGCGTGGTGGGCTTTTTGATTTTGAGCTATCTGACGATTGTTGGCACGTCTAACGCAGTCAATTTAACCGACGGTTTGGACGGCTTGGCATCGTTCCCCGTGGTGCTGGTGGCTGGCGGTTTGGCAATTTTTGCTTATGTAACAGGACACGCGCAATTTTCATCTTATTTACAACTACCGTATGTGGCTGGCGCGAATGAAGTGGTGATTTTCTGCGCGGCGATGTGTGGAGCATGTTTGGGCTTTTTATGGTTTAACGCTTATCCAGCGCAAGTATTCATGGGCGACGTGGGCGCGTTGGCATTGGGCGCGGCATTGGGTACGGTTGCCGTGATTATTCGCCAAGAATTTGTACTCGTGATTATGGGTGGCTTGTTTGTGGTGGAAGCGTTGAGCGTGATGCTGCAAGTGGGCTGGTATAAACGCACCAAAAAGCGCATTTTCCTAATGGCACCGATTCATCATCACTACGAGCAAAAAGGCTGGAAAGAAACGCAAGTGGTGGTGCGCTTTTGGATTATTACGATTATTTTGGTGTTGATTGGGTTGAGTACATTGAAAATTCGTTAATTATAGTGGATTAAATTTAGATTAGGACAAGGCGACAACGACCGCCGTGTAACGCTGTACTAATCTAAATTTAATTCACTATATTACCAAAGCAGCCTGCACTTTAAAATATGCAGGCTGCTTTTAATTATCACTAAATTATCTGGAATAAAACATGAATCCACACATCACAATCAATAATCGCAAAATCGGTGCAGATTACGCGCCCTACATCATCGCGGAAATGTCTGCCAACCACAACGGCAGCCTGCAAACCGCGTTCAAAATCATTGACGAAGCAAAAAAAGCAGGCGCGGACGCAGTTAAATTGCAAACCTACACCGCCGACACGATTACGCTCAACAGCCGCAATCCTGAATTTATGATTCAAACAGGCGGTTTGTGGGACGGTCAATCGCTGCACGAATTGTACGAAAAAGCGCATATGCCGTGGGATTGGCATAAACCCTTGTTTGAATACACAAAAGAGCAAGACATCACCATTTTCAGTTCGCCATTTGATTTTAGCGCGGTGGATTTGTTGGAAAGTTTGGACGCGCCAGCTTACAAAATCGCATCGTTTGAAGTCATTGATTTGCCATTGATTCGCTATGTCGCACAGACAGGCAAACCGATGATTATTTCCACAGGCATGGCGGACGCGGACGAAATTGCGGAAGCGATTGCCACTGCCAAAGACGCAGGCAACAAAGAATTGGTTGTTCTGCATTGCGTGAGTGGCTACCCTGCCCCTGCCGCCGACTACAATTTGCGGACTTTGCCCGATATGGCAGCGCGTTTTGGCACATTGGTGGGCTTGTCCGACCACACGCTTGACAACACAACGGCTGTGGCAAGCGTGGTTTTAGGCGCGTGTGTGATTGAAAAACATTTCACACTAGACCGAAACGGCGGCGGCGCAGATGACAGTTTTTCGTTAGAACCTGCTGATTTGCAAGCCCTTTGCCACGATACGAAAACGGCTTGGCAAGCGTTGGGCAACGTGGAATACGCGCTCAAATCCAGCGAACAAGGCAACGCGCAATTCCGCCGTTCGCTGTATTTCGTCAAAGACATGAAAGCGGGCGATGTGATTGATGAAACGTGCATTCGCAGCGTGCGCCCAGGTTTTGGTTTGTCGCCGAAATTTTACGATGAATTGATTGGCAAACGGGTTACGCAAGATATTGTTGCCAATACCAAAACTTCTTGGGATTGTGTTGCAAAATAAGTTTTCAAGCAGCCTGCACTTTGTATAGTAAAATGCAGGCTGCTTTGTTTATTTTTTGCCAATTAAATTATGAATCCAATCGCTTTACGCTGGCTTACTGTCATCATCATTCCGATTGCGCTGATTGCATGGTTTGCGCTTGCGCCAGCCAACAACCCAACCGACTATTTAATCAACGGCATTATTATGTCATGCGCTGCCGTTTTCTTGTTTAAATACATATTGGTTACGGCAATTATGGCGCGCCTGCGACAAGACATCACCACCAAAAAACACGCCCTATTCCAGCTCATTCCCATTGTGGGCTTTATCGCCTATATTGTCGTCTATTTCCTGCAATGAAAATCCTAAAAGACAGCTTCATCTACCTATTCGGCGAACTCTTTGCCAAAGCCCTGCCCTTTTTGCTGCTGCCCTATCTGACGCGCAAACTCGGCACGGCTGGATTTGGCGAATTATCGTATTATCAAACACTTGTATCACTATTGGCGATAGTATTCGGTTTAAGCCAAGACGGCGCACTCACGCGCTACTATTATTTTTACGGCAAACGCAATCTGCCTAACGTGATGATAACAGGCTATATTTACATTTTCGCCTTAACCGCGATTAGCCTGCTATTCACATGGCAACAACAATCGTTGGTACTCGCCGCCGTGATTTTTGCTGCCGCCACGCAAACCGTGTTAGGCAGCCAACTTGCCTATCGCCAATGCCAAAAACGCGCCCTAGCCTACACCGCCATTCAAATCGGCAGCGGCGTTTTGAGCAGCATTTTAACGGTTACTGCGCTAGAATTAACCACACAACAACCGATTACCATGCGTTTTACCGCGCTATTTGTGGCGAATGCAATTATCGCGCTAACCGCTTATTTTATCGTACAAAAAGAACGAAAACCACGCCTAACTTGGCAACGATTTTATTATTCAGCCAGCTATATTTTCGCGTTTGGCGTACCGCTACTGCTGCACCATGCAAGCGGCTTTGTCAAAGGACAACTCGACCGCATTGTGATTTACCAACAATACCCAGCCGAACAGCTCGGCATTTACGCCGCCGCACTGCAACTTGCCAGCATCGTTAGCGTGTTTTTAATGGCGGTAAACAAAGCCACCGTGCCGTATTATTATCAAGCACTCAAACAAAGCAGCCTGCACGCCACCAAAATACGAAAATGGGCATTATGCAGCCTATTGATTTCGCCGATTTTCGCCCTCATCGCATTCATGTTGCCCGAAGCGTGGTTTACATGGTTTTTGGGTGCGAACTACATCGGCACACAAAATTATATTTGCCTATTTTTGATTGGATTTGGTTTAACTATTCCCTATTATTTATTGGTGAATTATCTGTTTTACCACGCAAAAAACAAACTCATCGCCAGCATTTCGCTCATGTCCACAGGCGTGTATTTGGCGGCGTTGTTTGCCAGCGCATCGCTCGGCTTACAATGGATACCGTATGCCATGATTGCAGGCAACGTAGCGATTTTACCGATTTTGTATTACTTTGTACGCGAACCAAAATAATAGTGCAGGCTGCTTTGTGCTGACAAACCCCTGCAAAATCAGTTAAAATAGCACGTTTTTCGCAGGCAAAGCAACCTGCACTTTGGTAAACACAAATAGGATAAATGAAATGTCTAAATTGATTTTGGTATTGAACTGCGGTTCGTCTTCATTAAAAGGCGCGGTATTGAACAGCGAAAACGGCGATGTATTGTTGAGCTGCTTGGGCGAAAAATTGGGTTTGGCTGATGCCTACATCACGTTCAAAGTAAACGGTCAAAAAGAAAAAGTGGAATTGACCGCGCAACCTAACCACACAGGCGCAGTGGGTGCGATGTTGGACAAATTGAAAGCCATGGGCTTGGAAAGCCAAATCGGCGCAATCGGTCACCGTGTGGTGAGCGGTGGCGAAGAATACAGCGAATCAGTGTTGATTACTGACGACGTGATTGCTGCGATTGAAAAATGTATCCCACTCGCGCCATTGCACAACCCAGCAAACTTGTTGGGCATTCGCGCCGCACAAGACATTTTCAAAGGTTTGCCAAACGTGGCTGTGTTTGACACCGCGTTCCACCAAACCATGCCACAACACGCTTACACTTATGCCATTCCACGCAAGTTCTACCGCGATTTGGGCGTGCGCCGTTATGGTTTCCACGGCACAAGCTACCGTTTTGTGGCACACGAAGCCGCACAATTTTTGGGCGCAGACGAAAATAATCTGAAATTGGTCGTAGCGCATTTGGGCAACGGCGCGTCTATTGCAGGCATTCGCAACGGTAAATCGATGGACACCAGCATGGGCTTGACTCCGCTGGAAGGCTTGGTAATGGGTACACGCGCTGGCGATGTAGACCCTAGCGTGTTCTCATTCTTGGCAGACAATTTGAACTTGACCACACAACAAGTTACCGACATTTTGAACAAAGAAAGCGGTTTGTTGGGCATTTCTGAATTGTCTAGCGACTGCCGTGTGATTGAAGAAGAAGCATTGAGCGGACACGAAGGCGCAGTTTTAGCGTTGGAAATTTTCTCGTATCGTTTGGCGAAATATGTGGCTTCTATGGCGGTTGCGGCTGGCGGTTTGGACGCAGTGGTGTTCACAGGCGGCATTGGCGAAAATTCCGACATTATCCGCGAAAAAGTGTTGAACTACTGCGCGTTCTTGGGCTTAAACGTGGATAAAGATGCCAACATCGCTGCTCGTTTTGGCAAAGCAGGCATCATCACAACTGCGGATAGCAAAGTTAAAGCTGTGGTTATCCCAACCAACGAAGAATTGATGATTGCACAAGACACGGCGCGTTTGTCTGGCTTGTAATTGAATCGAAAAATGTAAAAAAGCAGCCTGCACTTTGGATTTATTCAAAAAGTGCAGGCTGCTTTTTATATGTTTTATAAACCAAACGGTGCAATATCGCCCTTCCCTTGTCGCACCAATTCCGTGCCATCGGTCATATCAATCACAGTCGTTGGCTCTGTGCCGCACCAACCGCCATCAATCACCAAATCCACCGAATGCTCCAAACGCTCGCGGATTTCGTATGGGTCGGATAACGGCTCATCGTCTTCGGGCAACATCAAAGTACACGACAACAACGGCTCGCCCAATTCGCGCAACAACGCCAGCGCAATCGCATTATCTGGCACGCGCAAACCAATCGTTTTGCGCTTTGGATGCAAAGTGCGATTGGGGACTTCTTTGCTAGCAGGCAAAATAAAAGTATATGCCCCAGGCGTGGTCATTTTAAGCTGGCGAAATTGGCTGTTGTCCACTTTGGCATACGTTCCCAGTTCGCTCAAATCGGCACAAAGCAGGGTTAAATGATGCTTTAAATCAATTTTGCGGATAGACAAAATGCGTTCCATTGCGGTTTTGTCGCCCAACTGGCACACCAGCGCGTAACAAGAATCGGTCGGCAGCACCGCCACACCGCCTTGACGCACGATTTCGCAGGCTTGCTTAATCAATCTTTCTTGCGGATTGTCGGGGTGAATCACAAACAGTTGCGCCATGGCTTGCTCCTAGTTTTCCGTTTTTAAGTAATGTTCCAAAATCGCCAAAGCATATTGCACGGCTTGTTGGCGTACTTGCTCGCGGTTGCCCGAAAATCGGTATTGCTTTGCCCAAATGCGGCGTTTGGTCGCAAAACCAAACCACACCGTGCCAACTGGTTTGTCTGCCGTGCCGCCATCAGGACCAGCAATACCCGAAATGCTCAACGCATAATCGCATTTGGACGCGATGAGTGCGCCCAATGCCATTTCGCGCACCGTTTCTTCGCTGACTGCGCCATAATGTCGCAAAGTGCTGTCATTCACGTTCAACAACTGGCGTTTGGATTGGTCGGAATAGGTGACAAAACTGCGCTCAAAATAGGCGGAACTGCCTGCCACGCTGGTCAAAGCTACCGACAATAAGCCGCCTGTGCACGATTCGGCGCAGGTAACGGTTTGTTTGCGCTCGGTTAAGGTTTTCGCAATGTATTCAATTCGTGTCATAAAAATCGTTTATCCAAATTCAAGCAACCTGCAATGTGGGGACATCTTCATCAAAACTGCAAATAATCATTTTAAAATCAATATTTTTATCGGTTTGTTTGCCACGCATACTGTCTCGGCTCGCCTGCACAAATCGCACATGGGTAAAGTATTTGTTTGCCGATACTTCGGGCAATACGTCTTCATCTTTCACGATTTCGATGCTCAACAAATGCACGCTTTGCGCCAAGCGATTGTGTTCATAATTGCCCTGCACGGCTTTGCAATCCAGCACTCTTTGATTAGCGCGCAAAATTTCCAGCAACAAATTAGTGGCGTGATAAGTTGGCATCATCACTTGACTCCAACGATGCAAATCTTCGCGTCTTTGTTGTGCAGGCTGCTTTTGCCAAAAATAATAGCTGGGCAATTCTACGGGCGTTGTACCACCTGCCACCACAATGCGCTGTTTCAACGCCATTAGCCACTCATTTTCGCGGATATGTTGCCCGAATTTTTGTTGCACATCTTGCAAATCTTGCGAAGTTTTTTGAATTCTGTCCAACAACGCGCGGTTACCCTTGTTGCGAACCGCCTGTCGCTGGCGTTCCAATTCCTGCAAAATATCCAGTTTCAGTTCCGCTCTGGACGAGCAATCCATAATCTCAAACAAGCTGCTCAACGCCACATGGTGCGACCATTTGTCATCACTTTGCATGGTGTGATTGAAACGATTGAACAGGTGTTCAATACGAATAAGACTGCGAACGCGCTCTGAAAGTGGGTGGTCAAAACGTAGCATTTATTTTTTTCCTATTGATATATAGTGAAATGAAATCGCAGTAGTACGACGTTACCAACGTCCTTATGTGCTATTTGCACACGGCGGACGTTGTCGCCTTGTCCTATTTTTATTTCATTTCACTACAATTTGGCTATATTTTTGATGCAGCTTTTCCACCGCATCGCGTAAATCGTGCAGGCTGCTTGTATTGTCTAAATAATCGTCTGCGTATTGTAAACGCTCGCTGTCGCTTGCCTGCGCCTGCATAATGGCGCGAACCGCCGCTTCTGTCAAACCGCTGCGCTGCATCACGCGCTCAATCCGCACTTTTTCATCGCAACCGACCACCAAAATACGCAACACCAACTGCTGAAAAGTTGGGTGTTCAATAAGCGTGGGGACTTCAATCACGCCATAAACCGCATTGGTGCAGGCTGCTTGGGCGATTTGAATATCTTGCAAAATCAAAGGGTGCAAAATGCCTTCCAAACGCTGCCGTGCTTGCGTGTCGGCAAACACGATTTCGCGCATTGCCGCACGGTCAAGGCAGCCTGCACTATCCAAAACCTGCGTGCCAAATTCGGCGGCAATTTGCTGCATTGCCGTGCTGTTGGGCGTTTGCGTTAATTGTTTGGCGACTTTGTCTGCGTCTATCACAGGCACGCCCAACAAAGCAAAACAGGCAGCGACCTGTGATTTGCCGCTGCCGATTCCGCCTGTTAATCCAATCCAAGCTGTCATGTCAGAAACCCGACCCAGTGAGCCAAGCTGTTACGCCACGCATCACCACATCGTAAAACAAAAAGACCAACCAGCCGGCAACGCCCAAACACGGGCCGTATGCCATTGGCTGTTCTTTGCCAATGCCCCGAATAATGGCAACCACCAAAAACACCATCGCCGCAGCAAAAATCACCACAGGCAAAATCCATGCACCCAGCCACGCACCAATCGCAGCCAGCATTTTGAAATCGCCTGCGCCCATGCCGTCCACGCCACGAATTAGTTTATAGGTTTGCGACAGCGTCCACAGACTCATGTAGCCAATCAACATGCCCCAAACCGATTGCGTTAGCGGAATGAAGCCTGTAAGCAAGTTAAACAACAAGCCCCAGCGCATCAATGGAATGGTTAAGTCATCGGGCAAAAGTTGGGTGTCGGCATCAATAAAGGTCATGGCAACGACATAAGCGGTAAACAAACACGCGCCTACGGTGTACCAAGTCCAGCCATACTTGAATGCCATTACCGCAAACAACACGCCTGTGAGTAGTTCTACCAAAGGATAGCGAATGCTAATGGGTTTGTGGCAGCCTGCACATTTGCCACGCAACATCAACCAGCTCAACACAGGAATGTTTTGCCAAGGACGCACGGCTGAACCGCAGTTGCCACAACGCGATGGCGGTGTCATCAAGTTGAATGTGCCTGACACAGCACGGTTTAAGCCAAAGTGTTCGCGCAGACCTTGTTCTACGGATGCAGGCTGCTTTTGCCAAAATTCATCGTTGATATTGAGTTGCTCGCAGGCTGCTTCTGTCCAATCGCGGTTAAGCATCACGGGCAGCCGATAAATGACCACATTTAAAAAGCTGCCGATGAGTAAGCCGAAAAGTAGCGCAATCCAAATTTCCAAATTGTTCATATACGCTAACTTTATGCCACTACATTACCCAAGTTAAACAATGGCAAGTACATTGCGACCAGAATCACACCAATGATACCGCCTAATACCACCATAATGATGGGTTCCATCAAAGATGACAACATTCCCACCGCAGCATCAACTTCGTCTTCATAGAATTCAGCGGTTTTGTTTAACATATCATCCAACGCGCCAGATTCTTCACCAATGGAAGCCATTTGCACTACCATGTTCGGGAATAAATTAGTTGCCTGCATACCCGATGTCAAAGAAATACCTTGGTTTACTTTGGAACGAATTTCGCGAGTGGCTTCTTCGTAAATAATATTACCTGCTGCACCAGCTACCGAATCCAATACTTCCACCAATGGCACACCCGCAGTAAATAAGGTTGCAGTAGTACGTGCCCAACGTGCAATCGTTGCTTTACGAACAATATCACCAAAAATTGGCGTTTTTAACAACCATGTATCCACTTTTTTCTGGAACGCATGAGATCTCTTATGGAATTGAATCAGCGCAACCACACCGCCAATCAAAGCCAAAATAATCAACCAACCAAATTCCACAAACGCATTGGAAATATTCATCATAAATTGCGTCAACGGTGGCAATTCTGCGCCCATGCTACTGTACACCTTACCAAACTCTGGCAACACGAACATCATCATCACAATCACCAAGGCAACCGCCACCACCACAATAGAAATTGGGTAAGTCAAAGCCGATTTCACTTTTTTCTTAATCGCTTCGGTTTTTTCTTTATAGGTTGCCAGTTTGTCTAACAAGCCTTCCAATACACCGCCTGCCTCACCTGCGGCAACCAAGTTGCAATAGAATTTGTCAAAATATTTAGGGTGCTTAGCAAACGAATCGCCCAATGCTTCACCTTGTTCCACATCGTTGCGAATTTCCATCAGCATGGCAGTCATAGATGCATTGGCATGACCTTTTGCCACAATATCAAACGCTTGCATCAATGGTAAACCTGCTTTCATCATGGTAGAAAGTTGGCGCGTAAACACCGCAATGTCGGCAGAAGTAATTTTCTTATCTTTTGCCTTTTTCATTTTAGTCAGTTGCAACACCTTAATTTGGCGACGCGCTAACTTCTGACGTGCTTCGTCTTCATTTTTAGCAATCACTTCGCCACGTACGATTGAATCGGTACTTAAATTGCGACCTTCAAACTGGTAGCGATTGCCTTTTTCTTTCTTAACAGGCTTGGCAGCCGCTGCTTTTTTTACAGATGCTTTTTTAACAGGTTTTTTTGCAGCCATGTTATTTCCTTTAAATAATAATTAAAATACAAATAGATAATCAAAATTACTCGTTAGTTGTCGCAATCACTTCTTCCAAAGTGGTTACACCTTGCATCACTTTGAGCAAGCCAGAACGGCGCAAATCGCACAAACCTTCTTCATAGGCAATGTTAGCAATATCCACTTCTGTACCGCCTTTCATGATAACGGCTTTCATTTTTTCCGTCATCGGCATCACTTCGTACAAGCCTGCACGACCTTTGTAGCCTTTGCCTTTACACGCATCACAACCTACGGCACGATACATTGTCCAATCTTTTGCCAAATCTTCGTCAGTAAAACCTGCATCGCGCAATACATTTTCAGGCGGACGTTCCATTGGGGCTTTACACGCGCTGCACAAACGACGTGCCAAACGCTGCGCCATAATCAAGTTCACTGCCGATGCAATATTAAACGGCGCAACACCCATGTTCAACATACGCGACAAGGTGGCTGGGGCATTGTTGGTGTGCAAGGTTGAGAACACCATGTGACCTGTTTGTGCGGCTTTAATCGCAATATCGGCTGTACCCAAGTCACGAATCTCACCAATCATGATGATGTCTGGGTCTTGACGCAAGAATGCTTTTAGCGCAGCTTCAAAAGTTAAGCCTTGTTTGTCGTTTACGTTTACTTGATTGATGCCTGGTAAGTTAATCTCCGCAGGGTCTTCCGCGGTGGAGATGTTTACGTCATCGGTATTCAAAATGTTTAAGCAGGTGTAAAGCGATACGGTTTTACCCGAGCCTGTAGGCCCTGTTACCAGCACCATGCCGTATGGACGATAAATCGCGTCCATAATCAATTTTTTCTGGAAGTCTTCAAAACCCAGTTGGTCAATGTTCAAGCTGGCGGCATCGGAGTTCAAAATACGCATCACGACTTTTTCGCCAAACAAACACGGCATGGTGTTCACACGAAAGTCAATCGCTTTGGTATTTTTAGAAAATTGCAACTGAATACGTCCGTCTTGTGGGACGCGCTTTTCAGAAATATCCAGTTTCGCCATTACCTTGATGCGCGATGCCAGCTGGCTACGCAATGCCAATGGTGGCTGTACGATTTCGCGCAACTGACCGTCTGTACGGAAACGCACACGCGCCATAAATTCATAGAACTCAAAGTGAATATCGGACGCACCCGATGTCACGGCATCGTGCAGAATTTTTTGAATGAAACGGGCAACAGGGCCGTCCTCTTCTTCTTCGCCATCCACAATCATGCCTGTTTGGGCTTGTGCTTCTTGCAGGCTGCTGTCCATGCCCATTTCTTTAAGCAGGCTGCTATTGCTTTGACCAAACCATTCCAACACGGTATTTAATTGATCATCGCGCACAATCACTAAATCAATCGCCAAGCCGCTGCTGAACACGACTTTTTGCAAATTTTGGATATTGGTTGGGTCAGACACCGCCAAATACAATTTTTTACCACGCTTAAACAATGGAATGCAGCGCAATTCCATCATTTGCGATTCATCCAAAATATCAGGGACGATTTTGCTGCGTGGGAAGAAGTTTAAATCCAACATCGGATAGTTAAACATGGTGGCACACAGCTCTGCCAAGTCTTCTGGTGTAATCAGCTTGTCGGCAAAAATGGAAGCCAAAATCGGTTTATCGGCTTTAATCGCTTCTTGATATTTGGCTAAATTCTCTTGTGGTACGAGTTTTTTCTGTACCAAAATTCGCAATAAACCTGCGCTCATGGGATCGTTCCTATGCTACGAAGCAGCGTGTTTGCGCTACTTAAAATAAAGTCAACAATAGTGGCGATTATACAAGATAATCGCCACTCTGTTAGTTTAATGCAGAAAATGTAAAGTTTTTGTGCATATCACGTTTCATCTGCACAACACAAATCCGCTTTTTTGGCAAAAGCAGCCTGCACTTTTTATGTGTTTTGCAAACAGGTCTGTTCTAAACGCAACAAATCGTCCAACGTCTCGCGCTGGCGAATCACGCGCACATTATCGCCTTGCACCAACACTTCGACGGCGCGGCAACGGGTGTTATAATTGCTCGCCATGCTTGCGCCATACGCACCTGCGCTGCGAACCAGCAACACATCGCCTTGTTCTGCCACGATTTCGCGGTTTTGCGCCAAAAAGTCGCCTGTTTCGCAAATTGGGCCAACCACATCGGCAAACATTGCAGGCTGCTTTTTATCGCTCGCGTTTTCAATGTGATGATAGGCTTGATACAAAGCTGGGCGCATTAAATCATTCATCGCTGCGTCCACAATCACAAAGTTTTTCTCTTCGCCTTGTTTGATAAATTCGACGCGCGTTAGCAATGTGCCTGCGTTGCCCACCAAGCTGCGACCTGGCTCTAACACCAAGCCCAAATCGCGCCCTGCCAACAATTTTTGCACGGCTTGAGCGTATTCTGCCAAATCGGGCGTTTGTTCGTCTTTGTACACAATGCCGACGCCGCCGCCCAAGTCAATATGTTGCAACACAATGCCCTGCGCTGCCAATTTGTCCACCAACAGCAACATGCGCTCGCACGCTTCCACCAACGGCGACAAATCGGTTAATTGCGAACCGATGTGGCAATCAATGCCGACCACGTTCAAATGTTGCAGGCTGCTTGCGTGTTGATACGCGCGTTCTGCGTCCGCCATCGCAATGCCAAATTTGTTTTCTTTCAAGCCTGTGGAAATATACGGATGCGTTTTCGCGTCCACATCGGGGTTGATTCGCAACGACACAGGCGCGATTTTGCCTAAACGCGCTGCCACTTCGTTCAATCTGTCCAATTCGGGCAAACTTTCTACGTTAAAGCACTTAATGCCTGCGTTGAGCGCGAATTCCATTTCCGCCACGCTTTTGCCCACGCCCGAAAAAATAATCTTGTTTGCCGCGCCACCTGCTGCCAGCACTCGCGCAATTTCGCCACCCGACACCGTGTCAAAACCGCTGCCCAGCTTGGCAAAATGCTGAATAATGCTCAAATTGCTGTTGGCTTTAATCGCATAACAAATCAATGACTTGCTTGATTCAAATGCCTGTTCATAGGCGCGATAGGCTTGGGTCAGCGCATTTTCGCTGTACACATAAAGTGGCGTGCCGAATTGGTTTGCCAGTTGTTCAAAAGAGACGTTTTCGCAGGTTTTCATTATTTTTTCTCGGTTGGATTGGTTGGTGTGCGTTTAAAATCGATGCCTGTTTGGATTGCACCGAATTTAGCATCGTCATTTTCTTTGGGTAGATACAAATCGCCCTTAAAACCGCAAGCGACAAGTTGTAAAGATAAAAGTAAATAAGCAATATTTTTCATAATAATCACAAAATTTAGGGGAATAAAAAAGTGCAGGCTGCTTTAAAAACTGGCAAAATGCGCGACATTTTAAATTATTTGGAAACATAAATCATGACCGAAACCGAATTTTTGCAACATTCTGACGCGCTGTTCGCCCACATTGAAAACGAATTGGATAACTACGATTTTGATTGCCTGCCTGCTGGCAACGTGCTGACGATTGAAGCCGACGATGGCACGCAAATTATTGTGAACCGCCACACGCCCAACCAAGAATTGTGGATTGCAGCCAAAAGCGGCGGCTATCATTTTGCCTACCAAAATGGCGCATGGCTGGCAACACGCGACCAAAGCGAGTTTTTTGCGGTGCTAAACGAAGCGTTGAGCGCGGCATTGGGCGAGCGTGTGGTGATTCCTGCTTTTGTGGCGTAATTAAATATAGTGGATTAAATTTAGATTAGGACAAGGCAACAACGACCGCCGTGTACAGCTAGTACATAAGGGAGTTGGCAACGCTGTACTAATCTAAATTTAATTCACTATAAAAGCAGCCTGCACTTTAAAATCACAAGGATTAAACCATGAATACCAACAACTTAAACCGTGCGATTGATTTGCCTGAACCGATTGCAGGCTGCTTTTTTCGTGCCAACTGGGTTACGCCCAAAAACGTGAAAACGCTGATTAGCACGCGCAATGGCGGTGTGAGCCAGCCACCATTTGCCAGCTTAAACGTAGGCGCACATGTGGGCGATAACCCTGCTGCTGTCGCGCAAAATCGCGCCATTTTGCAACAACACGTTCCTGTGCCGATGGTGTATCTGAATCAAACGCACAGCACCGATGTGGTGCAGGCTGCTTTGTGTGTGGACACGCTTGCCGATGCCGATGCGTCTTGGGACGATTCAGGGCGCGTGGCGTGTGCCGTGATGACTGCCGATTGCCTGCCTGTGCTGTTTTGCGACCACGCAGGCACAGTGGTAGCCGCAGCACACGCAGGCTGGCGTGGCTTGGCAAATGGCGTGTTGCAACAAACGATTGACGCCATGAAAGTCGCGCCCACCGAGATTATGGCGTATCTTGCCCCCGCGATTGGCGCAGAAGCCTTTGAAGTCGGGCAAGACGTATGGGACGCTTTTTGCACCGAGCTACCACAAGCCAGCAATGCCTTTGAGCCGATTGGCAACGGCAAATATTTGGCGGACATTTATGCGTTGGCGCGGTTGATTTTGCAACACGAAGGCGTTACCCAAATTTCGGGCGGCGAACATTGCACCGTGTTGGAGCGCGACACGTTTTTCTCGTATCGTCGCGATGGGCAAACGGGGCGTATGGTTAACGCGATTTGGTTGGAAAAATAGCAAAAGCAGCCTGCACTTTCAATCCCCAAAGTGCAGGCTGCTTTTTATCGGTTAAACGCCTTTTTTATCCAAATAGCTTTCGTAATCGCCCAAGTAATATTCATAACCACCTTTGCCGTCCAATTCAATAATTTGCGTGGCAAGAGACGACACAAATTGACGGTCATGCGACACAAAAATCAACGTGCCTTTGTATTTTTCCAACGCCATGTTCAGCGATTCAATGCTTTCCATGTCCATGTGGTTAGTCGGCTCGTCCATGATTAACACATTGGTTTTCAACAACAAAAGTTTGCCATACAACATACGACCTTTTTCGCCACCCGACAACACTTTCACTTTTTTCACCACGTCATTGCTGCCGAACAACAAACGCCCCAACGTGCCGCGAATCACTTGTTCATCATCACCTTCCTGACCCCATTGGCGCATCCACTCACTCAAATCCATATCGCAATCAAAATCTTTTTCGTGGTCTTGCGGATAGTAGCCAACTGTCGCTTTTTCCGCCCATTTAATCGTGCCAGCATCGGGCGTAACACCATCTGCATATTCGAGATTGAACGCGCCTGCCAACAATTTCAACAACGTGGATTTACCCGAACCATTCGGGCCGATAATCGCCAAACGCTGACCTGCTTCCATAATGTAAGACAGCTTTTCAAACAATGTCTTATCAAACGATTTCGCCAAATTTTCCACTTCAACGGCTTGACGGTGCAATTTATTTTTCTCGTCCATTTCAAAGCGAATAAACGGATTTTGACGGGTAGAAGGTTTGACTTCCACCATTTCCGCTTTGATTTTGTCGGCTTGTTTCAGGCGGCTGGTTGCTTGACGCGCTTTGGATTTGTTCGCAGAGAAACGCGCCACAAATTCTTGTAATTCTTGCAATTTTTCTTTGGCTTTGGCATTATCTTTCATCGCACGTTCACGCGATTGAGCCGATGCCAACATATAATCATCGTAATTACCAGGGTAAATCGTAATCGTGTTGTAATCCAAATCCGCCATGTGGGTGCAAACTTCGTTCAAGAAGTGGCGGTCATGGCTGATGATAATCATGGTGCTATCATATTGATTCAACATGTTTTCCAGCCAACGAATCGTGTTAATGTCCAAGTTATTCGTAGGCTCGTCCAGCAGCAAAACATCTGGTTTGGAAAACAAGGCTTGTGCCAACAATACACGCAATTTAAACCCCGGAGCCACTTCTGCCATGGTCGCGTTGTGCAAAGATTCTTCAATGCCCACACCCAGCAGCAATTCGCCTGCACGAGCCTCCGCCGTGTAGCCGTCATATTCCGCAAATTTTGCTTCCAATTCAGCCGCGTGCATATAATCGTCTTCGGTCGCTTCCAAATTGGCGTAAATCGCATCACGTTCGGTCATCGCCGCCCACATTTCAACGTGTCCCATCATCACGACATCTAACACGCGCATGTCTTCGTAAGCAAATTGGTCTTGCTTCAATTTACCCAAACGCACGCCGTTTTCAATCGCAACTTCGCCCGAAGTTTGCTCCAAATCGCCGCCCAAAATTTTCATGAATGTGGATTTACCCGAGCCATTCGCGCCAATCAAGCCGTAGCGATTGCCTTCGCCAAATTTAACCGATACGTTTTCAAACAATGGCTTTGCGCCAAATTGCATGGTGATGTTGTTGGTAGAAATCATGTTATTGTTTACCTGTTTACAAAATAAAAAAACGGCGCGATTTTATCACAAAAGCAGCCTGCACTTTCTGTTTCCAAAAAATGCAGGCTGCTTTGTTATTCAAACTCATCGCACCCAAGAACGCGGATTAATCGCTCTGCCACGATAGCGCAATTCAAAATACAAACCTTGTTCGCCTGCTGGCAATGTGCCGCTTGTGCCAATGTTTTGGCGTGCGCCCACACGGCTGCCATTGCTGACGGCAATTTGGCTCAACCCTGCATAGGTGGACATATAGCCATCGCCGTGGTCAATAATCACGGTGTTGCCAAAGCCACGCAAATTGGCGGCATAGGCGACCGTGCCTGCTGCAACGCTTTGTACGCCAGACGATGCCGTCTCAATAAACAAGCCGTTCCAAGTGCCGCCTGTTGCACGTGTGCTGCCGTAGCTGCCTGCCACGCGCCCCGATGTTGGCATCGGCAAATTGCCTTGACGATTGCCGACATTGCTTTCCACAGGTTTTGGCTCTGGTTTGGGTTCGGGTTTGATGACTGGCGGCGCGGCTGCCAATTCGGCTTCGCTCAACTCGTTTTGCGCTTTGGCTGCTTGTTCTACACGTTGTCGTGCGGCTTGGGTACGCGCTTCGGCTTCGGCGCGGCGTTGTGCGCTTTGACGCGACATAATGCCTGCTACCACGCTGTTTAGGCGTTGTTCGTCTTCGCGCAGTTGTGCCAATCGGCTGCGGCTGCTTGCCATTTCTTGATTCAATTTTTGACTGGTGGCTTGCGCTTGGCTGCGCGTTTGTCCCAGTTGCTGCATTTTTTGTTGTTGCTCATTTACCAAGGCTTGCAGTTTGGCAACTTGGTCATTGACGGCTTTTTCTTGTACTGCCAACTCTTTTTCCTGCACCGCTAATTTTTGAATCACTTGGTCGTTGGATTGATTGATTAAGCGCGTGTAAGTCAAAAATCGGCTTTTTTGATTGGAATCGGCGTTTTTCAAAAACAACGCCACCGCGTGTGGCTGGCGATTGCGATAGTTCGCCACCAACAAACGAGCGATTTGCGCTTTGCTGTTGGCGATTTCGGCTTGCAATTTAGACAAATCGCCCTGCAATTTTTGTAAGCGTTGCCATGCGACTTCACGGCGACGGTTCATTGCGATCAATTCACGCTGCGCGGCTGCCAATGCGGCTTTGGCTTGTGCCAAGGTTTGCTGCGCCTTGCGATGCGCTTCTTGCTTAACAGCCAAATCTTTTTGCGTGGCATCAATCGCTTGGCGAATGTTTTGTAATTTGCTGCTTGATGCTTCGGGCGCGGTATCGGGTGCAGCTTGCACGACTGTTCCCATCAACAAAAAAACCGCGCCAATCCATGCTGTGATTTTCATAACACTGTATTCAAATTCATAAAAAAGAACGCATTATATAAGCAAAACAGGTTTACACCAATTTTGTTCATGCCAAACAAAGTGCAGGCTGCTTTTTTAGCGTTTTCGCGTATAATTACGCTATTTTTTTTCACTATTTGCATTGTTGGCATTTTGTTTACGCAAAAAGCAGCCTGCACTTTCTATCTGTATTATGAAACCCAGTATTTTAGACAAACTCCAAACCCTAGCCGACCGATTGGAAGAAGTAACCGCCTTGCTCGGTTCGCCCGAAGCCACAGCAAACATGGACACTTACCGCAAACTCAACCAAGAACACGCGGAATTGACCCCAATCGTGGAAACCTACCAACAATATCGCCAAGCCGAAAGCGATTTGACGGACGCGCAAGAAATGTTGTCTGACCCCGACATGAAAGAATTTGCCGCCGAAGAAATTGAAGCCACCAAAATCAAAATTGAACAGCTTGATTTTGAATTACAAAAATTGCTGCTGCCCAAAGATGCGGACGATGATAAAAATATTTTCATTGAAATTCGCGCAGGCACAGGCGGCGATGAAGCGGCATTATTTGCAGGCGATTTATTGAGAATGTATAGCCGATTTGCCGAGCGCAATCGTTGGCAAACGGAAATCGTGTCCGCCAGCGAAAGCGATTTGGGCGGCTATAAGGAAGTGATTGTGCGTTTAATCGGTTTGGGTGCGTACAGCAAATTGAAATTTGAATCGGGCGGACACCGTGTTCAGCGTGTGCCAGCAACCGAAAGCCAAGGGCGCATTCACACGTCCGCGTGTACCGTTGCTGTGATGCCCGAAGCGGACGAATTGGAAGAAATTCAGTTAAATCCCAATGATTTACGCATTGATACATTCCGCGCAAGTGGCGCAGGTGGTCAGCACATCAACAAAACGGATTCCGCGATTCGCATTACCCACTTGCCCACAGGCATGGTGGTGGAATGCCAAGACGGTCGCAGCCAACACGCCAACAAAGCGCAAGCGATGAAAGTTTTGGCGGCGCGTTTGAACGACAAGCAAAAACGCGAAGCCCAAGCCAAAGAAGCCGCCGAGCGCAAATCGTTGATTGGTAGCGGCGACCGTAGCGAGCGCATTCGCACGTACAATTATCCGCAAGGGCGCGTAACCGACCATCGTATCAATTTGACCTTGCATAAATTGGATTTTGTGATGGACGGTGATATGGAAGAAATTACCAGCGCGTTGATTGCGGAACATCAGGCGGAATTGTTGGCGGCAATGGGGGATTAAAGCAAAAAGCAGCCTGCATATTTGATGCAGGCTGCTTTGAAAGGGAAAATCATGAAGAAATATTTGACTGGATTATGCTTGGCAATTTGGCATTTATTGATGCCTAATTCTGCGTTGGCGCAAAAGCCCATTCAGCAGCCTGAAATATCCACAATTTCTGATAATCCGATTGCATTTGGTTTTAAAGCAAATTGGTTAGCCATTCAATCGGATTCAGCCGAAACGGTTTTGCAAAAATTGCCTGTTCAATGATATGGAATAATTTTCAGGCAGCCTGAAAGGAATATCATGCAAAATTCATCATTACCCAAATGGTTTTGGAAATTGCTGCCGTTTTTAACTGGTCGCCAATCGGCAGCCGATTTTGAACAATGGCTAAATACGGATTGCGCGAAAAATCATTTTCCCGATGAAATTTATACAAAATTGTGGTGGGTGAATTATCGTGGTAATCAAGTGAAAAATGATATTCTTCAAATAATTAGTAATCAATATGGGCATGATGAAAAAATGCTTGTTATCCGAGAAATGCTAGATTTACTAGCAAATAAATTAGATTATTTGAAAATAGATAGTCCAGTTTGGGAAATTTTGCCGTTTTCTACTGAATATCAAGAAAATTTATATAGCATGATATTGGTGCGTAGCGAAATAGAAATGTTTATTGATAATGAAAATATGCAAAAAATTTATCATCAAAAGACTGCAGAATTTTTCGCTAAATTATGCGATGCGTTGGCAAATGATAGAGTTTTGCCTGAATTGCCAATAATGGGAAATTAGCTTTTCAGGTAGCCTGAAAGGAAAATATCATGCAAATTATCCAAAAATGGATTGGATTTTTAAATCAATCGTTTGATGTACCTGATGATTTTGATAATTTAGCGAATGATATAGTGGATTAAATTTAGATTAGGACAAGGCGACAACGACCGCCGTGTACATCTAGTACATAAGGGAGTTGGCAACACTGTACTAATCTAAATTTAATTCACTATAAAATCAACCAATTATTTTCAGGTTCTGACGATGATATTTTGTTAGAACCAGATGTTCAGATAATTTAAAATCCACCTATTAACTAATTTAAAAACAGAAAGAGACTTTTAAAAAATGGCAGTTATCATCACCACCCCAGAAGAACAAGACAAAATGCGTGAACTCGGTCGTTTGGTTGCCGAAGCATTGGATTATATTGGCGATTTTATCAAACCAGGCATCACCACCAACGAAATTGACAAACTGGTTTACGATTACCATGTAAACGTACAAGGCGGCTACCCAGCACCTTTGCACTACGGCAATCCGCCGTATCCAAAATCATGCTGCACATCAGTGAACCACGTGATTTGCCATGGCATTCCAGACGACAAACCGCTCAAAGAAGGCGACATCATCAATATCGACTTAACCATCAAAAAAGACGGTTTCCACGGCGACAGTAGCCGTATGTTTGCAGTGGGCAAAATCAGCCCACAGGCACAACGCCTGATTGACGTAACCCACGAATCCATGATGGCAGGCATTGCTGCTGTGAAATCAGGCGCAACTTTGGGCGACGTTGGTTACGCGTGTCAGCAAGTGGCTGAAAACGCAGGTTATTCTGTGGTGCAGGAATTTTGTGGACACGGCATTGGGCGTGAATTTCACTGCGAACCGCAAGTGCTGCACTACGGTCGCAAAGGCACAGGTTTGGTGCTGAAACCCGGTATGATTTTCACGATTGAGCCGATGATTAACCAAGGTAAACGCCACCTGCGCATTTTGGACGACGGCTGGACTGTTGTTACCAAAGACCGCAAATTGTCCGCACAATGGGAACACGAAGTTTTGGTAACCGAAACAGGGTGCGAAATTTTGACGATTTCTCCGCGTACAGGTCGTCCATAAAACACTTTCAGGCTGCTTGATATTTTCAGGCAGCCTGAAAATATGAAATCAATAAATATGTTATACATCAAAAACTTAATCTATTGGACTATTCTCCCCCTTTCTATGCCTATTATGTTCATCTGCGTGATTTTCGCGCTGCCGTTTGACAAAGGCGTGAACAAAGTCGGCTTGGCATGGGTGAAAATGCTGCTTTGGGTGCTGAAAAACATCGTGGGGCTGAACTATGTGGTGCGTGGCGCAGAAAATATCCCCAGCACGCCGTCTATCATTTGCGCGAAACACCAAAGCGGCTGGGAAACGCTGGCGTTGCAAGAAATTTTCCCATTGCAAATCTATGTCGCCAAAAAAGAATTGTTCAACATTCCCTTTTTTGGCTGGGGCTTGAAACTGGCGAAAACCATCGGCATCGACCGCAAAGCAGGTGCGAAAGCCACGCAAATGTTGTTGGAACAAGGTATGGCGCGTAAAAACGAGGGCTTTTGGATTGCGATTTTCCCTGAAGGCACGCGCATGCCTGCTGGCGAGCGCGGTCGCTATAAATTGGGCGGCGCGCGCATGGCAAAATTGTTTGAAATGGATTTGGTGCCTGTGGCATTGAACAGCGGCGAATTTTGGCCGCGCAACTCGTTTTTGAAACACCCTGGCACGATAACCGTTGTGATTGGTGAGCCGATTTCGCACACTTTAGGCAATGAAGTCGAGCTCACTCGCGCTTGCGAAACGTGGATTGAAGCGCAGCAAGAAAAGATTTCGGGTGTAGGGCCGTTTGCCAAGCGTGATTAAATCAAACAACAAAAAGTGCAAGCTGCTTTTAAATATCCAAGCAGCCTATTTAAAAGCAGCTTGCACTTTGTTATAGTGGATTAAATTTAGATTAGGACAAGGCGACAACGACCGCCGTGTACAGCTAGTACATAAGGGAGTTGGCAACGCTGTACTAATCTAGATTGGTGGTGTCCTGAAAAGTGTGCTGTAAAACTAAACAATGCCAAAGTGAATATCAAAGAAAGCTAAATCAAAAACTTTCTTGTGATAAAACATACTTTTAGAAAAACAACACGTTTTTCTAAACGCTCGCCTTACTTTGTGCCGTAAACGACAGTTATTACCCTCAATGCCAACTGTGTGTTGCTTACCAACTAGATGCCATTCTTCATTTGAAAAGACATTTAAAAATGCAGCCCAGTCGTCGGTCGCCATTCTGTCATAGGTTACACGCAACTCTTTCAAACGCCGTTTGAGTGCTCGCGCTGTTGCTAAATCGCGCTTACCCCAAACGTAAGCGACAATTTCGCCACTTTCTCTGTGATAGGCATAGACTAGCCACACTTTATTAGACTTGTTACCGACAAATGTCCAAAACTCGTCTATTTCAAGTGTAGGGTAATGTTTTTGTTTAGGAAATGGCTCAAACTCATGGCGTTTTAAAGCAGCCTGAACTTTGTCTTTGCTGTAACCCGTAATTGCTGCAATATCGCGAATACCACAACCTCTAACGGTCATTCTCCAAACCTGTTCATCAGCTTTGGAATGACAACCCTTATAGGTAAGGTTATGGTCGCCAATAAAATTACGACAAAAATCTTTGCAAAAATATTTTTGTTTACGATTGCCAGAGTAGCCATTTTTCTTTATATTTTGTCCTTGGCAGCGAGGACAAGTTAGAGTTATTTCTGTTTTCACACACTCAAATATACTCTGTTTTCGCTGCTTTTTTATTGCTTATTTTTTTACAGCACACTTTTCAGGACACCACCTCTAAATTTAATTCACTATATTTCTATTAAACGTGGAAACTCTCGCCACAACCGCAGCTTTCTTTCACATTCGGATTTTCAAATTTAAAGCCCTCTTGCAAACCTTCTTTTTGATAATCCACTTGCGTACCGTCCAAATAAACCAAACTTTTTGGGTCGATAAACACTTTCACGCCATCTTGTTCAAAAACCGTGTCTTCGGCTTGCACTTCGTCCACAAATTCCAATGTGTACGCCATGCCCGAACAGCCGCTGGTTTTAACACCAATGCGAATGCCCTCGCCTTTACCGCGTTTTGCCAAGAAATTTTGAATGTGTTGAGCCGCATTTTGCGTTACTGTAATCATCGTTTTTTCCTTGATTTTTTGATTGAATAATGTGCAGGCTGCTTTTAAACACCCAAGCAGCCTGCGCCCTATTTACGCGCCTTGTTTTTTCTTGTAATCCGCAACGGCGGCTTTAACCGCGTCTTCTGCCAAAATTGAGCAGTGGATTTTCACCGGTGGCAATTCCAATTCTTCTGCGATTTCGCTGTTTTTGATTGCCAACGCTTCGTCCAAAGATTTGCCTTTTACCCATTCGGTAATCAAGCTAGAAGACGCAATCGCCGAACCGCAACCATAGGTTTTGAATTTGGCATCTTCAATCACGCCTTGTTCGTTTACCTTGATTTGCAATTTCATCACGTCGCCACAAGCAGGTGCGCCAACCATGCCTGTGCCGACATCGTTGTCGTCTTTGTTGAATGAACCGACGTTGCGTGGGTTTTCGTAGTGGTCAATCACTTTATCGCTATATGCCATGATGTATGTTCCTTGTGTTTTGTTTATAAAGGTTTTTGTTAATAAAAAGGTTTCAGGCCACCTGAAAACCAACGTAGTGAGTTTCCGCGAAGCTGAAATTATTCAATGCGCCGCCCACAATGGTTTGCGTTTGCGGAAAAGTGGTGTTCACGTTTTCCAAGCGCGAAATGCTGTGTATCAGTGCCACAATGTTTTTCTTGGCAAGAAAACGGTTTTGGGCAAGGGTTAGTGTGAATTTATTTTGCATGGTTTTTATTTTAATGATGCCGTCTTAAATCTTAAAGGGCATTTATGCTGCCTGAAAATAATTTCAATCATGTAGGTTGTTGAAAGCCATTTACAAATTTCAAATATTGAAAATCACCTTCATCAGTCTCTGTTTCTTTTTGAAATTTTAAATATTCAAATAATTTTTGTGAAGGAATATTATCTTTATCAACAATAGCTTCAAAATAAATTCCTTCTTTTATATTATTACGTAAAATAATTTCACTAGCAAAAATATCTAAACAATCCGCAACAAAAATTTTAGCTAATCCTTGATTTTGATATTTTTCTAAAACAGCGCAACCTATTTGAAATACAGCTTTACCATCAAAATAAGGTTCAACAGGGGCTACTTGACATATAGCTCTAACTTCACTTTTAAATCTTGGCGATACCTTACTTGGGATAATGAAAGCATAAGTAAATCTTGGAATTCCATTAGGTCTGTCAAATTCTAAATAATAATTTTTATTTGGATTAATTAATTTTGGAATAATCCTCTTTTTATTGAATTCTTCTTGAAAGCTAATTAAAGCTACGTATGGATTTATAGTAGTCATAACATTGTTTTACTCTAAATATACATTTTAAATTCAGGCTACCTGAAAACTAAGAGCCTGTATTCACAAACAACTATTTGATAAATCTTAATATTTGTGAAATATACCCTAGTTTAACAAAATTTTCAGCAGATAAATTCGTCTGCTCAAAATCTTTTGCTAAACGTCCAGACCAACCTAACCATGCAAACGTTCGTTCTACAATCCAACGTTTGGGCAGAATATGCCAAGAAATATCTTGAATTCTCTTTGAAATCTCAACAGTTAAACCCAATTGCTCTGATACTTCACGCTCA
>NZ_FOJK01000021.1 GCF_900111845.1 Kingella kingae ATCC 23330 | reverse complement strand
AAAATCTTTGCAAAAATATTTTTGTTTACGATTGCAAGAGTAGCCATTTTTCTTTATATTTTGTCCTTGGCAGCGAGGACAAGTTAGAGTTATTTCTGTTTTCACACACTCAAATATACTCTGTTTTTGCTGCTTTTTTATTGCTTATTTTTTTACAGCACACTTTTCAGGGCGCCACCCTTTTTCATAGGGTCAATCCTTATGTTAATAGTGGTGAGTAAGACCGGCCAGTATTTGACTGGCATGAAATCGGTATGATTTTTAAAAGCTGGTAATAAATGTAATCAAGCCAAACACAATACCAGGTGCATTAGCCAATGCCACAGGCCAATCGCGTTTTTCTTTAAGTAAGCCATATGCCACCCATAAGGTACAGTTAATCGCTGCCACCAAAGGTTGCAAAGGTGCGCCTTTGTTGCCTGCCAAATTCGCTTGAATTTGTGGAATATAGGATACATACATACCCACTGCCATAATCGTAGCGGCAATAGACAATATGCGCATTTGTTTTTCAGTTAATTTCATAAAAAATTCTTTTCTTTCTTAGAGTAGTGTAAAAATATTGGATTAATCTTCTTGTTTGGTTATGGCAATTTTTCCATCATTATATTCAGCAAGGAATATTTTGCTAACATCTTCAATTCCTTGTGATTTTAATTCAGCAAGCAACCAATCTTCATCTTTATCAATCATTTCCAATGTCGTTTGCACAATCACACCATCGGTAACCAAAGAATATTTGGGATTGGTTTCGCTAAACGATGTAATGATAATTTGCCCATCTTGTTCCAAAATGGCTTGTTTTACATCTTTGATTGAGTAGATGCTTTGCATACGCAATTTAAAAGACAAATCATGTGCTGATAAGCCCACTTGCTTCATGGATTTGACATCAATTTATCCTTTTGAAACCAGTACAACTAGTTCACCATCAACCCATCGTTTGACTAAATTATTATGCTTTTTCAACCATCGCAGTGATAAGACTAACATCAACCAAATGATTAAAATCAACATAAACTCTAAAACGGTAATATCAGGATTGTAAATAACGCCACCAACAATACCACCTAATACATAATTTTGCACTTGATCGCTTGCAGATGCAGGGGCAAGATTCCACTTTTCTGTTAAATTAATCAGTAATATCAATGCCAAAAAACCCAGCAACAATTTCAGTGCAACATCAAAATAAAACACAAACTTACCCTTTTATTGCTTTTATATTAGCAACAAATTTATCAAACAAATAACCGACATCATGCGGACCGGGACTGGCTTCGGGGTGTCCTTGAAAACTGAACGCGCTTTGATTCGTCAATTCAATGCCTTGCACCGTGCCGTCAAACAGCGAACGATGCGTTACGCGTACATTTTCAGGCAGCGTGTTTTCATCAACTTGGAAGCCGTGATTTTGGCTGGTAATCATCACTCTACCTCTCGCCAATTCTTGTACAGGGTGGTTTGCGCCATGATGCCCGAATGGCATTTTGCTGGTTTTCGCGCCGCTCGCCAAACCCAATAATTGATGTCCCAAACAAATCCCGAACACAGGTTTTTTGGTTGCCAAAATTTCGCGGATTGCATTGATGGCGTAATCGCAAGGCTCTGGGTCGCCTGGACCGTTGGACAAAAATACGCCGTCTGGATTGCTTGCTAACACATACGCCGCTGGGGTTTGTGCTGGGAAAACGGTTAAGCGGCAACCGCGTTGCGCCAACATTCGCAAAATATTGGTTTTCACGCCAAAATCGTACACGGCAACGTGCAATGGCGTTTCAGGCTGCCTGAAACCTTCACCCAAAGCCCATTCGCCTTCTTTCCATTCGTAAGGCATTGAGCAGGTTACTTCTTTTGCCAAATCTTTACCTACCATGCTGCCAAATTCGGCAATCAATTTTTGCGCTTGTTCAACGGTTGCGTTGTCGCCAGTCAAGATTGCGCCAGCTTGTGCGCCTTTGTCGCGCAAAATTCGCGTTAAACGGCGCGTGTCAATGTCGGCAATGGCAACGGTTTCGTTGCGAACCAAGTATTCTTGCAAACTTTCTTCAGCGCGGAAATTGCTGTGCAATAAGGGCAAATCGCGAATAATCAAGCCAGCCGCGCGGATTTTGTCGCTTTCCACGTCTTCGCGGTTTGCGCCTGTGTTGCCGATGTGGGGATAGGTTAGCGTTACGATTTGTTTGGTGTAAGACGTGTCGGTCAGGATTTCTTGATAGCCTGTCATGGCGGTATTGAACACGACTTCGCCTGATGTGTTGCCGTTGTAACCGACTGATGTGCCGTGAAAAACGCTGCCGTCTGCAAGTACGAGTAAGGCTGGAATAGACATTTTTTGAGAACTCCTGATTTTTAAAATAAGGTTTTTGTGCAGGCTGCTTTTTATGGTTGAAAAAAAACACGCAACATAAATTTTTGTTGATTTATGTTCCGTGCTTTCAGGTATATGCGCTGCAAGAAAGCGGTGTATTGTAAACAAAGTAGCGTGTTTATTCAAGATACGTTAAGCAACGGAGTAACTTAAATAAACTCGGTAAGATAAATCCCACCTTACAGCCCACATCAATCACAACTTCTCCAATTTCGCAAACGCCGAATCCAATTCCTTAATCCCTTGTTTGCCAAAGTTAATCGTCAGCCGTGCGCTGCCATTTTTGTTTACCGCATCAATAATCACGCCTGTGCCAAATTTTTCGTGGCGCACATTTTGCCCCAATTCGTAGCCATCAAACAATGTGTTTGAGCTTGGGATTGAATGTGCAGGCTGCTTTTTGTTTGCTGCAAACGGCTCGCGCCAAGTGTGCAGGCTGCTTTTTTGGTTTGCCGATAGAAAATGCAGCAATTCCACAGGAATTTCATCAACAAAACGCGAAGTCGTGCCAAATTGCGTTTGTCCGTGCAACATACGCTGCTGCGCCATTGTCAAATACAAGCGTTTGCGCGCGCGCGTAATCGCCACATACATCAATCGCCGCTCTTCTTGCAAACCGCCTTGTTCTTTCAAACTCAATTCGCTGGGGAAACGCCCTTCTTCCAAACCACTCAAAAACACCGCGTCAAATTCCAAGCCTTTTGCCGCGTGAACTGTCATCAACTGTACCGCTTGTTGCCCAGAAGCAGCCTGCATTTCGCCGCTTTCCAATGCCGCATTGCTCAAAAACGCCAAAATCGGAAATTCTGGGTTGTCCAACGCATTTTCAGGCAAGTTTTCAAATGCCGTGTCTTCGGGTTTGAAGTAATGCACCGCGTTCATCAATTCGTCCAAGTTTTCGGTGCGTTCGCGTTCCGCAGGCTGCTTTTGCGATTGATAATGCGCGTATAAACCGCTGTCGTCCAAAATATTTTGCATGATTTCGGGCAGCTCCAACACGCCCACTTGCTCGCGTAAACGCTCAACCAACTGCACAAACGCCGCCACTTTTGCCTTGCCTTGCGTGCAGGCTGCTTGCCACAAAGACGTGCCTTGTTGCTGCGCGGCGTGTTGCAAATCTTCAATGCTTCGCGCCCCAATGCCACGCGGCGGAAAGTTAATCACGCGCAACAAAGCGTTGTCGTCATCGGGGTTCACCGCCAAGCGCAAATACGCCAGCGCGTGTTTGATTTCTTGCCGCTCATAAAATCGCAATCCGCCATAAATTTTGTATGGCACAGCGGCTTTGAACAACGCCTGCTCAATCACACGCGATTGCGCGTTGCTGCGATACAACACCGCCATTTGCTCCAACGACCAGCCATCGCGCTGCAAATTTTTGATTTCTTGTACGATAAATTCCGCTTCTTCAAAATCGTTAAACGCCGAAAAAAAGCGAATTTTGTCGCCCAACTCGGCATCGGTACGCAGATTTTTGCCCAAGCGTTCATCGTTGTTTTCTATGACTGCGTTGGCAGCCTGCAAAATCGTCCCCACAGAACGATAGTTTTGCTCCAATTTAATCGGCTGCTCAATGCCAAATTCGCGCATCAACGCCGTCATATTGCCCACATTTGCGCCACGAAAACGATAGATAGATTGGTCATCATCGCCCACCGCAAAAATCGCCGTTTGCTCGCCTGCCATCAGTTTGAGCCACGCATATTGCAATTTGTTGGTGTCTTGAAATTCGTCCACCAAAATGTGGTTGAACCGCTGTTGATAATGTTGGCGCAAGGCTGGGTTACGCTGCAACACTTCGTAGCTGCGTAACATCAGTTCAGCAAAATCCATCACACCTTCGCGTTGGCACATCGCTTCGTATTCCGCGTAGCATTCAATCAGCGTTTTTTCGTATGGATTACTGGCGTGCAGGCTGCTTGCGCGTAAACCGCTTTCTTTTTGCGCGTTGATAAAGCCCATCAGCACACGCGGTGCAAGCGTTTCTTCGGCAACATTAAGCTGTTTGAGCAGGCGTTTAACGAGCGATAACTGGTCTGCGCTATCCAAAATCTGAAACGCTTGTGGCAACTGGGCATCGCGGTAATGCAAACGCAAAAAACGATGACACAAACCGTGAAACGTCCCCAGCCACATGGCACGGAGATTGGTCGGCAACATCGCCCCCAAACGGGTTTGCATTTCTTTGGCGGCTTTGTTGGTGAACGTAACCGCCATAATGCTGTGTACGCTTGCCATGCCGTTTTGCAACAGCCACGCAATGCGAGTTATTAGCACGCGCGTTTTGCCCGAACCTGCGCCAGCCAACACCAACACCGACTGTGGTGGATAAGTTACGGCAGACAATTGTTCGTTGTTTAAGTTGTGCAACAAAGATGCGCTGAGTTGAGAATCAGAAAAAAACATAATTAAAAAGTGCAGGCTGCTTGGAAATAAAAACGGCATTGTAGTGAAATTCGGTCAATAAAGGAAAATATCTATATTAAAATTTTACTTTCCCCTATTGCCAAAACAAATGAAAGACAATATCATTAGCAACAGATATTTACTATCGTTTGTTTTTAGGGAGACATGATTATGTTTGTATGTATCTGCAATGCGATTACTGACCACAAAATCAAAGAAGCCGTTGCTGCTGGCGCGTCTTCCTTAACCGATTTGAAAGACCAACTGGGCGTAGCAACTTGCTGTGGCTGTTGTGCTGATTTAGCATCGTCTTTCTTGGGTGCAAACACAGGCAATACACATACAAGCTTGTCTTCATCTATTGTGGTGGAACGCTAGTTTTTATCTGTTTTTCATTTTTATTCCTTTTATCACTTGATACAGCAACTTTCGGGTTGCTGTTTTTTTGTGCAGACAAAACCAAGCAGCCTGCATTTGATTATGCGATAATGCGCCCACTTTTTTTATTCAACAGCAGAGAACAAAATCATGGCAGAAAAAAAATCCAGCAAAGACAAAGTATCCGTAAACCGCCCCACCACCGAAGCCGAACGCGCCACCGCATTGCAGGCTGCTTTGGCACAAATTGAGAAAAACTACGGCAAAGGCGCAGTCATGAAAATGGACGGCAGCCACCAAGACGAAGAATTGCAAGTCATTTCCACAGGTTCGCTCACATTGGACATTGCCTTGGGTGTGGGCGGTTTACCACGTGGTCGTATTGTGGAAATTTACGGCGCAGAATCATCGGGCAAAACCACTTTATGTTTGGAATCGATTGCACAATGCCAAAAAGCAGGCGGAACGTGTGCGTTTATTGACGCAGAACACGCATTTGACCCTATTTACGCGCGTAAATTGGGCGTAGAAGTCGAAAAATTGTTGGTATCGCAACCCGACACAGGCGAACAAGCTTTGGAAATTTGCGATATGTTGGTGCGCTCGGGCGGTGTGGATATGGTCGTGATTGATTCGGTTGCCGCACTTGTTCCCAAAGCGGAAATTGAAGGCGACATGGGCGACAGCCACGTTGGTTTGCACGCTCGTTTGATGAGCCAAGCCTTGCGTAAACTGGCAGGACACATCAAAAAAACCAACACGCTGGCGGTGTTCATCAACCAAACGCGCATGAAAATTGGCGTGAGCTATGGCAATCCAGAAACCACAACAGGCGGCAACGCGTTGAAATTCTATGCGTCTGTGCGATTGAATATTTCTGGCACAACCAAAATCGAGAAAAATGGCGAAGCGATTGGTAAAGAAACCAAAGTCAAAGTGGTTAAAAACAAAGTTGCGCCACCGTTCCGCATGGCTGAATTCGACATTTTGTATGGCGAAGGCATTAGCTGGGAGGGCGAATTGATTGATTTGGGCGCAGATTTGGACGTGATTAACAAATCGGGTTCGTGGTTTAGCTACGAGGGCAACAAAATCGGTCAAGGCAAAGACAACGTGCGCCAATGGTTGAAAGATAACCCTGAAATCGCCAACGAAATTGCGGCAAAAATCCGCGAATTGGTGAGCGACAATCCATCGGCTATCGAAAGCATTTCGGCTGACGATGATGACAATGCGCCTGATTTTGGCGATGATGAATAATTTGCCGTTTAATTAAATGGTTGTGTTTTAATTTTTCGTTGATATGCGAACACAGCCAATTAAATCAACATAAAAAGCAGCCTGCACTTTTTGTTTAACAAGTGCAGGCTGCTTTTTTGTATATATAGTGAATTAAATTTAAGTCAGCACAAGGCGACAACGCCTGCCGTGTACAAATCGTACATAAAGGCGTTGGCAACGCAGTGATGGCTTGAATTTAATTCAATATAAACAAAAAACTAGAGTTTTTTTGTACCATTTCTACTTGAAAAGACAGCAGCCAGCCTTATCTTGCCAAGCATCGTAGGCAAAAGCAGCCTGCACTCGTAAACATCCGTAGAAACACGACTATTTTTAGGAGCAAAAACAATGGCAAAAGTAATTGGTATTGACTTGGGCACAACCAACTCATGCGTGGCGATTTCTGAAAACGGCACGATTAAAGTGATTGAAAACGCAGAAGGTGCGCGCACCACACCATCGATTGTGGCATACACCGACAGCGAAACACTGGTTGGCGCACCCGCTAAACGTCAAGCCGTAACCAACGCAAAAAACACGATTTACGCAGCAAAACGCTTAATCGGTCATAAATTTGAAGACAAAGAAGTTCAGCGCGACATTGAAACCATGCCATTTGAGATTATTAAATCTTCAAACGGCGACGCTTGGGTAAAAGCACAAGGCAAAGAATTGTCTCCGCCACAAATTTCTGCCGAAGTGTTGCGTAAAATGAAAGAAGCTGCCGAAGCGTATTTGGGCGAAAAAGTAACCGAAGCGGTCGTAACCGTGCCTGCTTACTTCAACGACAGCCAACGTCAAGCCACCAAAGATGCAGGTCGCATCGCTGGTTTGGACGTTAAACGCATCATCAACGAGCCAACCGCAGCAGCTTTGGCGTTTGGTATGGACAAAGTATCAGGCGGCGACCGCAAAATCGCAGTTTACGACTTGGGCGGCGGTACGTTCGATATTTCGATTATTGAAATCGCGGACGTGGACGGCGACAAACAGTTTGAAGTGTTGGCAACCAACGGCGACACATTCTTGGGCGGCGAAGACTTCGACCAACGCATCATCAATTTCATCATTGACGAGTTCAAAAAAGAGCAAGGCATTGATTTGAAAAATGACCCAATGGCAATGCAACGCGTGAAAGAAGCCGCAGAAAAAGCCAAAATTGAGTTGTCTAGCGGTCAGCAAACCGAAATCAACTTGCCATACATCACAATGGACGCGACTGGCCCGAAACACTTGGTGTTGAAAATCACACGCGCGAAATTTGAATCTTTGGTGGAAGATTTGATTACACGTTCGATTGAGCCTTGCCGCATCGCCTTAAAAGACGCTGGTTTGAGCGCGTCTGATATTGATGATGTGATTTTGGTGGGCGGTCAAACTCGTATGCCAAAAGTACAAGAAGCGGTTAAAGACTTCTTTGGTAAAGAACCACGCAAAGACGTGAACCCTGATGAAGCGGTTGCCGTGGGTGCAGCGATTCAAGGCGAAGTGTTGGGCGGCGGTCGCACAGACGTGTTGTTGTTGGACGTGACGCCGTTGTCTTTGGGCATTGAAACCATGGGCGGCATCATGACCAAGTTGATTCAGAAAAACACCACGATTCCAACCAAAGCATCGCAAGTGTTCTCCACAGCGGAAGACAATCAACCAGCCGTAACCATTCATGTGTTGCAAGGCGAACGCGAACGCGCTTCGGCAAACAAATCGTTGGGTCAATTCAACTTGGGCGACATCGCACCTGCACCACGCGGTATGCCACAAATTGAAGTAACTTTTGACATTGACGCAAACGGCATTTTGCACGTTTCGGCAAAAGACAAAGGCACAGGCAAAGCGGCAAACATCACGATTCAAGGTTCATCTGGTTTGAGCGAAGAAGAAATCGAACGCATGGTTAAAGACGCGGAAGCCAATGCCGAAGAAGACAAAAAATTGCACGAATTGGTGCAAAGTCGCAACCAAGCCGAAGCCTTGATTCACTCAGTTAAAAAATCTTTGGAAGAACACGGCGACAAATTAGAAGCTGCTGAAAAAGAAAAAATTGAAGCGGCGTTGAAAGATACCGAAGAAGCGGTTAAAGGCGACGACAAAGCCGCGATTGATGCCAAAGCCGAAGAATTGGGTAAAGCCAGCCAAAAATTGGGCGAAATCGTGTATGCCCAAGCGCAAGAGCAAGCACAACAAGGCGAAGCAGCACAGGGCGCAGCGTCTGGCAGCAGCAAAAAAGACAATGACATTGTGGACGCGGAATTTGAAGAAGTGAAAGACAAATAATCGGCGTTGATTGTTGTTGATTAAAAAGCAGCCTGCACATTTTGTTTACTGAATGTGCAGGCTACTTTTGATATAGTGGATTAAATTTAGATTAGGACAAGGCGACAACGACCGCCTTGTACAGCTAGTACATAAGGGAGTTGGCAACGCGGTACTAATCTAAATTTAATTCACTATAAATCGTTCTTTTTTATCCGTGACCCAGACGATTTGCCGATTGAGTTTTATAGCGAATAAACAAAGTGCAGGCTGCTTGTTCCATTTCCAGAAAAGCAGCCTGCACTTTGTTTATGGATAAATTAACCTACATACGTCAAATAATGTTCATACGCAGGATTGCGTCCTTCCACAATATCAAAAAAGCGTTTTTGGATTTCGGTGGTAATTGCGCCACGCTCGCCAATGCCGATTTGACGGTTGTCGATTTCGCGAATTGGCGTTACTTCTGCCGCTGTACCTGTAAAGAACACTTCGTCTGCAATATACAATTCATCGCGTGTGATGCGTTTTTCTACCACTTTGATGCCGATTTCGGTGGCGATTTCAATCACAGTGCGGCGTGTGATGCCGTCCAAAGCCACGTCCAGCGCAGGGGTGTAAATCACGCCGTCTTTAATCACAAAAATGTTTTCGCCCGAACCTTCGGCAACATAGCCTGTTGCGTCCAACAAAATCGCTTCATCATAGCCGCCTTGGTGCGCTTCGGTGTTCGCCATAATGGAGTTCATGTAGTTGCCATTGGCTTTAGCTTTAATCATGGTGATGTTGGGGTGATGACGCGTGAAGCTGCTGATTTTGCAGCGAATGCCTTTACGCAAGCCCTCTTCGCCCAAATACGCGCCCCATGCCCAAGCGGCAACAATCACTTGCACGTCATCAGCTTTGGGGGCAATGCCCAATTTGTGTGAGCCGTAAAACGCCATTGGACGGAAGTAGCACGATTTCAAACCATTGGCTTTGACGACATCGATGTGTGCTTGGTTGATTTGTTCTTTGGTAAACGGCAAATCCATGCCCACAATTTTGGCAGAATTGAACAAGCGATTGGTGTGGTCTTGCAAACGGAAAATCGCTGGGCCTTTGGGCGTGTCATACGCGCGAACGCCTTCAAATACGCCCATGCCATAGTGCAAAGTGTGCGTTAAAACGTGGGTTTTGGCATCGCGCCAATCGACCATTTCGTTGTTGTACCAAATTTTGCCATCGCGGTCAGATAAAGGCGTAGCGAGAATGGGTGCGCTCATAATATCTCTTTCTATGTGTTGAGTGGTTCAAGTTAAAGGGAAAGTGGGCGATTATACACGCGCAAAACGATTAAACAAGTATCAAATCTGCCCCAAATCGTTTACACTTACGGCAATTTTGACGTCTTGCAGCGCAAGCAGCCTGCACTTTTTTACAACAGGAGCAATCATGAAGTTATTCTATTTAATCATCAAAGCCATTGTTTTGATTTTTTTCTTGATTCTTGCCTTAATCAATTTCCAGCGCGTGCCGTTTTCGTATTTGCCATCGCAGCAAATGGAATTGCCTTTAATTGTCGTGATGTTTGGTATGTTTGTCGTGGGCGCGATTTTTGGCATGTTTGCCTTGTTCGGACGACTGTTGCGCCTGCGTAGCGAAAATGCGCGTTTGCGTGCCGAAGTCCAAAAATCTGCTCGTTTGGCAACCCAAGACATTGCCGCGCCCGTGCAGGCTGCTTCTGACAAGCAATAAGGAATCGTATGGACAACAATATAGACATTTGGTGGCTGCTGATTCCAATTTGCATGCTGCCTGTGTTTTTTTTACTGGGCTGGCTGGCAGCGCGTGTGGACATGAAAACGGTGGTCAAACACGCCAAAACCGTTCCCGAAAATTTCTATTCGGCGGTTGATGCCTTGGTAAACGACAACAAAACCGCCGCCGCACGCTATCTATCCGAAGTGGCTCAAATGCAAAACAACGCGCACGAATTGAATTTGTCGCTGGGCAAGTTGTATCGCCAACATGGCAAAAACGACAAAGCCATTGCCCTGCACAAAGCCTTGCTGGATTCGCCCGACACGGTAAACGAAAAACGCGAACGTGTGTTATACGAACTGGGTTTGGACTACAAAAGTGCGGGTTTGGTGGATAGAGCCGAGCAAACTTTTTTGGGATTACAGTCGAGCAATATGGCAAAACAAGCCAACGAATGGCTGTTGAACATTTATCAACAAGACCGCGACTGGGAAAAAGCGATTGCCACCGCACAACTATTGGCGCACGATGAACAAACCTATCAATTTGAAATTGCTCAATTTTATTGCGAAATTGGGCAAAATCAATTCTTTCACGGCAATCTAAATGCCGCGCAAGAAGCAATGCAGGCTGCTTTGTTGGCAAATCCCAAATGCACACGCGCCAATATATTGCTGGGCGATATACACCAAAAAGAAGGCAATTACCGCTCCGCCATTGATGCCTACACCGCGATTGAAAAGCAAAACTACGCTTATTTAACCATGGTGGGCGAAAAGCTATACGATGCCTACGAAGCCTTGGGCGAAGCGCAGGCTGGTTTGGACGTGTTAATCGGCTATGCCAAAGCCTTTCCGCAAATTGATTTTTTGAACGTGATTTACGACAAATCTTTGTTGCTACACGGCGAGGCAGTTGCCAATGAAACCGCGCTGGATTTGATTCGCAGCAAACCCGATTTAAACGGCATGTATCGCCTGATTGGTTTGAGTATGCCTGATTTAAATTCGCAATGGAAAGCCGATGCCGACATGATGCGCGGTGTACTGAATCGCCAGTTGCAAAAAACATGGATGTATCGTTGTCAGCATTGCCATTTCAAATCGCAAGTGTATTTTTGGCATTGCCCTGCTTGCAACAAATGGGAAACCTTTACACCCAATAAAATTGAAGTTTAAATCACACAAAAAAGCAGCCTGCACAATTTTAAAGTGCAGGCTGCTTTTAACTTAAATATTAAGCACGTTTACGGAATTCGCCAGTGCGCGTGTCAATTTCAATTTTGTCGCCGTTTTCAACGTAAGACATCACTTGGATTTCTGTGCCGCCAACCAAACGCGCGGTTTTCATCACTTTACCAGATGTGTCGCCTTTAACTGCAGGCTCGGTGTATTCCACTTCGCGCACGATAATCGTTGGCAATTCAACAGAGATTGGGTTGCCTTCGTAGAAAGTTACTTCGCAGTCATCTTCCATGCCGTCCACGATGAATTTCAACGCATCGCCAATGTTTTCTGCTTCGATTTCGTATTGATTGAACTCGTCGTCCATAAACACATACATTGGGTCAGCAAAATAGCTGTATTTGCAGTTTTTGCGCGACAAAACAATCACGTCAAATTTGTCGTCTGCTTTAACGATGGTTTCAGACGCTGCGCCTGTCAGCAAGTTTTTCAATTTCATAGACACTTTTGCTGATGAGCGACCGCCTTTGATGTATTCGGTTTTTTGTACAACCATAGGGTCATTACCAATCATAAATACGTTACCAGCGCGCAATTCTTGTGCAGTTTTCATAAAAATATCTCTTTGTTTGTTGGTTAAAAATAAAACGCGCAATTTTAACGTAGATTGCGGCTTTAATAAAGTGCTTTGCGTTATACGAGCAAAAAAAACGCGCCTACTCAAAAGAATAGGCGCGAAGTCTACAAAGGAGAAATGCAGGAGAAATATTCAATCCCATTTCGTAACTGAACAGGACGGATTATGTACTTTTATTTCATTCTTGTCAAATAAAATTTGCATTTTCTCTGAATTTTTTCAATTTCAGCATTTTGATTGGTAGCAAAATTTCAGTTTAAAATACAAAAGCAGCCTGCATTTTGAATCGTGTGCAGGCTGCTTTGTATCAAAATAACAAGAGTAATTACTCACTTACTTCGCTGTTTTGACTGCGAATTACCAACAATGGCAAATGGCTTTGACGCATCACAGTTTCGGCAAAGCTGCCCATCAGCAAGTGCATTAAACCTGTGCGACCGTGTGTGCCAATTACGATTAAATCTGCGCCTTGTGTGTCGGCAAAATCGACCAATTCTTGCGCCATTTCTTTTTCGCCGCGCGATGCGACCAGCAAGTGTGTTTGCACGTTGGCAACGCCTGCGTTTTTGGCGGCAAGGCTGGCTTCGGCAAGCACTTCGTTACCACCCGAAATGGCGGCGGCTTCGTAGCTTTCGTGTTGCAAAAATTCGGGGGCGAGCGTCATGTATTCGCTGGGGTTGGCAACGGTTACCAAAGTCAGTTGGGCATTGCCTGCCACAGCCAAGCTAGAAGCGTGTTGCAGGGCGTTCAGTGAAGTATTGCTGCCATCTACGGCAACGACGAGATGTTTATACATAAATTACTCCATTGTTAGGTTGCACAGGCTTATACCTGTACTTTGCAGTATAATAGATGTTGTATGCTTTGTCGGCATTTTTTTCTTTTGCAGCGCAAAAAAGCAGCCTGCACTTTTTGGAAGATTTATGGAACAATCGGATTATTTGCGCCGCTTTGGTGGCATTGCGCGTTTATATGGCGAACAGGGTTTGCAGGCATTGCGTCAAGCGCACGTTTGCGTGGTGGGCGTGGGCGGCGTGGGTTCGTGGGCTGCCGAAGCGTTGGCACGAAGCGGAGTCGGCAATATCACTTTGATTGATTTGGATAATATTGCCGTGTCTAACGTCAATCGCCAGCTACACGCGCTCACGCCCGATTTTGGTAAGGCAAAAGTTCGCGCCCTGCACGAACGAATCGCACAAATCAACCCAGAATGCGCGGTACACGAAATTGAAGATTTTGTTGATGACGACAACTTGCCCGAATTATTCCCCAAGCAGCCTGCATTTGATTTTGTGATTGACGCAATTGATCAAATGCGTATCAAAACCGCGATGGTGTTGCGTTTTACCCAAACCAAACAAGCATTTATTGTGAGCGGCGGTGCAGGCGGACAGCGCAATCCTGCCTTGATTGAAAACGCGGATTTGAGCGAAACCACGCACGACCCATTGCTGTCTAATCTGCGCTACACGCTACGCAAAAAACATGGCTTTGCACGAAATGGCAAAATGCGCGTACCATGCGTGTATTCACGCGAACAGATTACGCCGCCACAAGTGCAGGCTGCTTGCGACCTCAACGCCGCGCCACAAGGTTTATCGTGTGCAGGTTATGGCGCGAGCATGCTGGTTACGGCAACTTTTGGGCTATATTGCGCGACCGCTGCAATTGAACATATTATTCGTACTCAATCATCTAAATAGGACAAAACATGGATAGCTTAACCCTTTTGACCACACGTCGTTCCACCAAAACCCTAGCCGCGCCTGCGCCAGACGAATTGCAGCTAGACAGCATTTTGCAGGCGGCAACGCAAGTGCCAGACCACGGACATTTGACCCCATGGCGTTTTGTGGTCATCCAAAGCGAAGCAGGTTTACAACGCTTTCAAACCTTGTTGCGCGACACCGTAACCCAGCTCAATTTTAGCGATGAAGCCATGAAAAAAGCGGAACGAGTTGGCGCAATGAGTCCGATGACGATTGCCGTAATTTACAGTCCCAAAGCAGGCAAACCCGAATGGGAGCAAGAATTGAGTGCAGGCTGCTCTGCCTATGCGATTCAGCTTGCCGCCAAAGCACAAGGTTTTGACAGCGTTTGGATTACGGGCATGTGGGTCAATTCGCTCCTGCTCAAAGAAGCGATGGCATGTCAGGAAAAAGAAAAAATCATCGGCTTGATGATGATTGGCACGGCAACCTGTTCGCCAGACGCACCCAAAAACAGCGATGTTGCCAAGTTCACAACCGTTTGGTAGCGCCGCATGATTCACGATAGCATTGCCAACGCCCAGCGTTATGCCGCGCTGCACCCCGATTTTGCCCAAGCCATTGCGTTGCTGCAAACGCTGGATTTCGCCGCCTTACCCGATGGGCAATATCCGATTGATAACCCGAATATTCGCCTGTTTATCGGCAGCGAACCCATGCGAACACGCGAGCAAGCCAAGCCCGAACGGCACACGCATCACATTGATATTCAAGTGCCGATTAGCGGCGCAGAAGAATATGGCTGGATAGACAAAAGCAGCCTGCACAATGGTTTAGGCTACAACGAACAGCGCGATGTCGAATTTTTTGATTGCGAACCAACAGCGTGGCTAACGGTTGATGTGGGCGAATTTGCGTTGTTTTTCCCAAATGATGCGCACGCGCCGTTGGTTGGCACAGAAGCGATGATTCGCAAGGCGGTGTTTAAGATTCGGGCATGATGTCAATCAAACAAAAAGGTCAATAAAATGTTGCCTGCTGCTAAAAATCAAGAAACACGCGCAGAATTAAACAGATTGGCACATTTAGCAGTAGAAACTGCTTATGACACCATTTCCGATAATGACCGTTCTAAATACCCCCCAGAAGAACAAAAAAGCATCGCGGAAGAACTATCAAAAGGCATTTTCCAACACTGCATGCAGAACAATGTAAATTAATGACATTTCGTAGCTAGCTTGAAAATAAATGCAGGCTGCTTTTTATTTACTACACTTTTTGGATAAACAAAAATGACAAAACAAATCGCCATTTTACGCGGAGACGGAATCGGTCCAGAAATCGTGCGCGAAGCCGTGCGCGTGTTGGACAAACTGATTAAGCAAGGCTTGGACGTGGCTTATGAATACGCGCCTTTGGGCGGCGAAGCCTACGACCAATTTGGTGCGCCGTACCCAGAATTTACGCAAAACCTGTGCCGCAAAGCAGATGCCGTGTTGCTCGGCGCGGTAGGTTCGCCACAATACGACAAATTAGACCGCCCATTGCGCCCAGAGCGCGGCTTGTTGGCAATTCGCAAAGATTTGAATTTGTTTGCGAATTTGCGCCCAGCCGTGTTGTACAAAGAATTGGCAAACGCGTCCACATTGAAACCTGAAGTCGTGGCTGGCTTGGATATTTTGATTGTGCGCGAATTAACAGGCGACATTTATTTTGGCGAACCGCGCGGCATTCGCGTGCTGGAAAATGGCGAGCGCGAAGGCTTCAACACGATGAAATACAGCGAAAGCGAAATCCGTCGCATCGCCCACGTTGCCTTCCAAGCCGCGCAAAAACGCAGCAAAAAAGTGTGCAGCGTAGGCAAAGCAAACGTGTTGGAAACCACCGAATTGTGGCGCGAAATTTTTGACGAAATCGCCCCAGAATACCCCGATGTGGAATTGAGCCACATGTATGTGGACAACGCGGCAATGCAGTTGGTTCGCGCCCCCAAACAGTTTGACGTGATGGCAACGGGCAATATTTTCGGCGACATTTTGAGTGACCAAGCGTCTATGCTGACAGGTTCGATTGGTATGCTGCCGTCTGCTTCGTTGGACGAAAACGGCAAGGGCTTGTACGAGCCGTCTCACGGTTCTGCACCTGATATTGCAGGGCAAAACAAAGCGAATCCGTTGGCGACCATTTTGTCGTTGGCGATGTTGGTGCGTTACAGCTTGAACGATGAAGCGCGTGCTGTGCAAATTGAAAACGCGGTGCAAAAAGTGTTGCAACAGGGTTTCCGCACAGGCGATATTTTTGAAGACGGTTGCCAACTGGTTTCTTGCTCGCAAATGGGCGATGCGGTGTTGGCTGCGTTGTAATTGTGATATAAAGTGCAGGCTGCTTTGCTTTTTTATCTAAATGGCTGATTTAGGTATCAAAGGGCAAAAGCAGCCTGCACTTTATTTGTATGATAACACATCACAGGAGAACAACCATGACCCAGTTAGCCTATCAAGCCATGTTAGAACAAATGACCGATTCCATTATTTTTGCCGATGAAAAAGGCGTGATTCGTTTTTGGAATACCGCCAGCAAAAAAATGTTCGGGTTTAGCGCAGCCGAAGCCTTGGGACAGAGTTTGGACATTATCATTCCCGAAAAACTACGCGCACCGCATTGGCGTGGTTTTTATGCTACGGTGCAAAGCGGCAAAACCAAGCACGATGGCAAAGCAACGCGCACCAAAGCCCTACATAAAAATGGCGAATTTATTTATGCCGAAGTCAGTTTTTGTTTGATTAAAGATGAACACGGTACGGTGTTGGGCTCGTTGTCGTCTGCGCGACCTGCTGCACCCAAAGTAGCGTAAATCAAAAAAATGAAGGGGCTGTCCTAGATAACTAGGACAGCCCCTTATAAAAAATTACCACGCTCTAACAAAGCCTACGGCTACGACCCCCTAATCCTAAACCTAGATGGCAAAGGTATTCAAACCATTGCACCATCTTCTATCAGTGCGCGTTTTGACCATGACGTAGATGGCATCGCAACCGCTACTGGTTGGACAGCAGCAGGTAATGGTATTTTGGCATTGGATTTGGATAACAACGGCAAGATTGATAGTGGTAAAGAAATTTTTGGTAATCATTCGGTTTTGTCTAATGGTGCGACAGCCGCTCATGATTATGCAGCACTGGCAGAATTAGACAGCAACAATGATGGTAAAGTAAATGCTTTGGATAAGGCATTCAATGAATTAAGAGTATGGATAGATGCTAATAGCGATGGTATTAGTCAAGTAAGCGAATTGCATACTCTAATGAGTTTAGATATTCAATCGCTTAATTTAGAACATCAAGAAAATAGCAAAGATTTAGGTAATGGCAACGGTTTAACCCATAATCGGTAGCTACACTAAAATAGCCGTTACACCGATACGGTAGAGCTGACACCTGAACAATTAAAAGCTCCTAATTTACAAGGTTTAGGGCGCTTACGTGATTTACGCTCGGTTACGCTGAATTAACCAGTAATGTTAAATAGTTTTGATATTTCAGGCAGCTTGACAGCTGATTGAAATATCAGGATTACAAAAATAAGAATAAGTCTCAAAGTTGTTGACCGTAATTTTAAATTATGATAAATTTTGTAAAATTTCTATGTAGGGAGAAGTAAAATGATTGTGGCCTGAAATGGGTGGGTGCAAGCCTACCCTTACGCTTTCTTAAGACAATTTTATAAAAGGTTAAATAAATGTATTCATGGTATCGTTTTTTTTCTTTTTCGCTATTTTTGTATCATTTATTAAATCACTTTTTTATATTCTTTTTTTTAAAGAAAATCACTTTTATATTATAAATATCATAGGAATATTATTTTTAATATGCTTATTTTTTCTCATCAAAATGAAAATAAAAAAATATTTTTATGATGTAGTGATTATGCAAATAAAAACAGATTTTCTTATGCAATATGAGTACTCTATTAAAACTAACAAGAAAAAAATCATTACCTATTTTTCGTTATCTTTTTTAATGTTACTAACGCCATATGAATTTGTTTTAAATCTCTATAATATAGAGAGTTTTTTTGGTATTTGGGTAATTACTTTAGCTGTAACTTATTCAACTATTATCCTGATTTTTCATTTATTTTTACAATGTTTATTTTCGTTTTGGATTAAGAATTAATGAGGTATATATATGAACAATAATCGTCAAAATTCTGTATGTTTTAAGTCACAAAATCAATTGGAAGATCCAATACAATGGATAATAAATTATTATAACAATTATGGTCTCCAAGCAGCTACAGATTTATCGCCTTATGTTCTTCCTGGGTTTTTAAATTATTTGGGAGAGAAAGGAATTGGTTCTGGAGGACTTGATATAGATTCAAAGTTAAAGTTATATAAAAATTTAAAAATGGCAGAAACATATACGTCTTCTACAACAAGAAAAGAAGGAGTATATAGTGCTAAAGCAATACGTCAAGATATCTTAAAGAATAAAATTCCAGAAATGCGTCAAGCAATGAAGTCTGATGTATATGCACAGACCTCGCGAATAATGAAGCATGTGGGTAACGGTTTTGCATACGCAGGGGCAACATATGAAATTGGTAAAAGTCTAGTTAATCCTGAGACAAAAACAAAAGATTTTGTTAAATCAAGTATTAAAGGTATTGGGATTTTAGGTACTACTGCAGCATTATCATTATTGCCAGCTACAATACCAATTGCATTGGGAGCAACAGTTGCTGTTGCGTCTGGAATTATGGTATCCGCACTTCTTGATGGAATAATGAAAACAGAAGAATTTAATAATTTATTTGGAGATATCGGGGAACAAGAACTTGGTCAAACATGGCAATATTTAACGGAAGATTTTTTTGATGATGTCAGTGAAACTTTTGAAGAACTTGCTAAAAAATTTATTGATGATAACTATGACATATATTCAGAAAGAATTTCTGATAGTTTAGATAATTTTCCAATCAATAAACCATGTAATAATTTTGATCCTTACCATTATAGATATAGACAATTAAATAAAAATGGCAAAGCTCACGGCTACGACCCCTTAATCCTAAACCTAGACGGCAAAGGCATTCAAACCATTGCACCATCTTCTATCAGTGCGCGTTTTGACCACAACGCAGACGGTATTGCAACTGCTACAGGCTGGACGGCAGCAGGTAACGGTATTTTGGCGTTAGATTTGGATAAAAACGGCAAAATTGATAGCGGTAAGGAAATCTTTGGTAACCATTCTGTTTTGTCTAATGGTGCGACAGCAGCTCATGGTTATGCAGCACTGGCAGAATTAGACAGTAATCACGATAATCTCATCAATCAAGCAGATGAATTGTTTAGCAGCCTGAAAGTATGACAAGACATCAATCAAGACGGCATCTCACAAGCCAATGAATTGTTTACATTACAAGCATTGGGTATTCAATCTCTTAATTTAGAACATCAAGAAAATAGCAAAGATTTAGGCAATGGCAACCGTTTAACCCATATTGGTAGCTACACTAAAATAGATGGTACAACTAGTGAAATGGGCGATGTAGAATTTGCTAGCAACAGTTTGTATAGCCGTTACACAGATACGGTAGAGCTAACTCCTGAACAATTAAAAGCTCCTAATTTACAGGGTTTAGGTCGCTTACGTGATTTACGCTCGATTACGCTGAATTAACCAGTAATGTTAAATAGTTTTGATATTTCAGGCAGCCTGAAAGTTGATTGAAGTATCAGAATTATAAAAATAAGAACAAGTCTCAAAGTTGTCGACCGTAATTTTAAATTGTGGTAATTTTTGTAAAATTTCTGTTGCAAGGATAAGTTAATGAGTAACTTGAAATGCGTGGGTGCAAGCACCCACCCTACGCTTGCTTAACCAGATTTAGGAGTGTTCTATGGAATTCAAAATATTGCCATATTTTTTATTTATTTCACTAATACTATTAACTGGCTGTGAAGATAGAACCTATCATCATGTAGGTTTGGAGTTTGCAAAAGAATATAAGCGTATTTATCAAAAAACAGATTGTGAAAAGATTTGGTTTAGTCAAAATTCAGAAGGAGTAAGTATTTCTATTTTTTCATTTTGTAAAAATTCTATTCCATTTGTAAGCCAACAGGCTTATTTACTTCATAAAAAATATCATATCACTATTCATGTAGAATTTTTTAAACAAAGTAGAGAGGAATATGTAGAAATATTTTTGAAACCTAAACCAACTATTGAATTTATTTTTAGATAAATTTTTAGGAGAATTATTATGGCATATAGTATAGAAGTTAGGGTCGATACATTTGCAGATGATGTAATACCTCACACGTTTATTGTTCTTACTGATGAAAATGGAAATAAGCGTGGGTATGGTTTTGCACCAGAAACAAGCCATAGTTTACAGGGTAATGGAAAGATTTTTGATGATACTGATCATAAATATTCAGCTACAACAGGAAAAATTCCGCTTACTCAAGAACAATATCAAAATATGATAAATTATATTAATGAAAGTACAGCAAATCCACCACAATATAACCTATTCTTTGGTAGCCATTGTGCAACTTGGGCGTTAAATGTATTAGATAAAGGTAATATTAATTCATTAGTAACACCAAGTTTAGATCCTGAAAATATTGTGACAGATGTTAGTCAAACTGTAATATTTAACCCATATACCCAGTATTTAAATATAAAAATTAATCAAATATTTAGTAAAGCTTCTGCGGCGTATAGTCAAACAAAAGCAGACTTTAATAACAGTGTAGATAAATTCAAAAATTCCATAAATGACTTTGTTCAGGATGCCAAAGGTGCAGCAAATGAGTTTTCAAAAGATGCACAAGAAAGCTGGAATAAATTTAATCAAGCCAGTCAAGAAATTTATAATGACATGGTTAATAATGCCAGCGAAAAAATAGAGGACGCTGCCGATTTTGCACAAAAAATGAGCCAAGAGCTTCAAGATGCTGCAAAATCTTTGGAGCAAGATTTAAAAGATGCTGGTGAAGCTGCTAGGGGCTATTGACAATTCAAAAAAAGAGGCAAAGGATTTAAGATATTGTTTCCACACAACCATCCTAAACCTTTGCCATGTCCCGAAACACGCTTACAAATGAAACATGGTCAAGACTGTTACCTATTTTGAAACAGCTTGGCATTTATCGCAAGAAAAATTTAC
>NZ_FOJK01000048.1 GCF_900111845.1 Kingella kingae ATCC 23330 | reverse complement strand
CGGGTTAAAGGACAAAATGGTTGGTAAAAATCGCTGAAAGCCTTATGCTTAAAGGCTTTCAGATAGGTCAAATGCTTTGAACACAAAAAATGCCCTTTTTGTCACTCAAATTCCGTTCAAAAATACGGAACGCGTAACCATAAACAACGCTATTTTTGCACCCAATGTAAGAAGTGTTTTAACGGTGGAATACGCTTAAATTAACGATGAACTTTGGTAACAATATCGCGATGAGCATCGCACCATTGAACAACTGGCTCAACAGTATCAATGCAGCACCAAAACCATTCAACGCCGCTTAATAAAATGAGCAACGAAACAAAATCACTTTTCGCACCCGAAAAAGGTTAATGTGTTTTTGGATACAACTTATTTTGGGCATACTTTTGGTGCGTTGGTTTTAATGGATAGTGTGAGTAAACAAGTTTTATCCGTTGATATTGTCGCTTATGAAACCAATCAGCTTTATTATCAAGCAGTAAAAAAGTTAAAAGATAATAACATGATTATTCAAAGCATTATTTGCGATGGGCGTAAGGGATTGCCGCAATTATTTGCAGATATTCCTGTGCAACTGTGCCAGTTTCATCAAGTTCAAACGGTTATTCGATACCTGACCAATAAACCTAAATCGCTCGCTGCTGAGCAACTCAGGGCATTAACCTTAACGCTTACCAAAAGCAGTTTTAGCAGCTTTCAGGCTGCATTGAATAGTTGGTATAGGCAACATAAACAATATGTCAATGAACGTACCATTAACGCTGAAACAGGTAAAACACACTACACCCACAAACGATTAAGAAGTGCTTATTTAAGCCTAAAACGCAACTTGCCCTTGCTGCTCACATTTGAGCAATATACTGAGTTATCCATTCCCAATACAACGAATTTATTGGAAAGTCGTTTTGCTGGTTTAAAAAGTGCTTTGAACCACCATATTGGCCTAAATTTAGAGAATAAAACTATGTTTATTAAAGATTATTTTTCTAATTAGGCAGGTTAGGTGTGGTAAAAA
>NZ_FOJK01000049.1 GCF_900111845.1 Kingella kingae ATCC 23330 | reverse complement strand
AAGGAAAAATTTGAACGCACGAAACCGCACGTAAACGTAGGTACAATCGGTCACGTTGACCATGGTAAAACCACTTTGACTGCGGCTTTGACAACTATTTTGGCTGAACGCTTTGGCGGTACTGCAAAAGCCTACGACCAAATTGACGCAGCTCCAGAAGAAAAAGCTCGCGGTATTACCATTAACACTGCTCACGTTGAATACGAAACTGAAACTCGCCACTACGCACACGTAGACTGCCCAGGTCACGCGGACTATGTGAAAAACATGATTACTGGTGCGGCACAAATGGACGGCGCAATCTTGGTATGTTCAGCAGCTGACGGTCCTATGCCACAAACTCGCGAACACATCTTGTTGGCTCGCCAAGTAGGTGTACCTTATATCATCGTATTCATGAACAAATGCGACATGGTCGATGATGCTGAGTTGTTGGAATTGGTTGAAATGGAAATCCGTGACTTGTTGTCTAGCTACGATTTTCCAGGCGACGATTGCCCAATCGTTCAAGGTTCTGCATTGCGCGCATTGGAAGGCGACGCTGCATACAAAGAAAAAATCTTTGAATTGGCTGCTGCTTTGGATAGCTACATTCCTACTCCAGAACGTGCTGTTGATAAACCATTCTTGTTGCCAATCGAAGATGTATTCTCTATCTCTGGTCGTGGTACAGTAGTTACTGGTCGTGTAGAGCGCGGTATCATCAAAGTAGGCGAAGAGATTGAAATCGTTGGTTTGAAAGACACGCAAAAAACCACTTGTACTGGCGTGGAAATGTTCCGCAAATTGTTGGACGAAGGTCAAGCTGGTGATAACGTTGGTGTATTATTGCGTGGTACGAAGCGTGAAGACGTTGAACGTGGTCAGGTATTGGCTAAACCAGGTTCTATCACTCCGCACACTAAATTTGAAGCTGAAGTGTATGTGTTGAGCAAAGAAGAAGGTGGCCGTCATACGCCATTCTTCGCTAACTACCGCCCACAATTCTACTTCCGTACGACTGACGTAACTGGTGCAGTTACTTTGTCTGAGGGTGTGGAAATGGTTATGCCAGGCGAAAACGTGAAAATCACTGTTGAGTTGATTGCACCTATCGCTATGGAAAACGGTTTGCGTTTTGCGATTCGTGAAGGTGGTCGTACCGTTGGTGCGGGCGTTGTGGCTAACGTGATTGCTTAAT
>NZ_FOJK01000052.1 GCF_900111845.1 Kingella kingae ATCC 23330 | reverse complement strand
TTTATATTTTGTCCTTGGCAGCGAGGACAAGTTAGAGTTATTTCTGTTTTCACACACTCAAATATACTCTGTTTTCGCTGCTTTTTTATTGCTTATTTTTTTACAGCACACTTTTCAGGACACCACCCCATTTTTTATATAAAAGCAGCCTGCAATTTTGGTAGCGCGTAAGGTGGGACTTATCCCAGACCTGACAAGTTTTAAATTAAAAGTATAATGCACGAAGTTTAAACAACCAAATGGACAACACCATGCACTCACTAGAAGAATATTTCGCTCGCATACCCGATACCAGACGTGGAGCAGGCAAACGCTATAATCTAGCCAAAACACTCACAGTCATTGTTGTTGCCATTTTGGGCGGTGCGAAAGGTAATCGCGAAATAGGTGCATTCCTTGCTAATAATATTGATGAATTAAAACAATATCTTGCATGGGATAGAGATAATACACCCAGTTACGAAAAAATCCGCACATCAGAAACCTAGAGACCAAAGGTTTGGTTTTGACATTAGATGCCTTATATTGTCAAAAAAAGTCTCGTAGAGATTGATGAATTGGGGCAGTTTTACGTTGTAGGTGTTAAAAAAGGCGCAATCCGATTATTCAAAGAGTTTCAAGAACTTCCGAATAATCAAATACTTTCGAAAATTCAAACAACGGAAAGACAGAAAGGCGCACAAATTCAACGTGAAGTTGCTCTTTATCCATGTACACAATGGGTTAGCCAAAATTGGCAATCATCTAAACGTATGATTGTTGTTACAAATACGAAAATAGGAGCAGATGGTTCGCGCAAAGTGGAACAACACTTTTATTTAAGTAACTATCATCATGATAATGTAGAATTTTTTGCTAAAACGATTCGCAACCATTGGGGTATTGAAAATAATCTCCACTGGGTAAAA
>NZ_FOJK01000054.1 GCF_900111845.1 Kingella kingae ATCC 23330 | reverse complement strand
GTCGCCCATTTTGCTCTGGGTGTGCTGGTTTAATTCGTTCGGGGCGAATACCCAAATCAATCCACCATTTTGATAATCGGCTAATGCCACCCAATGCAGTTGAGGCAAAAGGTGCGCTATTATCAGAACGGATTGCCCAAGGTAAGCCAAATTCTTCAAACAGCCGCTCAAAATGAGCGATGACTGGAGAGCTGCGAGTACTGCTTAAACCTTGGCACAGCAATAGATAACGACTGAAATTGTCTGTTACGGTTAAGGGATAACACAATGTGTGATTTCCTAACTCAAACTGACCTTTGAAATCGACGCTCCAAGTGCTATTGGCTGCAATGCAATCGTTAAAAGGCTGTGTATCGGCACTGACTCTACGGCGACGTTTACGCGGTTGCACCAAATCTGCACGAGCGAGGATTAAATCGCCTGTGCTATCTGCTGGTTTATGCTGTTCTGGAAAGGTACGTGCAAATAAATCTAACAGTTTCTTTGCACCCCAATCGGGACGCTTGAGTTTCTCAGCAATGAGCCATTCGCAAATCCATTGTGGTGTGGCATTGGGGCTATGCAGAGGTCGGCGAGAGTATTCTGCTAGTCCATCAAATCCCACCTGCTCATGGTGTTTAATCCATTTATCAGCGGTTGGGCGACTGATGTTAAATTGCTTGCAAAGCTCCACTTTGGTGTAACGTCTGGTGAGCCATGCTTTGATAAACAGGGTACGTTGTTGCATGATATTCGTTTTATTCCAAGGCATTGTGCTACTTTCATCATTCATGTTGGTATGTTGATGAGGGTTTACTGAATGGAATGTAAACGATGTCTTCGGGTTGTGATGTAAACTATGTTATCAGGTTGTAC
>NZ_FOJK01000055.1 GCF_900111845.1 Kingella kingae ATCC 23330 | reverse complement strand
CCACCACTATCACAGCAGGAGCAGGTTTAACTGGCGGTGGCGTGTTACGCGACAATCAAACTTTGTCATTGGGTAAACCGTCCAAAATCACAGCAACCACAACCAATTTAGCCGTTAGCAATACGCATACGCATGAAATCGATAAAGCCAGTGGTGCGGTGGCAGGCATTGTCATGCTCTCAGCTTCTACCAGCAGCACCGCAACCGACAAAGCTGCGACACCCAGTGCCGTCAAAGCCGCGTATGACCTTGCCGCCAGCAAAGTCAGTTTAACTGCCAACCAAGCCATTGCAGGCAGCAAAACATTCATCAATCCCATTATTGTTGGCGAAACGAGCAGTTGGGAAAAAATGAGATTCAACGTCAAAGGTGGACACTGGCAACTTGAATTTAATCCTGCTGGCATAGACGGTAAATCTTTGAATTTTCTGTTTACTTCGTCCGAAAAGAATCCGCAACAAACACGCATTCGCTTTCCAACCGTTACCAAGCATCAAAACGTCGCCTATGAAAGTTGGGTGGAGGGCGCGATTAACAAAGTTGTGGGACGTTTTGCCGCCAGTAACCACACTCACACATGGGCAAGCATCACAGGCAAGCCAGCCACGTTTGCCCCAGCAGCGCACACCCACACCGAATATCTACCCAAAACAGGCGGAACGATTGATGGAAATTTAAAAATTCAAGGTCATTCAGATAATTGGTATGGCAGTTGGATAAACAATACCAATGCTTTGGGCAGTGCTTTTTTACATTTAGCAACAGGCGGAATCACTCGTGCAGGGATTGAAACTTCCCACGAAGGCAACGGCTCATGGCGCATCGCTTTGATGGGAACAGCACAAGGCGATATCAACCAAGACCGCCACGAACAATTAATGACAGTTAGCGCCGCCAGCGTTTGGACAAAAGCTTACGGCAGCCTGCACGATTACTTCACGCGCCGTAATGAGTTCGCCGTTCAAGCCACAGATAACGGCTATACCCGATTACCCAATGGCTTAATTTTGCAATGGGGCAGTTTCTATTACAACGATTTGCCCAGCTGGAATAATACATTTGATATCACCTATCCCATTACATTTCCAAACAAAGTATTGTCGGTTGTCGCCTGCGGTGCAGGCTACCAAGGCACGCCAACCAACGCCGCCACTTTGCGTAATCACAATTTCACAGCCTATGTACGAGAAATGTACACAGGTGCAGAGGCTGGCGGAGTGCGCTGGTTTGCAATCGGTTTTTAAAGGAGATAATCGATGAGTATTTATTTTGATTACGG
>NZ_FOJK01000058.1 GCF_900111845.1 Kingella kingae ATCC 23330 | reverse complement strand
CCCTAGTTTAACAAAATTTTCAGCAGATAAATTCGTCTGCTCAAAATCTTTTGCTAAACGTCGAGACCAACCTAACTATGCAAACGTTCGTTCTACAATCCAACGTTTGGGCAGAATATGCCAAGAAATATCTTGAATTCTCTTTGAAATCTCAACAGTTAAACCCAATTGCTCTGATATATGTCGCTTACGGCCTTTGATTTTTTTACCTCCATCAAAACCTTTATCATGTGCGCTAGAAGCTGTTTTGACACTTTGTGAATCAATAATGGCATAAGTTGGCATCGCTTGTTTTTGATGGATTAAACGTTTTTTTGAACCAATGCCAAAAGAATTCTATCCCATAAGCCTGATTGATTGGCTCTGCGATAGAAACTCCATACGGTTGAATAAGGTGGAAAATCATTGGGCAGCATACGCCATTGGCAACCTGTTTTGGTGATGTACAAAACGGCATTCACTAATTGACGTTTATCCCATTTGTAGTGGCGTAGCTGGTTAAAATGTGGCTCAATCGCTTGCCATTGGGCATCTGTTAAGTCTGTTGGGTAGGATTTTTTAGTCATAAAGATATTTTATCATTTTTGTGAATACAGGTTCTTATTTTTGAGAACAAAGCGCGGTCGGTTTTTCAAAAATTTCCAACGTTAATTAGTTTAGATTATAAACTTGTTTAACAAGCCCACACATTTCTCATATAGTTACATTTCTAAACTATATGGAGAAAAGATGATGACCCAAACCGAATTTTTACCGCTGTTTCGCCGTTTTAACCGTTTTTATGCCAACTTGCTGGCACGGTTTGCCAGCGATTTTTACAACGCCGAACTGACCCTGAACGAAGCCAATGTGCTGACCGAAATCCAGCAAACGCCCGACATCACGGCGCAGCAGATTTGCCAGTCGCTTTCAATGAACAAGGGACAGCTCAGTGTGGTGCTGAAAAAATTTGAGGTGGCAGGCTGGCTGGAAAAAACGCCTGACGAGGCGGACAAACGGTCGTTTAAAATCAGACTGACGGCGCAGGGCGAGGCGGCGTTTGTGTCGCAACGGGCACGCACCGACCGACTGCTTGCCGCCGAATTGGACGGTTTGCCCGAGGCGCAGATTGTGCTGCTTGCTGAAGCCGCCGCCGATTTTGAGCAGATTTACCGCCGTGCGCCGCAGTTGGCGGTTGTGGAGGGCGGTGTGCGGGACATTGGGTTTATCGCCGATTTGCACAGCAAAATTTATACGGATATGGGCTACCGTCCCGAGTTTCAGCCCTATGTGTTGGAGGCGTTGTCGGCGTTTGTAAAGAATGGGGTAAAGGGCAAAATCTGGCTGGCGATGCTGGGCGACAAGCGTATTGGCACGGTAAGCCTGATTCAACACAGCGAGGAGGAATGGCAACTGCGCTGGTTCGCCACCGACAGTCGTTATCAGGGATTGGGCGCAGGCAAAAAATTGATGAATACGTTGATGGCGTTTGTGCGCCAATCGGGCATTCAACGGGTTACACTCGGCACAGTCAGCGACTTGAGCGCAGCCCGTGAACTCTACCGCTGCCACGGCTTTCGGCTGGTGAGCGAAACGGTGAATACGGAATGGAAAGCGGAAGCGATTACGGAAGAGACTTGGGTTTGGGAAGCTGATTATAGTAAACCAAAATAGAAAATCTACGGCGTTGGCTCGTCTTGCCGTATTACTCATACTGTCTGAAACCTTTGCAAAACCTAAAAATTAACCTAAATCTCGTCATTCCCACGAATACGGGAATCCAATAGCAAAATTTAGATAATTGATTTTATTTGATTGATTAAAAATCTATTTAAGATTGAAAATGGATTACCGCCTATGCGGTAATGACGACGGATAGTTTTGCAAAGGTTTCAGGTTATCGGAATACATTTGAGCGTGAAGTATCAGAGAAATTGGGTTTAACTGTTCAGATTTCAAAGAAAATTCAAGATATTTCTTGGCATATTCTGCCCAAACGTTGGATTGTAGAACGAACATTTGCATGGTTAGGTTGGTCTCGACGTTTAGCAAAAGATTTTGAGCAGACGAATTTATCTGCTGAAAATTTTGTTAAACTAGGGTATATTTCACAAATATTAAAATTTATCAAATAGTTGTTTGTGAATACAGGTTCTAAATTTAATTCACTATAAATTATGCCTTTTTATTTACGATTATTTTTTGATGATGCAAAGCAGCCTGCGCTTTTTGTTTACTTAAAGTGCAGGCTGCTTTTTGTTTATTGAATGATTACCCGCGAATGCGTTTCAACACTTCATCTTTACCCAGCAATGCTAATACCGCATCTACGCTAGGCGTTTTCGCTGTGCCGCACACCGCCAAACGCAACGGCATACCCAATTTACCCATTTTGATGTTTTCTTCATCGCAAAATGGTTTGAACAAATCGTGAATGCTCTCGGCTGTCCAAGTGTCTAATTGCGCCAATTTGTCGGCGAAACGCTGCATACGCGCTGGGGCTTCTTCGTCCCAATGTTTTGCTACGTCCGCTTCGGCTGGTGTGGCTTTTTGGTAGAAGTAGGCGCATTCGGTCGCCAACGCATTCAAATCTTGAGCGCGGTCTTTGACTAATGCAATCACGTCCGCCAATTTCAGGCTGCCTGAAACTTCTACGCCTTGTTTTTGCAAACGTGGCAAGGTCAATTCAGCCAATTTTTCGTTGTCGGTTGCTTTGATGTGTTCCGCGTTAATCCACAACAATTTTTTGCTGTCCATGCGACTAGGACTGGCTGAAACGGCATTCAATTCAAACCACTCAACAAATTGATTCATATTGAAAAATTCATCATCGCCATGCGCCCAACCCAAACGTGCCAAGTAATTCAACAAGGCTTCAGGCAGGATTCCCATGTCTTCGTATTCGGTAATGGCTACGGTGTCGCCGCTACGTTTGGAAATTTTCTTGCCTTGCTCGTTTAAAATCATGGGTAAATGCGCATATTTGGGGATTTTTGCGCCCAACGCTTTGAAAATATTGATTTGTTTTGGCGTGTTGTTCACATGGTCGTCGCCGCGAATAACGTGGGTAATACTCATGTCAAAATCGTCCACGACTACGCAGAAATTGTAAGTCGGTGTGCCGTCCGCACGCGCAATAATCAAATCGTCCAACGCGGAATTGGGAATGCTGATTTCGCCTTTTACCAAATCATTCCAAACAGTTACGCCGTCCAATGGATTTTTGAAACGAATCACAGGTTCAACGCCAGCAGGAATTTCAGGCAGCGTTTTACCTGCTTCGGGTCGCCAACGTCTGTCGTAAGTGGCTGTGCCTTCTCGTTCGGCTTTTTCGCGCATTTGAGCCAATTCTTCTTTGCTGCAATAGCATGGGTAGGCGTGTCCTTGTTCCACTAATTGTTTAATCAATTCTTTGTAGCGCGGAAAATTTTGCGTTTGGTAAATAATGTTATTGGCATTGTCGGCATGTAAGCCTACCCAATCCATGCCTTTTAAAATGATTTCAACGGATTCTTTGGTTGAGCGTTCCAAATCGGTGTCTTCAATACGCAACAAAAATTCGCCGCCGTGATGTTTGGCAAACGCCCATGAATACAAGGCAGTACGCACACCGCCGATGTGTAAATAACCAGTCGGGCTGGGTGCAAAACGGGTTTTAATCGTCATGATGATTCTTTCTTTATTTGTCATAAAAATAGGCGCGTATTGTACTGTTTTTCGCGATAAAAAGCAGCCTGCACTTTACTTAATCATTCAATCCGTACCACGCGCACGATTTGCACGGAATTGCGCTTGCCAATCGGCAAATTTTCCTTGCTCAATCGCTTCACGCATTTCCGCCATAATCACTTGATAAAAATGCAAATTGTGAATCGTGTTCAGTTGTGCGCCCAGCATCTCTTTGGCTCTATCCAAATGATGCAAATACGAACGGCTGAAATTTTGACAAGTATAACAAGTGCAGCTTTCGTCCAGCGGACGCTTATCAAAACGATGCTTGGCATTGCGGATTTTCAAATCGCCAAATCGCGTAAACAACCAGCCATTTCGCGCATTTCGCGTTGGCATCACACAGTCAAACATATCCACACCGTGCGCCACACCATACACCAAATCTTCGGGCGTACCCACGCCCATCAAATAATGCGGTTTGTTTGCGGGCAACATCGGTGCGAGTGCACGGAGCATACGATACATTTCAGGCTTCGGCTCGCCCACCGATAAGCCACCAATCGCAATCCCCTTGAAGCCAATTTCTTCCAAACCGCGCAATGATTTTTCGCGCAAATCTTCGTACATCGCCCCCTGAATAATGCCAAACAACGCATTTGGGTTTTTCAAATCTTCAAACGCTTTTTTACTACGCTCCGCCCAGCGCAACGACATTTCCAACGATTTATTCGCCTGCGCGTGCGTCGCTTCCCCTGGGGTGCATTCGTCCAACTGCATCACAATGTCCGAATTCAAAACCGTTTGAATTTTCATAGAAATTTCGGGCGACAAGAACAATTTATCGCCGTTAATTGGGCTTTTGAACGTGCAGCCATCTTCGGTCAATTTACGCAATTCCGACAACGAAAACACCTGAAAACCGCCCGAATCGGTCAAAATCGGCTTATTCCAGCCAATAAAATCGTGCAAACCACCAAATTCTTCAATCACTTCCAAGCCAGGGCGCAGCCACAAATGATAAGTATTGCCCAAAATAATTTGGGCCTTAATATCGTGCAAACCTTGCGGCGTCATAGACTTAACCGAGCCCACCGTGCCAACAGGCATAAACACAGGCGTTTCAATTTTGCCGTGATTCAATTCCAACGTACCACGTCGCGCGTAGCCATCGGTTTTGTGCAGAGTAAAATTCAACATATCTTTTCCAATCAAATAGTTTAGGCAGCCACAACAGATTGGCTGCCTACAAAAAATAATGCGTGATTATAGCGGTTTTTGTCGCGGTTTAATCAATAATTATCACGCTGTTATAGTCAGAGCGTGGCGTTGCGCCGCCATACCCACGCTTTTGCCGTTCTTCGTCTCACCGTAAATTGTAATAAATCCGCTTTAAATTAAATTATTTACAACAAAAATCACACAAAAAAGCAGCCTGCAACTTGAATTTCGTGCAGGCTGCCTTTATTTAGCTAACCGTTGCAGTTAAGGCTGCATTATTCTTTTTTTCACACAACTTAATCGGAGCAAAAACATGGTTATCCGTCCTTTACATGATCGCGTTGTCATCAAACGCTTGGAAGCAGAAGAAAAAACATCATCAGGTATTATTTTAGCCCCATCAGCAACCGAAAAACCCGACATGGGCGAAGTGATTGCGGTTGGCGCAGGCAAATTGGGTCGCGATGGCAACCGCCGCGCTTTGGATGTAAAAGTCGGCGACAAAGTGATTTTCGGCAAATATTCAGGTCAAACCGTGAAAGCGGACGGCGTGGAATGGTTGGTAATGCGCGAAGAAGATATTTTCGGGATTGTGGAATAATTTTTTAGGCAGTCTGAAAAGATAAACCTCGTCATTACCGCGTAGGCGGTAATCCAACGTTGAGTTCAAGCAATATATATTGATACAGCTCAACGCAGGAATGGCGATTGAGAATTTTCAGGCAGCCTGAAAACGTAAAAAGTTAATTTAATCAAATTTCAAGGAATAAAACAAAATGGCAGCAAAAGACGTTCAATTCGGTACAGAAGTCCGCGCAAAAATGGTTAATGGCGTGAATGTGTTGGCAAACGCAGTTCGCGTAACTTTGGGTCCAAAAGGTCGCAACGTGGTATTAGACCGCTCATTCGGCGGTCCACACATCACCAAAGACGGCGTATCTGTGGCAAAAGAAATTGAATTGAAAGACAAATTTGAAAACATGGGCGCACAAATGGTTAAAGAAGTTGCTTCTAAAACCAATGATGTGGCTGGCGACGGCACAACCACCGCAACCGTGTTGGCGCAAGCGATTGTTGCTGAAGGCATGAAATACGTTACCGCAGGCATGAATCCTACCGATTTGAAACGCGGTATTGACAAAGCAGTGGCGGCTTTGGTTGGCGAATTGGCAAACATCGCGAAACCTTGCGAAACATACGAGCAAATCGCTCAAGTGGGCGCGATTTCTGCGAACTCTGACGAGCAAGTTGGCAAAATCATTGCAGACGCGATGCAAGAAGTCGGCAAAGAGGGCGTGATTACCGTTGAAGACGGCAAATCATTGGAAAACGAGTTAGAAGTGGTTAAAGGTATGCAATTTGACCGTGGCTACTTGTCGCCTTATTTCGTGAATGATTTGGAAAAACAAATCGCTGGTTTGGACAGCCCATTTGTGTTGTTGTTTGACAAAAAAATCAGCAATATCCGTGATTTGTTGCCCGTTTTGGAACAAGTGGCAAAAACCAGCCGCCCATTGTTGATTATCGCGGAAGACGTGGAAGGCGAAGCATTGGCAACTTTGGTTGTAAACAGCATTCGCGGTATTTTGAAAACCGTTGCGGTAAAAGCTCCTGGGTTCGGCGACCGTCGCAAAGCGATGTTGCAAGACATTGCGATTTTGACTGGCGCAACTGTGATTGCCGAAGAAGTGGGCTTGACTTTGGAACAAGCGACTTTGGAACACTTGGGTCAAGCAAAACGCATTGAAATCAGCAAAGAAAACACGACTATTATTGATGGTTTTGGTGACAAAGCAGCCGTTGAAGCGCGTGTTGGCGAAATCCGCAAACAAATTGAAGTGGCAACCAGCGATTACGACAAAGAGAAATTGCAAGAACGTGTAGCGAAATTGGCTGGCGGTGTTGCCGTAATCAAAGTTGGCGCGGCAACTGAAGTGGAAATGAAAGAGAAAAAAGACCGCGTAGACGACGCTTTGCACGCGACTCGTGCGGCAGTTGAAGAAGGCGTGGTTGCTGGTGGTGGCGTGGCTCTGTTGCGTGCGCGTGCTGCGGTTAAATCGGTGGAAACTTCTAACGTTGACCAAGAAGCTGGCGTGAAAATTGTGTTGAAAGCGATTGAATCGCCATTGCGTCAAATCGTGGCGAATGCTGGCGGCGAGCCTAGCGTGGTGGTGAATAAAGTATTGGAAGGTGCGGATAACTTCGGTTACAACGCGGGCAACGATACGTACGGCGATATGATTGCGATGGGTGTGTTAGACCCTGCAAAAGTAACGCGCTCTGCATTGCAACACGCGGCTTCTATCGCTGGTTTGATGCTGACTACTGAGTGCATGATTGCTGACATTCCAGAAGACAAACCTGCTGCGCCTGATATGGGTGGCATGGGCGGAATGGGTGGCATGGGCATGATGTAATGCCTGATGTAATCTGTACGCATTGTCAATAAAACAAAGCAGCCTGCACTTTTTGAATGGGTGCAGGCTGCTTTTGAATATTTCAAATTTATCAACCGAATACACAGCAAATTTTAGTTTTGTAACCATGTGTATTTCAATCCACAAGAAAAAGTAAACATGAAAAAATTAGCCATTTTAGCCGCTGCAACCGCTTTAACTGCCTGCGCTCAAAACGCACCTGAACAAGTAGAAATGGTAGGCATGGCAAACCCAGCCAGCGAATTTTGCGTGAAACAAGGCGGCAAATTAGAGCCACGCAAAGACAAAGACGGCAACGAATACGCAATGTGCCATTTACCAAACGGTCAAGTGATTGAAGAGTGGGAATATTTCCGCGCGAACAACAAATGATGACTTGGGACGATATTCTGCGCGATGAAATGCAGCAGCCGTATTTTCAGCAACTGCTGGCAACGGTGCAGCAAGAGCGTGACAATGGGCAAATGATTTATCCTGCGCCAGATGATGTGTTCAATGCGTTTGCCTACACGCCGTTGGAGCGTGTGAAAGTGGTGATTTTGGGGCAAGACCCGTATCACAATGAACAGCAGGCGCACGGCTTGGCATTTTCGGTGCAGCAGGGTTGTGCTGTTCCGCCGTCTTTAATCAACATTTATAAAGAGTTGGCAAGCGATTTGCCCGATTTCAAGCAGCCTGCACATGGTTGTTTGACGCATTGGGCAGAGCAAGGCGTGTTGTTGTTGAACACGGTTTTGACGGTTCGCGCTCATCAAGCCAATTCGCACGCCAAACTGGGCTGGGAGCGGTTTACCGATTTTGTGGTCGCGCAACTGAATCAACGCGCCGAGCATTTGGTGTTTATGCTATGGGGCAGCCACGCGCAGAAAAAAGGCGCGAATATCAATCGCAATCAGCATTTGGTTTTGACTGCGCCACATCCATCGCCTTTATCGGCATATCGCGGTTTTTTTGGTTGCCGACATTTTTCGCAAGCCAATGATTATTTGCAGCAACATGGTATCGCGCCGATTAATTGGCAGATTTAATTCACTATAACTGATTGGTTTAGCAGGAGGTTTATTAAAAAATCCTTTATAGTTTTAAAGCTATAAAGGATTTTTTTGCATCAAAGCAGCCTGCACTATATTCAATACGACACAGGCGCACTACCGCGTTGCAAATACACCGTTGCTTCACGCTGACCACCTTGCAGCACCACCGTTTCGCTGTTGAGCTGTTCGCCGCCGTCTAGCTGTTGATAGCGAATCGTGTAGCTGCTAGCGTTCAAGTTTTGCAATTCCAACTGGCTGCGCTCGGGGATAAAAAACGTCCGCAGCGGCTCGGTATTGCCCGACACATACAGCTGCGCGAACACATCAGACGAATTGCGGATATTTTCCACATAAATCCGCAAACCGCCCTGCCCTGTGTGAATTGGGTAGCCGTCAATATAGCCAGCCTGTTGCGGAAACGGATTGCCATTAGGCGCAGCAAACGGACGAATATATGCCACGCTCGCTGCCAATGCCACCGTGTTTTCGTTGGGATTGCTTGCCAAAAGTGCAGGCTGCTTTTCGTGGTTTACATCGTTTGGCGTGTTGTCGCTTTTGGGTGCAGATGCGTTCAAAGCAGCCTGCATTTTTTTTGTGTCGGGCGCGTTGTCGCTTTGCGCGGCGAACCAAATCTGCCCAATCAACAACACGGCAAGCAGCAACACCGCCAGCGCAATCGCGCCTGTGTATTTTTTGGGCGACTTCGTTGCGCTGGGCGTGGCTTCGGTTAGTGTAACCACCACATCAGGCATGGCAGGACGGTTGTTTGCCATCGTATCAGCCGCGCGAGTCATGCGTTGCTGGGCAATCCACAAATCGTGTTCGGCGCGTTTTTTGGGGTCGGACAACACTTCATACGCCTGATTGATAAGCTGCATAATGCGGTGAGCGTCAGGGTCAGTGTTCAAATCGGGGTGGTATTGCTTGGACAATCGGCGATAGGCTTGGCGGATTTCGGCTTCGCTGGCATCGGGCGCAAGGTGCAAATTGTCGTAGTGGGTGCGAATCGTCATAAATCAAATCAAAAAATTAAGGGTTTTGGCTGTTTGTGGTGTTCATCAAACGCACCGATTTTAGGCAATGATGATGGCTGAAATATTCAATCAAACCAATAAATTCGCCCGATGTGGCATAGGCGCGTAATGGTGTGTTGCTGGGCAAATCATCGTTCGCCACAAACGGTGCAGACTGCCCAAAACGCAATTTTTTCACGCTTTCGTTGTCCAATTCAATGCGTGGCAAATGTTGTACCAACGCATCGCACGGCAACAACAGCGCATCGCGTTCAGGCTCGCTTAATGCCGACAGCGCGTCCAATGTGTGCGTTTGGGCGATGTGAAAACCTGCGGTTTCGGTGCGGCGCAAAGCGGTCAAGTGGGCAAAGGTGTTCATGTGTTTGGCGATGTCTTCGCTTAATGTGCGGATATACGTCCCCTTGCTGCAACGCACGGCAATGGTGGCAAATGGTGCGGCAAAGTCCAATACATCAATCTGATAAATGGTAATGTCGCGCGGTTTGCGTTCAATCACGATGCCTTTTCGAGCGTATTCATACAGCGGTTTGCCCTCGTGTTTGAGCGCGGAAAACATGGGCGGCACTTGGCGAATATTGCCTGTTAAAGCGGTGCAGGCTGCTTGAAATTCTTCGGGCGCAATGTCGCTGCGAGCGGTGTCAATGATGTCGCCTTCTGCATCGCCTGTGGTGCTGGCTTCGCCCAATTTGAGCGTGGCGGTATAGGCTTTGTCGGCATCCAACAAATATTGCGCGAACTTGGTTGCTTCGCCAAAACACACGGGCAACAAGCCACTTGCCAATGGGTCTAACACGCCTGTGTGTCCTGCTTTTTCGGCGTGAAATGACCGTCTGGCTTGCTGCAATGTGGTGTTGCTGCTAATGCCCAGCGGTTTGTCTAATAATAAAACGCCACTAATGGCGCGTTTGGTCGGTTTGGTCATAGTGAAATAGCTTTAATGAAATGGCACTATTATAGTTCAAAACGGCTATAATACTGATTTAGTTTTCAAGCAGCCTGCACGTTTATGTCCACACCCAAATTGATACTTGCGCCCATGCAAGGACTTTGCGACCCTGTTATGCGTGATTTACTCACCCGAATTGGCGGCTACGATGAATGCGTGAGCGAATTTGTCCGCATTACCCACACCGTGCATTCGCGCCCCACTTGGTTGCGCCATGTGCCAGAAATCGCCACGCAAAATCAAACGTTTTCGGGTGTGCCTTGTGTCACGCAACTGCTGGGCAGCGATGCCGATATGATGGCGCAAAACGCACTAGAAGCCGTTAAACTGGGCGCAAACAAAATTGACTTAAATTTTGGCTGCCCTGCGCCTACGGTAAATAAACATCAAGGCGGTGCGGTGTTGTTGCGCGAACCCGAACGTGTGCGCCACATTGTTGCCACGTTACGCGACCGCTTGCCCAGCCACATCACGCTCACAGCAAAAATGCGTTTGGGATTTGAAAACAAAGAACTCGCTTTGGAAAACGCCCAAGCGATTGAACAAGGCGGCGCGAGTTTGCTCACCGTTCATGCGCGTACCAAAGTGGAAGGCTATCAACCGCCTGCACATTGGGATTGGGTAAACAAAATTCGCCAAGCGGTGCAGATTCCTGTGGTGGCAAATGGCGATGTGTTCACGTTAAGCGATTACCGCGCCATTCGCGAACAAAGCGGTTGCCAAGATGTGATGATTGGACGCGGTGCGGTGATTCGCCCCGACTTGGCGCGACAAATCAAGCAATATTTACACGGACAAACTGTGCAGGCTGCTTGTTTTCATGGTGAAATCATGGACTGGATTCGCTTGTTTTTCGCGCTGTGCCTAGAAAAAGAACCGCAAGGCAAATATGCCATAGCACGGCTCAAACAATGGCTCGGCATGATGCGCGATGCGTATCCCGAAGCCGAAACGCTGTTCCAAGCCATTCGCACGCAACGTGAAGTGGCGGATATTCAAAGAATTTTGCAGAGTTTTGTGGCGGATTGAATGATAATGAAATGAAATAAAAATAGGACAAGGCGACAATGCCTGCCGTGTGTAAATAGCACATAAGGACGTTGGCAACGGCGTACTATTGCGATTTCATTTCACCACATCAATCCAAAGCAGCCTGCACTTTTTGTAACCACTCTATAAAGGAAAACCATCATGGCTACTCCCCACATTGGCGCACCAGCAGGTGCATTTGCAGAAACCGTATTGATGCCAGGCGACCCACTTCGCGCACAATACATTGCCGAAAACTACTTGGAAAATGCCGAACTGGTTACATCGGTTCGTAATATGTATGGCTACACAGGCACATACAAAGGTAAACGCATTTCCATTATGGCACACGGCATGGGCATTCCGTCTTGTTCCATTTATGCCAAAGAATTGATTACCGAATATGGCGTTAAAAACCTGATTCGCATTGGTTCGTGTGGCGCGGTGTTAGATGATGTTCATGTGCGCGATGTGGTGATTGGCTTGGGCGCGAGCACCGACAGCAAAGTCAATCGCACCCGTTTCCGCGACCACGATTTTGCTGCGATTGCCGATTTTGGCATTGTGCAAGCCTTGGTTCAATCTGCCAAAGACAATGGCGTGAATGTGCGCGTAGGCAATATGTTCTCTGCCGATTTGTTTTACAGCCCCGACACGCAAATGACCGAAGTATTGCGTAAATACGGCATTGTGGGCGTGGAAATGGAAGCGGCTGGTATTTATGGTGTGGCTGCTGAATTTGGCGCCAAAGCTGCAACGCTTTGCACCGTGTCTGACCACATCGTGCGCGAAGAATACACCACCGCCGAAGAGCGTCAAACCACGTTCAACGAGATGATGAAAATTGCGTTAGACGCAGCGATTACTTTGTAAACACATCAAAAAGCAGCCTGCACCTTTTGTCCAAATCTTGGATTTGGGTATAAAAGCTGTATGCTGTAGGCAGGCACAACCTTTTAATAAAAGTGCAGGCTGCTTTTTCCCCACAAAACGACATCAAACAAAATGAAAAAAACCGTATTTTTGCTGACTTCGTTCGCACTTTCTGCGCCTATTTATGCTGATAATGGCGCGGCAGCCTGCACCCAAATCACCGATAATGCCGCTCGCTTGGCGTGTTTTGACCAAGCCTATACACAACAAGGCGTTACCCCTAATCCCAACCAATCCAAAAGCGTCGATTTAGTTCGCAGCTACGAAGCCAGCCAAGCCAATCAATCAACCCAAGTCGTGTTTGCTGACCCCAAACAATCGGGCGATTTAACTGCACCGACCGATGCCTACACCCCATTGGCGCAACTGTATGATTTGGAAAAAAACGACCCCAACGGAATTTTAAGTTTGCGCGAACACGAGCCGACTTATATTTTGCCTGCTTGGTATCGCAGCAGCCCCAACTATCGCCCCTATTCGCCCACGCGCGGCTATACCATTAACAACGTGCAAGAAGACCAACTCCACACCGAAGCTAAACTGCAAATTTCTTTAAAAACCAAAGTGATGGAAGATTTGTTCCGCACTCGTGCCGATTTGTGGGTGGGCTACACGCAGCAATCGAACTGGCAGCTTTATAACCAAGGCGAAAAATCTGCACCGTTTCGTAACACCGATTACGCACCCGAAATTTTCTTAACCCAGCCAGTCAAAGCTACGCTGCCATTTGGCGGTAAATTGAGAATGCTGGGCGTGGGCTATATCCACCAATCCAATGGACAATCGCGTCCGATGTCGCGTTCGTGGAATCGCATTTACGCAATGGCTGGCATGGAGTGGGGCAAGCTATCGGTTGTGCCACGTTTGTGGGCGCGAATCGACCCGAAAGGCGAAAACAACGACAACCCCGACATCGCCGATTACATGGGTTATGGCGATGTGAAATTGGCGTATCAGTTTGATGAAAAACACACGCTGTCTTCAACCATTCGCTACAATCCGTTCAAAAATCGTGGCGCAGTGCAAGTCAATTACACCTTTCCGATTATGGGCAAGCTCAAAGCCTATGTGCAGGGCTTTCATGGCTATGGCGAGAGTTTGATTGACTACAACCACAAGCAAACGGGTATTGGTATTGGTGTGTTGTTCAACGGCTGGGACGGCTTGTAATACAAACCAAAAGCAGCCTGCACTTTTCCCACAAAACCGCGTATAATTCGCCGTTTTTGCATCGCAATAAAGGCACACACATTCATGGCAGAAGCATCGTCAGGCGGCATAGGTAAGCTGCTCAAAAAATATTTGATTACGGGTTTATTGGTTTGGTTACCCATAGTCGTAACCGCATGGGTGGTAACCTACATCATAGGCGCAAGCGACAAACTCATCAACTTAATACCAGACCAATTGCGATTAGAAAACTATTTAGGTTTCAAAATCCCTGGTCAAGGTTTTGTGTTAGCCGTGATTGTGTTATTTGTCACAGGCGTATTGGCAGCCAATGTATTAGGACGCAAATTTTTAGAAGGCTGGGATAGCCTGCTTGGGCGCATTCCTGTGGTTAAATCCATTTATTCCAGCGTCAAAAAAGTGTCCGAAAGTTTGCTGTCCGACAATGCACGTTCGTTTAAAACGCCTGTGCTTGTGCCATTTCCGCAACCCAATATTTGGACGATTGCATTTGTATCGGGTGAAGTGCCTCATGCCGTATCGGACGCACTGCCTGAAAAAACAGGTTATGTGTCCGTGTATGTGCCGACCACGCCAAATCCGACTGGCGGCTACTATATTGTGGTGTGCCAAAGCGACATTCGCGAACTGGATATGACGGTGGACGAAGCGTTGAAATATGTGATTTCGTTGGGCATGGTGATGCCTGATGAATTGCCGATTAAAGCAAAAGAATAATGTGCAGGCTGCTTTTGAATAGCCAAACAAAGGAAGAGCCAATGAACACCAATTATCATCATGATCTTGCAGCATGGGCAGCACATCAAGCCGATTTGCTCAAAGCAGGTAGAATGCAAGAGTTAGACGTTGAAAACCTGATTGAAGAAATGCAAGCCATGAGCCGAAAAGAACACCGTGAATTAATGCGCCGAATGGGGATTTTGATTGCCCATTTATTGAAATGGGAATTTCAGCCGACACATCGTGGCAACTCTTGGCGCAGAACGATTAACGACCAACGTCAAGAAATTGCGGATTTATTGGAAGATTCGCCCAGTTTAGCTAATCATTTTGATGATTATGAATGGTTACAAAGGGCGTGGGAGCGTGGCGTTAGACAAGTCGAAACGGAGACAGGTTTAAATCATTTTCCTGATGAAATGATTTGGATAATTTCTGATATTTTGATGAAAGATTTTTTTCAGACAGCCTGAAAACCTAAAAGCAGCCTGAATTTATATTTTATTAATTTAAAACTGTAACAAGAAAGACAAAACTATGCGTACCAACTACTGCGTGTGTGGGTTGGGTCTTAACCCAGCAAATTCTCACATTATCCTATTTCTTGTTATGGTCGTGCCCAAACCTACACAGCCTATTCGTAACAGCTCAATGGCTATTTAACACCATTTAGAAAAAGCAGTTTTTAAGAATAAAGTTGCTTATGCTAGTAAAGTTGCCTGGTATTCGTTAACCGTTACATTTTTTAATATACAAGTCATTAACAACAACCATAAAGGTTAAAATGATTATGGATACATCTTTTTTACCTAATAACTCCAACCCTTTAATTTCAGTCATTATTCCTTGTTACAATTCTGCTTTATATGTAACTGAAACACTAAATAGCATTCTTGCACAAACTATGAACAATTATGAAATCGTTATCATAGATGATGGCTCAACCGATAATACATTGTCGATACTTAAACAATTTGCTCAACAACATTCTCAAATCCAAATAAAAATTATTGAGCAAGAAAATACAAATGTGACTATTGCTAGGGTTAATGCAATCAAACATGCCAGCGGTGTCTATTTATTCTTTTTAGATTCGGACGACAAAATCGCACCGACATATTTTGAAAAAGCAGCAAACTTACTGAACCAACAACCAGAATTATCGTTAATTTATAGTAGAGCACAACATTTTGAAGCAAATACAAATGAAATTTGGTGTGCTAAAAATCCAACTGTTCTTGATATTTTGCAGATACATTGCATGGGAAATGGCATTTGCATGATGGTTCGCAAAAAAGATTATGACGAAGTAGGTGGATTCAACACCGATTTAACTTATGGAGAGGACTGGGAATTTTATATTTCAATGTTAAAGAAAAATAAAAAATTCTATCAAATAGATGAAATTTTATATTTTTATAGAAAAAGAAACACTAAAAATTCAATTTGCGATAGTGTGGATAAGAAAAAAATAGCAAGAAATTTCTTAAAAATATATACGAAGCACATTGATTTTTACGAAGAAAACAATATGTACTTCCATAATTTATTTGATGCGTTTCATCAGCAAAATTGGCAGCAACAAAATTTAGAATTCTTTAATCATAAGAAAAAATACTATAGCAACCCATTGCGAAAATGGTTCTATAAGACTTTTAAATCAAAAAAATACGAAGAGTTACGTAAAAAATACGATATAAATTAACCCAATTAAATTAAACAAGGAAAACAACAATATGCGTACCAACTACTGCGGTCTAATCAGCGAACAATATTTAGACCAAACCGTAACCGTAAAAGGCTGGGTTCATCGCCGCCGCGACCATGGCGGTGTGATTTTCATTGACTTGCGCGACCGCGAAGGTATCGTACAAGTTGTGATTGACCCAGACACGCCCGAAGCATTCAAATTGGCGGATTCAGCGCGTAATGAATTTGTGTTGAGCATTACTGGACGTGTCCGCAACCGCCCAGAGGGCACAAGCAACGACAAAATGATTTCAGGCAAAATTGAAATTTTGGCGAAAGAAATTGAAATCCTGAACGCTGCTGCCACGCCGCCATTTATGATTGACGATGAAAACATCAGCGAAACCGTGCGTTTGACCAATCGCGTGATTGATTTGCGCCGCCCTGTAATGCAAAAAAATCTGCGTTTGCGCTATCAAGTGGCAATGGGCGTGCGCCGTTATTTGGACGCGCAAGGCTTTATTGACATTGAAACGCCAATGCTGACACGCTCAACGCCTGAAGGTGCGCGTGATTATCTCGTGCCTAGCCGCGTTCATGCTGGCGAATTTTTCGCGTTGCCACAATCGCCGCAATTATTCAAACAGTTGTTAATGGTTGCAGGTTTTGACCGCTATTATCAAATTACCAAATGTTTCCGCGATGAAGATTTACGCGCTGACCGCCAGCCTGAATTTACCCAAATCGACTTGGAAACTTCGTTCTTAAACGAAGATGAAATCATGGACATTACCGAAGGCATGGCAAAACAAGTGTTTAAAGACGCTTTGGGTGTGGATTTGGGCGATTTCCCACGCATGGCGTATTGGGACGCGATGTTCAACTACGGTTCGGACAAACCTGATATGCGTATCTCGTTGAAATTTACCGAATTAACCGATTTGATGAAAACGGAAGAATTTAAAGTATTCCGTGGCGCGGCGGATATGAAAGGCGGACGTGTAGTCGCTTTGCGCGTGCCAAATGGTGCGAAATTCAGCCGCAAAGAAATTGACGAATACACGCAATTTGTCGGCATTTACGGCGCGAAAGGCTTGGCATACATCAAAGTAAACGATGTAACCAATTTGTCAAACGGCGAAAATAGCGGTTTACAAAGCCCAATCGTGAAATTCTTGTCGGAAAACGCATTGAAAGAAATCATTGCGCGTACTGGTGCGGAAAATGGCGACATCATTTTCTTCGGCGCGGACAAAGCGAAAGTGGTAAACGAAGCGATTGGCGCATTGCGTATCAAAATCGGTAAAGAACACGGCTTGGAAAACGGCTACTTCGTGGACGAATGGAAACCGTTGTGGGTTGTGGATTTTCCAATGTTTGAATACGACGAAGAAGCTGACCGTTATGTGGCGGTACACCACCCATTTACCGCGCCAAAAGAAGGTCATGTGGGTTTGATGACCAGCGACCCTGAAAAATGCTTGGCTCGCGCTTATGATATGGTGTTGAACGGCTGGGAAATTGGCGGCGGTTCTATCCGTATCCACCGTGCGGATATGCAAGAAAAAGTGTTCGCAGCGTTGAAAATCAGCCCTGAAGAGCAACAAGAGAAATTCGGTTTCTTGTTGGATAACTTGAAATTTGGTGCGCCACCACACGGCGGTTTGGCGTTTGGTTTAGACCGTTTGGTTACGTTGATGACGGGTGCGGAATCGATTCGCGATGTGATTGCATTCCCGAAAACACAACGCGCGCAATGTTTGCTGACGAACGCGCCAAACGCTGTTGATGACAAACAACTGCGCGAATTGCACTTGCGTTTGCGCCAAAAAGCGACTGAACAAAAAGATGCTTAATTTTGTGAAATAGAAAAAGCAGCCTGCACATTTTGTTGATAAATAAAGTGCAGGCTGCTTTTTAAGTATAGTGAATTAAATGAATATAAATCGTATCCAAAACTGCCATTACCAAGCCGCGCGACACCCCAATCTGTATCGTGTGCGCGTGCGGCTGACTGTGTATTTTGGCACGTTGATGTTGTGGCTGATTTGGGCGCTGTATGCGTTGAGCAGCATAACAGCGGTGGGTTTGCTGTTTACCAGTCCATTTGTGGGCGTGTTTCTGCTGTTTTTTGCGACGCCGACCGCTTGGTATTTACTACGCTTCATGTTGACCATGCCAACATACGAGCCACCGCGTGGTATTTGCGCTCTAGAATCGCAATATCCCACTTTGTATGCCCAAATGCGCGACATCGCCCAAAAAATCCAGCAAAAACCTGCACATCGCATTCATTTTATCGATAATGTTGATGCCAGCCTACACTGTCAGCCACGTTGGTGCGGTTGGTTGGGTATGCGTAACACTTTGGTTTTGGGCGTGCCTGTGATTGCCGCGCTCAATCAAGAGCAGTTACGCAGCGTTATCGCGCGTCAGCTTGCGTTTGCGCCGTTCAATCATTTGAGTGTAACCATCGATAAACACTGCACGCGTTGGCGTTGGGCGCAAGACTATTTAACCGAAAACCGCAGTATTTTTCGCTTTATCATGCCGCATTTTATGGCGTATTTTGATGATATTGTGCATCCGCTTTCACATCAAAACTCGTTTGCGGCGGAACGTGTCGCAGCGGCAGCGACTTCGGTTAATGCAATCGCCCAAGCGCGTGGCAATATTCAACTGGCTGGCGATTACGAACGCGAATATTGGCAAAAGTTTTGGCAACAAACCGACCACGTTGGTAAGCCAGAACCCATGCCGTTTCAAGATTTAATCGCGCAATTGTGCAGGCTGCCTGATTATTGTGCCGATTTATCGCAACGCTTAAATCAACTGATGCAAGCGCGAAGCACGGTGGACGACCAAATTCCTGCCTTGCGCGATGCGTATGAAGAATTGGGCGTGTACAGCCGTTTGCGATGGGCAACAGACAAAGATTCTGCATTGCTGTGGTTGGACGAGCGTTTGCCCAATTTAATCCAACAGATGAATCAAACGTGGTGGGAGAATGCCGCCGATAACTGGCAAGAATCCTACGATGAAGCCACGCAAGAACAAAACCGCTTGATTGAATTACAAAACCAAACCGAACCTTTATCGTTGGACGAAAGCATAGAGCAAGCTTTATTAACCGAGCGTTATCGCGATAAGGCGGCAGCGTTGCCTTTGTTTTACGCTTTGTATCAACGCGAACCATCGGCAAAACACGCTTTTCATTATGGGCGTGTGTTGTTGGCACAAAACAATGCGGATGGCATTTTGTATTTGCGCCAATGTCGTGCCGATACACAAGACCGCAGTTTTGCAGCAGCCAGTTGGCTGGTAGAAGCGCAATATCATGGCGAAAATGGGCGAACTGACGCAGCAAACTCTTGCGAACAAGCCTTCGTCAAACAACGCGAGCAAGACGAGTTAAACCAACATCAACGCAATCATATTGAAGCGTTTGATGAATTTCAAACAGCGCGTTTGTCGGACGATGAACGGCAAACGTGGCAACAGCGTTTTGCGCAAATCAAGAATGTGAAGCGTGTTTACTGGGTGGAAAAAGCGGATTTGGTTCAGCCAGAACAGCCGTTTTATGTGATTGTGTTTGAAATGCAGTTTACGTTGATTGCATCTGAACGCGCCGAAATAGCCGAGCAAGTGTCCAAGCAACTGGCAGAGCAATTACAGACGTTGGCGCACGATTGGATATTGCTCAACCCCAAAGCCTTGCCCGACCGCACTTGGTATCGGATTCGGCAAGTGGAAAAGGGTTTGCTGTATCAGAAGTCTAAACATGGCAAAAATCGTAAGTTGTGGTAGGGTTTATTTTGTCGTGTAAAAAGCAGCCTGCACTTTTTGTCCAAATCTTTGATTTGGGTATAAAAGAAGTATACCGTAGGCGGCGTAGCCTTTAAACAAAAAGTGCAGGCTGCTTTTTTAAAATAGACAATCCAATCACGTAAACAGTACAATATCACCCTTTCTATTTTTGATGATTTTTCATTATGTTTCGCACATTATTAGGCAGCAAAATCCACCGCGCCATTGTTACCCAAGCCGACTTAAACTATGTTGGCAGCATCACCATCGACCAAGACTTGCTGGACGCAGCAGGCATTTTGGTAAACGAAAAAGTACAAGTCGTTAATAACAACAACGGCGAACGCTTTGAAACTTATGCTATTTCTGGCGAACGCGGCAGCGGCGTGATTTGCTTAAACGGCGCAGCGGCGCGATTGGTGCAAGCAGGCGATGTGGTCATTATTATGTCGTATGTAACCCTATCCGAACCCGAAATCGCCAGCCACGAACCCACCGTTGTGCTGTTGGACGAAAACAATAAAATCCGCGATATTATTCACTACGAGCCTGCGCAAACGATTTTGTAAACACATAAAAAAAGCAGCCTGCACTTTTGTTGATTAAAAGTGCAGGCTGCTTTTATAGTGCTTTAAATTTAAAGCACTATTGATTTGGCTATACGGCATCTTATAGTGCTTTAAATTTAGATTAGTACAGCGTTGCCAACTCCCTTATGTACTAGATGTACACGGCGGTCGTTGTCGCCTTGTCCTAATCTAAATTTAAAACACTATATTCATCACATTGTCTCATCACAGACACGCTATCAATATCAAAGCAGCCTGCACATCACGCATACTCTTTTTTTGAAATTAAATTTCTTAAAATCGTTTTACATTCTTTTTGCAGAAATAATAAAAATTCAAATTAAAATCAAAATGTTATCTAAAAATATCAATAATTCAATTTATTTAATAGTAAATTTTTTTGACATTCTATTACAAATTATGTAAATTAAATCCACAAAATGTAGTCAGAGACTACATTGTTACAATTGCTAATATAACTTTTTGATTTTTATCTATTTAACCCAAGTTGAAAATGTATTTAAAAAGTAAATTGTCTCTCGAAAGTTGTAATTTGATTACAAAATAAACCACTACTGAAAGTCCCACCATATGAACCAACTCTACGACCGCACGTTTGAAAAAGACAACTGCGGCTTTGGCTTAATCGCCAATATTGACGGCGTGCAGAGCCACAAAGTTGTCCGCAACGCCATTTTGGGTTTATCGCGTATGCAGCACCGTGGCGCGATTTTGTCTGACGGCAAAACAGGCGACGGCTGCGGCTTGTCGTTGCAAATGCCTGAAAGTTTCTTCCGCACGATTGCCAATGAACAACAGTTTGCGTTGGCGAAAAATTTTGCGGTTGGGCAAATTTTTCTGCCGCAAGATGAAGCACTTGCCGCGCAATACATCACGATTATCAATGAAGAATTAACACGCGAAACGCTAGGCGTAGCGGCGTGGCGCGATGTGCCGACCAATCCAAACGTATTGGGCGAAATCGCGTTGGCAGATATGCCATTGATTAAACAAGTTTTTGTCAATGCGCCAAATGGCTGGCGCAGCGTGGATTTGCAACGCCGTTTGTTTGTGGCGCGTCGTCGCATTGAAAAACGCATTGACCACGACGATTTTTATATTTGTTCGCTTTCTAATCAAACCATTATCTACAAAGGTTTGTGTATGCCGAAAGATTTGCCTAAATTTTATTTAGATTTGGGTGATTTGCGTATGCAATCCGCTATCTGTTTGTTTCATCAACGCTTTTCAACCAATACCATGCCGCGCTGGAAATTGGCGCAACCGTTCCGCTATTTAGCGCACAACGGCGAAATCAACACAATTTCAGGCAACCGCGCTTGGGCTCGCGCTCGCGCCCACAAATACCACACGCCATTGATTCCCGATTTGCAAACCGCCGCGCCGTTTGTGAATGAAACAGGTTCAGATTCCAGCTCTATGGACAATATGTTGGAAGTGTTGGTTTGTGGCGGCATGGATTTGTTCCGCGCCATGCGTTTGCTTGTGCCGCCTGCTTGGCAAAATAACCCCGACATGGACGACGATTTACGCGCATTCTACGATTTCAATTCCATGCACATGGAACCGTGGGACGGTCCAGCAGGGATTGTGTTGTCGGACGGACGCTATGCAGCCTGTAATCTTGACCGCAACGGTTTGCGCCCAGCGCGTTTTGTGATTACGCACGACCGTTTGATTACGATTGCGTCTGAAGTCGGCATTTGGGATTACGCGCCCGATGAAGTGGCGGAAAAAGGTCGCGTTGGACCGGGCGAATTGCTCGTAATTGACACGAAAAACGGTAAATTGCTGCATTCGCACGAAATTGACAACGAATTACGCAATCGCCACCCATACCGTGCTTGGTTGGATAAAAATGTGATGCGTTTAGTGCCATTTGAGCAACTGCCCGACAGCGAAGTTGGCGAAGCGGCAATGGACGATAAGACGTTAAAAATTTACCAAAAACAATTCTTGTACGATTTGGAAGAATTGGAAAGTACCTTGCGCGTAGCTGGCGACGATGGCTATGAAGCGGTTGGCTCTATGGGCGACGACGCGCCATTTGCGGTGCTGTCGGAACGTCATCGCGTGGTGTACGACTATTTCCGCCAATATTTCGCCCAAGTTACCAATCCACCGATTGATCCATTGCGTGAAGCCCATGTGATGAGTTTGACGACCAGCATTGGGCGCGAAATGAGCGTGTTTTTTGAAGCCGAAGGTATGAGCAGCCGCGTGAATTTCAAATCGCCTGTGTTGTTGTATTCGGATATGCAACAAATTTTCAGGCTGCCTGAAAGCGATTACCGCCACCAAATCATTGACGCGACTTATAATCCTGACGAATGCAGCTTGAAACAAGCGGTTGAGCAATTATGTCAATCGGCGGAGCAAGCAGTGCAAAATGGCGCAGTGTTGCTGATTATTTCCGATAAAAATATTGCGGAAAATCGCCAACCGATTCCAATGCCGTTTGCCGTTGGTGCGGTGCAAAATAATTTGGTAAACAAGCAATTACGTTGCGATGCCAATATTATTGTGGAAACGGCAGAAGCGCGAAATCCACATCATTTTGCGGTGTTGATTGGCTTGGGTGCGACGGCGGTTTATCCGTATTTGGCGTACGAAAGTTTGGCGAACATGGTCAAAGTCGGCGCAATTCAAAAACCGTTGCGCGTGGTTACGCAAAATTTCCGCAATAGCATTAACAAAGGCTTGTACAAAATCATGTCCAAAATGGGCATTTCGTGCGTGTCGTCTTATCGTTGTGCGCGATTATTTGAAAATGTCGGTTTAGGTAAAGAAATCAGCGAATTATGTTTCCCTGAAATGACCAGTCGCGTAGCAGGTGCAACGTTTGCCGATTTGGACGAAAAAATCACGCAAACACGCCAAAATGCTTGGCGCAGCAGCGTGAATGTGGACGCTGGTGGCTACCTGAAATTCAAACCACAAGGCGAATACCACGCCTATAATCCCGATGTGGTAAACAGCATTCAGGTAGCCTGTAACTCTGGCGATTACAACAAATACAAAATTTATCGTGATTTTGTCAATAATCGTCCTGTGATGTCTATTCGCGATATGTTCTGCTTGAAAACCGAACAATGTCAGCCGATTGAATTGGACAAAGTTGAGCAACCTGAAAACTTATACAAACGCTTTGACAGCGCGGCGATGTCTATTGGCGCGTTGAGTCCTGAAGCGCACGAAAGTTTGGCGATTGCCATGAACCGTTTGGGCGGCTTCTCCAATTCAGGCGAAGGTGGCGAAGACCTTGCGCGTTACGGCACAGAAAAAGTGTCGCGCATTAAACAAGTCGCATCTGGGCGTTTTGGCGTTACGGCGGCGTATTTGATGAGCGCGGACGTAATCCAAATTAAAGTGGCACAAGGCGCGAAACCAGGTGAAGGCGGTCAATTACCGGGCGATAAAGTTACGCCATACATCGCGCAACTGCGTTATGCCGTCCCCGGTTCTACGCTGATTTCGCCGCCGCCACATCACGACATTTATTCTATTGAAGATTTGGCGCAACTGATTTTTGACTTGAAACAAATCAATCCAAAAGCCTTGATTTCTGTGAAATTGGTGTCGCTGCCGGGCGTTGGCACGATTGCGACTGGCGTGGCAAAAGCGTATGCTGATTTAATCACGATTTCGGGCTACGACGGCGGCACAGGCGCGTCGCCATTGACGAGTGTGAAATACGCAGGCAGCCCTTGGGAATTGGGTTTGGCGGAAGCGCAACAGGCTTTGGTGGAAAACAATTTGCGCCACAAAGTGCGTTTGCAAGTGGACGGCGGTTTGAAAACAGGCTTGGACGTGGTTAAGGCAGCCATTTTGGGCGCGGAAAGTTTCGGTTTCGGTACGGGACCTATGGTGGCGTTGGGTTGTCGTTATTTGCGGATTTGCCATTTGAATAATTGCGCGACGGGTATCACCACCCAAGACGACGCATTACGCAGCAAACATTTCCACGGCGACGCGGAAAAAGCGATGAATTACTTTAAATTTATCGCGCAAGATGTGCGTGAAATTTTGGCGAGCTTGGGCGTGAATAAATTGACAGATTTGATTGGCAGAACGGATTTGCTGGAAATCATTGAAGGCAAAACGGCGCAACAACGCGGTTTGGATTTGAGTAAATTGTTGTATTCGCCAAAAATCCCTGCTGGCAGCGCACCGTACAACACGCAACGCAACGACCCATTTGACCAAGGTTTGTTAAATAAAGCGATTATGGGCGAAGTGCAGGCTGCTTTTGAAGCTGGCGAAAGCCGTAAAATGTCTTTTGATATTAGCAATTTAGACCGTTCTGTCGGTGCAACGCTTTCAGGCAGCATTGCGAAATTGCACGGCAACGCTGGCAAACGTGGTCAAGAATTTACAATCAATTTGAACGGCACGGCTGGACAAAGTTTGGGCGTGTGGTTGGCTGGCGGCGTGTCGTTGCATTTGACTGGTGATGCGAATGACTATGTCGGCAAAGGCATGGGCGGTGGCGTGATTAGCATTCGTCCGCATAATGGCGTGTCGTTCCAATCGCACAAAGCGACGATTGTTGGCAACACTTGTTTGTATGGCGCGACTGGCGGCGAATTGTTTGCAGCTGGACGTGCTGGCGAGCGTTTTGCGGTTCGCAATTCGGGCGCAACGGCAGTGGTTGAAGGCATTGGTGACAATGGTTGCGAATACATGACGGGTGGCGTGGTAACGGTGTTGGGTAAAACAGGCATCAACTTCGGCGCAGGTATGACAGGCGGATTTGCTTACATTTTGGACATGGACGGCAAATTCAAAGGGCGCATTAACGGCGAAATGGTGGAAGGCTTATCCATTACCGATTTGCCGCAACACCAAGAGCATTTGCGTGGATTGGTTGCGCGACACGTTGAATTGACGCATAGCAGCATTGGCGAACAGGTTTTGGCGGACTGGGAAAATTATGTTGGCAAATTTGTGTTGGTTAAACCCAAAGCCAATGATGTGAACGCGCTGCTCGGACACAAACGCCGTAGCGTGTTGGAATTGCGTCAGATTACCGCGTAAGTGTTTTTCAGGTAGCCTGAAAATACACGGCATTTGCTCCCTCTCCTGTGGGAGAAGGTTAGGGAGAGGGCAAAATGTCAGGCATAAGAAATGGTTGTTTAGTGCAACGGTTTTCCCTCTCCCTAGCCCTATCCCAAAGGAGAGGGAACAGATTGCTGTTGATTTAAACATTTCTTATGTAATCTTTCAGGCAGCCTGAAACCAAAAAAATAACATTCAAGGAACAAACCATGTCCAAAGAAAATATTTATCAATTTATTGATTTGCCGCGTACCGACCCACAGAAAATCCCGTTGGCAAATCGCAAAAAAGAATTTATAGAAATTTATCAAGCCTTTACCGATACGCAAGCGCAAAGCCAAGCCGACCGTTGTTTGGCGTGTGGCAATCCGTATTGCCAAAACAAATGTCCATTGCACAACAATATCCCGAATTGGCTGCGTTTAGCCAACGAAGGGCGCATTATTGAAGCGGCGGAATTGGCACATTCAACTAACACGCTGCCTGAAGTTTGCGGACGTGTTTGCCCACAAGACCGCTTGTGCGAAGGCGATTGCACACTCAATGCCGAATTTGGCGCGGTAACGATTGGCAATATTGAAAAATACATTACCGAAAAAGCCTTTGAAATGGGCTGGAAACCAAGCATTCAAGCGGAAAAAACAGGCAAAAAAGTTGCCGTGATTGGCGCGGGTCCTGCGGGTTTGGGTTGCGCGGATATTTTGATTCGCAATGGCGTAGATGTTACCGTTTACGAACGCCAACAAGAAATTGGCGGTTTACTGACATTCGGTATTCCCGCATTTAAATTAGAAAAAGAGGTAATGCGTCGCCGCCGAGAATTATTCAGCGAAATGGGCGTGGCATTTGCATTGGGCGTAGAAATTGGCAAAGACATTCAACTAAATGATTTGGTGAATCAATATGATGCGGTATTTCTGGGCGTAGGCACATACAAAGGCATGACGGCAAATATTCCCAATGAAAACGCGGCTGGTGTGTATTCCGCTTTGCCGTTTTTGATTGGCAATACGCAAAATTTGTTGAATTTGGACGCGCCTGAATATGTGAGCATGGCTGGTAAGCGCGTGGTGGTGTTGGGCGGTGGCGACACGGCAATGGACTGCGTTCGCACATCGGTTCGTCAAGGCGCGGCGGAAGTTACCTGCGTGTATCGCCGCGACGCTGCGAATATGCCCGGTAGCAAAAAAGAATACATCAACGCGAAAGAAGAAGGCGTAGCGTTCCAATTCAACGCGCAACCTGTGCAAATTGAAGCCGAGCCAGTTGCCGTGCAAACCGATGAAAGCGGCAAAGTTACAGGCATTCAAATTGTTCGCACGCAAATGGGCGAGCCTGACGAAAACGGTCGCCGCCGCGCCGAAGTGATTTCAGGCAGCGAAGAAGTGATTGCTTGTGATGCGGTGATTGTGGCGTTTGGTTTTGCGCCGCATGAAATGGCGTGGTTGGTGAGCGTGAATGTGGCGACCGATAATCGCGGCAGAATTGCACGTTCAGGCAGCCTGAAACAGCAAACGTCTAATGAAAAAATCTTTGCTGGCGGCGATATTACGCGCGGTTCGGATTTAGTGGTTACGGCGATTGCGGAAGGTCGCACGGCGGCGGAAAGTATTTTGGAATATTTGGGCGTGTGAATTTGCAGGCTACCTGAATGTAATTTAATTTCCAAAAACAAACCAAAAGAAAACCAAAATTCGCAATAATTTAATCAAATTAAAGTAATTTAATTATATTAGTTTCAAAAAAAATGAATTTTTAGTAAAAAAATTACAATAAATTCACAAAATCGGTTGAAATGTAACGGTGCTAGTGGCACAATTCATTTACACCATTTAACTCACTTTAACTAATCACTAGGAGCAATGCCATGTCTATCAAAGATGTAGTAAAAATGATTGAGGACAACGATGTCCGTTTTGTTGATTTGCGCTTTACCGACACCAAAGGCAAGCAACATCATTTCACGATTCCAGCGCGTGTTGTGTTGGAAGACCCAGAAGAATGGTTTGAAAATGGTCAAGCGTTTGACGGCTCGTCAATCGGCGGCTGGAAAGGCATTCAAGCGTCTGATATGCAGTTGCGCCCTGACGCGACAACCGCATTTATTGACCCATTTTACGATGATGCAACGGTTGTTTTGACTTGTGATGTGATTGACCCAGCGGACGGCAAAGGTTACGACCGCGACCCACGTTCTATCGCCAAACGCGCCGAAGCGTATTTGAAATCATCAGGCATTGGCGATACGGCTTTCTTTGGTCCTGAACCTGAATTTTTCGTATTTGACGGTGTGGCATTTGAAACGCACATGGACAAAGCGCGTTTTGAAATCACTTCTGAAACAGGCGCATGGTCTAGCGGCAAACATTTTGACGGTCAAAACACAGGTCATCGCTCAACCGTAAAAGGCGGTTACGCGCCTGTTGCGCCTGTGGACGCGGGTCAAGATTTGCGTTCGGCAATGGTTCGTATTTTGGAAGAAATCGGCATTCCTGTGGAAGTTCATCACGGCGAAGTGGCAACTGGTTCGCAAATGGAAATCGGCACAAAATTCAGCACATTGGTTAAACGCGCTGACTGGACGCAAGATTTGAAATACGTTGTATGGAATACGGCACACAATTTCGGCAAAACGGCAACTTTCATGCCAAAACCATTGATGGGCGACAACGGTAGCGGTATGCACGTTCACCAATCTATTTGGAAAGACGGCAAAAACTTGTTCTCTGGCGACGGCTACGCTGGTTTGAGCGAAACGGCATTGTTCTACATCGGCGGCATCATCAAACACGCCAAAGCGTTGAATGCGATTACCAATCCTTCTACCAATTCATACAAGCGTTTGGTGCCACACTTTGAAGCCCCTGTGAAATTGGCGTATTCTGCGAAAAACCGTTCTGCGTCAATCCGTATTCCTGCGGTAACTAGCCCGAAAGCGGTTCGCATTGAAGCGCGTTTCCCAGACCCAATGGCTAACCCATACTTGGCGTTTGCGGCATTGTTGATGGCTGGCTTGGACGGCATTCAAAACAAAATCCACCCTGGCGACCCTGCAACGAAAAACTTGTACGATTTGCCACCAGAAGAAGATGCTCAAGTGCCAACCGTGTGCGCATCTTTGGACGAAGCGTTGAAAGCGTTGAAAGAAGACCACGAGTTCTTGACTCGCGGCGGTGTGTTTAGCCAAGATTGGATTGACAGCTACATCGCGTTCAAAGAAGAAGATGTACGCCGTATGCAAATGGCTCCGCATCCGTTGGAATTTGAAATGTATTACTCTTTGTAATCATGTGATTGCATGATTTGAAATATGCAGGCTGCCTGAAAGATATTTCTTTTTCAGGCAGCCTGCAATTTTTGTTATACAATTCGCCAATTATTCTCAAAACAAGGCAACTTTGAATGATTGAAATCAAAAACGTCTCCCACAAAATTGGCGAACAGCAAATTTTAAATAATGTGTCTTTGAATATTCCGCAAAACGGCATTACCGCGCTGATTGGCGCAAACGGTGCTGGCAAATCCACGCTGATGTCGTTTATGGCGCGGTTGCAGCCGTTGGTTTCAGGCAGCATTGCGTACAATGGGCGCGATTTGGCAACTACGCCAACGGCTGATGTGGCGAAAATTTTGGCGATTTTGACGCAGGAAAACAGCATTCACAGCCGCATTTCCGTGCGTGATTTGCTGCTGTTTGGGCGTTATCCGTATCATCAGGGGCGACCGACTGACGAAGATAAAGCGATTGTAGAACAAGCGATTGTGCAATTTCAGCTTGAACCGTTGGCACAGCGTTATTTGACCGAATTGTCGGGCGGACAACGCCAACGCGCCTTAATCGCCATGGTGTTTTGTCAAAGCACGGAATATGTGTTGCTGGACGAGCCGTTGAATAATTTGGATATGTATTACGCGAAAAATTTAATGCAGCTTTTGCGCGAATTGACGCATGAACACAATCGCACAACTGTGGTTGTGTTGCACGACATCAATATGGCGGCGGCGTATGCGGATTATGTGATTGCGATGCAGAAAGGCGAAGTGAAATTTTCAGGCAGCCCCGAAGAAGTGTTTACAGTTGAAAATATTAAAGAATTGTTTGATATGGAGGTGGAAGTGTTAGACCACAAAGGGAAAAAATTGATTGTTCATCATATTTAAATCGCCAAAAAGCAGCCTGCACTTCCTATCTAATCTCACTCAAACATCTTCGCCAATTCCTGCGAACGCGCACAAGCAGCCTGCACGCCTGCACCAATGTGTTGCGCGACTTGCTGTTCGTTAAAATGCGTCAGCGCGGCAAAAGTCGTGCCACCTTTGGACGTTACCTTGTCTTGCAACACGCGCAACTCTTCACCCGTGTGTTCTGCCAACGCCACCGCACCTTTGAATGTTTGAAGACTCAACGTGCGCGCTTGTTCGGCATCAAAGCCCAAATCCAGAGCCGCTTGTTGCAAAGCGTTCATCAAATAAAACACATACGCTGAACCGCTGCCCGATACGGCAGTTATCGCGTGCATTTGCGCTTCGTCATTCAGCCAAACAGTGCTGCCCGAAGTCGCAAAAATGGCTTGGGCGATGTGTTTGTCCGCTTCGTTCACCGCGCTGGCAGCGAATAAACCTGTTACGCCTAAACCAATTTGCGCTGGTGTGTTGGGCATGGCGCGAATCATGCGTTGCGTGCCACCCAAATAACGCGACAAAGTGACAAGGCTCAACCCTGCTGCCAACGAAATCACCAACGCACCGTTGCTTGCCACGTTTTCGCAAGCAGCCTGCATATCTTGCGGTTTAACTGCCAAAATCAGCACATCGTTTTTGGTGAGCATGGGCAATTTTTCCGAAACGCTTACGCCATATTTGGCTGCCAACGCCGCGCGTTTTTCTGCACCACGATTGGCAACGTGAATCTCTGTCGTGCGCTCTGCTTGACACAAACCAGCCACAATCGCCGCTGCCATATTGCCGCCGCCTAAAAAGTAAATCGTCATTTTATTCTCCCAAAATATGAAACACGGCACATTATATAGTTGATGCAAAGATTTTTTAATACAAGGCGACAACGTCCGCCGTGTACGCATAGTATAGTGATTTAAATTTAGATTAGTACGGCATTGCCAACTCCCTTATGTACTACGCGTACACGGCGGTCGTTGTCGCCTTGTCCTAATCTAAATTTAAACCACTATACATAAGGGTGTTGGCAACGCAGTATTAAAAGATAAGTGCATTAACTACAGCCCGAAAGCAGCCTGCACTTCGTTATAATGCAGGCTGCTTTGTATTGGAAAAATCAATCATGCTTGTAAATCCCCTTGCATTTATTTTGCCATTTTTCTTATTATTCTTTCCTATCTGGCTATTAAGCGCGTTATATCTCAATTACCGTTTGGCAAAAAATGGTTTAATGCTGACCGCAATCCAGATATAGATGCCATCAACCCTGCTATTTTGTCTGTTATTGCATGGTTGGTGTATGTGTTTGGTTTACTGGTTTTTCAGTTGGTTATAGACAATAGCTTAATCGTATTTTTTTGGGCGTGTTTATTGGTTTGGCTGTTTTTTAATTTCATGGCAACCAACAGCATTTGGGTTTTTCTGGAACACAAATGCCCACGCGATTTTTGGCGACCCATTGTTTTATTGATGATTGTTGCCTATCCACACATATTGAGTATTTTGATTAATGTGTTTTTTTGATTGATTTTAAAGCAGCCTGCATTTGATATAATGCAGGCTGCTTTAATTATTCTTTTAATCCACCAGAAAGGACAATATGAAAACGCTGGATAGATTAACGGACGAGCATGAAGAGAGTTATTTTTTAACAGTAGAACGCAATGAACAATTTGTTACATAACAAACTTGTCGTGCTAAACCAAAACCTATTTTTAATCCACCCGAAGAATTGCAATTATAATTTTCAGGCAGCCTGAAAATTCACACGAATAAAAACTTGTCGGGTTGCCAACCCGACCTACACGACACAAGGAAAAAACCAAATGGCAAAAGCCCCAAAAATCCAATTCCAATGCACCGAATGCGGTGGCACAACACCCAAATGGGTTGGCAAATGCCCGCATTGTGGCGAATGGAACACGCTTTCTGAACAGCTAACCGCACCCGAACCCAAAAACGCGCGTTTCCAATCGTGGGCGGCGGAAACCACGCAAGTGCAAGAATTATCCAAAGTTACCGCCATGGAAGTCCCACGCGAAGCCACTGGCATGGGCGAACTTGACCGCGTGTTGGGCGGCGGTTTGGTGGACGGTGCGGTCATTTTGCTCGGTGGCGACCCAGGTATTGGCAAATCCACTTTGTTGTTGCAAACCATTGCTTTAATAGCGAAAAAACGCAAAGTGCTGTATGTGTCGGGTGAGGAATCGGCGCAACAAGTGGCGTTGCGTTCGCAGCGTTTGGGGCTGAATGCGGACGGCGTGAATTTGTTGGCGGAAATCCGTTTGGAGGCGATTCAGGCTGCCTTAAAACAGCACGAGCCGTCTGTGGTCGTGATTGACTCGATTCAAACGATGTATTCTGACCAAATCACGTCCGCCCCTGGCTCGGTGTCGCAGGTGCGCGAATGTGCGGCGCAACTGACGCGAATCGCCAAACAAATGGGCATTGCGATGATTTTTGTTGGACACGTTACCAAAGACGGCGCGATTGCGGGTCCGCGCGTGTTGGAGCATATGGTGGACACGGTGCTGTATTTTGAGGGCGATCAGCATTCCAATTACCGCATGATTCGGGCGATTAAAAACCGTTTTGGGGCGGCGAATGAATTGGGCGTGTTTGCGATGACGGAAACGGGCTTGAAAGGCGTTTCTAATCCGTCTGCGATTTTTTTGGCGAGCTATCGCGATGATGTGGCGGGTTCGTGCGTGTTGGTTACGCAAGAGGGCAGTCGTCCGCTTTTGGTGGAAATTCAGGCACTTGTTGATGATGCGCACGGTTTCACGCCGAAGCGTTTAACGGTGGGTTTGGAGCAAAACCGTCTTGCCATGTTGCTGGCGGTGCTGAATCGCCACGCTGGCATTGCGTGTTTTGACCAAGATGTGTTTTTGAATGCGGTCGGCGGCGTGAAAATCAGCGAACCTGCGGCGGATTTGGCGGTAATTTTGGCGATGTTGTCGAGCTATCGCAATAAGCCGCTGCCTGAAAAAATGGTGGCGTTTGGGGAAATTGGTTTGAGTGGCGAAATTCGTCCTGTGCCACGTGGGCAGGAGCGTTTGAAAGAAGCGGAGAAATTGGGCTTTAAACGGGCGATTGTGCCGAAAGCGAATTTGCCGAAGAATTTAAAAGAGTTCCCAAGCCTGAAAATTCAAGGCGTAAGCAGCCTGCAAGAAGCGGTGAATGCTTGTCGGGATTGGGAATAAAAAAGCAGCCTGCACTTTATTGTTGATTCAAAGTGCAGACTGCTTTTGTGTTCGCAAATCGACTCCCTCTCCTTTGGGAGAGGGCAGAGGAGAGGGGATGGGTTACGCTCTCCGTGCAGGCTGCTTTTAAATTTGCGTGGTCAATCCTGTTACGCTATATCGCATCAAAATTATTTAAAATCAACAAATTACTTGAAATTAAGAAAAATTTTGCTACAATAAAAAGCACGACAATTTCGTCGTAATAGCAAAGGAAAAATATCATGACAACTTGTAAAACCCACCAAAATCACGAACATCAACACGGCGCAAATTGTGGACACACTGCAATTAAACATGGCGACCACGTAGATTACTTGCATGATGGACATTTGCATCACGCGCACAACGGTCATTACGATGAACATACGTTAGATGTAAACGAACAAAACCCAGACGACTGCCACCCAACGCACGAATGTGCTGAACACGTTCACGGCGAAGGCTGCGGACACGAAGCCGTGCCACATGGCGACCATGTAGATTACATTGTAAACGGACGTTTGCACTACCAACACGGCGACCATTGTGATGACCATGGCGCAGTGGAAATTGTGAAATAATCTTGCCGCGTTAATTATAGTGGATTAAATTTAGATTAGGACAAGGCGACAACGACCGCCGTGTACATCTAGTACATAAGGGAGTTGGCAACGCCGTACTAATCTAAATTTAATTCACTATAAAAGCAGCCTGCACTTTTTGTTGATTGAAAGTGCAGGCTGCTTTTTTGTGTGTACCAATCTATTTCAGCCTGACCTGCGGCTGGAACGTCGGCGGCTCACCGACACATTTCAAATGTCACATCATTTTTTTGATGGCGCGAACATTTGCAAATTTTGTCGGCGAGCCGCCGACGCTCCATTACGCCCCTTTCATTTTCTCATACACCCCAAACAAAAACTCCACTCTATCCGCATCATCGTTACCGCCAGTGTAGCCGTAAGCATTATCCACAGCTTTATCTAGCGCGGCGTGGGCGGCGTGCAAGCGCGTAAACGGTGCGCCCCTGCGATACAAATCCGCCAAGCTCGGCTCGGGCAAGTTTTCCTGTTGCGCTTGGGCTATGTAATGCGCTCGTGCGTCCAACACGGCTTGGGCGGCTGTGGCAATTGCGGTGCGGTGTTTTTGTTCGGCTGGGCTGATTTCGGTTTCAGGCTGCCTGAATGCGGCAAACGGAAACGGAAAATTGTTATAAACAATCGTATTGGAATAGCGGTAATCGCTTTTCAATCGCCCTGCCACGGTTCGCATAAACTCATTGTGCATGGTGCTGCTTAATAGCCCGAAGTGGTACAAAGTCGCGTTTGGCAAACTAAAATTTGCATTGCCGTTAATCGTATTACTATTCAAATAACCAATCGGGATAAATTCGCGTGTTTCCGATGAAGCGCTTGGAATTAACAAATAATTTCCGCTTTCAGGCTGCCTGATTGCTTGAAATAAATGCGGCGTGGCTGCGGCTTTATTGGTTTGCTTATCTGAACTTTCTAAACGCATTTGTTTAACCAATTCAATGCGTTTGGCAACCAAAGGCATTTTTTGTAAATCGGTAAACAATCGCATTTCACTCATTCCATGAAACCACAAACACCAGCGTTCTTTATTATTCAAAAATTCTTCCGCGCCCAAAAATCGGCGAATGTATTGTTCCGCCAATGGTTCGGCTGCAATCAATTCGTTTTTTTCTTCGGTTGATAAAATTAAATTACCGCCGTCAGTTGGTTTGCTGCCGTAAATCATTTCAGGCTCGCCCGAAATTGGTTTACTGCGTTTTTCAATAATCACATTCGGCGCATCAATCAAATACGGATTGATGTTCGCCACTTCGCGTTTTTCAGGCTGCCCTTTGATGTCGGGATAATCAAATAAATATTTCGCACCCGAATGCTTTTCAGGCTGCCTGAAACCCACAATCACGCAATGCACCGCCGCTTTGCCGTGCGCTTGGCTCGTCCATTGAAACGTGCGGTGCGCGAAATGAATTTCCACGCCCCAATCCAACAACGCGCCCCAAAGTGCTTCCACTTGCTGCCCTTGGCAAATGGAATTGGTAGAAACAAAAGCAGCCTGCACTTGCGGATTGTCGCGCATGATTTGCGCCGCTTTCACATACCAATTTGCCACATAATCCAAAATCCCAGCATTTTTCAGGCTGCCTGAAACCGCTTGCGTGTCCGCTTTTTGCTCTTTGGTTTGATACGTTGAACCGATAAACGGCGGATTGCCAAGAATAAAATCCACGTTTTCCCAATCCAATCGCAGCGAATTGCCGTGCGTGATGTGTGCCAATTTGCGTAGCGGAATATTCAGGCTGCCGTAGCCTTTGCCCAATGCCGCGCCTTCGTGCAAATTGCATAAATGGTCAATCAACCACATGGACAACACCGCAATTTCCGCCGCCAATCCGTCAATTTCAATGCCGAAAAATTGCTCAATGCTGACGGCAGATTGCAAATGCGTTTTATCCAATTTCTGATATTCGTGAATGACTTGAATCTCCAATTCACGCAAGGCGCGATACGCCGCCACAAGAAAATTGCCTGTGCCGCAAGCTGGGTCTAAAAATTTGAGTTTCGCGATTTTTTGTTGAAATTCAATCAAGCGTTTTTTCTTGTCGCGTTTCAGGCTGCTAATTTGCGCCAATTCCGCTTTTAAATCGTCCAAAAACAACGAGTTGATGACTTTTTCAATATTGTCTTTTTCGGTGTAATGCGCGCCCAATTCGCGGCGTTCGTTCACGTCCAACGCTTCCTGAAACAGCGAGCCGAAAATTTCGGGCGAAATAAAGCCCCAGTTGATTTCCCTGCCGATGTGAATCAGCTTTTGGCGCATTTCGCTGTCAAAATAAATGGTGGGCAGTGTTTCGGCGAATAAGCCGCCGTTGATGTAGTCAAATTCTTGTAAATATTCAGGCAGCTTGGGTGAGCGTTTGGCGGTGTTGAGCGTTTGGAATAATTCCGTGAGCATTGCACCTGTGTCGCTGCCGTCTGCTTTGGTGTGTTTGTCGATTAGGCGGTTGAATTGGTCGGGGCGGAAAATGCCTGTATCTTCGGCGAATAGGCAAAACAAAATGCGGATTAGGAATTTACGCACGGTGTCGGTATTGTAATCGGCTTTAATGCCGTTGTAGAGTTCGCGCATCATCGCGGACGCTTGCAAATTAACAAGGCTTTGCGCGTGATGAATTTCCGTTTCCAAATCCAGCAAAAAATTGAATAAACCGATGTTTTCAGGCAGCTTTTCAAGCGGAAATTCTACGCAAGCCGTGCCAATGGTTTCGTAAAATCGCATGGTTGCGAAATCGCACACGATGAAATACGGCGGTAAATTTTCAGGTTCTTGGGCGCGGATTTGTTCTAAATATTCACGCGCTTGGGCGGCGGCATCGTCTAGGTTTTTGCCTTTGGTTTTTTGTTCGCAGAGCAATTTTTTCGGCACGAAAACATCGGCGAATTTGGTGGATTTTTCTGCTTTTAATCGCTTTTCCAAAATGGCAATGGCTTTGCGGTCTAGCCCGAAAATGGCGAAAAATTCGTTCCAAAAGGTTTGGGATTCGGATTTTTCGTCTGATTCGTGTTGCCAGCGTGTGGCGAAGGTTTGGGCGTTGATGAGGATTTGGGCGGAAGTGAGCATGGGGATTTTTCCTGTTGCGTAAATGGAGTGGATTATACGGTTTTAGGCTGCTTTTCGGTACACGATACAATGGAGCGTCGGCGGCTCGCCGATAAAATCTTTCATAATCACAAAGTGTTATTTCAAGCAAATCAAGTTGCTGTTATAGTGAATTAAATTTAGATTAGTACAGCGTTGCCAACTCCCTTATGTACTAGATGTACACGGCAGTCGTTGTCGCCCTGTCCTAATCTAAATTTAATCCACTATAAATCCCACCTTACGCGCATATCAACGAATTATGCGAACACAGCCAAAATTTATTGTTTTACAGAAAGTCTAATACAAAAAGCAGCCTGCACTTTTCATCAACACAAAAGTGCAGGCTGCTTTTTCAATCTCAATTTAATCTACACACGCTTAACCGTGCGAACGTGCGGAATATGCTGCAATGCTGTCATTATCGCTTTCAAATGTGCTAAATCGCGCACGTTTACATTGAAACGGAATTCGATAAAGCCTTCTGTGCCAGCTTGCGATTTGGATAGCGTGTCCACCGATGCAATGTTGCCGCCTGTGCCAGAAATCGCGCTTGCCATCGTTGCCAACAGCGCGTGGGCATCGGCTGACGACACCACCACTGCCGCATCGTACATTTTTTCCATGCCAGCAGGCAGCGTTGCCCAATCTGCGTCCAGTTGCTGCTCGGGATCGGATTTGAGCAGCGTGGCGCAGGTGTCGCGGTGGATAATCAAGCCTTGGTCTTTAACGATAACGGCGCGTACCGAATCGCCAGCCACAGGCATACAGCATTTGCCCAAATGCACGCGCGTGGTTTCGCTGCCGTGAATTTGAATCGGGCTTAATTTGACTTCGCCGCCAAAGTGGTTGCCCGCCATATCGGCAATTTCCATCGCCACCGACACAGGCAAGGTCAAGCCCACGCCTACGTTGTATAACACGTCTTCCAATTTTTGCTCGCGTGCTTCTAGCTGCTTTAAGTATTTGTCTTTAAACGTGTCTGACTGTGCGACTTCTTTGGGCAACAAGCTGCCCAAGGCTTGTGCCAACAGGCGTTCGCCCAAGGCAATGGCATCGCTGCGACTGGTGTTTTTGACGTAGTTGCGAATGGCACTACGCGCACGGCTCGATGCGGCAAAGCTCAACCAAGCTGGGTTGGGTTTGCCATTGGGCGATGTGATAATCTCCACTGTGTCGCCTGTTTTGAGTTTGGTACGCAACGGCACAGCCACGTTATTAACTCGTGCGCCAATGCAGCGATTGCCAATGTCGGTGTGAATGGCATAGGCAAAGTCAATGGTGCTTGCGCCGCGTGGCAGTGTGATGATTTTGCCTTTGGGCGTAACGATATAGACTTCGTTGGGGAACAAATCGACTTTGATGTGTTCCAAAAATTCAAACGCATTGTCGCTGCGTGATTGCAAATCCAAAATGTTTTGCAGCCATTGGTTGGTACGCAATGTGGTTTCATCTTCGTGTGTGTCGCCCGATTTGTATGCCCAATGGCTTGCCACGCCCGATTCGGCAACGGCGTGCATTTCGCGTGTGCGAATTTGGATTTCAATCGGCAAACCATACGGGCCGTTGAGCGCGGTGTGCAGCGATTGGTAGCCATTGGATTTGGGAATGGCAATGTAGTCTTTAAATTTACCAGGTTTGGGTTGATACAATTCGTGCAGCGCACCCAAAGCAACATAGCAGGCTGCTTTGCTGTTCACAATCACGCGAAAGCCGTAAATATCCAACACATCTTCAAATTTGATTTTTTTTGCCTTCATTTTTTGATGAATGTTATACAAATTTTTCTCGCGCCCTTGGATTTTGGCTTCGATGTTGTAGCCAACCAAATGCAAGCTCATTTCGCGTAGCACACGTTCAATCACATCGTGGCGATTTTTCTTGAAGGCGGTCATGGCGCGTTGCAACACTTGGTAACGCGCAGGGTGCATGGCTTTGAACGCCAAGTCTTGCAACTCGCGATACACAGGATTCAGCCCCAAACGGTTGGCAATGGGGGCATACACTTCCAGCGTTTCGGTGGCGATGCGGCGGCGGCTGTCGGGGCTTTTTGCACCCAAAGTCCGCATATTGTGCAGGCGGTCAGATAGCTTAACGATGATGATGCGTATGTCTTTGGTCATCGCCAAAATCAGTTTGCGAAAGCTCTCGGCTTGTTGTTCGGCTTTGCTGTCGTATTTTAGGTTTTCTAGTTTGGATAAGCCGTCCACCATTTCGGTGATGGTGTCGCCAAATTCTTGTGCCATTTCGGCTTTGGTGATGTGGGTGTCTTCCAACACGTCGTGCATTAAACCTGCGCTTAATGTTTGAATGTCCATGCGCCAACGTGCCAGTTCGATGGTTACGGCAATCGGGTGGGTGATGTAGGGTTCGCCACTTTTGCGCGTTTGACCATCGTGTGCAAAAAAGGCATAGGCACAGGCTTTTTCGAGTTGTTGTAATTCGTCTGCATTCAAATAACGCGCTTCACGAAACAGGGTATCGCGGACGCTGGCGGTCAGGGAATCGTAGGGGGCGGTGGGTTGAATTGGGGACATGATGTTGGCTCGTGTTGATTGGTTGTGATTGGGTTAAATCATAATAGATAGGGCTAAAAAAATCAGCAATAAATCAAATAGCGTTATTTTATGTTGTATTTTGTACAAAAAAGTGCAGGCTGCTTTTGAACGCTTCAAAAGCAGCCTGCACTTTTTTGTGTTTATTTATTGCGCGACAAAATGTCCACACCCACTTGCCCTGCTGCGATTTCGCGCAAAGCGGTTACCGTTGGTTTATCGTGGCGTACATCATCAACCAAAGGCGATGTGCCGTTTTCTAGCTGGCGCGCGCGGCGTGCTGCTGCCAAAGTTAAGTCAAAATGATTGGGAATGTGCGGAGTGCAATCTTCCACAGTAATGCGTGCCATGAATATTCCTTTAAATAAAACTAAAAACCGTGCAAGGCGACCAAGCAGCCTGCACATTTAAGTGGGCAGATTTTATACGCTTTTTAACACTTTTTCAATGCTGGCAACTTGGTTGCTTTGGCGCAAACGTGTGGCTTGGAAAATTGCCAATAATTCGTTTTCGGCTTGTTGCAAATCGTGGTTATGCACAATGTAATCAAAGGCAAAAGCGTGTTGGATTTCTTCGCGCGCTTCGGATAGGCGACGCGCAATTACTTCATCGCTATCGGTTTGGCGCGTGCGTAGGCGGTATTCCAAAATTGCCATGCTGGGTGGCAAAATAAAAATGCTCACCGAATCGGGTAGGGCGTGGCGAATTTGCGCTGCGCCTTGCACGTCAATTTCCAAAATTACGTTAAAACCTTGATTGCACAAATCTTTTACGGCTTGTGCGCTTGTGCCATAAAAATTGCCAAACACTTCGGCGTGTTCCAAAAACGCGCCTTCGCCAGCCAGTTGTGCGAATTGTTCTTTGTTTACAAAATGATAGTGCTGTCCGTTTACTTCGCCCGCACGTGGTTCGCGTGTGGTGTGCGAAATGGATACGCGAATGTGGGCGTTGCGTTGCGTTAAACGCGATACCAGCGTGGTTTTGCCTGTGCCAGATGCGGCGGAAATGACAAATACATTGCCTGTTTGTTGGGTCATGTTGATTCTCTTGGTTGATGGAAATGGAAAGGTGCAGGCTGCTTTGTTTTGATGTTTTTGTTAGGGTGTGATCCAACATTTCAAAGCAGCCTGCACTTTATGTTTATGCTATTTAAACCGCAGCTTCGCCTGTTTCGCCTGTGCGAATTCGGATAACTTCTTCAACAGGTAAAACAAAAATCTTGCCGTCGCCAATTTTGCCTGAGCGTGCGGTTTGTACAATAATTTCTACGGTGCGTTCTACCAAATCATCGGGCAGCACCAATTCCAATTTTACTTTGGGCAAAAAGTCCACCGCGTATTCTGCACCGCGATACACTTCGGTGTGTCCGCGTTGTCGTCCAAAGCCTTTGACTTCGGTAACCGTCATGCCAGAAATGCCCGCTTCGGTCAGGGCTTCGCGCACGTCGTCCAGTTTGAACGGCTTGATAATGGCTTCAATTTTTTTCATGATGCGTTTCCTTTGTGGTTGATTAAAAGTGCAGGCTGCTTTTTATGGTTCGCGCCCCAAAATCATTGCATCGCCATAACTAAAAAAGCGATATTCTTTGCCAATAGCGTGTTGATACAACTGGCGGATTCGCTCGCTGCCTGTGAATGCAGATACTAACATCAACAGCGTGGATTTGGGCAAGTGAAAATTGGTAATCAAGCGGTCAATGACTTGAAACGGGTAGGGCGGTGTGATGAAAATATCCGTGTCGCCTTGCCCTGCTTGCAATGTGCCTGAACGTGCTGCCGATTCAATCGCGCGTAAAGAAGTCGTCCCAACCGACCAAATGTGGTTGCCACGCGCTTTGGCGGCGGCGATTTTGGCAACGGTGTCTGCTGGCACATCAAACCATTCGCTGTGCATTTTGTGTTCGGCAATGTTTTCTACGCGCACGGGCTGGAATGTGCCTGCGCCAACGTGTAGCGTTACTTCGGCGAACTCTATGCCTTTTTGTTGCAGGCTGCTTAATAAATCATCGGTAAAATGCAAGCCTGCGGTGGGAGCGGCAACTGCGCCTTGATGTTTGGCATACACGGTTTGATAGCGATTGTCGTCATTGTCGTCTGCGCTGCGAACAATATAGGGCGGCAAGGGCAATACGCCGTGTTGTTCTAATAGTTCGTACACCGTTTGTTCGCCCGAAAAATGCAGTTTGAACAATTCGCCCACGCGTTCGGTCATGGTGGCGTGAATGTCGCCCGTAAAAATCAGTTCCGCGCCTGCTTTGGGTGATTTGGACGAGCGAATGTGCGCCAAAGCGGTGTGTGTGTCCAACACGCGCTCAATTAAGGCTTCAATTTTGCCGCCACTGGTTTTTTGTCCAAACAATCGCGCTTTCATCACTTTGGTGTTGTTGAACACAAATATATCGCCTGCACGAACGTAGTTTAATAAATCGGCAAAATGCTGGTCGGCAAACGGTTGATTGGGCAACGCAACCAACAAACGGCTGCTGCCACGCACGGCAGGTGGGTTTTGGGCGATTAAGTGTTCGGGTAAATCAAAGTCAAAGTCGGAAATGTGCATAATTTAGGGATACAAAATAAAACGACATTATAGTCAAAATGAGTACTTTGCAAAACTACTGTGCCGTCATTCCTGCCTCCGCCTACGCAAGGGTAAACTACGGCAGGAATCTAACGTGGCATTTAGGTAATAGAAAATAAATCCATATAATTGAATAAGTTAAATAGATTCCCGCCTGCGCGGGAATGACGGTAATTTAAAGGTGTTTAGATAGAATTCAGTTTTGCAAAGATTTTAGGTAATCTTACGCCTTTTTCATAATTCAGAGACCACAAACCATGCGTACCGCAACCATTACTCGCAACACCAGCGAAACCCAAATTACTGTACCCATCAACCTAGACGGCACAGGCAAAGTGCGTTTGGACGCGCCTTGCGCATGGCGGTGGAACACGATGAGCGCATGGCAGGTAAAATGCCATCAACCAAAGGAACTTTAACGGCATAATTTAAAGTGCAGGCTGCTTTTGAGTGATGTGTTGGGTCGCAACCCAACAAAATGTAATCAACCAAACCAAGCAGCCTGCACCCCAATCCAACGGAACTGAAATCATGAATATCGCCATTATTGATTACGGCATGGGCAATTTGCATTCGGTCTATAAATCGGTGCAGGCTGCTGCCGATGCAGCACAATCGTCTGCCAAAATCACGCTCACGTCCACTCCAGAAAACGTGTTGGCAGCCGACAAAGTCATCTTCCCAGGTCAAGGCGCAATGCCCGACTGCATGAACGCGCTCAACCAAAGCGGTTTGCGCGAAGCTGTGCAAGAATCGTTGAAAAACAAACCATTTTTTGGCATTTGCGTGGGCGCACAACTGCTGTTTGAACACAGCGAAGAAGGCGATACCGCAGGTTTGGGCTGGTTCAAAGGTGGCGTCAAGCGTTTTGCCGCCAACCAAACCGACACGCAAGGCAATCGCCTGAAAGTGCCGCACATGGGCTGGAACACCGTCCGCCAAACGCAAGCGCACCCCTTGTTTACAGGCGTAAGCAATCCCGCACATTTTTATTTTGTTCACAGCTATTACTTTGCACCGCAAGACAGCGACATCGTGCTCGGCACAAGCGAATATCCGCACGATTTTGCCTGCATTGTTGGCAAAGATAACGTGTTTGCCACACAATTTCACACCGAAAAAAGCCACGAAGCAGGCTTGCGACTGTTGCAAAACTTCTTGCAATGGCAAGGTTAAAACGCGATTTTCTTTACATAAACTTACTTTGTTGATTACAATGTGCAGGTTTGAAAAGCAGCCTGCACATTTTATATTTTTAGGATAACCCCAATCTATGCAACTCATTCCCGCGATTGACTTAAAAAACGGACAATGCGTCCGCTTAAAACAAGGCTTAATGGAACAAGCCACCGTATTTTCCGACAGCCCAGCCCAAATGGCAGCGCACTGGCATCAACAAGGCGCGCGCCGTTTGCATTTGGTGGACTTGGACGGCGCATTTGCAGGCGAACCCAAAAATTTCCCGGCCATCAAAGAAATTTTGGCAGCGGTGGCGCAACACATTTCCGTGCAGCTCGGTGGCGGCATTCGCGATTTGCAAACCATTGAAAAATATTTGTCTTTGGGGTTGAATGACGTGATTATCGGCACGGTAGCGGTTAAAAATCCAGCCTTTGTGCGCGAAGCCTGTCGTGAGTTTGCAGGACACATCATCGTGGGACTTGATGCCAAAGACGGCATGGTCGCGATTGACGGCTGGGCAACCGTAACCGAACATCATGTCATTGATTTAAGTAAACAATTTGAAGACGATGGCGTAAACAGCATTATCTATACCGACATCGGACGCGACGGCATGATGAGCGGCGTAAACATTGAAGCGACTGTTAAACTGGCGCAAGCGGTCAATATCCCGATTATCGCATCGGGCGGCTTGACCAATTTGGACGATGTACGCGCCTTGTGTGCCGTCGCCAAACAAGGCGTGGCAGGTGCGATTACAGGTCGCGCCATTTACGAAGGCAGCATTCAGTTTGACCAAGCACAGCAGTTGGCAGACGAATTGCTGGCAGCATAAATTTTTGTTTTAGTTTGAATAAGGAAGTAAAAAAATGACTGGTTCTTATATGTTAATCGCCTTTATTTTGGGCTTTTGGTGCATTTGGTCAGCCAACCGCGATGTGAACTCGCTGGGCGAATCGCTGGGCTTTACGCTGATGGCAATTGTGATTAAATCGTTGATGGAGTGGTCGGGCGTACCCAATCTTGACAATTTGACCATGGCGCAATGGGGCATTTTGTTCGTGTATGTGGTGGTGTGCTTGGAATTAACCGACCGCTTTTCCAGCAGCATGGCGTTGAACATGACGATTGCGGTTGCTAGTGCGTTGGGCTATTTCTTTTTGGGACAATATGTGTTCAGCGCGGCAGGTGCGGCAACGGTCAATGGCTGGTTGTCTTAATTGTTTGTAATATAAAAGTGCAGGCTGCTTTTAGCGGAAAAATCCGTTCAAAAGCAGCCTGCACTTTTTTGCGTTTTAAAAGGCTTTGTTCATTTGGATAAAGACATTTTTCTTGCTGTAATCGCCGTAAAACGGATGATTGCTGCTGACTTTTGTCCAACGGAATACTAGGCGTGGTGTGATGCCCCCAAATTGCCAGCGGTTGTTCCACAAGCTAAGCGATGCAAAATGTTCGCGGTCTTTGCGAATGTAGTTGAACGGGAAGTTGGGCGCATCGTAAACACGTTGTGCAGTGCCAATGCCCAATGAGCTGCCCACGGTGTTGCCCCAATATTGCGTCCAGCCTAAACGTATGCCTTTGCGGCGATAAGCGTCGCTGCTGTCTTGCGCGGTTTTGCGGGTCAGGTCTATGCCCAGCGTCCAGTATTGTTTTTCTGATGATAAAAACAGCCATGTAGCCGACAAATTGCTGTTTTTGCCGTCCAAAAATGAGCGCGTGTCGTGTTTTTGCCAGCTATGTTCGCCCGACAGCAAAACTTGATTTTTGGGCGTGAACCAGTATGACCATTCCAGCGTTAGCCCTTTTTCGGCAGCGTATTCTTTGCCACCATACCAACGGCGTTCAAAATACGGCAAAATCGCTGTTTCACTTCGCGCGGTTTGATGCGCTACGCCCAGTTTGACACGCGCCGATAAATCGTCGTATTTGCGGTTGTCCCAATAATATTTGCCAAACACGTCTGTGCCAAAGCGCAATGACCATTGTTTGCCCAAATAGGTGTCTTTATTGACGTTGCCATAATACGCAATGCCGTGTGCTGATTCGGGTTCACCCAGTGTCCAGTTGCCGACTTTGCGTTGATTGGGGGTGCTATTGATGTTGTTGTCTTGCGTGTAATACGCATTGATGTTAAATGTCCAATCGTTGCGTTTTTTTATGGCGGACAGATAGCTGCCTGCGTATTGGCGGAAATTTTCGGGTAAATCGCTGCGATTGTGCAATTCGGTCAAGATTTGTTTGGCTTCGCTGTTGCGGTGGTCGGCGAACAAAGTTTGTGCTAGTCCCATTTGGATAGACGGCGCATCGGGCTGTTGTGCCAATACTTTTTGATACGATTCTACCGCGTTATCGTAATCGCCCTTGTCCTGCGCGAGCATGGCATCTGCTAAATTGAGCGCAAATTCGTCGTTGCCGTCTGGTAGATTGCGATACCAGGGCAGCAGAATTTTGACACCAGCCACATTGCCTGTTGCCAATGCACCAAAAAAAGCGCGTTTTAAAAGTGCAGGCTGCTTTTGCAGTTCTTCCGATGAAATATTGAGTGTTTCGCCATCCGCATCGTTTGTAGGTGGCGTGTTTTCGGTGGGTTTGATGTCGGGCGTGCGATTGAATTCGGTTTCGGGCGACGATTCGTTCAGCATCTGTTCAACTTTGGGTGGCAGCGTTTCGGCATAAATCGATGCCGTTGCCAGCCACAGCGCACTGGTAAGTAATAGTTTGGAATACATGGAATATCGTTTTTTGTGATTGTGAGATGTATTATAGGCAAATAAAAGCAGCCTGCACAATAAAACAGCCTGCCTGCAAAACACAAGCAGGCAGGTTGTTTATTCAGGGATTAGCTTGGGGAATTAGGGCGTTTGTTTTTTACCGCCGAATACGCCGAAGCCACTGTCAGAAAGTGTATCACTCTTACCATCAATAAATTGGTACTTACCTGCAATTTCTGCCGCATTAGCACCATAGAAACCACCTTCTATCGTTTGATCGGGCGATGAGCTATCTGACTTAAATCTGTTGCCATTAATAACCGCATTGAAGGTTTTTGTTCCCATATACGAACTATCTCCGCTGTTAATGATAGCAGACAGTTTTTTGCTTGAAAAATCAGCCGTTGCGGTGAATGTGCCGTTGTAAGTGTAAGTGTAGTCGATATTAGAGCCAGTCAATACACCAGAGCCATTCAAAACGCGACCACGATAGTGCAACACTTGTCCGCTGTATTTTGCTGTGCCACTAGGCATATCGGCAGTTAAATTACCTTGTACAAACAAAGCGTGTTTACCGTTGCCAGTTGCTGCACCATAAACCACATTGTCTAGGTTATTGAAAATACGGTAATTGTCAGCTTCTGTTAAAGTTGTTCTGTCTGTTTTGTTTGGCAACTGAATGCTGACACCATCCACTACTACAGTTCGCAATGCAGTAAACGTGTCGTTTACGGTTGTCAAAGTTTTGCTGGCTGTATCAACAATAAATTTAACCGAGCTATTGCTGGCAGGTGGCGTTGGTGTAGGCGCAGGTGGCGTTGGTGTAGGCGCAGGTGGCGTTGGTGTAGGCGCAGGTGGCGTTGGTGTAGGCGCAGGTGGCGTTGGTGTAGGCGCAGGTGGCGTTGGTGTAGGCGTAGATTGCGTGCTAAGCGATGAACCGCCGCCACCACCGCAAGCTGTTAAACCCAAGCTACACGCAATCACAATCGCACTCAACTTAAATGGAATGTTCATACAAAAAATCCTCTTGTCGATAAACAGGGTTGATGAAGTAAAACTTTGCTAAATTGCATAAATTTAAATAATGATAATTCATATTATTTACTAAATCAACATCAATTTTAAATATTGGTTTTAAATACTGAGAATTTTTTGTTGAGAATGTATTGATGCTATCGATATAAACAAAAAAGTGCAGGCTGCTTTGTCTATTAAAAAGCAGCCTGCACTTAAATATATCAAATAGAGCGATTAAACCGCACCAATAGTGAGCCGATTGCGTAACCAGCGCACCATTTCTGCCAATTCGCCAGCCATTAGCCCAATAGGCCCAGTTTGTGATTGTTCCAGTAATTCCGATGCTGCACCGTGTAGCCATACGCCAGCAGGAATGGCTTCTTCGGCAGGTAATCCTTGCGCCAGTAGGCTGGTAATGATGCCAGTTAAGACATCGCCGCTGCCTGCGGTTGCCAAGCCTGCGTTGCCTGTATTGTTGGTATGCAAAAGACCGCGCGCCGATGAAATAATGGTGTCGTGTCCTTTTAGCACAACCCAGCAGTGATAACGGTCTGCCAGTTCACGCGCAACCCATGGGCGGTAATCTTGCACTTGATTAATGGTAATGTTAAGCAAATGTGCCGCTTCGCCTGGGTGTGGTGTCAGCACTAAATCGTTGTGTTTGTGTTTGCAAAATTTGTCAGGGTAATCCGCCAAAATGTGTAGCGCATCGGCATCTAACACCAAACGCGGCTGGTCTGAATGCCACAAGTTTTGTACGCATTGAATCGCCGCTTCATCGCGCCCCAAACCACAGCCAACCGCCCAGACATCAACGTCTTGGCGTTTTGAAGCATTGGCAGCGATGTCGAGCATTAATTCAGGGTAGGGCGCATGAACAGGCATAGGTAGTTGTGGTTGGTTAAATGCCACCACTGTTTTGCCGCAACCTGTAAACATGGCGGCAACACCTGCGAGTAAAGGTGCGCCAGCCATGCCAACTGCACCGCCTGCAATGCCAACCGTGCCAAATGTGCCTTTATGCGTATTGGGCAGGTGTGGCATTAGCAGACTGGGGAAATGACGTTTGGCATAACGTTGATACATCGCCAAATTGATATTAGAACGAGTGGTATTAGCCATAGTGAAAATGTTAAATAGACAAATTGGAAAATAATGGCGAAATTTTACACGATGCGCCAAAAAAATTCTGCATGATTTTGCACCTATGCTTGCCAGAATAGGGCAATCACTGCATTATTCGCCCTTTATTTTTTGTGATACAACAAACCATGAATCCAACGATTTCTTTTTTTGGGCGATTTCGCCGACTGTTTAAATTGCTGATTTGGCTGTTTGGCGCAATCCGCCAGATTAACCGCTTATCGCAACACGATGCTGCACAGCGCAATCAAATCATTCGCCAATTAAGTGCAGGCTGCTTGGCAATTTTAAATGTGCGTTTGCAGCACGAAAAGCAGCCTGCATCTTGGAATGGCACATTGGTGGTGGCAAATCATGTATCGTGGCTGGATATTTTGGTGATTAACGCGCTGCAACCTGCCAGTTTTATCGCCATGAAAGAAATCGAAAGCTGGTTTGTGGTGGGCAAATTGGTCAAAAATGCAGGCACGGTGTTCATCGACCGCAGTAATCGCAAAGACATCGACCCCATCAATACCTCCATTGCCACCGCCTTGAAACAAGGCGAAAACGTGTGCTTTTTCCCCGAAGCCAAAACCAGTTTGGGCGATGGCGTTTTGCCCTTGAAAGCGGCGTTGTTTCAAGCGGCAATTATGGCAAACGCGCCTGTTCAAGCCATTGTTTTGCGTTATTATGTGAACCAACAGCGCAGTCAAATGGTGTCGTTTGCCAATGTGGGCTTATTGCAATCGGTGTGGCGCATTGTGTCGCAAGCGCAAATTGATGTGCGCGTGGATTTTGCCGAACCGTTGCAGGCTGCTTCGTTTGCCGACCGTTTTGCGATTAAAGACGAAGTGGAGCAATATTTGCGTCAAGTGGTGGAACAAGATAGCCCGAATCCGAATTCATAAATTATTGAAAAAGCAGCCTGCACTTTAATTGGAATGTGCAGGCTGCTTGCAAAATTATTCCCACGGTGCGGCAATTTCGGCGTGTGCGCTGCTGATGACGAATAATAGCGCGAGAAAAAAATAGCGTTTTGGCATGAAGTTTTTCCTTTTAGGCAGCCTGAAAGTGTTTACAATGCCACCATTTTAACAAATTCATACAAAAAGGTTACACAACAAAATGCGAATTATCTCGGCAAATGTAAACGGCATTCGTTCTGCCTACAAAAAAGGCTTTTTGGAATACATCGCGCAATCGGGCGCGGATATTGTCTGCGTGCAAGAATTGAAAGCGCAAGAAGCGGATTTATCAGTAGAAATGCAACAACCGCACGGTATGCACGGCGTGTGGCATTGCGCCCAAAAACGCGGTTATAGCGGCGTGGCGATTTACAGCAAACGTGCGCCCGATCGTGTGCAATATGGTTTGGGCATTGAATTGTTTGACAATGAAGGGCGATTTGTTCGGGCGGATTTTGGGCGGTTGAGTGTGATTTCGTTGTATTTGCCAAGCGGTACGAGCGCGGAAGAGCGTCAGGCGTATAAATATCAATTTTTAGATGCGTTTTATCCGATTTTGGCGGATTTATTGGCGGAAGGGCGCGATGTGGTGGTGTGTGGCGATTGGAATATCGCGCACCAAAATATCGACATCAAAAACTGGAAAGGCAATCTGAAAAATTCAGGTTTCCTGCCCGAAGAACGCGAGTGGATTGGTAATGTGATTGCAAAGCTCGGCTGGACGGATATGTGGCGCAAATTGTATCCCGATGTGGCAGGTTATACTTGGTGGAGCAATCGCGGACAAGCCTATGCAAAAGACGTAGGTTGGCGGATTGACTATCAAATGGTGTCGCCCGAATTGGCAGCGAAAGCGCAATCGGCACACGTTTATAAAGATGAAAAATTCTCTGACCACGCGCCTTTGGTGGTGGATTACGATTATGCGTTTTAAAGTGCAGGCTGCCTTTTATGTGGAACGATGATGACCTAACCTTGCTGTTGCTGCACGATAACAACGCGCCCGAAGCGTGGGTTGATGCTTGGACGCGTGGTTATCCTTTGGTGCAAAGGGTGGGCGTGTCGGCAATGCAATCGGTAAACGAACGATTGACGGCGGTGCAGGCTGCTTTTGCGACGATTGCCAGTCAAAACGTGGTGGCGGTGGCGCATGGCATGGGCGCAAATGCGTTGTTGTCTTGGCATTATGTGGAAAGTTGGACGATGCATAAGCGTTTGCGCGCTGCCATTTTGCTCGCGCCACAAAAAGCAGCCTGCACATCAAACGAGTTGCGTGTGCGCTTTCAATGTCCCACGGCTGTTTGTGCAGGCTGCTTGGACGATAGCGATTGGCTTTCGCAACAAGCACCGCTGTGGCAAGCGCGGTTTTTTGCTTTGTCTGATGCTGTTAATCAGCAACGCCAACGCGATTGGCAATGGGGAATGCAGTTGATGCAGGAAATGGTGTTGCGATAGTGCAATGTTGGCATCACACAAAATCTCCCCACAAAGTCTGCATTGCCGCAATCGCCGCCAACGAAGCGGTTTCTGTCCGCAACACGCGCTTGCCCAGCACAATCGCCTGAAAACCTGCATCTAGCGCGGCTTGCTCTTCGGCAGCCGTCCAGCCGCCTTCTGGGCCTATCATCAAATAAACCGTTTGCGGTGCGGGCTGCATGGCTTGCAAACTTTTGGCTTGTTGCAAGCTCATCAGCAAATGCAGTTGCTCGCGTGGCATTTGCTTGATGTAATCATCAAAACGCACAATCGGGCGCACTTCTGGCACGATGTCGCGCCCACATTGCTCGCACGCCGAAATCGCAATGTCTTGCCAACGCTGTACGCGCTTATCGGCACGCTCGCCTTGTAGCTTAACCACGCAACGCTCGCTCCAAATCGGCGTAATGCTCGCCACGCCCAATTCCACGCTTTTTTGAATGGTGAAATCCATGCGCTCGCCGCTGGAAATCGCTTGCAGCAAATGAATCGACAACGCGCTTTCGCTGTTGATTTGTTCGGTTGGCGCAAGGGTGCAGGCTGCTTTGCGTTTGCCTAACTCCGTGAGCGTGGCATGAACGCGCTTGCCCCGTCCATCAAACAAAATCAAATCATCGCCCACATTCAAACGCAGCACTTGAATATGGCGAACAATGCAATCGGGCAGATTTAACTCGCCTGCATCGGGCAGGTTGGGCAGATAAAAGCGTGGCATTTGTGGTACTATCCCTGTCTTTGGCAAAACGCCATTCTAACAAAAGTTTTCTATTTATGAACGCAATTCAACGTTTACAAGATTTGGTGCGCGACATTGCTGCCAACCAAATCATGCCTTATTACCTAAAAGTGGAAAGTGCGCGCAAAGCCGATGGCAGCATGCTGTCGCAAGCCGATTTAGCCGCGCAAAAAGCCTTTGAGTGCAGGCTGCCTAGTATTATCAACGCGCCTGTGCTAGGCGAAGAAATGACCAGCGCAGAACAACACGCGCTGTGGCACAACGCCGAACAAGGCTTGTGGGTGCTCGACCCGATTGACGGCACGAACAATTTTGTAAACGGCATACCTCATTTTGCGGTGTCAGTGGCATATGTGCAAAACGGACGCGCCCAACTTGGTGTGGTGTATAACCCTGTTTTGCAAGAATGTTTTGCAGCGGTTCGTGGACAAGGCGCGTGGCTAAATGGTCAAACTTTGCCCTTGCGCCGCATTCACAAAACCTTGCGCGAAGCGGTGGCAGGCGTGGAAATCAGACGCTTGCGTAATGGCAAATTGGCAAATAGCTTGAACTTGTTTGCACCATTTGGCACGCTCCGCAGCATGGGCAGCAGCACTTTGGATTGGTGTTACTTGGCGGCTGGGCGATACGATGTCTATGTTCATGGCGGACAAAATTTGTGGGACTACGCAGCAGGCGCGTTGATTTTTGAAGAATCGGGCGGTTTGCTCGCCACTTTGGAAGGCGATGATTTTTGGAGCGGCAAACACGCTTTTCAACGCTCGGTTATTGCCGCAGGGCAGCCTGCACTGTTTGAGCCGTGGTTGGCATGGATAAGAAAAAATCAGTAATCCTAAATAGACTTCCGATTGACCATTTTTAGACTACCAAAACGGTGGCAATAATAAGGAATTTGATGTTTAAAACGGCAAAAGAATTTACATTTGATATGGCGCATATGTTGGACGGACATGATGGAAAATGCCAAAATTTACATGGACATACTTATATTTTACAAGTTGAAATTTCAGGCAACCTGCACGAATCGGGCGCAAAAAAAGGCATGGTGATGGATTTCGCCGATTTAAAAGCGGTAGTCAAAACGCATATTTTAGACAAAATGGACCACGCTTTTATTTACGACACAACCAGCGAGCGTGAGTGTCAAGTGGCAAATTTGTTAAATCAATTAAATTCAAAAACTTATGGTATTAACACGCGCACCACAGCCGAAGAAATGACGCGCCATATTTTTAATGTGTTAACGGCGGAAGCAAATTTACCTGTTAGTTTAATTCGGTTGTGGGAAACGCCGTCTTCTTATTGTGAGTACGCGGCATGACGAATGAACCAACTTTCCGCATTGTGGAGATTTTTGAAACGCTACAAGGCGAGGGCTACAATACGGGTATGCCGAGTGTGTTTATTCGTTTTGGTAAATGCAATTTGGCTTGCCATTGGTGCGATACGAATTACAATGAATTTGGTATGATGACGCTATCGCAAATTATGGTAAAAGTGCATGAATTTTTAGCGAAAAATATCATTATCACGGGCGGCGAACCGACTATTCAGCCGCATTTGGTGGCATTGCTGGATTGCTTGAAATCGGAAGGCTATTTTTTGGCAATGGAAACCAATGGGCTAAAAGACGTACCTAAACAAATTGATTTTGTGGCAACCAGCCCGAAGCGTTTGTATACGGAGGCGTATGAAAAACGCTGCCTGAAACGTGCCGATGAGGTGCGAATTGTGGTGGATAATGTTGATGTGTTTGATTTTTGTGAATTGATTGAGCAAAAAATTGAATCGCCACGCTATTATCTGTCGCCATGCGAGCAGCAGGGGGAGATGAATATTTTACAAACCATTACGCTATTGGGGAAATTGAATGCGCGTGTGGGTAAACCGCATTGGCAATTAAGCATTCAAACGCATAAATTGTGTGGCATTGAATAATGTTCAGGCTGCCTGAAAGCGCATGATGCAACTTTGAATTATAGCAACCTTGTTCCCTCTCCTTTGGAAGAGGGCTAGGGAGAGGGGAAAATTTCCGAGTAAAACAAATCTTTGTTAAGGCTGAAAGTTTTTTCCCTCTCCCCAACCCTCTCCCACAGGAGAGGGAGTAGATTTGCTTAAATATAAAAATTTCTGTCGTGTACTATAAGGCTGCCTGAAAAAATATTGACAAAGAAACAATATGATAGTTTTAGGAATAGAATCATCGTGCGATGAAACAGGCATCGCCATTTACGACACAGAACGCGGCTTAATCGCCAATCAACTGCACACCCAAATGGCAATGCACGCAGAATACGGCGGCGTTGTGCCAGAACTCGCCAGCCGCGACCACATTCGCCGCCTTGTGCCGCTCACACAAGCCGCACTCAAAGAAGCCAATCTGCAATACAACGACATGGATGCGATTGCCTACACGCAAGGGCCAGGCTTGGGCGGCGCGTTGTTGGCAGGTTCGGCTTATGCCAATGCGCTGGCGTTTTCGTTGAACAAACCTGTGTTACCCGTACATCATTTGGAAGGACATTTGCTGTCGCCTTTGTTGGCAGACAACGTGCCAGAATTTCCGTTTGTCGCGTTGCTGGTGTCGGGCGGACACACGCAATTTATGGCAGTGCACGATTTTGGCGATTACGAATTGCTGGGCGAAACGGTGGATGATGCCGCAGGCGAAGCGTTTGATAAAACAGGAAAATTGATTGGTTTGCCGTATCCTGCTGGCGCGATTTTGTCGGAATACGCCAAATTGGGTTCGCCCGATGCTTACCCCTTTCCGCGCCCGATGTTGCACAGCCATGATTTGCAAATGAGCTTTTCTGGCTTAAAAACATCGGTGCTGACGGCGGTAGAAAAAACACGCGCCCAGCTCAATTTATCGCCTAGCGACCCATTGCCCGAATCCACACGCAACGATATTTGTCGTGGATTTCAAGACGCGGTGGTGGACGTATTGGTGGCAAAAGCCAAAGCCGCTTTGTTGCAGACAGGTTTTCGTACTTTGGTGGTGGCAGGCGGCGTGGGCGCAAACTGGAAATTACGCGCAGAATTGGCAGATTTGTCGGTCAAAACATCGCCCAAATCGCCGCCCGAAAACGTGAAAACCTATTTTCCGCCCTTGCCTTTGTGTACCGACAATGGCGCGATGATTGCGTTTGCTGGCGCAATGCGTTTGTTGCATGGCGTTCAAGCGGCAGAACATTCGTTTGCGTTTGATGTGAAACCGCGTTGGTCATTGCGTGAGATTGTGCGTGGATAAGGTTTAAATGGAGTGCCTGCCTACGGCATACACCTTTTATACTCAAATCAATAGATTTGGACAAAAGGTGCAGGCTGCTCTTGATGCAAATTCAAAGCAGCCTGCATTTTTTGTCATTTTATTTTCAAAATTAAATCAAATCATTACAAAAATCCAATCAAATTTACACAAATCAACATTTGCCTGAATGTGAATTAGTCTTTACATTAAGGGCTGCTATCCCAAATAGCTTCTTTTTTTGGGTGCGTCATTCAGAATAAAAATTGCTCACGGAGAACATAAAATGTTGAACATCGACCCTTCCGAATTAAATCCCCATACCCCAATCAAAAAGCAAAAGTTTTACCAAATTTTGTATGTGCAAGTAGTTTTTGCCATTGTGTTGGGTATTTTGCTCGGGCATTTCTTTCCGCAAACTGGTGAGGCAATGAAACCGCTGGGCGATGCGTTTATTAAAATCGTGAAGATGATTATTGCCCCTGTGATTTTTCTGACGGTGGTAACAGGCATCGCAGGCATGACCAATATGAAAAAAGTAGGGCGCGTGGCAGGTAAAGCGTTTGTTTATTTTATTATTTTTTCGACTTTGGCTTTGATTGTGGGCATGGTGATTGCCAATGTGATTCAACCTGGCGCTGGGCTGAATATTGACCCGCACACGCTCGATAGTTCCAAAGTAGAGGGCTATGTTGCCAAATCCAAAGACGCAACAGTGGTCAATTTTTTGATGAACATTATCCCCACCACCATTGTTAGCCCATTAACCGAAGGCAATATTTTGCAAGTGTTGTTTGTGGCGATTTTGTTTGGTGTGGCGTTGGCAAGCGTGGGCGACAAGGCGCGTCCCATTACCAATTTGCTGCAAGAATTGTCTGCACCTGTGTTCAAAATGGTGGCAATGCTGATGAATCTTGCGCCAATTGGTGCGTTTGGTGCAATGGCATTTACGATTGGTAAATACGGCATCAAATCGATTAGCAATTTGTTGATGCTGGTTGGTGCGTTTTACATCACGTCTATTTTGTTTGTGGTGGTGATTTTGGGCGCGGTGGCAAAATACAACGGCTTTTCCATTATCAAACTCATCAAATACATCAAAGACGAATTGTGGCTGGTGCTGGGAACATCGTCTTCCGAAGCGGCATTGCCCACGTTGATGCACAAAATGGAACAAGCAGGCTGCGAAAAATCGGTGGTGGGTTTGGTGATTCCAACTGGCTATTCGTTCAATTTGGACGGCACAAACATCTATATGACGATGGCAGCCTTGTTTATCGCACAAGCGGTGGGGATTGATTTGTCGTGGGGCGAACAGTTTTCGCTGTTGCTGGTGGCGATGTTGAGCTCCAAAGGCGCGGCTGGCGTAACAGGTGCAGGCTTCATTACATTGGCAGCGACTTTGTCGGTTGTGCCAAGCGTGCCTGTGGCGGGTATGGCGTTGATTTTGGGTATTGACCGTTTTATGTCGGAATGCCGTGCGCTGACCAATTTAGTCGGCAATGCGTGTGCAACGATTGTGGTGGCGCGTTGGGAAAATGCGTTGGATAAAGAACAATTAGATAAGGCATTAAATCGACAAGAAAAACCTTGATTGAATGGGGCGAATAAAAGTGCAGGCTGCTTTTTTATATAACAAAAGCAGCCTGCACTTTTTTATATTTTATGCAACCTTAATCCGCAAACAAATTTTGAAACCACAGCACAAAACTATCAACCAAACGTCCAAACCAGCCCGATTCGCCCACGTCTTGCAACGCCACAACAGGCTGTTCTGCCAACACTTGCTCGCCGTGCATCAGGCGGAATGTTCCCAAAACCTGCCCTTTTTTGATGGGGGCTAACACAGGCTGATTCGTATCGATAAACGATTTGATGTTCGTCTGCTGATTGCGTGGCACGGTCACATACGCATCTTGCCCAAAACCAATGGCAACGCTGTTTTGCGCGCCCTTAAAAATCTTGACGGTGCTGACTTCTTTGCCTGCTTGAAACATGGGTTGCGTGTCAAAATTCAGCAGCGCGTAGTTGAGCAATTTGCTGCTTTCGGTGGCGCGAGATTCGGCACTGGCTGCCCCTGCCACAATGCTCAACACGCGGCGACCATCGCGCTTGCTCGATGCGATTAAATTGTAGCCGCCGCTGTTGGTATAGCCTGCTGCCAAGCCGTCAATGTTGTCATCGCGAAACAACAATAAATTGCGGTTTTGCTGCGTGATGGTGTTATAAGTAAACGATTTGGTTGAATAAATTTTGTAATATTGCGGAAAATCGCGAATGAGCGCGTTGGACAAAATCGCCAAATCTTTAACGGTGGTTAAATGCGTTTGGCTCGACAAACCCGTCGCGTTGTCAAAATGGGTGTTGGTCATGCCCAAACGTTTGGCTTCGGCATTCATCAACGCCACAAATTCGGCTTCGCTGCCAGCTAGCAATTCTGCCAAGCTCACGGCGGCATCGTTGGCAAGCTGCACCACCAAGCCATGCACCAAATCTTGCACGCTCACAGGCTTGCCCAGTTCCAAAAACATACGCGAACCTGCTTGTCGCCAAGCGTGTTCCGATGTTTTGGTGGTTTGGTCGGGCGTGATTTTTTTGTTTTCCAAGGCTTGAAACACCAAATAAGCGGTCATGACTTTGGTTAGCGATGCAGGTTCGATTTTTTGGTCGGCATTGGCTTGTGCCAAAATTTGACCGCTTTGCAAATCTTGCACCAAATAGGCAACGGCTTTGATTTCGGGCAGCTGAATAGACGACAAAGGCACAGGTGCAGAAGCAGCCTGCACATTGGGTTCGCTGGCGGTATTTGCCCAAACAGGCGTGTGCAATAAAGTGGTGCAAATCAAAATAGAGAGTATTTTTTTCATTGTGTTTACTCCGTTTACAGTAAAAAAAGCAGCCTGCACTTTGTTGCGATAAAGTGCAGGCTGCCTGCGATATTTTTTGGGGGGATTATACCCATAAAACGCCAAAGAAAGCGCGTTTGTATTGCATTTACCGCTTGTCCGCGTTATGGTTACAACTTTTCTGTTACGCGAACACAATCATGAAAGCCAATCCCTATCCCGAATACCACGATTATCTAACTCGTATCTTAACCGCATCAGTATACGATGTCGCCAAAGAAACCCCATTGGATTTTGCCGCCAACTTATCACGCCGCTTGAACAATAAAATCTATCTTAAACGCGAAGACTTGCAGCCCGTGTTTTCATTCAAATTACGCGGTGCATACAACAAGATGGCGCAACTTTCCGAAGCCGAATTGCAAAAAGGCGTGATTACCGCCAGCGCAGGCAACCATGCACAAGGCGTGGCGTTGTCGGCACAAAAACTCGATTGCCAAGCCACGATTGTAATGCCCGAAACCACGCCCAAAATCAAAGTAGATGCTGTTAAAGCGCGTGGCGGCAATGTCGTGTTGGCAGGCGTGTCATATAACGATGCCTACGACCACGCGATGAAAATGGTTGCCCAAAGCGGTTTGACCTATATTCCACCGTTTGACGACCCCGATGTGATTGCAGGGCAGGGGACAATCGGTATGGAAATCGTGCGTCAATATGCCAAACCCATTCACGCCATATTTGTGCCGATTGGCGGCGGCGGATTAGCGGCTGGCGTGGCAGCGTTCATCAAACAAGTACGCCCCGACATCAAAGTGATTGGCGTGCAAACCAACGATAGCTGTGCGATGAAAGTGTCGGTCATGGCAGGCAAACGTGTGGAACTCAAAGACGTGGGTTTGTTCTCGGACGGCACGGCGGTCAAATTGGTGGGCGAAGAAACGTTCCGTATGTGCCACGATTTGTTGGACGAAATTATCACAGTGGACACCGATGCCGTGTGCGGTGCGCTCAAAGACATTTTTGACGACACGCGCAGCATTTGCGAACCAGCAGGCGCGTTGGCATTGGCAGGGCTCAAAGCCTATATTGCGCGAAACGATGTTGCCGATGAAACCTTTATCGCGATTACATCTGGCGCAAACATGAACTTCCACCGCTTGCGCCATGTGTCGGAGCGCAGCGAATTGAGTGAGGGCAACGAAGCGATTTTTGCCGTGTCGATTCCCGAACGCGCAGGCAGCTTCCGCGAATTTGTGAATGTAGTCGGTTCGCGCAACATCACCGAGTTCAACTATCGCTATGGCGACGACCAAATCGCGCACGTTTTTGTGGGCATACAAAGCGCAGGCGCAAATGACCGCGCCAAAATTCGCGCCGATTTTGAAGCCGCACAGTTGCCGCACATCGATTTAAGCCACGACGAAATGGCCAAAGTGCATTTGCGTTACATGGTGGGCGGACGCACCAACAACGTGCAAAACGAACGCCTGTTGAGCTTTGAGTTCCCCGAACGCCCCAAAGCCTTGGCGAACTTCCTAAATGCGATGCAAACCGATTGGAATATCACGTTATTCCATTACCGCAATCACGGCACGGACTACGGACGCATTTTGGTTGGCATCGATGTTCCACCGTCCGATAACGCCGCTTTTGACGCATTTTTGGATACCCTAGGCTATGCGTTTGAAGAACAAACCGAAAACGCAGCCTATAAATTGTTTTTGGCGGCATAAAAAAGTGCAGGCTGCTTTGAATTAGCGTAAAAACTTGATAGAATGCTGGGAATTTTTTGTTGATTTAACCCACCTTCTTGATATAAGGAAACCCATCATGGCGATTGAGCGCACCATTTCTATTGTTAAACCCGATGCAGTGGGCAAAAGTATTATTGGCAAAATCTACGACCGTTTTGAAAGCCAAGGCTTAAAAATTATCGCTGCCAAAATGAAACATTTGACTCGTGCCGAAGCCGAAGGTTTTTACGCGGTTCACAAAGAGCGTCCATTTTTCAATGATTTGGTTGCATTTATGACCAGTGGGCCTGTGATGATTCAGGTATTGGAGGGTGAAAACGCCGTTGCCAAAAACCGCGAAATCATGGGCGCGACCAATCCCGATAATGCCGATGCAGGCACAATCCGCAAAGATTTTGCCGATAGCATGCAACAAAACGCGGTGCACGGTTCAGACAGTGCAGAAACCGCTGCAATTGAAATCGCTTACTTTTTTGCAGCAACCGAAATTTGCCCACGCACACGCGGTTAATTTTGTAACAGAAAAGAATGTGCAGGCTGCTTTGCCCTTTTGTCCAAATCTTTGATTTGGTTATATAAAGGGTATGCCGTAGGCATGATTGCCTATATTAAGAAGCAGCCTGCACCTTTAAATTTAATTTATTGATAACAATCAAAACCACAACCACATGAAAACCAATCTGCTCAATTACGACCTACCAGCACTCACAGAACATTTTGCGCAAATGGGCGAAAAACCCTTTCGCGCCAAACAAGTCATGCGCTGGATTCATCAGGGCGGAGCAGAAAATTTTGAACAAATGACCGATTTGGCAAAATCCCTACGCGCCAAATTGGAACAACAAGCCGAAGTTGGCATTCCAGCCTTGATGACTTCGCAAGAATCCAAAGATGGCACGCGCAAATGGCTGCTTGACGTCGGCACAGGCAACGGCGTGGAAACCGTGTTTATTCCCGAAACCGAGCGTGGTACGTTGTGTATTTCATCGCAAGTGGGTTGCGCGTTGGAATGCACATTTTGTTCAACTGGGCGACAAGGCTTTAACCGTAATTTGTCTGCTGCCGAAATCATCGGACAATTATGGTGGGCAAACAAAGCATTAGGCGTTACCCCAAAAAATGAGCGCGTGATTTCCAATGTTGTGATGATGGGCATGGGCGAACCGTTGGCAAACTACGATAACGTGATTACCGCACTATCTATTATGTTGGACGACCATGGTTACGGCTTGTCGCGCCGCCGTGTTACCGTGTCTACATCGGGCATGGTGCCGCAAATGGATAGACTAAAAGAAGATATGCCAGTCGCATTAGCCGTATCGCTACACGCATCAAACGACAAAGTGCGCGATGAAATCGTACCGTTGAATAAAAAATATCCGCTCAAAGAACTCATGGCAGCCTGCAACCGCTATTTGGTGAAAGCACCGCGTGATTTCATCACGTTTGAATATGTGATGTTGGACGGTGTGAATGATAAACCCGAACACGCGCGTGAATTGGTGGAATTGGTCAAAGACACGCCATGTAAATTTAATTTGATTCCGTTTAATCCGTTCCCTAATTCGGGTTACGAGCGTTCTAGCAACAAAAACATCAATATTTTCAAAGAAATTTTGATGGAAGCGGATTTGGTTACCACTGTTCGCAAAACGCGCGGCGATGACATTGATGCAGCCTGCGGTCAATTAGCAGGTCAGGTAAAAGACAAAACCAAACGCCAAGAAAAATGGCAACAAATTTATTTGGAGACAAAAGCATGAAGTTGATAAAAGCAGCGTTATCAAAATTTTCGATTGCGTGTGGCATTGCATTTTTGCTAACAGGTTGCGTTACACAAGGCACAGTATTGACCCAATTTCGTGACATGACACGCAGCGAAAAAAATGCCGAAGCGGTTCGCATCAAAACGCAACTGGCAGTCGAATACATGAACGCCAGAGACTATCGTGCCGCAACGGTAGCGATTGAAGATGCGCTAAAAGTGGATAGTGGCTATGACATGGCGTGGTTGATTCGTGCTCAAATCTATCAATTTTTGAAAGTGTATGACAAGGCGGAAGAAAGTTTTGCGCGTGCCTTGTCTATTAGCCCAACTGGCGCAGAAATCAACAATAACTATGGTTGGTATTTGTGTTCGATTAAAAATAATGCCAATGCAGCGTTGCCGTATTTTGACAAGGCTTTGGCAGACCCAACTTATCCAACGCCCGAAATGGCGTATTTGAACAAGGCAATTTGTAGCGCAAAATTGAAGCAATATGGTTTGGCAAATGCTTATTACGAACGCGCTTTGAATTTGAACCCAGAATTTGTGCCTGTGTTTATGGAACGTGCGCGTACTAAATTGGAAGAAGGGCAATATAGCGAAGCCGACCGCTTATTCCGCATTTATCAAAGTCGCGTGAATCAGTTGAATGCAAAAGCTTTGTTGTTGGGCTGGCAAATTGCGCGTGCCAATGGCGAATCGCAGGCTGCTTATGAATACGAAGCACAATTGCGTGCCAATTATCCTTATTCTGAAGAATTACAATCTATTAGCACTGGAAGTACCGAATAATGACTAAACAAGAAACCCAAAATTCAATGACGACTCCGCAAGAACTGGGCGCAAAACTGCGTCAGCATCGTGAAAAAAAAGGGCTTTCGGTTGGCGAAGTGTCAGAACGATTAAAATTGCCAGCTCGTCAAATTGATGCTTTGGAAAATGGCGAATATGTTAATTTACCCGAACCTGTTTTTGTGCGTGGTTTTTTGCGTAGCTATGGACGTTTTTTAGATGTTGAAGAAGAAACGCTTAATGCGGCTTTATCGCACATTTCGCCACAAGACAAAGTGCAACATGCAGGGCAAAGTAAGTTTAATTTGGGCAACGATGCAACACCCAAAAAATCGTTCCCATTTTGGATTGTTGGGCTGTTGCTGGCGGCTGGTTTGGGCTATGGCGTGTATATGTGGCAAGCTAAATCGCAGCAAGAACACGAAAAACAAGAAGCAGAAACTTCCGTCTTGTCGGCAAGTAGTGTTGCAACGGCTTCTGTACCTAGTTTGAATACCAGCAATGTGATTGTGAAACCGATGACCGCTAGCGATATGCAAATTGTAACCGCTTCTTCGGTAGCACAATCGGCTTCTGCGCCTGTTGCTGCGATTGCTGGCGAATTGGTCATCAACGCGCGTTATCGCACGATGCTTACCGTGACCAACGTGCAAGGCGAAGTATTGATTAACCAAATCGTGCCAGCGCGCAGCGAATATCGTTTTAGCAATGGTGCACCATTTGAAGTACGCTTGGGTTATGCCAGCGGCACAACGGTTACATTCAATGGCGAATCGTTTAACGTAGAAGCCGCCAAGAGAGGTAAATCGGCAACCTTTACCGTTGGCGATAAACCGCTTAACTCTGGTGCTTCTGTACCACAATAATCACAAAATTGCAGGCTGCTTTGATACAAAAACCAAGCAGCCTGCACATTTATCTTTTAAGACACAATATCATGCCACATATTACACGCCGCAAAACGCACCAAGTTCAAATTGACCACATTACCGTGGGTTCAGATTTCCCCGTAGTCGTGCAATCCATGACCAACACAGACACCGCCGATGCGATTGGCACAGCGCAACAAGTCAAAGAACTGTCGGACGCTGGCTCGGAAATGGTGCGAGTCACCGTCAATTCGCCCGAAGCTGCATCAAAAGTTGCCGAAATCCGTAGTCGCTTGGACGACATGGGTTGCGCCGTGCCATTAGTTGGCGATTTCCATTTCAATGGCGAACGCTTGTTGGCGGAGTTTCCCGATTGTGCCAAAGCCTTATCCAAATACCGCATCAATCCTGGTAATGTCGGTAAAGGCGCGAAAGGCGATGAAAAATTTGCCTACATGATTCGCACGGCTGCCGAGCATGACAAAGCAGTTCGAATTGGCGTGAACTGGGGTTCGCTAGACCAAAGTTTGGCGAAAAAAATGATGGACGAAAATTTAGCGTCCGCCAACCCAAAATCGCCCGAAGAAGTGATGAAGGAAGCGTTAATCGTTTCCGCGTTGCAATCGGCGCAAAAAGCGGTGGAATTGGGGCTGCCTGAAAACAAAATTATTTTGTCGTGCAAGGTTTCCAATGTGCAGGATTTGATTCAGGTTTATCGTGATTTGGGTTCGCGTTGTGCCTATCCCTTGCATTTGGGTTTGACCGAAGCAGGCATGGGCAGCAAAGGGATTGTGGCTTCAACCGCCGCGCTGTCGGTATTGTTTCAAGAAGGCATTGGCGACACGATTCGTATTTCATTAACTCCTGAACCAGGTTCTTCGCGCACGCAAGAAGTGGTGGTGGGCCAAGAAATTTTGCAAACAATGGGTTTGCGTTCATTCACGCCAATGGTTACGGCTTGCCCAGGTTGTGGTCGCACCACGAGTACGGTTTTCCAAGAATTAGCGCGTGATATTCAGCAATATTTGCGTGAACAAATGACGGTTTGGCGTTGGCAATACCCTGGTGTGGAAAGCCTGAATGTGGCGGTAATGGGTTGCGTGGTAAACGGGCCAGGCGAGAGTAAATTGGCAGACATTGGTATTTCATTGCCTGGTACGGGTGAAACGCCAGTTGCGCCTGTGTATGTAGATGGCGAGCGCAAAGTAACGCTTAAAGGCGATAATATGGCACAGGAATTTCTTGCCATTGTGCAAGAATATGTAAAAGAGAATTACGGCGAGGGCGGAAAAAAACGCGCTACTAATCGTGTGATTCCGATTCAAACTGTTTAATCGCATGCAGGCTGCTTTTTGATTGGAGATAACGATGCCTATTTTGGAAAAAATGGATTTACGCAAAGCCTTATTTCAGCTTTATTTAAAAAATAACCCCAAATTGGAGCATCAAATTTTTATTTATAGCTATCATGGTGTATCCATTTCATTTTGTGGGCGGTGCATTGCCAGCTAATGTGAAAAAAAGTATTGTGATTCAAAATATTCCCACTGGCGAAATGATGCAGGCGTTTATCGTTCCCGAAAAAAACGAAAATGGCAAAACAACGTTTCAAATTGACAATATGGTGCTGTATGGCAACAAAACGGGCGCGTTGATTGAAATCCATTTGGAAGGTGATAAAATTGGCAAAACTGAAAAATACCGCCAATTTCAACAACTGGTGCATGGTATTTTGTATCAATTTTTGTGATGATTAAATTAAGTGCAGGCTGCTTTTTCACGGATTTTTCGTGCAAAAAGCAGCCTGCACTTTTTTATAGATTCTGTTCGCTTTCAAAACAACGTTCTTCGCCCGAAATCGGGTCTATAAACACAATCTTTTTCGCCAACAATTTGAGCGGTTTGGCGTAATCTTCCGTTCCAGCTTCTTGCGCCACAGGATACAAAGCATCGTTAAGTAACGGCATACCCAAGTGCATCATGTGGACGCGCAGTTGATGCTTCTTGCCTGTGATGGGGCGCAATTCATACAAACTGTGTTTGCCACGCTGTTCCAGCAGTCGGATTTCGGTTTGCGAATTGGGTTCGCCGTCTATTTGTTTGGTCAGGAAAAACGAATCGCCGCGCACCAAACGCGATTGCACAGTCAGCGGATAAGCCAAATCTAAACGAGTCGGCGCAAGCGCATGATAGGTTTTTTGTATGACTTTTTGCTGAAACAACTGCTGATATGCCGCCCGAGTTTGTGGATTGTGCGACAACAACATCACGCCAGCCGTGTCCTTGTCCAAACGATGAATCGGCGTGATGTCTGCCACATTCAAATGTTGCAAATTTGGGTGCAAACGCAAGCGCGTTAAAAGCGTTTCGCGCAGAAATCGTCCACTTGGAATCACAGGCAAAAAATGCGGTTTATCCACCACAATTAAATGCTCGTCCAACAGCAAAATTTTTTCGTCAAACGGAATACGCGGTTCGTCATCGCGGCTGATTTCGCGGTAATAATAAATGATGTTGCCCGCCACAAACGGCTCGTTTTCGTTGATTGGCTCGCCTTGCTGATTGACCACCATGCCGCTGTTGAGCCGCGCTTGCCACGCTGGTTTGCTCACAAATGGAAAATGAGCGCACAAAAAATCAATGAGCGGCTGGTTGTAAAACTGTTTATCGTGCGGCAAGACCAAATAGCTGGGTTTGATGCCGTCTAGCAAGGGTAGGGGATTGTTTTTCATAAAAAAGCAGCCTGCACTTTAAATAGCGCAATCAAAGCAGCCTGCACTTTTGATAAACAAAAAGTGCAGGCTGCTTTTTAACGTATTTTATTGGTTATATTGATTAAACGGCGTTTTGCCTGATTGAAATTTATAAGTGCCTTCAATACTAGAACGCGCACCTGCACCGCAATTACCTACTTCAAGATTCAATTTCACGTCAATCGTTTTGCCTTTGGGAATAAATTGCACATCGCAACCTTCTTGCGCATTTCGGTACGCTAACACACCATTTTCAACTTCATATTGCGGTGGTCAAAAGATGAGCTGTTAAATGTACCGTTGTAGGCTGCGACCGCTTCTACCAAAATGCGATAATTATCGCCTATTCCTTTTTTAATCAATAGGATACCGTTATTGTTGCCCTCTTGATATTCATAAGTCCCATCTACAATCGGCGCAGCCAATGCACCAGCAGTCAAACCCATTAGTGCGATAAATGTTAATGCTTTTTTCATATTGCTTATCCTTTAAAAAATAAAATCAATCAACCCAACACCTTACGCGCCCCAGCAAACAAACGATACCACCCACCCAATTCGCTGTCCTGCCACTCACTCGGCGACCACGACATTTGCGCGGTGCGGAACACACGTTCAGGATGCGGCATCATAATCGTAACGCGCCCGTCTGTTGTCGTGATGCCCGCGATGCCGTTTGGCGAACCGTTTGGATTGAGCGGATAGGCTTGCGTAACCGCGCCCGTGCCGTCCACATATTGCAGCGCAATCGCCAAATCAGCAGGCACATCGCCGCCTAAATGCGCGAAATCCGCCCGACCTTCGCCATGCGACACAACCACAGGCAACGCCGACCCAACCATTTCATTCAAAATCAAAGACGGCGATTTTGCCACTTTAACCATGCTCAAACGCGCTTCAAATTGCTCCGATTCATTGCGCTTGAATTTCGCCCAACCATTTGAATTTGGGATAATTTCTGCTAAATTACTGACCATTTGACAGCCGTTGCACACGCCCAAAGTCAGCGTGTTTGGATTGGCGAAAAACGCCGCAAATTGGTCGCGCAATTTGTCGTGGAACAAAATGGATTTCGCCCAGCCTTCGCCTGCGCCCAACACATCGCCATAGCTGAAACCACCACACGCCGCCAACATTTGCATATCCGCCAAATTCACGCGCCTAGCCATTAAATCGCTCATGTGAACGTCAATCGCTTGGAAACCTACGCGGTTGAACGCCACCGCCATTTCAATTTGTCCGTTTACGCCTTGTTCGCGCAAAATGGCGATTTTCGGTTTCAGGCTGCCTGAAATGTATGGCGCGGCAATATCTTCTTTTAAATCAAACGTTAAATTTGCGAATAATTTCGCTTTTTCATCACCAATCAAGGCAAATTCGCTGTCGGCACATTCTGGGTTATCGCGCAATTTTTGGATTTGGTAAGACGTTTCTTGCCAAATTTTTTGTAGTTCCAGCAGATTAAACGTGTGTTCGCCAATCACAATGCGGTCGCTGCCAATTTCAGGCTGCCCAATTTGATACAGCAATTCAGGGAATTCGCGTTGTTCAAACAAAGCTTGAACGTAAGATAAATCTTCGCTACGAATTTGTAACACTGCGCCCAACTCTTCATTAAATAAAATATCTTGGTCGGTGTGATTTTCCACCAAACGTTCCATGGCAAAATCGTTTTCCAAATCAATCCGCAACCCAGCACGCCCTGCAAACGCCATCTCTGCCAAAGTAACAAATAAACCACCATCACTACGGTCGTGATACGCCAACAATTTGTCTTCGGCAACCAGTTGTTGCATGATTTCGTAGAACGCGATTAATGTGTCTGCATCAATATCAGGCGATTCGCCGCCCAATTCATTGTACACCTGCGCCAAAGCCGAACCGCCCATGCGCGATTTACCAAAGCCCAAATCAATCAACAATAACACGCTGTTTTCAATCGGTTTTAAATCAGGCGTAACCGTTTTACGCACGTCTTTCACAGGTGCAAACGCGGAAATAATCAGACTCAATGGCGACACAACCGATTTTTGCTCGCCATTGTCGTTCCACACCGTTTTCATAGATAAACTGTCTTTGCCAACAGGAATGCTCACGCCCAACGCTTGACACGTTTCCGACACCGCTTGTACCGTGCGGTACAATTTCTCGTCTTCGCCTTTCACGCCGCAAGCCGCCATCCAGTTCGCCGACAATTTAATATTGCCGATTTCGCCGATGTTTACCGCCGCAATATTCGTAATCGCTTCGCCAATGCACATACGCCCCGATGCTGGCGCGTCCGCCAACGCTACGGCAGGTTTTTCGCCCATAGACATCGCTTCGCCTTGATGCGTGTTGAAGCCCATCATTGTTACCGCGCAATCCGCCACAGGCACTTGATAACGCCCCACCATTTGGTCACGGTGCGTCATGCCGCCCACGCTGCGGTCGCCAATCGTGATCAAGAAATTTTTGGCGGCAACGGCTGGCAAACGCAACACGCGGTAAACGCTTTCGCGAAAATCGTATTTTGCCGCGTTAAATTCAGGTGCAGGCTGCCTGAACGTTTCATCGGTGCGTGTGGTTTTAGGCGGTTTGCCGAGCAACACATTCAATGGCAAATCAACAGGATTGTTGCTAAATAAATCATCACGCACTTGCAAATGTCCGTCATCGGTTGCCGTGCCAACCACCGCAAACGGACAACGCTCGCGCTCGCAAATTTCGCGGAATAAAGCCAAATTTTCAGGCAGGATTGCCAACACATAACGCTCTTGCGATTCATTGCACCAAATTTGCAACGGATTTAAGCCGTGTTCTTCCAACGGCACATCACGCAGCGCGAATTTTGCACCGCGCCCAGCGTCATTAACCAATTCAGGGAACGCATTAGACAAGCCACCTGCGCCCACATCGTGAATAGAAATAATCGGATTTTTGTCCGCGCCCAACTGCCAGCAACGGTCAATCACTTCTTGCGCTCGGCGTTCAATCTCGGGGTTGCCGCGTTGCACGGAATTGAAATCCAAATCCGCGTTGTTGCTGCCTGTGTCCATAGACGAAGCCGCGCCACCGCCCAAACCGATTAACATACCTTTGCCGCCCAGTTGAATCAACAACGCGCCTTCGGGAATTTCGTGTTTATGTGTTTGTTCAGAATGAATATTCCCCAAACCGCCAGCAATCATAATTGGCTTATGGAAACCGCGCACCGTGTCGCCGTGTTTCATCTCAAACGTGCGGAAATAGCCGAGCAAATTTGGGCGACCAAATTCATTATTAAACGCCGCACCGCCCAAAGGCGCGTCAATCATAATATCCAACGGCGAAGCGATGTGTTCAGGTTTACCGTAAATTTGTTCCCAAGGCTGACTGAAATCGGGAATATTCAAATTAGACACCGTGAAACCAGTCAAGCCAGCTTTCGGACGTGAGCCGCGCCCAGTCGCGCCTTCATCGCGGATTTCGCCGCCAGCCCCAGTCGCCGCCCCTGCAAATGGCGCAATGGCGGTGGGGTGATTGTGCGTTTCCACTTTCATGATGATGTGCGTTTTTTCTTTATGGAAATCATATTGTTGCGCGTTTTCCGCGTTGGGGTAAAAGCGTTCAATTTCCGCACCTTCAATCACAGACGAATTGTCTTTGTAGGCGACAATCGTGCCGTTTGGCGATTTCTCGTGCGTGTCGCGAATCATGCGGAACAGTGATTTTTCTTGTTTTTCGCCATTCAAAATAAAATCGGCATTGAAAATTTTGTGGCGACAATGCTCGGAATTGGCTTGCGCGAACATCATCAATTCCACATCAGACGGATTGCGATTAATCTGTTGATAGTTTTCAACTAAATAATCAATTTCATCGGGCGACAAGGCTAAACCCATTGTTTTATTTGCCGATTCCAACGCCGACTTGCCACCGCCCAAAATATCAACAGTTTCAAATGTTTGGTCTTGGTGTGCAATGAATAATTTTTCGGCTGCCTGAAAATCGGGCAACACGGATTCGGTCATGCGGTCGTGCAATAAACTTGCCCATTTTTGGCGTTGTTCATCGTTTAGGCTGCCTGAAATATAGACCGCCATGCCGCGTTCAATGCGTTCCACGTCCGTAATACCGCAGTTTTGCGCGATGTCGGTTGCTTTGCTCGCCCAAGGCGAAATCGTGCCAATGCGCGGCGTAATCAAAAAAAGGCTTTGCGTGGCTGTGGGCGCGTTTACGCATTCAGCAGCCAGCAAAGCCTGTAATTTTTCAATCGTCGCCGCATTCAATGGCGCAGACGACGCAACAAAATACCAAAATTCACTTGAAATCTGCGTTTCAGGCAGCCCCAATTTTGCCGCCTTTTGACGCAATTTTGCAACACGGAACGGAGAAAGCGCGGACGCACCACGCAAAGCAGTAACAACAGACATGATTTTTTAAACTCACGATGTGGTTAGTGGAAGGAGCGCGAATTATAGCGGAAAATTGCAGGCTGCTTTGAAATAATTGGTTGGCGACAGAATAAAAAACCTTATAATTTCGTTTTTACATTTTACCGAGAATACCCATGACGACCATTAACACTCTATTCAAAATGAAAGCAGACGGCGAAAAAATCGCCATGCTCACTTGTTACGAAGCCAGTTTTGCCGCCTTGATGAATCGCGCAGGCGTAGATGTTTTGCTGATTGGCGATTCGCTGGGCATGACCGTTCAGGGGCAGAGCAGCACCTTGCCTGTGTCGCTGGCGGACATGGTTTACCACACCAAAAACGTGGCGCGTGGCAATCAAAACGCGCTGATTTTGGCAGATTTGCCGTTTGGCGTGTATCAACAAAGCAAGGAACAAGCCTTTGCCGCTTCGGCGGAATTGATGGCAGCAGGCGCACACATGGTCAAACTGGAAGGCGGCGCAATCATGGCGGAAACCACGCAATTTTTGCAGCAGCGTGGCATTCCTGTTTGCGCCCACATTGGCTTGACACCGCAATATGTAAATGTGTTTGGCGGCTACAAAGTGCAGGGCAAGGGCGATGCGGCGGCAGCTGTGTTGTACGATGCCAAAGCGCACGAAGCAGCAGGCGCAGCAATGTTGTTGATGGAATGTGTACCGAGAGAACTGGGTAAACAAATTACGCAAAGCGTGGCGTGTCCGACCATTGGCATTGGCGCAGGCGTGGACACAGACGGTCAAGTTTTGGTGATGCACGATATGCTGGGCGTATTCCATGGCAAAACCGCCAAATTTGTCAAAAATTTTATGGACGAGCAACCAAGCATTCAAGCAGCAGTGGAAGCGTATGTGCGCGAAGTGAAAAACAAAACGTTTCCTGCGGTTGAACATACGTTTAGCAGCTAACACAATTAAAGCAGCCTGCACTTTTTGTTGATTTTGAAAGTGCAGGCTGCTTTTTCAATGCTCCGTCATTTTCTCCCGAAAAGCAGCCTGCAATGCTTTAACCTGCATCGCACGCGCTTCGTCTATTTTTTCGCTGATTTGTGCAGGCTGCTTTGCGTATTGTTGCGCGATTTCGCCTGCGTTGATTTGTTGCGCGGCGGCAATCAACGCCATAATGTGTTCACGTTGCGGATAGGGCGAATTTTGTTTACCTAAACGCCCTTGCTGGTCGGCAAGACACACGTTCAAAGCAGCCTGCACCCGTTCTGGGCGGCGAAACGCATCGCATTCTTTGAGCAATTTGATGATTTTGCTCGCCTGTTTGATTTGCCCGATTTGATGAAAACGAATGTGGAACGCGCACACCAATTCCGCCAATTCCGCGCAATGTTTGGGGACGCGCCAACGCTGGTTCACAGCGCGAATTGGCTCAACACCACGCCTATCGTGTCCAATGTGTTTGGGCAACACATCGTGTGGCGTCAATGCCTTGCCCAAATCGTGCAACAAGGCGGCATAGCGTTCGGCAAGCGACAAATTCAAATCTGCCGCGCGTTGCAACACCAGCAAAGTGTGTTCGCCCGAATCCACTTCGGGGTGGTAATCGGCGTGTTGTGGCACGCCAAACAAGGCTTCTACTTCGGGCAACAAAATCGCCAGCGCACCGCAATCGCGCAAGACTTCAATCATTTTGCGCGGTTCGCATTCCATTAGCCCTTTGGCGAACTCTTGCCACACGCGTTCCGCTACCAGCGCGTCCACTTCGCCTGCTGCCACCATGTCGCGCATCAGCTGCATGGTTTCGGGTGCAATCGCAAAACCGTATCGCGCCGCAAATCGTGCCGTGCGGAGAATGCGAACAGGGTCTTCGGCAAACGCAGGCGACACATGGCGCAAAATACCTTGCTGCAAATCGCGCTGTCCGCCAAATGGGTCAATGATGCTGCCGTGTTCGTCTTGCGCCATCGCGTTGATGGTTAAATCGCGGCGTTGCAAATCTTGTTCTAGCGTAACGCTGGCATCGGCATGAACGGCAAACGCAGTGTAGCCCTTGCCTGTTTTGCGTTCGGTGCGAGCCAGCGCGTATTCTTCGTGGGTTTTTGGGTGCAAAAATATGGGAAAATCCTTGCCTACCGCCGTGAAACCTTGCGCCAACAAAGTGCTGGCTTCTGCGCCCACCACCACCCAATCGCGGTCTTGCACGTTTTTGCCCAAGAGCGTGTCGCGTACCGCGCCACCGACTAGATAGATTTGCATGAGTTGTCCTTTTGGTTAGTTGATTGTGGTTATAGTGAAATGAAATAAAAATAGGACAAGGCGACAATGCCCGCCGTGTATGAATAATACATAAGGGCGTTGGCAACGCCGTCCTATTGCGATTTCATTTCACTATAAAAAGCAGCCTGCACTTTTTGTCTCAATTTAATCAAAGTGCAGGCTGCTTTGCTTGGTCTATTTAATTCAACACCACATTGCGTAAATATTCTTGCACCGCATTGGCGATGCTGTTTGCCATTTGCCGTCTAAAATCTTGGCTAGCCAACAATTTTTCGTCTTGCGGATTGGACAAAAAGCCCATTTCCACCAGCACCGATGGCATATCCAGCGAGCGCAAAATCACAAAATTACCCAATTCTGCCGTGCTGTTATGCACTTTGGCATGACGCGCAACCTGACGCAAAATCAAGTTGCCCAAACGTGTGCTGCTGGCTGTGGTTTGGGTTTCGAGCATATCGGTCAAAATGTTGTCCACGTCTTTGTTGCCCACGCTGGGAATGCCGTCTATAAAATCGACTTTATTTTCGGCAGCCACCAAACGGCGAGCGCGTTCGCTGTTGGCGCGTCCCAGCACAAACACATCTGTGCCGCGTGCTGCTGGTGCATCTTCCACCGCATTGGCGTGAATCGAAATAAATAAATCGGCATTGACATCACGCGCTTTTTTGCGTCGTTCTCGCAGCGGCACAAACGTGTCATCGCTGCGTGTCATATGCACCACATAACCTTTGGCTTGCAAGCGCGAACGCAATTCCAGCGAAGTAGCCAAAACCACGTCTTTTTCGTGAATGCCTGTGTTTTTGCCCGATGCACCTGGGTCTTTGCCACCATGCCCTGGGTCAATCATAATAATTGGCTTGCGCGGTGCGGCAGGCTTGCTCGGCTGTTGTGTAGATGCAGGCTGCTTATTATTGGGCTGATTGCGTTTTTGTGCCAACAAATCGCCCAAAGGGTCATCGTTGGCGTTAAAAGTAGGGGTGGCTTGGGGCAAATTACCGTGTCCCAAATCAATCTGAATACGGTGTTTTTGTTTGCCCGATGGCGCAAGCGCGGTTACTTGAATCGGCAAGGCACGGTTCAAATCCAGCACCATACGCAAAGTGTTGGCATCTTTTTGACCAAAGCGAATCTGACGAATAATGCCGTTATCACCTTTGAGCTGGCGCGTGATTTGGCTTAATGTTTGACTTTGATGAATGCCTGTCAAATCCACCACCAAACGATGCGGATTGTCCAAATTAAAATGACGATAGGCGATTTTTTGGTCGCTTTCCAACACGATGCGCGTTTTGGTGCGGTTGCTTTGCAAACGTGCCGACAGGATTTTGGGTTCGTTGCCATTGGGTGCGGCATAAACCAGCGAGCCTGTTAAAGCACAGCTTGCTAATGCCAACATTTTGCGGCGAGTTAATTTGTCCATTGTTGCAACGCCTCCTTTCCTTGTGCGCTCACGGCTTTTATGGTGCAAAGCCGTCCATTTTCTTGATGAGTAAGCTGAATAAGCAAATCTGGTGCAGGAACATAATCGCCGCCTTGTTCTGCCCATTCAATCAAACAAATGCTGTTGGCGATTAAATCGTCCAAGCCAGCATCTTCCCACTCGTCTGGCGTGGCAAATCGATATAAATCAAAATGATGCACAGTTTGTTGCGCTAACGGATAGCTTTCGACAATCGCATAAGTGGGGCTTTTGACTGCGCCGTCGTGTCCCATGCCGCGCAACAATCCGCGCGTGAAAGTGGTTTTGCCTGCGCCCAAATCACCTTGCAAATACACAACCAAAGGTGCGTGCAGGCTGCTTGCCCACGATGTACCCAGTGCCAGTGTTTCGGATTCGTTTGCGAGGAATTGTGTGTGTAACATGCTTGAACAATAAGATAAAAAGGGTTAAATCATAACAAAAGCAGCCTGCAATTTAAAGTGCAGGCTGCTTTTTTGTATCAAATTTATTTCGTCAAAACATTCAACGCTTCTTGATATTTCGCCACCGTTTTTTCCAACACATCGGCAGGAAGTTTTGGCGCAGGCGGCTGTTTGTTCCAGCCACTTTGTTCCAACCAATCGCGCACAAATTGCTTATCAAAAGATGGCGGATTTGTGCCAACTTGATACGTTTCCACCGCCCAAAAACGGCTGCTGTCGGGCGTTAAAACTTCGTCCATGAGCGTTAAAACGCCGTTTTCGTCCAAGCCAAATTCAAATTTGGTATCGCAAATAATAATGCCACGCGCTTTGGCAAATTCCGCCGCTTCCGTGTAAAGCTGAATCGCTTTGGCGCGGACTTCTTCGGCGCGTTCTTTGCCGATGATTTCGCAGCAGCGTTCAAATGAAATATTTTCATCGTGGTCGCCCACTTCCGCTTTGGTTGAAGGCGTGAAAATCACTTCGGGCAATTTTTCCGCTTCACGCAAATTTTCAGGCAGCTTGATTCCGCAAACCGTGCCTGATTTTTGATATTCTTTCCAACCACTTCCGCTTAAATAACCGCGTATCACCGCTTCAATTTTCACAGGCGTTAAACGCTTGGCAACCACAGCGCGTTTTTCTACGGCTTGGGCTTCGTTTTCAGGCAGCACGTCAAAAACCGTTTGCCCTGTGAAATGATTGGGCATGATGTGCGCCAGTTTGCCAAACCAAAAATTAGAAATTTGCGTCAAAATTTCGCCTTTGCCAACAATGGGTTCGTCTAAAATCACGTCAAACGCCGACAAGCGGTCGGTTGCCACAATGAGCATGATTTTGTCGTCAATTTCGTACAAATCGCGGACTTTGCCAGAGTAGATTTTTTTCAATGATAATTTGGTCATGGTGCGCTTTCGTTAAACAAGGTTAAGAACGGGGCGTATTGTAGCGCGATTTTGGGTTGAGATAAAAGAGAAAAGCAGCCTGCACTTTCCATAAAACAGAAAAAGTGCAGGCTGCTTTTTGATTACGCGTTTTCCTTTAAACGATATTTTTTAGCGATGCGTTTGGCGCGTTTGTGCCATTGCCATGCTTGCTTCTCGTTGGGGGTGTTGCTGGCATAGTTCAATCGCATAAAATCGTCTAACAGTTGGGCAATTTCATCGTGCAGGCGATTGTTATCGTGCAGGATTTGGCCCAATTCCATTGGTGCAATCGCGGCGATGGTGGGATATTGCTTGCCCAGTAATCGGCGTTTGAGCAGGGTGTAGCCGTTTTGCAGCGGTTGTATCACGTCTTGCTGGCGTGATTTGCGCCACCACAAGCCCAGCGGTATGAGCGACAATGCGCCACCTGCGCCAAATACCATCAACACGTTCCATGTGTTCACGCCGTCAAAACCGAGTTTGTTGAACAGGCTTTGTTGGCGTTCGTCATCGTAGTTTACTACCCATTGTTGCCAATAGAAGCGGCCTTGGTCAGAAAAACGTGTCCAAAAGCCTGTGTTGGGGAGCAGGCTGCCTTCATCGCCTGATAGGGCTTGACTTACACCACTTTCAATGCGAACAGCAGATACGGCTGCGGTTGGGTCAATGCGTTTCCATACTTGGCGTTCTGGCAACCAAACTTCTGTCCATGCGTGGGCATCTTTGCTACGGATTTGCCAAAATTGTTCGGCTTCGTTGTATTCGCCACCTTGATAGCCCACGACTACGCGAGCGGGTACGCCTGCTGCGCGCATCATTACGACAAAGGCATCGGCATAATGTTCGCAAAAGCCTTGTTTGCTGTTGAACAAGAATTGGTCGGTACTGTTGCGGCTGCCCAAAACAGGCGGTTTGAGCGTGTAGGTAAAGCCTTGTTGTGCAAAATAGTTAAAAGCAGCCTGCGCGAATTGTTCGACATTGCCGTTGTTTTGTTGATACAGGGCTTGGGCAAGTTCGCGAGTGCGTGGATTGCTGTTGGCTGGGAGTTTGGTGTAGAAGTCTTGTTCGCGTGCGTTTAATTCGTGCGGTAATTCATTGGACAGCGATGCACGTAAATCAACGCGGCGTACACCTTTGCGGCTGAACATGCGCAACACATTGCCCGATTCCATAAACACGCCACGGCGATTGCGAACTTGCGGATAATCCAATGCAGGAATGCGCCCTTTGTCATCTTCGGCAATAATGGAATAGGCGATGTACTGTCCTTTGCTGGCATCGGCTCTGTCCACAAAATCGTGCATGGCTTGCCATTCGTTGCCGTTGTGCTGTCCCATTACCATTACGCGCCAATACAGATTTTGCTGTTGTGGTATGACATCGTTGTCAAATGTGGCAGTAAACACAGGTTCGTTACTCAATACCAAATCGCCAATACTGCCAGGTTTCATCGTGTCGGACATGCCTGTTGTGGCTTGGGTTGATGAAGTTTGTGGCACGCCCAAAAACGGCGCACTTCGGCGTGGCACAGACACAAATAACACCACCATCGGCAACAACGTCAGCAAAAAGCCCACTAAACTTTGTTTGAGTGCAGGCTGCCATGTCAAGTCGTTGAGCAAGGACAAAGTACAAGCCATCATCATTAAGCACAACAAAATCCACATGCCTGTTAACAATTCTTGGCTAAACAAAATCGCGCCAGCCAGCAAAAACAGCATCACCACCACCAACACTTGCCAGTCGCGCTTGGTTTTGCCTTCGTAGCTTTTGAGTAATGCCAGCAACAGCAAAAACGAAATGCCGCCTTGCAAACCCAAAATCGTGCCAAGTTGTTGGAATACCAGCACCGTTGCGCCCAGCAGCATACACACAGTTTGCCACAGTTTGAGTTGGTAGATGCCCATGCTCAACAAACCCAATCGCAAGCAAATGAACACGGCAAACACAATCACCACGCCCACAGGCAATTCAAACAGCAGCGGAATGGACACCGCAATCAGCGAAATCATCGCAAACAACGCGGCACGAAAAGACGGCTTGGTATTTAGATAACTAGGTTGAACAATAAACAAAATAATCGCCCATTCAATAAAGAAACAAAAAAGTGCAGGCTGCTTTTTCATATTTTTGATACTCAAAAGCAGCCTGCACTCTATTTTACACATTTACACGATTTAAATCCGCAAAATGCGTTCGCCACGACCAATACCTGCCGCGCCTGTTCGCACCGTTTCCAAAATCAAACCTTTGGACACGTTTTCCAAAAAGCTGTCCAATTTTTCGGACGTGCCTGTGATTTCCACCGTGTAGGTTTTGTCGGATACATCAATCACCGAACCGCGATAAATTTCTGCCAAACGCAACACTTCATCACGGTCTTTGCCGACTGCGCGGATTTTGACCAGCATCAGTTCGCGTTCCACATAACGGCTTTCGTTCAAATCCACTACTTTGACCACTTCCACCAGTTTGTTCAACTGTTTGGTGATTTGCTCAATAATGTGCTGGTCGCCGCGGGTCACAATTGTCATACGCGACAAAGTAGCGTCTTCGGTTGGCGCAACCGACAACGAGTCAATATTGTAATCACGCGCCGAAAACAAGCCCACTACGCGGCTCATTGCACCCGATTCGTTTTCAATCAAAACAGATAAAATGTGTCGCATCATGGTACGCTCCTTGTGTCGTAATTGCGGTCGTGAATGTCGTTTACATCGGAATCGGCTTTGGTTTCGCGCATATGCAGCGGCAACACCATTTCGTCCAACGCCTTGCCATTGCCCACCATTGGGTACACATTTTGTTTGCTGTCGGTGATGAAATCCAAGAACACAAAGCGGTCTTTCATTGCCAACGCTTCACGTAACGCGCCTTCTACGTCTGATTTTTTTGTGATACGCATACCCACATGACCATAAGCTTCTGCCAATTTCACAAAATCGGGCAACGAGTCAAAATAGGTTTCCGATTCGCGGTTGCTGTAATACAGCTCTTGCCATTGGCGCACCATGCCCAAGTAGCCATTGTTCAAGCAAATTACTTTTAAAGGTAATTTATATTGAAAACAAGTGCTTAATTCTTGGATATTCATTTGGATTGAGCCTTCGCCTGTGATGCAGCAGACATCTTTGCTTGGGTCGGCAAGATACGCACCCATGGCATACGGCAAGCCCACGCCCATTGTGCCTAAACCACCCGAATTGAGCCATTGGCGCGGACGTTCAAACGGATAATATTGCGCGGCGAACATTTGGTGCTGCCCTACGTCTGATGTAACAATCGCATCGTTGTTGGTTACTCGCGCCAAAGTTTGCACCACATATTGCGGCAAAATCAATTCGCTGTCGGCTGTTTCAGGCAAACGCAAGCAATCGCGGCTGCACCAGTTTTCTACGGTTTTCCACCATTTTTCCAACGCGCTGGGGTTGAACGTCAATTCTTGTTTTTGCCACAAACCGAGCATTTCGGTCAGCACATTGGCTACATCGCCCACAATCGGCACATCTACTTTAACGCGCTTGGCAATGCTAGATGGGTCAATGTCAATTTGAATGATTTTTTTGCCATTTTCCAAAAATTTGCTTGGCACAGACACCACGCGGTCATCAAAACGCGCACCAATTGCCAACACCACATCGGCATTTTGCATTGCCAAGTTGGCTTGATAAGTGCCGTGCATGCCCAGCATACCCAAAAACTGTTTGTCGCTAGACGGATATGCGCCCAAGCCCATCAACGTGCCTGTACACGGAACGCCCAAAGTGCGAACAAAATCGGTCAAAACTTGATGCGCGTTGCCCAACACCACGCCGCCACCAAAATAAATCAACGGACGCTTTGCCGCCGCCAACATTTGCAAGGCTTTTTTGATTTGACCAACGTGCCCATTCACAACGGGTTGATACGAGCGAATAAAAATATCTTCTTGCGGATAGCTAAATTTAGCCGATGCTTGGGTTACATCTTTGGCAATATCCACCACCACAGGGCCGGGGCGACCTGTTTTGGCGATTTGGAACGCCTTTTTGATAGTGGGGACTAAATCGTCAATATGTGTTACCAAGAAATTGTGTTTTACGCAAGGGCGAGAAATACCAATCATATCAATTTCTTGGAAAGCGTCCGAACCAATTGCAGGCGATGCCACCTGACCCGAAATCACGACTATTGGAATGCTATCGGTATAAGCCGTGGCGATGCCTGTAATCGCATTGGTTGCGCCAGGACCAGACGTTACCAAAGCCACGCCCACTTTGCCGCTGGTTCGCGCATAGGCATCAGCTGCATGAACCGCCGCTTGTTCGTGTCGCGTTAAAATATGTTCAAATTTATGAAGTTGGTAGATGGCATCGTAGATTTCCAACACCGCACCACCAGGATAACCAAAAACGTATTCCACGTTTTCTGCTTTAAGACTGTGCACCAGAATTTGTGCGCCTGTTAATTGCATGACAACCTCTTTTGTTGAGCGCGAAAATCAATCAACTGCAAGGGCTTTATCTCTGCACCTATAATGCTATCGGCACAAGCAGCGATTTAGGGTACGCGCATCGTGCAGACGTGATAACAACCGATTGCAATTAGTTCACTTTGACGCAGGGTTTGTGAAAAATAGGGAATTGTTAAGATAACGCAAAGAGCATTATCTGACAAGCATTTTGTGTTAATTTGTATTAACTTGATACAAAATGCAGGCTGCTTTTGTCTATTTATGCTAATTATTTTGTACAATAGCGCATCAAATGTAAGCAGCCTGCACCAAAATTGCTTATAGCCAAACAACGTAACCCATCTTAACGGTATTAAATAAAATGAAAACTTTTATCCAAACAACACAACGCGGTTTTACCTTGGTTGAACTTATGGTTTCCATTGCAGTTTTAGCGATTTTGGCAATGATTGCCTACCCAAGTTACAGCACCTATATGGAACGTGTACGCATTGATAATGCGCGTGCAACCATGATGGACACTATTCAATTTGCCGAACGCTATTACGCAACCAACAAAACCTTTGCCCAGCTAGACACTGCCAAAATTAAAGCAGCAGGCATCGCCAACGATAAATACGACCTAGAATACGTTGCTGTTGGTGCTAACAATTACTTACTCAAAGCGACACCCAAAGCAGATTTATATAGTGCAAAGAAAAGAGCAAGCAGCCCTTTGAATGTGCTGTATTCATCACAAAGTGGTGTGTTTGTTCGCTGCAATGATTCAGACTTTGCTATTGCGGCGGTTGCTGAACCCAAAGGCACAACCAACTGCGAACCATTAAGCTAATCGCATCAATAAAATCAACAAAAAGTGCAGGCTGCTTTTTTCGGCGAAAAACCGTAAAAAAGCAGTCTGCACTTTTTGCTATATCAATTAAATAGAAAATTCGCCTGTAAATTCCAAATCCGCGATTTCTTTGCGTAAATGCTTGGTTGCTGGTGTCACAATCGCCACAAACATCGCTTCACGAATGCGGCGTTGCACAGGGCTACGCATCAAATAGCCTTTTGCGCCAGCGTGTAAAGCCGCCGATTGCGCTGCGTCCAATGCCAATTCTGCTGCCGCCAAGCGCGTTTGCAAAGTTTCTAAAATACTGGTTGAGCCAGCCCACGCTTCGTCTGCCAATTTAACCGTTTTTGCCAATGCTACTTGGAAACGTTCGTTTAGTTCATCGATTTGATTATCCAAGTAAAAATTTACTTCGCCATTGCTTACGTTTGCTAATTCAATTTCTTGCAAGCAGCCGTCAATAATGCCTGCGCCGATGCCGATTTGCAGCAAAATAAAGCCAGCTTTAATGGATTTGATATACGCTTCAAACTGCGCGGGTTCTGCCAACACATCTTCGTGCGGTACAAACACGTTTTCAAATTTCAGCGCGAAGGTGCGTGTGCCTTCCAACGCGCAAAATTCAGGGCAAGGATTCAACGACACGCCTTCACGTTCCGCGCCTGTGATGAACATCACATAGCCGTCTGCCGTTTGTGCGGTGTTCGCCCAAATATGCGTGTCGCCCAAGTTGGACACCCACGGCAACACGCCATTGATGCGATAGCCGCCCTCTACTTTTTCCACTTGCAAGAAATTGTTTTCAATGCCAGCCAAGTGTTTGACCGTGTTGGACATACCTGTTCCAGCCAACACTTTTCCTTGCAATACGTCTGCTAAATAGCGCGATTTAACGGTTTCGTTGGGCGATTGATGCAAATACCAGCCGCAAGCCGATTGACACCACACCGAAAACGCCGTTGCACCGCACACTTTGCCCACTTCGCGGATTACCAAAATTTGTGTGGTCAAGCCCAAGCCGTTGCCGCTTTCTTCGGTTGTGCCAACGGATTGATAGCCGCCAATTTTGCCCAGTTCGCGCATAAAGTTTTCTGGGTAAACGCCTTTACAGTCAATGTCTTGGACGATCGGTGCGATTTCGCGTTGGGTTAATTCGGCAATTTGGTTCAATAAGGTTTGTTGCGACATGATGTTTGTCCTGTAAGTAAAAGTCATCAAAAAAAGCAGCCTGCATTGTACGCAGGCTGCTTTTAAAACGGAAAGATTGAATGTTTCTTTACGATAGAAGTATTTTTTATATATCAATTAAATATGCCCAAAACTTAATCCCAAAACAAGGCTCAACAAACTCAACACACCGTTGTAAATCAACATGATATAGAACATCATGGTAGATAAATCAAACGATTTGCCGCTGGATTTGTATTTTTGTGCCAAGTGTTCGGCAATCACGTCGCGCAACACACGCAGCACTTCATCATTTTGCTCTGGCGTGCCAATCGTCAGGCGCAGGCAATTTTCTACAACGCTGTGGCTGCCGTGCAAGTTTTTAACCAAGATTTTGTTTTGCTTCAATTTTTCAAATGCGGTGTTGGCATTGGGCAAACGCACGGTAACAAAATTGGCTTGGCTGTCAAACACGGTAACGTCTTCCAACGCGGCTAATTCGCTACTCACTCGTTCGCGCTCTGCGGTTAAAGTGGCGATGTTTTGGTTTACCGTGTCTATGTGTTGCAACGCGAATTTGCCAGCGGTTAGGCTTAACTGGTTCATGTTGTAAGGCGGCAAAATTTTTGCCAACTCGTTGATGATTAACGGACTGCCAGCCGCGTAACCCAAACGCAAACCTGCAAAACCGATTTTGCTCAATGTACGCAGCACGATTAAATTGGCAGGCACACCTGCTTGCGGCATAAACGTGTCGTTGGCAAACGCGCCATAGGCTTCGTCAATCACAACAATGCCCGAAGCAGCCTGCACAATTTGTTCGATTTCTTCACGCAAAAACGGTTTGCCTGTCGGATTGTTGGGGTAGGCGATAAACGTGATTGCAGGCTGCTTTTCTTGTATCGCTTGCAACACGGCAGGCAAATTGAGCGAAAAATCGGCATTGAGCGGCACGCTTTCGTATTGCATACCAAACAATTCTGCGTTGCGGCGATACATCACAAAGCTGGGTTCAACTGCCAACATGACAGCATTGGGCTGTGTGACCAAAATTGTCAGAAATTGAATTAATTCGTCCGAGCCGTTGCCCAAAGCAATCTCGGCGTGTTCGGGAATGGCAAAGGTTTCGCGCAAAGCAGCCTGCAATCCGCTGCTGGCTGGATTGGGATAGCGGTTAATCGGTGCGGCGGCTAATTGTTGCGTCAATTCGGTTTGCATCTCTTCGGGGAAAGAGTAGGGGACTTCCATTGCGTCCAGCTTAATGAAATCGGCTGGCACATCGGCAACGTGATAGGCGTTTTGCGCCAGAATATCGGGGCGAATCACACGAGTAGGCATGGTTGGTTTCCTTTTTGTGGATTGGAATACAAGTGATAAGCTGCATAAAGATATGCAACGGAATGTAAATGTAACACAAAAACAAGCTGTCCCAAAACGTTAAATTTGCTATGATGCCAACTTTTTTAACCGTTAGGTACTTTGTATTATGTCTGTTTACACCAGCGTATCCGATGATGAAATGCGTCAGTTGCTCACGCAATACGATTTGGGCGATTTTCAATCCTTGCAAGGCATCGCACAAGGCATCACCAACAGTAATTTTTTCTTGCACACCACGCAAGGCAGCTTTGTATTGACCGTTTTTGAAACCCTACGCGCCGATGAATTGCCATTTTTTATGGATTTGACCCATCATTTGAGCGCGAACGGCGTGGCTTGCCCAGCTCCTATCGCGCAGAAAAACGGACAATTCACCGTCACTTTATCGGGCAAACCAGCCTGCATTGTCAGCAAATTAACAGGCAGCGACACGGCGTATCCCCATGCCGAACAATGTTTTTACACAGGCGCAATGCTGGCAACCATGCACCAAGCAGGCACATCGTTCACACAAACGATGGATAACCCACGTCATAGCGCGTGGTGGACGCAATCGGCAAGCAGCCTGCATGATTTTTTGGACGCAGAAGACGCGGCTTTGTTGCAAGACGAAATCGCCTACCAAGCGCAAAATCCCGACACGCATTTGCCCAGTGGTATCATTCACGCTGATTTGTTCAAAGACAATGTGTTGTTGAGTGGCGACCAAGTGGCTGGTTTTATTGATTTTTACTACGCTTGCCACGGCAGTTTTGTGTATGATTTAGCCATTGCGATTAACGATTGGGCGCGCGATGCCCACAATCACATTGTGCCAGAATTGCAGGCTGCTTTTTTACGCGGCTATCAAAGCGTACGCGCCTTAACGCCAGCCGAATTGGATTATTTGCCCAACGCCTATCGTGCAGGCTGCTTGCGTTTTTGGGTGTCGCGTTTGTTGGACTTTCACTTCCCAGCATCGGGCGAAATGACGTTTATTAAAGACCCCAATGTGTTCCGCGATTTGTTGTTGGCGTATCGCAAAGCTATATATAGTGAAATGAAATCGCAATAGTACAGCGTTGCCAACGCCCTTATGTGCTATTTGCACACGGCGAGCGTTGTCGCCTTGTCCTATTTTTATTTCATTTCACTCTAATATTGCAAAACTCGCTATCCATTGTAGATAGCGAGTTTTTGTTATAAGCAAATCATCTAAATCACACAAACACAAAATCTTTTGCAGGCTGCTTTTTATCTTTTATCTTTGCCAGCCATATTGTTTTTTTGGTTCGATTATGACCGCTTTATCTATTCAAAACATTTCTCTTGGCTATCAACAAGGTAGCGCAATCAAAACAATTATGCACGATTTCAGCCTAGACATTCAGTTGGGCGAATTGATTAGCTTGCTGGGCGCAAGTGGCGTAGGTAAATCTTCGCTGTTGCGCGTGTTGGCTGAGCTGAACAAGCCGCTTTCAGGCAGCGTTTCCTTGTTTGGCGAACCACTCACGAAACCGCATCCGCGTGTGGGTTTTGTGTTTCAAAGCGCGGCGTTGTTGCCGTGGCTGAACGTGCGCGACAATGTGGCGTTTGGGCTAGACTTTAAACGTCAACCGAAAGTCAGCAAAGATGAGCAAAATCAACGTATTGATGATACATTAAAAGAAGTCGGATTGGCACACGCGGCGGATAAATTTCCGTCTGAATTGTCGGGCGGCATGCCGCAACAAGCGGCGTTGGCGCGTGGCATTGTGCGCCAACCGCAAGTGTTGTTGCTGGACGAGCCATTTTCCGCGCTTGATGCCGTGATTCGTGAGCAAATGCAAACGATGTTGCGCGAAATTGTGTAGCACCACAACACGGCGGCGGTGATGGTTACGCATGATATTGATGAAGCGTTGCTGGTGTCTGACCGCATTGTGTTGGTGGGGCAAGGTGGGCGGATTGTTGGGACGTGGCAGCCTGACATTCCGTTTCCACGCGTGGCACGTTTGGCGGAATTGAATCAGATTCGTGGCGAAATTATGCAGAGTTTGCATTCGGCGCAGCATTATTCGGAACAGGTTAAGACGGTGGAATTTGTGATTTGATTTTTCAGGCTGCCTGAAATTGAAATTTGCGTAGGTCAAGACCCCAACCTACAAACCGATTGTTTATAAAAAGAAAAAACAAAATGCACACACGCCGAGATTTCCTAAAATTATCCGCTCTGTTTACCGCCACCGCCGCTATGCCCTTGCTGCAAGCCTGTGGCAAACGCGCCGCCACGCAGCCCAACGCGCCTGTAACCATTGGCTATTTGCCGATTTTAGATGCCGCGCCCTTGCTCGTGGCGCATGGCAAAGGCTTGTTTCAACAACGCGGCGTGGAGACCGTCAAACCTGTGCTGTTTCGCAGTTGGGCGAGTTTGGTGGAAGCGTTTTTGAGTGGGTAAGTCAATTTAATTCATGTGCTGTCGCCGATGAGCGTGTGGATGCGTTACGGCAGCCGTGCGCCTGTTCGCGCTTTGATGTGGAATCACACTTGCGGTTCGGCTTTGACGGTGCGCCCTGATGTTAATCAACTGTTTGATTTACAAGGGTAAACGGTGGCGATTCCGTTTTGGTATTCCGTACATAATGTCGTGTTGCAACAGCTTTTGCGCCAAGCAGGTTTGCAGATTGTGGAGAAAAATCCGCAAGCTGGACAAGTTTGCCTAACCGTGATGCCACCATCTGATATGGTGGCAGGTTTGGCAGCCAAGCAAATTGCTGGATTTATCGTTGCCGAGCCGTTTAACGCACTGGCGGAAAGTAAGGGCGTAGGCAAAATTTTACGTTTTTCGGGCGATATTTGGAAAGAACACGCTTGCTGCCTGACGATGATGCACGACCACGATATTCAAAACCGCCCTTATTGGGTGCAAAACGTGGTTTCAGCGTTGGTAGATGCGGCGGCGTTTGCGAAACATCATCGTGCGGAAACGGCGGAATTGTTGGCAAAACAAGGCATTCAAAAATACACGCCGCACGATGTGAACGTGTTGCGAAACGTGTTGCAGCCCGAGCTAATTCAATGGGCGAATTACGAGCGAAACCGCGCCATTGTCCACGCCGATTGGCAGAAAAAACGCATTGATTTTCAACCGTTTCCATTTCAATCGTATAGCGAATTGTTGATTAAATTGCTGAAAGAAACGCATTTGGCTGGCGTGAATACGTTTTTGCAAGATGTGCAGCCTGAAATCGCGGCGAAAGAATTGTTTGACACGCGCTTTGTGCAGGCTGCTTTGGGACAAGGGGATTTGATGCAGCAGTTTGGTTTGCAGGGGTTTGAGCGGAAAGAGATTTTTGAGATTTGAGTTTTTCAGGCAGCCTGAAAATTTTAAAAGAAAGAAAAACATGAACAAAAACGTACACATTCTCGGATTAGCAGGCTTGTTGATTTTGCTCGCATTGTGGCAAATCGGCAGCTTGATTTTGGCGCATTCTATGCCGTTGGCGAATATGCTTGCGCCAGCCGCCGCGATCGGCAGCCTGAAAAAGCTGCTGCTTGACGGCAATTTGTGGGCACACATTGGTGCGAGTTTGCAGCGCGTGGGCGTGGGTTTGTTGGCGGCATTGATGATTGGTGTACCGATTGGCTTTGCGCTCGGTTTGTCGCGCAAGGTGGAGCAAGTGGTGAGTCCGTCTTTTCAGTTTTTGCGTATGATTTCGCCGTTGTCGTGGATGCCTGTGGTGGTGATGTTGTTTGGCATTGGCGATGCGCCGATTTATTTTTTGTTGGCGTTTGCGGCGGTGTGGTCAATTATTTTGAATACGGTTTCGGGCGTGAAAAATATCAATCCGCAATGGCTGGAATTGGGGCGTTCGCTGTCGGCGACCAAATCGGAAATGTTGTTTAAAATCATGTTGCCTGCGGTGGTGGGCGATATTTTGAACGGTTTGCGTTTGGCGATTGGTATTGTGTGGGTGGTGCTTGTGCCGTGCGAAATGTTGGGTGTGAACGAAGGTTTGGGCTATTTTATTTTGGATACGCGCGATAGATTGGCGTATTCGGAATTGATGGCGGCGATTGTGTTGATTGGCGTGATTGGGTGGGCGTTGGACAGCGCGGCGCGGTATTTGGCGCAGGTTTGGCGTAAGGCGTAATATAAACGTAAATCAACAAAAACAGCCTGCATTTTAGGTGAACAAAATTTGCAGGCTGCTTTGTTTATTGTATAGATTTGTTTATTGTATAGATTTGTTAAACATTTTGATTTACCATTACGCCCTGCTTAACAGATAGACATGGAAATAGGGAACATCATGAGCGATTTAAAAGAACAATTAAAATCGGGCTTGCAAGCCATGAATTTGGATTTGCCTTTGGCGCAGCAATTATTGTTGCTGGAATACGTTGCGCTGCTCAAAAAATGGAACAGCACCTATAACTTAACCGCCTTGCGTGATGAAAATCAAATGATTAGCCATCACATTTTGGACAGCCTAACCCTGCTGCCCTATGTGCAAAACGCGCAAAGCATGATGGACGTTGGCTCGGGCGGCGGCATGCCTGGCATTCCCACCGCAATTTGTCGCCCCGATTTGCAGATTACTTTGCTGGACGCAAACACCAAAAAAACCACGTTTTTGCAACAAGCTGCGATTGAGTTGGGCTTGAAAAACGTAACCGTTGCCAGTGGTCGCGTAGAAGCCATGCACGACAAAAAAGTAGATGTCGTAACCAGTCGCGCCTTTGCCGAGCTACACGATTTTGTCGCGCTGACCAAACATTTGCTCAACGAACAAGGCTATTGGGCAGCGATGAAAGGCGTGTATCCATACGAAGAATTGGAAAACGTTCCTGCTAATATTGAAGTTTATCAAATAGATAAGTTGGAAGTGCCAACCCTAAACGCCGAGCGTCATATGGTATTGATGCGTCCGAAAAAGGGTTGAGCATGAGCGCAAAAGTTTTAGCCATTGCCAACCAAAAAGGCGGAGTCGGCAAAACCACTACCGCCGTGAATTTGGCAGCATCATTAGCGCATCGTGGCAAACGGGTTTTGCTGATTGATTTAGACCCGCAAGGCAACGCCACCACAGGCAGCGGCATAGATAAAACCGACATCGCCACAGGTGTGTACCACGTTTTGCTGGGCGAAGCCGATGTGCAGGCTGCTTGCATTCGCAGCGAAGAGGGCGACTACGATGTGTTGGCAGCAAACCGCGATTTAGCAGGCGCAGAAATTGAATTGGTGCAAGAAATCGCGCGAGAAATGCGTCTAAAAAACGCGTTGGAAGCCGTGGCGCAAGATTACGATTTTGTGTTGATTGATTGTCCGCCCACTTTGACCTTGCTCACGCTCAACGGTTTGGTTGCCGCACAAGGCGTGATTGTGCCAATGGTATGCGAATACTACGCGCTGGAAGGCATTAGCGATTTGGTTGCCACCGTGCGCAAAATCCGCACCGCCATCAACCCACGTTTGGATATTTATGGCATTGTGCGAACTTTGTATAGCAACCGAAATCGCCTGTCGCAAGACGTGAGCGTACAGTTGCAACAGCATTTTGCCGATAAAGTGTTTGCGACCACCATTCCGCGCAATGTGCGTTTGGCAGAAGCCCCAAGCCACGGGCAGCCTGCACTAGCCTATGATGCCAAAGCCAAAGGCACGCTGGCTTATTTGGCGTTGGCAGACGAGATTTTGGCTAAATAGCCAAAATAGATACAGAATAATCTGCATTTTCTTTAACTTAATCATTGAGTTTGACTATGTTGAAAAAATTAGCAGTATTCGCCCTTGCGGCTTCTTTGGTTACGCCTGCGTTGGCAGACAACTGGTTGGGCAAAGCGCAAGCTATCAACAAGCAAGCAATTGGCAAACGCGACTCTGCTGCACGCCAAGTATTCAAGCGCGTAGGCAGCGCAGCACAAGGCAAAACCGTAAGCCACACCGTGAACTTACGCGCTGGCAAATTCTATGGCTTTATGGTGGACTGCGATTACGAATGCAAACGAAGCTAAATTGGAATTGGTAAAAGGTGCGAAGTATTGGGCGAAATGCTTGAAGCAGATAACAGCTCGTCAATGTTCGGCTTCTGCGCTGAACAAAGTGGCGCGTACACTTTGAAATACACGATTACTGAATGCGCGAAAAACCGTTGCGCTTATTCTGCTCAGGTGTTTGAGGGCAACAAAGCGTACGATTTGGATTTCTAATCGTTTGATTGTGTAAACACATAACAAAGCAGCCTGCACTTTTGTAAATCGAAAGTGCAGGCTGCTTTTTATATTATGAATTACGCCACGCCATATTGTGCGCGATAGGCTTTCATGGGCTCAACAAATTGCGCCAAATCAGCACGGTTTTCTTGTTCCAACATCGCAAACAAATCCAGCAAATTGGCAATCGCGACAACGGGCAAACCATATTGCTGCTGCACTTCTTGCACCGCAGATTGCTCTCCTGTACCTTTTTCCATGCGGTCTAATGCAATCGCTACGCCCACAGGTTTTGCGCCTGCTTGCTCAATCAATTTCACACTTTCGCGCACCGATGTGCCAGCCGAAATCACGTCATCAATAATTAACACGCGACCTTGCAATGGCGCACCCACCAGCGTGCCACCTTCGCCGTGGTCTTTGGCTTCTTTACGGTTGTAGGCAAATGGCACGTTTACGCCTTGTTCTGCCAACATCATTGCCGTTGCTGCCGCCAAAATAATGCCTTTGTAGGCAGGGCCAAACAACATATCAAATTGCAGGCTGCTTTCTAAAATCGCTTTGGCATAAAAACGCGCCAGTTGCAAAGTAGAAGCCCCATCGTTAAACAAGCCAGCATTAAAGAAATAGGGCGATTGACGACCTGCTTTGGTCGTAAATTCCCCAAATTTTAAGACATTTTGTTGCAGCGAAAATTGCAGAAAATCTTGATGAAAATTAGACATAGTCCGTTCCTTTGGTTTGAGATAGGAATAAAAAGCCACGATAGTTTACCGTTTGCCATTGCTGTTTTCAATGTTTTACACCGCTCGTTTCCGCAACACCAACCACAAAAACACCAGCCCCCCAGCAAATTCCACCACCACACTCAACACCGCTTTCATGCCCAACAAATGCTCAAACACCGCCTGACCTGCCACCAACATAATCCCAGCAATCAACACCACCAACGGCAAGCGCACCGAATGTTTCAGGCTGCCTGAAAAATGATTCGCCAACGCACACACCAGCAAGCCAAAAAAACTCACAGGCCCAACCGTTGCGGTTGCGGTTGCCACCAACACCGAAATCCATAACAAAATCCACAGCGTATTTTTCTGATAGTTGATACCGAGATTGGTCACTTGGTCGCGCCCCAACAAATGCACGTCCAAGCGATGTCGCTCGCGCCAAATCATCGCCACGCTGAGCAGCATAATCGCGCCGCCAATCGTCAGCATATTCGTGTTCACCGTATTAAAACTCGCAAACGTATTCGCCTGCGCCACCGCAAATTCTTCGGGGTCAATCACACGCTGCAACAGACTAGACACGCTGCGAAATAACACCCCAAAAATCACGCCAATCAAAATCATCCGCGCCAAATCACGCCCACCCTGCCGCAACAACATCTGAAACAGCAACAAAGATGCGCCCATCATCACCACCAATTCCAGCGCAAATTTTCCCAAAAGCGGCAACTGCGTATAGCCCACACCGCCGAGCGCAAACACCAGCAGCGTTTGCAGAAAAATATACAGCGTATCAAAGCCCAACACAGATGGCGTGAGAATTGGATTATTCGTAATTGTCTGAAACAACATAGTGGACACGCCCACCGCATATGCAATCAGTAGCAACGCGCCCAATTTTTTCGCCCGAAGCGGCAGAATAAAATCCCACGCCCCCTGTGCGTTCCACGTCAAAAACAGCCCACACGACAGCAGCAACACCGCCGATAAAATCCAAATTAGTTTTAAATCTTTTGACATAATCCAATCCGTAGGTCGGATTCTTGAATCCGACAAATTCAAAGTTTCAGGCAGCCTGAAATTATTTTTGTTTCTTGTGTTGTTGTTCCGTTTGAAGTTGTACTTGGAGTTGTAATTGTGCTGTCAAAACTGCTGCAAACGTCATCGCACACATTACAGGGGCAAAAAACCAATACCCCCAGCCTATTGGGTTAAAATACCAAAACACGGCACAGGCAGAAATCAACATTATTGTAAAGATAATGGTAAATTGGCGTTTAGCAGTCCAATGCGATGGCAAGTAATATAAATTAAAAAAAATAGTCATGAAGATAATTGCCGCATATTCACGCAATACAGGGGTACGATTATTGCGTAACCATTCATTTAACAAACCGATTGCAATACCAAAAGCAGTAATGCTAACGTGTCGGATAATGATTTTAAACATACCATTATTTCCTTTCAGGCTGCCTGAAAATCTAAAACCCCAATTCTACCGTGCAGGCTGCCTGAAAAGTAGCCCCAAAAACAACACCGTCCCCAACACCCCAAACACCGTTGCCACAGGAATTTCAAACGGAAACACAATCACACGCCCCACAATATCACACAGCAACACCAACACCGCCCCCAACAACGCCACAGCAGGCAAACTCGCACGCAGCTTATCGCCTAACAAACGGCTCACAATATTCGGCACAACCAGCCCAATAAACGGAATATTTCCTACCGTAACCACCACCAACGACGTAATCAACGCCACAATCACCAGCCCAGCCCACAAAATCACATTGCGGTTAATCCCCAAATTCACCGCCACCGACTCGCCCAAACCCACAATCGTCAGTTGGTCAGCAATCAAATACGCCACCACAGCCAACGCCCCCGTCAGCCACAGCAATTCATACCGCCCCAACAACACGCCCGAAAAATCGCCACTCTGCCACACGCTAATCAGTTGCAACATATCCGTTTCATACGCAATAAACGTGTAAACCGATTCAATCACGCCACCAAAAATAATTCCCACCAACGGCACAAGCAGTTGCGCGGTGGGCGGTAATTTCCGAATCATCGCCATAAACAACAACATACCCAACAACGCTGCCACCGCCGCCACCGACATTTTCGTCAATAAAGCCGCGCTCGGCAGCAGCAACGACATCAGCAACAGCCCCAAAATCGCACTCTGACTCGCTCCCACCATAGACGGCTCAACAAAGCGATTTTTCAGCAAAATCTGCATAATCATGCCCGCCACGCCCATAGACGCACCTGTCAGCAAAATCGCAAACGTACGTGGCAAACGGCTGATTAACATCACTTGCGTGGAATCGTTCAGGCTGCCTGAAAACACATTCGCCCAAGAAAAATTCGCCACACCAATGGATAAACTAGCGAAAAATAAAATAATCGTGAACAAAATGGATAGGGTGTAAAGGGATTTTGTGGACATAGGGTATTCCGTGAAATAGTAGGCTGAGTCGCGAACCAGCCTAGATTTTGTCGTGTACTTTCAGGCTGCCTGAAATATTGATTCCATTTGAAGAATAGTGCGCGTAGCATACCCTACGCAACGCTTTCAGGCAGCCTGAAACCTATCAGGCTGCCTGAAAATTTATCGCAAAACTACTTAGCCGCTTTAAATGCATCGGCTGCCTGTTTCGCCGCGATTTGCAACTGACGCGCACCGCCAGCCGCCAAATAGGTACCGCTATCCAAATACACCACTTGACCTTTTTTCCAAGCAGTCGTTTCGGCAATTAACGGATTATTCAACACATCTTTCGCCGCTTGACCTTCTTCGCCAATCGCCGCGCCACGGTCTAACACAAACAACCAATCAGGATTTTTCTCTTTCACATACTCAAACGATACAGGCATACCATGCGAACCTTCTTTCATGTCCGCGTCAACCGCAGGAATGCCAATATCTTGGTGCAACCAACCGCCCAAGCGAGAATTCGGACTTTGTGCAGACAATTTACCGCCGTTCACAATCAACACTAAACCTTTGCCTTTGCCTTGCGCTGCCGCTTTTGCGTCTGCAAATGCTGCGTCAATGTCCGCTTTCAATTTATCCGCTTCCGCTTGTTTACCGAAAATTTGCGCGAATGCGTCAATACGTTCTTTGCTGCTTGCCAACAGATTTTTTGTATCTGCTGTCATTTCAATCGTAGGCGCGATTTTATTCAGCTCATGAATCGCCTTATTCGCGCGGCTGCCTGTAATAATCAACTGCGGCTGAAACGCGTTCAATGCTTCATAATTCGGCTCGAACAACGTGCCAACGTGCGCCGCTTTTTCCACCACAGGTTTCAAATATTCAATGTTTGATTTGTCGATTGTCGCGCCCACATTCACGCCCAACGCAGTCAAAGTATCCAACATACCGTAATCATAAACCGCGACATTGGTTGGATTTTTGGGTACTGGGAAATCGCCACGCGCCGTTTTCACGGTAATCACTTCGCCTTTGATGTCGGTGTGGGGTTCAAGCGGTTTGTCGGCTGGTTTGCCATCTTGTTGTGGCGCAGATGCCGATGCCGATGCCGCAGGTGCGCTGCTGGCTGTATTTTGAGTTTGCTGACCACCGCACGCGCTCAACGCTGCTGCAACCAATAATGCAAGAATAGTTTTATGTGTCATGTTGATTTTGAATCCTATAAAAAAATCAAAAAATAGATGAATAAGCTGTATTCATTACGTTGGAAAGTGCAGGCTGCTTTTTATAACAACAAAAAGCAGCCTGCAACTTTTTTAGAATGTGTAGTTTACACCGACACGGAATTCACGACCAGCGCCAGGTAATGTGCTTATGTCGCGTTGTGAGTGTGGTTTGTAATTTTTGTTACCAATATTATTGACTGCAAAATTCACATTCATTTTGTCATTGTTGAATGGTTTCCAGTTTGCCGTAATATCGGTTACACCGTAGCCAGCTTTACCAGTCGTTGCCGGTTTTACTGTATTGTTTACCAAGAAGTAATTGTCTGATGCTTTTACTTTTTCAACTTGGCGGTGTTGAATACCGATTTCTACATTTGGATTAGCAAAACGGTATGATAAACCTGCTGTCCAAGTGCGACCGATTACAGAGGCATATTCAGGCTTGCCGGCTAAATTTTCGCCATAAAATTTAGGTTTGCTATGTGCCACACCTAAACGTGCTGTTAAATTATTCCAACGATAATAGCCTGATAATTCATAACCTTTGTTTTTAACTTTACCTGCATTGATGATTTCTTGGTCTTTATCGCTATGATTATTACGGGCAGTGGTTGTACCCAAAGCATCTTTAATGTTTTGCCAGAAGTATGCGCCTTCAAAACCATAATTTTGCGCACGATACGCAAAACCAATTTCCGTATTTTGAGCGCGTTCCGCTTTGGTATTATTTGCAATCGTTATCGTACCACGCGCACCGTGTGACAACAACGCATCGTGCATGCGTGGGCTGCGTGTTGCGTAATTGTGCAAGACATTGAAACTCAATTCGGGCGTAACTTGATAAATCGCGCTGATACTTGGGTTGATTGCACCATCATTGAGTTTTCTACCGCTCATGTCTTTAAAGCTAAAATGGTCGTAACGCAAACCAGTGGTCAAAGTCAATTTATCTGTTACATCGGTAATTGCCTCGGCATACACACCCACATCTTGTTTTTGTTGGTGAACCAAGCCAGCTATAAAGATTTGATTAGGTTTGATTTTTTGATTGCGATAATTCAAACCATATTTCAACAATACTTTGTCAGTAATTTGCGAGTCAAAATTCACATTTGCACCAATAGTTTCTGCTTTGGTTTTGGTTGAGCCAACATTGCGATTACCGCCAGCATAACCATTACCAGAGTCATTTGCTGACCAGCGACCATGTTCCAAACGATAAATATTAGCAGTGGCAGATTGTGCAAAGCCTAAATCTTTTGCAGTCCATTCAAAATTGGTTAAATCCACGCTCATTTTGCGTTCAGCAGGAGCCTGACGAGCCAAAGTCAAACCACTTGGGTTGAATGTAAATTCTTCACGTACCAAACGAGTGCCTTTGTGTTGCTCGTGCATGTGGCTTAATACAAAACGATGATTGTCAACAGTTGCGCCAATTTTCGCTAAATAACTGCCTTTATCCAATGCGCTGTATGGTACTTTATTTGAGCCATTAAGCGGACTTACATAACCTTTACCGCCTTTGTAGGCATTTTCTTTCACAATATTGCCAGCCAACAAATAATCAAACATACCGCTTTGACCAAACAATGCCAAGCCGTAGTTATGACCATCATTGCTGCTGTAACCTGCGTTAATTTTCGCGCCAAAATTTGGATTGCTGCTGTTTTTCAATAAATCGGCTGCATCCAACGTTTTCGCTACAATAGCACCATTGGTTTGACCAATACCAGCAGATGCACTACCTGCACCTTTTTGTACTGCCACAATTTTTACCAAAGCAGGGTCAAGCATATGGCGACCTTGGTGGTAGTGAATTTGGCTATCGCTATACGCATTGTTTACTTTTACATCAACCGAATTTTGACCCATGCCACGAATAAATAGATATTGTGAAGTGCCAGCACCTGCACCCATGCTTACAGACGCTTCATTTTTCAACACATCGCGCAATTGCGTGTCGGTGGTTTCGTTCATATTTTTCACGGTAATGCGGCGCGTAGAAGGCTCACCTTTTACTCGAATAGTTTGCAATTCTTGTGCAGGCTGCGCGGTTTCATCGGCAGCGTATGCCATACCGCCAAATAATGCCAAAGAAATTAAAGATAATTTAAAAATAGGCTGTTGCATCGTTTTCCAATCTAAAAAAGTAAATAAAAATAGTGATAAGAATTATCGTTTCTAATATTAAATTATTTTAACAATACTTGTCTAGACTTAAATACAAGTTATTTTCAATTAATTTGATTTAACGATTTCTTTTTTTGTGATACACAATATGGCTTGTCAGCAAAAGGGCGTATAATTCGCGTTTTCACGTTTTAACATTGGGAGAATACAATGCAATTTAGTGTGGTAAATCAGCCAAAAAATGGCGCGGCAACTTTGTTTGTTTGTACCGAAGCCAATCAATTAAACAATGAAAACGCCAAAATCGTGTTTCAAAGTTTGGGCGAAAAAGACAGTTTCGCCAGCGCAAACTTAATCGTTGCAGGCAGCCTGCACAATATTGCCGTGTTGCGTTTTGCCGATTTGAAAACCGAAACGCTGCAAAAAGGCGCGAAAGAAGTCGCTGCATGGTTGGTTAAACAAGAAAATGTGTCGGTAGATTTAAACCCATTCTGCGAAGTGGATAGCTCGCGCGCTACGGAAGCGTTGGTTGCGGCGATTGGCGAAGCCGCTTATCGTTTTGATTATTATAAAAAAGAAGTCAATCCTGCTAAATTGAAAAATGTGGAATTGGTTCACGCGAAACATGAAAAACAAGTGCAGGCTGCTTTGGCGCAAGCGCAAGCCTTGTTGTATGGTGTGAATTTGTGCAAGGATTTGGGCAACACAGGTTCTAATATTTGCACGCCGACTTATTTGGCAGAAACGGCGGCAAAAGAAGCGCAAGCCTTGGGCGCAGAAGCGAAAATTTTGGATAAAGATTATATTCAAGCCAATATGCCGTCATTTTGGGGCGTGGCAAAAGGCAGCGCACAAGAGCCAAAATTGTTGGAATTGCGCTATTTTGGCGCAGCGGATAAATCCATTGACCCGATTGTGTTGGTCGGCAAAGGTTTGACATTTGATAGCGGCGGCATTTCGTTGAAACCTGGTGAAGGCATGGACGAAATGAAGTACGATATGTGCGGTGCGGCAACCGTGATTGGCACGTTTATCGCGGCGGTTAAGGCGAAATTGCCGATTAACTTGGCGGTGGTTGTGGCAACTTGCGAAAATATGCCCGACGCTGGCGCATCAAAACCTGGCGACGTGGTCAAAGCAATGAACGGCACAACGATTGAGAATTTGAACACGGACGCGGAAGGTCGTTTGGTGTTGTGCGATGCGCTGACTTATGTGGAACAAAATTTCAAAGCCAAAGCCGTGATTGATGTGGCGACTTTAACAGGTGCGTGTATTATCGCGTTGGGGCATGTGGCAAGCGGTTTGATGTCCAACAATCAAGACTTGGCTGATGAACTGTTAGCGGCTTCGCGTGATTGCAATGATAAAGCGTGGCAGTTACCGTTGTTCACCGAATACAAAGAGCAACTGAAATCTAATTTTGCGGATATGCAAAACATTGGCGGTCGTCCTGCTGGCACGATTACCGCGGCGACATTCTTGGCGCATTTTGCGGAAAATTTGAATTGGGCGCATTTGGATATTGCTGGCACGGCTTGGAAATCAGGCGCGGCAAAAGGTGCGACAGGTCGCCCAATTCCGTTGTTGTTCCAATATTTGACGAATCAAGCGAAGTAAATTGGTAGCATAAAAAAGCAGCCTGCAATTTGTGTAAACATAAAGTGCAGGCTGCTTTTCTATATCATACAGTGAATTAAATTTAGATTAGTACAGCGTTGCCAACTCCCTTATGTACTAGCTGTACACGGCGGTCGTTGTCGCCTTGTCCTAATCTAAATTTAATCCACTATAAAACATAACGGTTTAAATTCAACAATGCCTTACGCCAATCGCTAGGCGCAATCCCAAAAGCAGCCTGCACTTTGCCGCAATCCAAACGCGAATTGGCAGGTCGTACCGCAGGGGTCGGGTAATCTGCAGTTGTGATGGCGTTGAGCGTGGGCGATTTGGCTAACACACCTTGCGCCACTGCTTGCACGAAAATCTCGCTGGCGAAACCGTGCCACGACACATAAGGGCTGCCTGAAAAATGGTACACGCCAAACAGTTCGTTATCTTTTTGATTCACAATCTGTTCTGCCATAACAATCAACGCCGCCGCGATGTCGCCAGCATAAGTCGGGCTGCCGAATTGGTCGGCAACCACGCCCAACGTGTCGCGGCTTGCACCCAAGCGCAGCATGGTTTTCACAAAATTGTTGCCGTGTTCGCCAAACACCCACGCGGTTCGCAAGATGATGTGGCGCGTGCAGGCTGCCTGAACGGCTTGTTCGCCAGCCAATTTGCTTTTGCCGTAAGTGCTTTGCGGTGCGACTGGGTCGGTTTCTCGGTAGGCGGTTTCGCCTTTGCCGTCAAATACATAGTCTGTGGAAATGTGCAAGACGATTGCGCCGACTTCTTGCGCGGCAAGGGCGAGATTTTCCGCGCCTGTGCAGTTAATCGCGTGAGCTAAATCGGGTTCGCTTTCGGCTTTGTCTACAGCCGTGTGGGCGGCGGCGTTGATGATGATGTCGGGGCGGAATGTTCGCGCTGCCTGAAAAACGGTTTCGCGGTTGGTAATGTCTAGTGTGGCGCGGTCGGCGGCGAAGATTTCGGCTTTGCCTTGTAATTGCGCGACTAATTGGCTGCCGACTTGTCCATTTGCACCTGTGATTAAATATTTCATTTTTTTGGATTTATATTGTGCAGGCTGCTTTGAAATAGAAAAACGCATTATAAACTGGTTGAATAGCAAAAGCAGCCTGCACTTTTCGTAAACCCGAAAAAAGTGCAGGCTGCTTTGTTTGAATTAAATTTCATTTTGAACCAAGCGCAACAAATACTGCCCATATTCATTTTTCTTCATCGGCTCGGCTAATGCGCGGATTTTGTCAGACGATAACCAACCATTGCGCCACGCAATCTCTTCCAAACACGCCACTTGCAGATTTTGCACATTCTGAATCGTGCGAACAAACGCCGCCGCATCGTGCAAACTTTCATGCGTGCCTGTGTCCAACCACGCAAAACCGCGCCCCAAAACCTGCACATTCAGGCTGCCGTCTTGCAAATACATCTCGTTGAGCGTGGTAATTTCCAATTCGCTACGCGCTGACGGTTTGACCTGCTTTGCCATTTCTACAACACGATTATCATAAAAATACAAGCCAGTAACGGCGTAATCCGATTTCGGTTTAGACGGCTTTTCTTCAATAGACAAAGCGCGTTGGTTTTCGTCAAATTCCACTACGCCAAAGCGTTCAGGGTCTTTCACTTGGTAGGCGAAAACCGTTGCGCCATGTTCGCGTTCTGCCGCTTCTTTCAGCATTTGGCTGAAATGTTGTCCGTAAAAAATATTGTCGCCCAACACCAAACACACGCTGTCATCGCCAATAAATTCTTCGCCAATCAAAAACGCTTGCGCTAAACCGTCAGGGCGAGGCTGAATCGCGTATTCAATATTCACGCCAAAATCGCTGCCATTGCCCAATAATCGTCGAAAACTGGCATTGTCTTCGGGCGTAGTAATCACAAGCATATCGCGGATTCCTGCGAGCATCAGTGTGGAAATTGGATAATAAATCATTGGTTTATCGTAAACAGGCAAAAGCTGTTTAGACGTGCCAAGCGTGGTGGGATACAGCCGCGAGCCTGTGCCGCCTGCTAATACAATGCCTTTGGTCATGGTTGGTTTACCTTGTTTAACAGAATACAGAATGACGCAGTTTATCAATATAATGCGGTTTTTTGTACAACAGCACCGCAATCATGAACATTTTGCCGACTTCTATCCTCGATATTAAATTGCTAGAACCCCAAATTTGGCGCGATGAACGTGGCTTTTTTATGGAAACGTTCCGTGATGATTGGTTTCGCCAACACGTTGCCGATTGCGCGTTCGTGCAGGAAAACCACAGCCAATCGAGCAAAAACGTGTTGCGCGGATTGCATTATCAAACCGAAAACGCGCAAGGCAAATTGGTACGCGCTGTTGCAGGCTGCATTTTTGACGTGGCGGTGGATTTACGTCGCAGTTCGCCCACGTTTGGGCAATGGGTTGCGGAAATTTTATCAGGTGACAACGCACGACAAATGTGGATTCCAGGAGGCTTCGCGCACGGATTTTATGTGTTGAGCGATGGCGCGGCGGTGGCATACAAATGCACGGATTACTACAACCCCAGCGCGGAACACACCTTGCTGTGGAACGACCCAGCAGTCAGCATAGATTGGCGATTGAATGGCAAGCCTGTGTTGTCGCCCAAAGACCAAGCAGGCAAACGGTTGGCAGATTTGGTTTTGTTTGCATGATAAAAGTGCAGGCGGCTTTTGGGTTGCGCTGCTATAATCGCGTTTTTTTATATCTATACAAAAAAGCAGCCTGCAATGTTAATCGCACTCAACAAACCCTATGGCATTATTTGTCAATTTTCGCCACACGAAAAACACCGCACACTCAAAGACTTGGTCAATGTGCCAAACGTCTATCCAGCAGGGCGGCTAGACACCGACAGCGAAGGCTTGCTGTTGCTAACCGATGACGGTAAACAGCAAGCGCGAATCGCCGACCCACGCAATAAAATAACCAAAACCTATTGGGCGCAATTGGAGGGTTCGCCCGATGCGGACAAATTGGCGCGTTTGCAGCAGCCATTGGATTTGGGCGATTTTGTCGCGCAGCCAGCGCAAATTCGTTTGCTCAATGAAAACGAAATCGCGCAAATTTGGACACGCAATCCGCCGATTCGCGAACGCAAAACCGTTCCCGATTTTTGGTTGCAAATCCAAATCCGCGAAGGCAAAAATCGCCAAGTTCGCCGCATGACGGCAAAAGCAGGTTATCCGTGTTTACGCCTAATCCGCGTAGGAATAGGGCGCGTGAATCTGTTTGATTTGGGGCTGGAATTAGGGCAATGGCAGGAATGTAAAATATTGCCGTGAATTTTATATTATAATAGACTTCCTGCGAAACAATAATCCCAATTTTTTAAAACACACTGAATTACAGGATTTAGCAAAATTCTAAAACCTAGAAAAATTGCGGTTTTGCAGGAAGTCTATTTTTTGTTTTTGTGTAATTTGGAAAAGAAATTTGTATAATGAAAAGGAACATTAGTTTAGATTTTTTTCGTGGAATTATGTCAATTGCTGTGGCATTGGGTCATTTTTTTCATTGGAATGGGCAAACAAGTAAGATGCCATTGTCATTTATATTGGCGGTTGATTTCTTTTTAGTGTTAAGTGGATTTGTGATTTCTGCCTCTGTTTTTAATAAAGAAAATTTTAATACGTATAAATTTATTAAAAGTCGGTATTTTCGATTGATACCTGTTTATTTATTTTGTGTGATTATTACACTTATTCCGCAATATTTTTTTGCAGAGAATTTTGTTAAGCCCAATTCATTAGATGTCATCAGGATTTTATCTATTGGCGAGATGTTGCCAATGAATAATTTGCGATTTATATATTTTGAACCATTAGGTATTTCATACACTATTTCTGCAGAGTTTTGGGTAGGTATTTTATTATTTCCATTAATATTTGTAATAAGGAAATATGCTAGTCAATTGTTATTACCAGTTTTGATAATATTCAGCCTATTTGCTTTTTTAAAGATAGTAAATGATACATCAGATTTTCTAAATATTCACTATGCGCTTGCTTATCCATTTATTACTTATGGTGTAATTCGTTGTTTATTAGACTATTCACTAGGAGTTATAGCGTATACTATTTTTGAACAACGAACAACTGGGCAACCGTGTTTCAAATTATTGTATTAGTTCTATGTTTCTTATTGTATAGAAAAATTAGTTACAATCGTGTGAATGAATTTGTATTTCCATTTATTTGTATGGTATTTATTATTTCTCTGGCACATAGGAGAGGTGTTATTTTCCATTGGTTTAATAATGGAGTAGGTCAATTTTTTGGTGATATTTCCTATCCAATGTATTTAATACATCCATTTTTTATCAATATATTTCAATGGACACATCAGGAGTTCAATTATTTAAATAGTTTATTTTATATTTTACTATGTGTTGTATCTGCATTCTTTATCCATAAATTTATTGAAAAACCTTGTATAATTTATTTTTCTAAACAATTATAATATAGTAATTTTCAAACTATATTGAAATGAGTATTGCCTTAAAATCTAGTTTTAACTTAAATTAAAAGTATTATGAAATTACAACAAACTTTATCTAATCAAATTGAACAAGCATTCGCGGTGGCTGGCATTTCAGGCAGCCCGATTGTGTTGCAGCCAGCCAAAGACGCGAAACACGGCGATTTCCAAATTAACGGCGTAATGGGCGCAGCGAAAAAAGCAGGGCAAAATCCACGCGAATTGGCGCAAAAAGTGGCAGACGAATTGCACGGTAAAGGCGCAATCGCCAGCGCGGAAGTGGCAGGACCGGGGTTTATCAATTTGCGTTTAGCGGCTGATTTTTTGGCGGAAAATTTAAATTCAGGCAGCCTGAATATTGAAAAAACGCCTAATCCGCAAACGGTTGTGATTGATTATTCATCGCCGAATTTGGCGAAAGAAATGCACGTTGGGCATTTGCGCTCGTCCATTATTGGCGACAGTTTGGCGCGTGTGTTGGCGTTTTTGGGGCATAACGTGATTCGCCAAAATCATGTGGGCGATTGGGGAACGCAATTTGGTATGTTGGTGGCGTATCTTGTTGAACAACAACAGGATAATGCAGAATTTAAATTGGCGGATTTGGAGCAATTCTACCGTAATGCGAAAGTGCGTTTTGATGAAGACGCGGCTTTTGCGGATTTGGCGCGTGAATATGTTGTGAAATTGCAGGGCGGCGATGCGGCGGTGTTGGCGTTGTGGCAGCAGTTTGTGGAAATTTCCTTGCAACACGCGGAAGCAGTTTACGCGAAATTGGGTTTGAAATTGCAACGTGCTGATGTGGCTGGCGAAAGTTCGTATAACGATGATTTGCAAAACGTGATTGATGAATTGACCGCGAAAGGTTTGGCGGTGGAATCGGACGGCGCGAAAGTGGTGTTTTTGGACGAATTTAAAAATAAAGACGGCGAACCTGCGGCGTTTATCGTGCAAAAACAAGGCGGTGGCTTTTTGTATGCGACAACGGATTTTGCGTGTATGCGTTACCGCGTGGGGAAATTGGGCGCAAATCGTTTGATGTATGTGGTGGATACGCGCCAAGATTTGCATTTTAAACAATTATTTAGCGCGTCTCGCAAAGCTGGCTGGCTGCCTGAAAATGTGTCGGCTGAATTTATCGGCTTTGGCACGATGATGGGCAAGGACGGCAAACCGTTCAAAACGCGCTCGGGCGATACCGTGAAACTGGTTGATTTGCTTGATGAAGCGGTGGAACGCGCAACGGCTTTGGTGCGCGAGAAAAACGCGGATTTGAGCGCGGAAGAAGTGGCGCAAATCGGCGAAGTGGTCGGCATTGGCGCGGTGAAATACGCGGATTTGAGCAAAAACCGCACGAGCGATTATGTGTTTGATTGGGACAATATGTTGTCGTTTGAAGGCAATACCGCGCCGTATTTGCAATACGCTTACACGCGCGTGCAAAGTGTGTTCAAAAAGGCTGGTGAATGGAATGTGCAGGCTGCCTTAAAATTGGAACAGCCGTTAGAACAACAACTTGCGGTGGAATTGTTGAAATTTGAAGACGTGGTGGCGAGCGTGGCGGAAACGTCTTATCCGCATTATTTGGCGGCGTATTTGTATCAGTTGGCGACGTTGTTTAGCCGTTTTTACGAAGCGTGTCCGATTTTGAAAGCACAAGGCGATGTGCGCGATTCGCGTTTGAAATTGGCAAAATTAACCGCCGAAACGATGAAAACGGGCTTGGATTTGCTCGGGATTGATGTTTTGGAAGTGATGTAAACCATTTAAAAAGCAGCCTGCACTTTGTATCAAACAGAGTGCAGGCTGCTTTTTATTGAATCAAAAATAGATAGAATTGTGAAAATATGCAAAAAAACGCAAATAATTCACTATTTAAAACCAGTTCAATCTGCTAAAATTATTGTGGTTATTAGCTTTATAGTGGATTAAATTTAGATTAGGACAAGGCGACAACGACCGCCGTGTACACCTAGTACATAAGGGAGTTGGCAACGCTGTACTAATCTAAATTTAATTCACTATATTTTGAGTGCGGCATGCGGATAATCAATCCATCTAACTTAAATTTAATCACGAAAGTTACCTACCATGAAAATGAAATATATCAGTGTATTATTTGCGTCTATGTTGGCTTTAAGTGCGTGTCAAAATGAATCAACACAGCAAAATACAGTAGCACCAAGTAGTTCAGATTCTTCACCATCTGCTGCATCAACTAAACCAACATCGGGAGGGGTAGACTTTACGGTAACCAATCCAAGTTGGCAGACTTATCTTGTAGGTTCGGAATTTGGTTATATGCCATTTGAATTTTCGGGTGATAAAGGTCAGCCAAATGGTTTTGAAATGGAGTTGTTGCACGCGGTTGCCAAAGCAGGGGAGTTTAATGTGCAAGTTGTGAATGCGCCATTTAATACGGTGGAATCTACATTAAACAATGGTAAATTTCATATGTGGGCATCGGGCTTGGGTATTGTGCCGGAACGTGCCGATAAAATGTTGATGAGTGAGCCGTTTTTGGATTTTCAACCAGCCATTATGATTTTGGATACGCCCGAAAACCAAGCGATTCAAAAACCAGAAGATTTGGCGGGTAAAACCATTGCGGTAAACAAAGGTGGTTTGGACAATATCGCGATTATTGAAGGTTTAAAAGGCAAGGCGGTACTATCGGATTCGTTCTATTTGTCGCTCAAAGAGATGTATGTGGGTAACACGGTTGCGGTGGTGGGTAATTCGCGTATTTTCCAATATTACAAAAAAGAGCGTGCCGATATTGCTATGCGCATTATTCCTATCGGCGAAGAAAAACAATACTTTGGTTTTGCGGTTAAAAAAGGTAATACCGAGTTAATGGACAAAATCAACCGCGGTTTAGCCAAAGCAAAAGCAGACGGCACATTGGACGCATTGACAAAAAAATGGTTTGAGTAATTGCGAACACAAAAAAGCAGCCTGCACTTTTATATTTGAAAGTGCAGGCTGCTTTTTTATCTATAGTGAATTAAATTTAGATTGGTACAGCGTTGCCAACTCCCTTATGTACTAGGTGTACACAGCGGTCGTTGTCGCCTTGTCCTAATCTAAATTTAATCCACTATATTTTACTGATTATTTTGCAGCATTTTCCACTTTGCCACGAATACCTACTTTGCTCAAACCCGCTTCGCGAGAGGCTTCCAAAATTTTGTAAACGTGTTCGTATGCGACCGAAGAATCGGCATCAATCGCCACGATGGTATCGGGGTCTTGCTTGGCAATTTCTTGTAAACGAGTTTTGATTGCTTCAAGATTAACTTTTTGAGTGGAATCTGCGCCAATCGCATAATCACCAGCGGCATCAATCGCAATTTCAACAGGTTTGATATTGTCGGTTGGTGGCGGTGTTTGCTGTCTACTGTTTGCGGTAGGCAAATTCAACGGGATTGAATGCGTCATCACAGGCATGGTAATCATAAACACAATCAGCAAAACCAGCATCACATCAACCAATGGGGTTACGTTGATGTCGCTCATTGGCGCATCGTCACCATCGTCATTCATTGAACCGAAAGCCATTTGTTACTCCTTTTCGTTAATCAGTTGAACGTGCAAATCGTGTGCAAAATTATGCAGTTCACGTGATAGCTTTTTGTTGCCACGAGTAAAGCAGTTGTAAGCCAACACCGCAGGAATCGCTACAAATAAGCCCAATGCGGTGGCTACCAGTGCTTCGCCAATCGGGCCCGATACTTCGGCAATGCTCATTTGTCCTTTTTGGCTGATGTTAATCAGCGCGTGGTAAATACCCCAAACCGTTCCCAGCAAACCAATAAACGGTGCGGTTGAGCCAATGGTTGCCAATGCAGTCATACCGCCATCATAGCTGTTCATGATTTTGCTGATGCTGTGGCGTAATTCGCGTTCCAAATAAGCATTTTTGGGCAAGCTGGCAGATAGAAGCGTTTGCTGCGATTCAGAAAAGCGGCGATTGGCAACAAAAGCATGAGCAGCCAAGTCGCTAATGGGCGATGGATTTTGTTTGGCAGCGTGTTCGGCATTGTCCAACGTTTTGGACGACCAAATGGCATCTAGTGCTGCGCGATTGGCTTTTTTGGCAGCAAAATGGCGAATAGAGCGCAACACAATCACAACCCAAGTGCAAATGCTCATTGCCACTAAAAATAAGAATACGCCAATGAGTACTGGGTCGCCTTGTTGAAATACTAAACCTAAATTCATGGTAATACTTTCTTTAAAAATAAAATAAATAATCAAGGATGCAGGCAGCCTGCACTTTAAATTAGTCTAATTTAAACTCGTATGATGTGGTAAATCGTGTTCTGACTTTCACACCATCAACTTCTTTGGCACGATAGCCTGCCGAGCGTGCGGCACGTTTGGCGGCGTTGTCCAGTCGTGCATGACCTGTCGATTTAATTACGGTTACATCGGATACTGTGCCATTGGGCTCAACTGTAACTGCGAGTTTAATGCTGCCTTCTTCGTCTGCATCTAGGGAAGCGGGCGGATAGGAAACGCTAGGCAAGCGCGTATAACCGCCATCAACAATCCCACCTGCGCCACCACCAGAAGAGCCTTGACCACTACCGCGCGCGCCTGTGCCAGAACCTGTTGCCGAACCGCCTGCATTGTTTTTGGGGGCTTGGCTATTTGGGTTACTGCCACCGCCGCCTGTTCCGCCTTCTTGGCGATGGACGGCATTAGCAGGTGCGCCACCTGCTGTATTGCTTGGTTTAAGCGGTGTTTCGGTTGTAGGTGTGGCAGGTTTATTAACTGGTTCAGTTGGTGTTGGAGGTGCAGGCTGCTTGATGGGTATTTCTGGTTTAGGCGGCGTAACCACAGGTTTGATTGGCTCAGGTTTGGGTTTGGCTTCCACCACATCGGCAGGCTTATCGTTACGCACTACTGCTTTGACTGTTGGCTCTGCTTTAACAACAGGCTCAGGTTTGGGCGGAGTAGGGGCAACAGGAGGAGGTGTGGGTTTGCTAACAGGTTCGGCTGGCTTGCTTTCTAACGATGCAGGTGCGCCGTCCGCAGCAGGCTGGTCGTTGCCATCTAGCGAACCTAAATCCACAAAAGTAAGATTGTCCACCGAAACGGGTTCTGGCGGTTTTCTAGCCTCCCATGCCAAAGCGATAATGCCTGCATGCAATAGGCTGACTACCAAAACCACAGATGGATTGAGTAGGCGATTGTTCTTCATAGGGCGCGATATTAATGCAAATTATTCCTGTTTGTAAACTGATTTTTTATAACAAATTTACATTTCAATCACAAAAAAGCAGCGTAAACCCTGTGCGAAGTTCCAGATTTGAATGCAGTTCAAAGTGATAGCATCGCAGGACGCGCAGATAATATTGAAATATTTTCGAGCGTCCGAGAAGTGCATCACGCAGGAATGCACCAAAGATGGAATTTTGCACAGGGTTTACGCTGCATAACAAAACTATGCTTTACGAACACCTTTCGTTATAATGCACTGCTTAATCATTTTTAATCACACAAGGACAAAATCATGGCAGATTTTAATCAAATTTTAGACGCAGGCGATGTGGACAACGGCATCATCAACGTAGTAGTAGAAATTCCAGAAGGCAGCACGCACAAAATCGAGTGGGACAGAAAACACGCTGTGATGAAATTAGACCGCGTAGAGCCACAAATTTTTGCCAAGCCAACCAATTATGGCTTTATTCCGCAAACGTTGGACGAAGATGGCGACGAATTAGACGCATTGATTATTACCAAAAACCCATTGCCAACAGGCATTTATATGGAGGCGCGTGTGATTGGCATTATGAAATTTGTAGATGATGGCGAAGTCGATGACAAAGTAGTCGTTGTGCCAGCAGATGACCGCGATGCAGGCAATGAAATCAAAACATTGGCAGATTTGCCTGCACAATTAATTAAGCAAATTGAATTTCATTTCAACAACTACAAAGCCTTGAAAAAACCAGGTGCAACCAAAGTGGAACATTGGGGCGATGTAGAAGAGGCAAAACAAGTTATTCGCGAATGTCAAGCGCGTTGGCAAGCTAAATAACCGTTGTCATGCCAAATAAATAGTCAAATAAAGTGCAGGCTGCTTTGATAATGGTTTAGCAACGAAGCAGCCTGCACTTTGTTTAGCAAGTGCCGTAAAATGTTAGTTTTCTATTAAAAAGGTTAATTTATGGAAAATTTAGAAGCTACGCATTCTGATGAAGAAATTCGCAGTTTGCATGTTCCGCCCCATTCGGTTGAAGCCGAGCAATCGTTACTGGGCGGCTTGTTGCTGAATAATGAAGCATTAGATAGCGTAGCAGATGTTGTAGATGAAAATGATTTTTATCGATACGAACACAAATTGATTTTTACGGCTATTTCCGCGTTGGGTGCAGCAGGGCGACCTGCTGACGTGATTACCGTTCAAGAAATGCTGGAAAGAAATAACCAGCTAGACAGCGTTGGCGGATTCGATTATTTATTGACGCTCGCACAAATTGTTCCGTCGGCAGCTAATGCGCGTCGCTATGCCGAAATCGTGCGAGAGCGTTCCATTATGCGTCAGTTGGCAGAAGTTGGAACAGAAATTGCTAGAAAAGCCTATAATCCGAAAGGAAAAACAGCAGACGAGCTGCTTGATGAAGCGGAAAATCAGGTTTTTCAAATTGCAGAAAGCACCGAAAAATCCAAGCAAGGTTTCTTGGAAATGCCCGATTTGTTACGCCAAAATGTTGCCAGAATAGATGTGCTATATCGCCGAGACAATCCAAACGAAGTTACAGGAACGGCAACAGGATTCAAAGATTTAGATGAAAAAACGTCGGGTTTGCAGGCTGGCGATTTGATTATTGTGGCGGGTCGCCCATCAATGGGTAAGACGGCGTTCTCAATTAACATTGCAGAGCATGTGGCGATAAACGAAAAATTGCCCGTTGCGATTTTTTCGATGGAGATGGGCGCAGCACAGTTGGTTATGCGTATGTTGAGTTCGGTTGGACGTGTTGACCAAAGTGTGTTAAAAAATGGCTCATTGCAGCGTGAACACTGGGAGCGATTAAATGAAGCGGTGGCAGAATTGACTTTTGCTCCCATGTTTATTGATGAAACTTCCGCTTTAACGGTGCTAGAAATCAGAGCTAGGGCGCGAAGATTGGCAAAAAAATTCAATGGCAAGCTAGGATTGATTATTATCGATTATTTGCAGTTGATGTCAGGTTCGGGTAGAACCGATAACCGTGCAGCAGAATTGGGCGAAATTTCAAGGTCGTTGAAAGCATTGGCAAAAGAATTGCAAGTGCCTGTTATTGCCTTATCGCAGTTGTCGCGCACCGTGGAACATCGAACCGATAAACGCCCAATGATGTCCGATTTGCGAGAATCAGGTGCAATCGAGCAAGATGCTGATTTGATTATGTTTATGTATCGTGATGAGTACTATACAAAAGAAAAAAGCGAATTTAAAGGCTTGGCGGAGTGTATTATTGGTAAGCATCGTAATGGTCCGACTGGGCGAATTTATCTCACCTTTTTGGGGCAGTTTACCAAGTTTGAGAATGCGGCATATATTCCAGAAAGTACTGCATCGTTAGAAGATTAAGAAAAGTAAATTATTTGAAAGTGTAAAATAGCTATGAATCAATATCAAAAATCCAAAGGCTTTACTCTGATTGAGTTGATGGTAACGGTTGCTATTATGGGTATAATGGCAGCGATTGCATTCCCAAGCATGAGCAACTTTATCAGCAATACGCGATTGACCAATCGTTCTCAACAGGTTGCCAATATATTCCGTTTTGCGAAAAGTGAATCGGTGCGTATGGGTGTGCCTGTTGTCGTATGTGGTGTTACTATTCGTTCTGATGGGCGTCATACAGGCGTGTGTAGTGATAATGCTATCCATAGCGGTTTGATGGCGTTTGCTGATAATGATCGTGACGGGAATTACACGGCAAATACAGATGTGGTGTTGAGAACAGTTAGCATCAATGGTAACGAGTCTGATGCAGCTGTACGTAAAATGAAGGTGGTACTTAATATTTGTAATTTTGCAGGTTCTGACTGCAAAGGTGGTTCAGATAGCAAGAATCAATTTGTTTTATGCCAAATGGTGCATTTGGTTATCGTACTGCTCTAGATACAAACCGAGCCAATTTTTTATCTCATGTAACCATGTCGCAAGCTTACTTGCGCGTTGCGATTTCTGATACAAAAAATAAGAATATTCAAGCTCGCTATGTAGTGGTATCTCCTAGCGGTTCAACAACTGTATGCAAGGCAGGGGATACGAACTACAAAGCATTTGACAGTGATAAGGCAAGCAGCGCAAAGCGTATCTGTGCAGCTGCATAATTTGATAATAACAGTTAGGAAAATAAATGAAAAATATGACTTATTTTCATACTAAATATTCAATGAAAGGTGCAACACTACTGGAAGTGATGATTTCCGTGTTGTTGCTGACCTTTGGTATTTTGGCATTGATGGCGGCGCAGTTGCGTTCTGTTGCAAGCATTAGTGAAGCGGAAAATCGCAGTATTGTGTCGCAGGCTGCAGAAGCGTTAGCAGAAGGCATGCAAATGAATGCAGTTCTGACTAAAAATGGAACGACTTATCGTCGTCGTTATTCTAATTATGTGCCAAAGAGTAAGCCATTGTATCCAGGCAGCGCAGTCACAGCTCCTACTTCTTTGAACAGAACAAATATTACAAAAGCAGAGCTGGCAGCAAAACATTTAGATGAATTTGAATATGTTTTGAGTACTCAATTACCGAATGTATCTGTGCTTGCATATGCGATTTGTTTAGATAAACCAGATGCAACTCCTCCTGTTTTGGGTGATGGCGGGGCATTGACCGATAATTGTGCACCAAACAATAATGAGCGTGACACCAATATGATTAAGATTGCATGGCGCATGGGTAATGCCAATGGAACGGACAATAATCAACAATCTACTACTTATACCTATATGTTAGAAGTAGGCAACTAATAGATACGGGAAATACTATAATGAATAAGCGTTTTATTTCAAAACCAAAAGGTTTTACTTTAATCGAATTTTTGGTTGCCAGTTCGTTAGCTATTATTGTGATTTCTGCTGCTGGCGGAACTTATTTCATGACGCGCAAATTGAGTGATAACACGCAAAAAAGACTGGATATTCAACAAAATTTGCGTAATGCAGCTTCTTTGCTCACACGCGATGCACGTAATGCGGGGACATTTGGTTGTTTTAATACGGCAATCGCCTCTGGTTTTCCTAATCTTGCCAATGCAAGGGTAAATGTTGGTGCAGCAAATCCAACACTTGTTATGAGTTCGACAAGTAATGAAGGCTATGGCGTGCGTGTGATTCCACAGGCAGAAGTGGCATCTAAATTTCCAGTTTCAAATGCTGTGACTGCTCAAAGTGATTTGTTGTTGTTGGTATACGGAAAAGGTTCGACAGGTGTAACACAAACTGTCGATGGAGGCAATCCAATGTCAACACTAAACATCAATAAGGCTGATAATGATGCTGATTTGAATCAGGCTTTTGCAAGTGGAGGCAATATAATTGTAAGTAGTTGCAAAGAAGCCGCGCTTGGGACATTAAATGGTGTTCATAACGTTGATACCACCCAATTGCGATTTGACCCAGCTATTAATCTGGTTGATATGAAAGATGAATCAGAACAGGCTCGTGGTGAGTTGGCAGTTTCACGTTTGTATGCTTCTGCCTATATGCTGGGCAGTGTAAATGGTAGTCAACCAGCTTTATTACGATTTGATTTGAACGGAAGCGGGCAGTGGCAAGGCCCTCAATTAATGGCAGAGGGTGTAACAAAAATGCAATTGTCTTTTGGTTATGTTGATGGCTGTACTAATCAAACTGCAGTAAATGGAAGTGAATTGAATAAAGAAACTTTCAGCCTCTCTAATAATTTAAGTAAGCAAATGTTGCCAGCATTGATTCGTTTGCATTTAAAATATCGTACATCTATTGATGATAGCAACAATAGCGAAACCGATTACTTTATTAATGCAACGGTGCGTGGCGGTAATACCTGTTCAACAGTAACGCCAAGTATTTAAGTTAGTTCAGCAAACAAGTAAATAAGGAATAATATGAAAAATATAATCTCTCGAAATCAACAACAAGGCTTTTCTTTGTTTTTTGTGATGATTTTAATGTTGGTTATTGCCTTTTTGGTGATTGTAACCAGTCAGTCATCAGTAACAGAGATGCGTATGAGTACCAACGAAGCTGACAGAAAATACGCATTATCTTTGGCAGAAACAGGTCTGCGAGATGGTGAGTACTTTATTAAAAACGTAGTAGATAAACAAACAGAAACTATTTTTACCGCAGGTTGTAAAGATGGTTTATGTTTGCCAGTAAAAGGTAGCTATTCAGACGGTCATGCGAATGCTCCGTTTAAGTTTGATAAAAGTGCTTCTTCTGATTATCAAGCGTGGACTCGTTGTGCATCAGGTACCGCATCAACCAATCCTGATAGTTGCACGGGAAAAACTGTATTAGACGATGGCTGTGGGAATACCTGTAAAACGACTAATGATAAAAAAACGCATTATGTGATTGAATATTTGGGCGTTCGTACAGATTTGAATTCTTCTGGTACAGAATACGACCATTTTCGAATCACTTCTCGCGCACGTGGTCAAAATAAAGATACAGTGGTTACGCTGCAAAGTTATGTTGAATTATTACGGTAATACGATATGAAGATAAAAAACTCAGGATTCACATTGGTTGAAATGATGGTGGTGATTGCCATTATTGGTATTCTTGCTGCGATTGCATTGCCGTCATATCAATCTTCTGTTGAAAAGACGAATTTGGCTGATGCCAAACGCTATATGACTGAAATACGTCAGCAACTGGAAGCGCAAAAATTGAGCGATACCAATTACAGCCGAGGTAGTGCAGCAGGTTTGAAAAATAAATATGAGCTGTTTATAGATAATGCTATTGAAAAAAATATTCCAAGTTCAATGAAAGACAAATACACCTTTGGTCGTAATGCGGTAGTGGTTAATAATAAAGGTAATCAGGTGTCTATCTATATGCAGGCTAGACCTCGTGTATCTAGTTATAAATATGCTGCTTATATGACGGAAAAAGGTGATGTATTGCGTTGTCCAAAAGCGTCTATTTCTAGTGCAACACCAGCAGTTATGAAACCATCTGGGTGCGAAGTGTTTTAAATTAATGGATAAACCGAATTTTGTGATAGTGCAAAATTCGGTTTTTTTGTGGGAAAAGCAGCCTGCACTATTTTTTGTTATAATTGTCGTTTAATTTATAGCTTGTTTATACAAGGAAATAATATGGAAAAAATTTGGTTATCTAGCTACGAGCAAGATGTGCAAGCAGAAATTGATGTGCTGCATTATCGTTCTATTGTGGATGTAATCGATAGAAGTATTGAGCAATATAGCAATCAAATTGCGTTTTACAATATGGGCGCGGAGTTGAGTTATGCTGAAATTGGGCATTTATCTGACCAATTTGCATCGTATTTGCAAAATGTGCTCAAATTGCCACGTGGTGCGCGTGTAGCAGTGATGATGCCCAATATTTTGCAATATCCTATTGCGGTGTTTGGTATTTTGAAAGCGGGCATGGTGGTGGTAAACACCAATCCGCTCTATACGCCACGCGAGTTGGAACACCAATTAAATGACAGTGGTGCAAGTGCGATTGTGGTCTTGGAAAATTTTGCCAATACGCTGGAATTGGTGTTGCCACGCACACAAATCAAGCACGTTGTTATCGCCAATGTGGGCGAAATGCTCGGCACATTCAAAGGCATGTTGGTTAATTTTGTATTGCGTAAAATCAAAAAAGCCGTGCCGAATTATCAAATTGTGCAGGCTGCTTCGTTTAAGCAAGCTTTGTTGCAAGGCGCACAGCATGTTTTTGAAGTAGTTGATTTAACGCGAGATGATTTGGCATTTTTGCAATACACAGGCGGAACAACAGGTGTGGCAAAAGGTGCAATGCTCACGCACGGCAATATTTGCGCCAATATGCAACAAGGTGGCGAATGGATTAAGCACAAATTGGAAAGTGGCAAAGAAACTGTGATTGCCGCTTTGCCGCTGTACCATATTTTTGCGCTAACGGTTAATTTATTGCTGTTTTTTCAAGCAGGTGCAAAAAGCATTCTTATTACCAATCCAAGAGATTTAGATGCGTTTATCAAGGATTTGCAAAAACACCCTATCAGCGTGTTTATTGGTTTGAATACGCTGTTCCGTGGTCTGCTTAATAAACCAGAATTCAAGCAAGTGAATTTTGCAACATGGAAACTGGTTGTCGGCGGTGGCATGGCAACACAACAAGCAGTGGCGGAAGAATGGTTTAAAGTAGTGGGAATACACGTGGTTGATGCTTATGGCTTGACCGAAGCTAGTCCAGGTGTGTGTGTTAATCCTTTGAATTTAAACGATTATTCTGGCGGTATTGGCTTGCCATTGCCTAGCACCGATGTGCAGCTACGAGATGGACAGGGCGGCGAAGTAGCGATTGGCGAAGCAGGGGAGTTATGGATTCGCGGTCCACAAATCATGCGCGGTTATTGGAATCGTCCAGATGAAACGGCAAAAGTCATTGACCAAAATGGCTGGCTGGAAACAGGTGACATTGCGGTGATGGACGAAAAAGGCTGGCTCAAAATCGTGGATAGAAAGAAAGATTTGATTGTGGTATCGGGTTTTAATGTCTATCCAAATGAAATTGAAGACGTGGTGGCGCATCACCCCAAAGTGCAAGAAGTCGCTTGCGTGGGCGTGAAAAGCGAAAAAACAGGCGAGGCGTTAAAATTGTTCGTAGTCAAAAAAGATGCTTCATTGACCGAGCAAGAGCTGATTGAGTTTTGTCGCACGCAATTAACAGGCTACAAAGTGCCGCGCGATATTGAGTTCCGCGATGAATTACCCAAATCCAATGTCGGCAAAATTCTACGCCGAGAATTGCGCGACCAATCTTAATCATCAATTATTTAAGTGCAGGCTGCTTTGTAAACGGCAAGCAAAGCAGCCTGCACTTTTTTGTACAAGGAATTTCAATATGGCAGGCAACACATTTGGACAACTGTTTACCGTAACCACATTTGGCGAAAGCCACGGCGTGGGCTTGGGCTGCATTATTGACGGCTGCCCACCCAATTTATCATTGAGCGCAGACGACATTCAGCGTGACCTAGACCGCCGCAAACCTGGCACAAGTCGCCACGTTACTCAACGACGCGAAGCCGATGAAGTGGAAATTTTATCGGGCGTGTTTGAAGGCAAAACGACTGGTACGCCCATCGCGCTGCTGATTCGCAACACCGACCAACGCAGCAAAGACTACGGCAACATCGCCCAACAATTCCGCCCAGGTCATGCCGATTACACCTATTGGCATAAATTTGGTATTCGTGATTATCGCGGTGGCGGACGCAGTTCGGCGCGTGAAACCGCAGCGCGAGTGGCGGCTGGTGCAGTCGCCAAAAAATGGCTCAAAGAACAATTTGGCACAGAAATCATTTGCTGGGTAACGCAAGTAGGCGAAAAAGCAATAGCGTTTGAAAGCGAAGAGTTCATTTCGCAAAATCCATTTTTTGCTGCCAACCAATCGCAAATCGCGGATTTGGAAGCATATATGGACAGTGTTCGTAAATCGTTGGACAGCGTGGGCGCGAAGTTGCACATTGAAGCGCGAAACGTGCCAGTAGGCTTGGGCGAACCTGTTTTTGACCGTTTGGACGCAGAAATCGCCTACGCGCTAATGTCGATTAACGCGGTAAAAGGCGTGGAAATTGGCGACGGTTTTGATGTGGTAGCACAACGTGGTAGCGTGCATGGCGATGAATTGACACCGACTGGCTTTAAATCCAACCATTCAGGTGGCATTTTGGGCGGCATTTCCACAGGACAAACGATTACCGCCAATTTTGCGATTAAGCCGACTAGCTCCATCGCTACGCTACGTCAAAGCATTGATATTGACGGCAATGCGGTAGAAATCGCTACACACGGACGACATGACCCTTGTGTCGGTTTACGCGCTGCGCCGATTGCAGAAGCGATGCTGGCGTTGGTATTGATTGACCACGCATTGCGACATCGTGCACAAAATGCCGATGTGGTTGTGAGTACGCCTGATATCACACGTTTAGGCTAATTTTAAGATATAGTGAATTAAATTTAGATTAGTACAGCGTTACCAACTCCCTTATGTACTAGATGTACACGGCGGTCGTTGTCGCCTTGTCCTAATCTAAATTTAATCCACTATAACAAAGCAGCCTGCACTTTAATTGGTAAAAGTGCAGGCTGCTTTTGTATCATCTATTTGTTATCGCCAAACCAACAAAGCGTGATTGCGTTTGCCGCGTTTCACAATCGTGTACTTGCCAAAACGCTTGTGCTCATCGGTTAGCATAAATTTGTCATCGGGTTTTTCGGGTGCGTGGTTTGGATTGTTTTCCGCCACCGCCGTGCCGTTAATCAACACCGCGCCACTTTGCACAAAGCCACGCGCTTCTTTGTTGGATTGCGCCAAACCAGCCTGCACCAACGCTTCTACCACGTTCAAATTGCCCGATACTTCAAACGCTGGCAAACCGTCCAACGCCAACTGTGCGTAATCTTGTTCGGTCAAACCGCTTTCATCGCCCGAAAACAGGCTTTGCGTGATGCGTTGCGCCGCTTCCAACGCAGCTTCGCCGTGGATTAAACGAGTCATTTCTTTGGCTAAAATACGTTGTGCTTCGGGTTTTTTGCCGCTGGCTTTGTCGTTGGCTTCAATTTCATCAATCTGTTCAACGGTCAAGAATGTGAAATATTTTAGGAATTTATAAACGTCTGCGTCCGCCACTTTCAACCAAAATTGATAGAAGTTGTAAGGCGATGTTTTTTTTGCGTCCAACCAAACTGCGCCGCCTTCGGTTTTACCGAATTTTGTGCCGTCTGCTTTGGTTACCAAAGGCAAAGTCATGCCGTGAACCGATTTTTGATTCAAGCGGCGTGTCGTTTCTGTTCCCCAAGTGATGTTGCCCCATTGGTCAGAACCGCCAATTTGCAGTTGCACATTGTGGCGTTTATTCAATTCCGCAAAATCATAGCCTTGTAATAGGGCGTATGAAAATTCGGTAAACGAAATGCCTTGGTCTTCGCGTTCAATGCGTTGTTTTACCGATTCTTTTGCCAACATCGCGTTCACGGAAAAATGTTTGCCGATGTCGCGCAAAAAATCCAAACAGTTCATTGCACCGAACCAGTTGGCGTTGTTTTCCATAATCGCTGGGTTTGCACCGTCAAATTTCAAGAACGGTTTGAGCTGGTCGCGAATGCTGTTTACCCAACCTGCCACCGTTTCGGGCGTGTTCAAACTGCGTTCCACCGCTTTAAAACTTGGGTCGCCAATCATGCCAGTTGCGCCGCCAACCAATGCAACAGGCGTGTGTCCTGCGTTTTGGAAACGGCGCAACACCAGCACAGGCAATAAATGTCCGATGTGCAAACTATCGGCGGTTGGGTCAAAACCGCAATACAGCGCGATTTTTTCGCTGTCCAGCAATTTGGATAATTCGTTGATGTCGGTGGTTTGGGCGATTAAGCCGCGAGCTTGTAAATCTAAAATTAAGGCGTTCATATCAAAGTAATCACATAAAAAATAAAAAAGTGCAGGCTGCTTTTGCTGCAAAAATGCGCATTATACGCGATTTACGCTTGGTCTTCTGCTGTTTCGGGTGCAGGAAGTTGGCTAAACCACGCTTGCACCACTTGCTCCACTTCGTCTATGCCTTGTTTTTTGAGACTGGAAAACAGCTGCACCGAAACGGTTTGGCGTTCCATAAAAGGTTTTAAGGCTTTTTTGACCGATGACAAAGTTTTAATTTGTTCATTCTTGGATAATTTGTCCGATTTTGATAACAAAATATGCACGGGTCGCCCAGTTAAGGCAAAAAAATCCAGCATTTGAATATCCAGCGGTTTGAGCGGATGACGCGCGTCCATAATCAACACCAAACCGAGCAGCGATTGGCGCGTTTGCAAATAATCACCCAGCAGCTTAACCCAATGAGCGCGAACGGCTTCGGGAACTTGCGCGTAGCCATAGCCTGGTAAATCCACCATAAAATGTTGATTTGCCAATTTAAAAAAGTTGATGTGCTGCGTGCGGCCTGGGGTTTTGGACACATACGCCAAACGAACGTGGTTGCACAAGGTGTTAATCGCGCTGGATTTGCCTGCGTTGCTTCGTCCCACAAAAGCGATTTCGGCTTGCGTGTCGGGCAGGTCTTTTAAATGATTGACCGTAGTAAAAAATTGGGCGTTTTGAAATAAGTTCATAGTTTGAAATAGCTAGTAAAATAATGTGAATTTGGTATAGAATACCACGTTTATAGATTTCTCGGTTTATCCAGTTGCACAAACTGGCAAATATAACAATGAAAGGCAGCCAGTTCTGCCTTATTTATTAGGAGCATTTTCCATGAAACCTTCTATTTTCTTTGCTGCATTGGTTTTGACAGGCGTTGCAACGGCGGCTGCACCTGCGGACTTGGCAAAAGGCAAACAAGTGGCAGAACAAGTTTGCGCAGCATGTCATGGTGCGGACGGCAACAACAGCATTGCGATGTATCCACGCTTGTCTGGTCAGCACGCCGCTTATATTTTTAAACAAACGGTGGACATTAAAAAAGGCACACGCACCACAGGCGCAGCGGCGGCAATGGCTCCAATGGTACAAAATTTGAGCGATGACGATATTCGCAACGTGTCGGCTTATTATGCCACGCAACAAGGCAAATCAGGCGAAGCCAATCCCAAAGAAAATCCTGCATTAGGCGCGAAAATCTATCGTGGTGGCATTGCCAGCAAACACATTCCTGCTTGTATGTCTTGCCATGGTCCTGCTGGTGCGGGTACACCTGCTGGTGGCACAGACGTGCAAGCGTATCCACGTTTGGCAGGTCAGCATAGCCAATATGTTGCCGACCAACTTCGTGCGTATGCAGACGGTAAACGCACCAGTCCTGCGAATATGATGGAAGACATCGCCAAACGCATGAGCGATGAAGAAATGAAAGCCGTGGGCAACTTTATTCAAGGTTTGAAATAATTCGCACACTAATGTGCAGGCTGCTTTTGAACACAAAAAAGCAGCCTGCACTATTTTTATGAAAGGAATAGGCGATGACCATGCTGTATCAAAACGCACGGATTTTGGGTATTTCGCACGAACCCGAACAAAACACATTGCACTTTCGTTTTGCCGAACACGATGATTGGACGGTGCAATGCGTAGTCGATTTTTCGTTGAGCGGCTTTTATCCGCACAATATCTTGTTTCATGTGAGCGAATATTCTATTGCCAACTTGCCTGCGCGCATCGCTGCCGAATTTCCTGTGTTGTCGTATTATTTACACAGCGGCGAAGAATGGCAAATTTTCCACTTGTCGCCACAAGCTGGGGCAGGTGGGATTATTGTTTGCGCTACTTTGTAAACCGTTGCGCGATACAAAAAGCAGCCTGCACTTTGAATATTCAATAGTGCAGGCTGCTTTTAAAGTTTATTTTTTCGGTTTACCACGAAAGCCATCTTTTTTAAATCCGCCATCGCGTTTTGTACCGTCTTTGCGGAAACTACCGTCGCGTTTGTCGCCATCTTTACCGCGCTTCTCGCCAAACGATTTTTTCTCGCCCCAAGGTTTTTTGTCGCCATTGCCACGGCTGCTCCAGCGGTCGCCATCACGTTTGCCACCACCAAAACCGCCTTTGCCTTTGGGTTTGCGGTCGGCATTTTTATTGCGTTTGCGCGTTGGTTCAAGCCCTTCAATCACCACTTCGGGCAATTTGTGATTGATGTAACGCTCAATTTTATGCACCGCCATGTATTCGTTTACTTCGGCAAACGAAATCGCAATGCCAGAACGTCCTGCACGACCTGTGCGACCAATGCGATGCACATAATCTTCCGCTTGTTTGGGCAAATCGTAGTTAATCACGTGCGTAATCGTTGGTACGTCAATACCACGCGCAGCAACATCTGTCGCCACCAAAATTTTGCAGCGACCTTTACGCAAATCCATAAGCGTGCGATTGCGCCAACCTTGCGGCATATCGCCATGCAAACAATTTGCTGCAAAACCTTTTTCATACAACTCGTCTGCCAGCACTTCGGTCATGGCTTTGGTTGAAGTAAAAATCACGCATTGGTCAATATTCGCATCGCGCAAAATGTGGTCAAGCAAGCGATTTTTGTGATTTTTGTCATCGCAATACAAAAGCTGCTCTTCAATTTTGCCTTGTTTGTCTTCGCGTTCAATTTCAATCACTTCGGGATTTTTGGTCAATTTACGCGCCAATTTGCCGACTGCGCCGTCCCATGTTGCCGAAAACAGCAGCGTTTGGCGGTCTTCTGGTGTGGCGGCAACAATGGTTTCAATGTCGTCAATAAAGCCCATGTCCAACATACGGTCGGCTTCGTCCAGCACCAGCACTTCCAAGCGGTCAAAATCAATGCGACCGCTACGCATGTGGTCCATCAAGCGACCAGGTGTTGCCACAATCACATCAATCGGACGGCTCAACGCTTTGATTTGCTGACCAAAAGATGAACCGCCCACCAATGTTACCGAGCGCAACCATTTCATATTTTGCGAATAAATTTGCGCGTTTTTTTCTACTTGCGCTGCCAGTTCGCGTGTTGGGGTCAAAACCAAAACGCGTGGGCTTTTGCCTGATTTTTCGCTGCGTTGCGTCAATTTTTGCAAGCTGGGCAACAAAAATGCGGCGGTTTTGCCCGAACCTGTTTGCGCGGAAGCCATAATGTCGCGGTTATCCAAAGCGGCTGGAATGGCTTGCATTTGGATAGGCGTAGGGCTGTCGTAGCCTGCGGATTTGAGTGCCGACAAAATATTTTTATCCAAATTTAAGTCTGAAAATTTAATAGACATGATTTTCCTAATAGAAACAACAACATTCAGCCAATGCGCGTGCAGGCTGCCTAGAAGCATAAGAAAGAGTAAACCGATTTAAGATAGACCATTAAGACGCGCAGGCAGCCTGCACTTGGTTGTGAACTCAAAAATTTACGATAAGTTGTCGCTAGCACACAAGCTAGTGTTTCATCGGCGACAACCTGCAAATAAAGAAATCGCCCAACGAATACTGGCGATGAAATTTGGTCGAAGACGATGGCTTCAAAAGGGTGCCGATTATAGATTTTTTGATGCGATTTGGCAAGTTTAATTTACTTACAAGAAATATAGACAAAAGTTATTTGCATTTATTTTACATCTGTTTACAATAACACCTTTCTTAAACACACACTAGAAAGGTGATTTTATGTTGAAAAAAACGCTGTGGTGCGCGGCAATGGTTTGGACTTTGGCGGCTTGTGGTCAGCAAGGTTCGTCTAGCTCGGCTGGTTCTGCGGCATCAACGCCAGCGGCTGCACCTGCTTCTGCGCCAGCTCAACAAGGTGGCTTGTTGGAAAAATTAAACAACAAAGGTACGATTTTGATTGGCACAATGGGTACATACGCGCCTTTCACTTATCACGATGAATCGGGCAAATTGACTGGTTATGATGTGGAAGTAACCCGCGCGGTGGCGGCTAAATTGGGCGTGCAAGTAGAGTTTAAAGAAACGCCTTGGGACGCGATGATGAGCGGTTTGAAATCGGGTCGCTTTGACGTGGTGGCAAACCAAGTGGCTTTGACTTCGCCTGAACGCCAAGCAATGTTTGACAAAGCCGAGCCATATAGTTGGAGCGGCAAAATGATTGTGGCACGCGCCGACCATGCACCGATTGCGAAATTGGAAGACATCAAAGGCGTGAAAACCGCGGTGATGTTGGCTTCTAACTACGACGAAGTGGCGAAACAAATGGGTGCAGATTTGGTGCATACCGACACCATGGCGCAAGGCTTGTTGAACGTACAACAAAAACGCGCCGACATCACATTGAACGATGAATTGTCGCTATTGGATTACTTGAAGAAAAATCCTGATTCTGGTTTGAAAGAAGTATGGCGTACACCAAGTGCCGAAAAATTGGGCGCAGGTTTGGTCATCAACAAAGGCAACGATGAAGCGTTGGCAAAAATCAGCGCAGCCATGAACGAATTGAAAGCCGATGGCACATTGAAACGCTTGGGCGAACAGTTCTTTGGCGAAGATGTGAGCAAACACTAATTTAAACGCATAACAAAGCAGCCTGCACTTTTGATTATTCAAAGTGCAGGCTGCTTGTTTAGTTATTGCGGACGAAATTCTTTTTTAAGACGAATATACAAAGTGCGTTTGGCAATTGCAATCGTCTCGTTGTTGGCATCAAACACGCGCACGGTAAATTCGGGCAGATGCTTTTCGCCGTCTGCGGTGGCGGTGATAATCGCGTCAATTTCTTCGCGGCTGATTTGGCAATCTAAATATACCTCGCCTACGCCTGCTTTAATAAATTCAATATGTGCAGATTTGTCCCATACATAATATTTCTTTCCAAACAAACAATTACACATCATGGCGTAAATCGGGTCGGTCATCGCAAACAAGCTGCCGCCAAATTGCGTGCCGTGCGAATTTTTGGTATTGCGCCAATTTTTGAGCGTGGCGCGGCAATGCGTGTAATCGTCCGATAAATGGGTGATCTTAATCCCTGTAAAAAACAGGGGCGACCACAGATTCAAACGGCGGCGCAACTTATCGGCAGTTTTCGGGAATTTTTTGGGTAATGGCAGCATTTTTTTCTTTCTTGATATGATTAAAGTGCAGGCTGCTTTTAAATTACAAAGCAGCCTGCACATTAGTTTTACTTATTATTCAGCATCGCCTGATTGAGTTTCAAAAAACAAATGTTCCAGCGTAAACACATTGCCAGCCGCATCGCGCAATTCGCCAGCCACCGAGCCATGTTTGACCACCAACAAATGCAGGCTGCCTGCGCTGTTGATGACGATGCCTGCTTCCGCGCCAGCCGCGTCTTGCACTTCTGCGCCTGCATTTTGGCTGACTGCGTTTCGCGCCACTGCCAAACCACGCTTCACTTGTCCACGATATTGGGCGCGTGCGATGATTTCCTGTCCTGGGTAGCAGCCTTTGCGGAAATGCACACCGCCAATTTTATGTTGATTGAGCATTTGCGCCACACACGTTTCGCTGGTTACCGCGCTAATCCACGGATAGCCGCAGGCGATTTCATGCGCATTCCACACTTGTTCGATTGCCACATCGTGTGCAGGCAAAGACGCTTTGGGCGCAATGCGCAGGCTGCCTGCGTGTGGCAACTGGATTTCGCCTGCTTCGTTTGCGGCAAATTGCAACCGCGGTTCTTTCGGCAACACAGTTGGCGCATTGTCGGGCAAAGTCGCGGCAACACCCCAATCGGGCAACAGTTCTAGCTGCACTTTGGCGCGTAATACAAACATTTTTAAGCGTTTAACGACTTTTTCGGCGACATCGGCGGCTAAAATCAGCAAAATATCATCACCTGTGTTGAACGCAATCAAGTTGGCAATCACTCGACCTTTGGGCGTGTTATACGTTGCATAGCAAGCGTAATTTTTTTCCAAATGATTGATGTCGTTGGAGAATTGATTGTGCAAAAAATCGTGGCGGTCATCGCCCGATACTTTGATTATGGCAAAAAAGGGAAGTTGAGTGTGCATGGTCTATCCTTGCGTAAGATGAATATAGAATGGGCATTTTAGCATTTTCAAGCAGCCTGCAACAATCGCACGAAATACGATTTATAGATAATCTTGTAAACTCTGTTGCAATAACTCAATCAATTCTGCGTCCATGTAGTGATAGTTGTCGGGAATGTCTAACACGATAAGAGATTTGTATTGTAGAGCGCGTGGAAATGCAGCTTTTAGGCGCAATTTGTGTTTTTCTTCCATCACAAAAATGTGGTCTGCCCATGCAATATCGGTAGCGGAAACGGTGCGCCGCACGTTTGGGCTTGTGCCAGCAGAACGCGCGGTGTGATGTGGGTGTCGGCGGAAAAGCTGCTCGGCGGTTGGGCTGCGTTATTGGTTGCGGGAACATATGAAGAGTAGGTTCATGTGGGGGAATCGATTTCAGGCTGCCTGAAATCATACAACAAACATTTTCAGGCTGCCTGAAAACTCATTCCCCCAACAATCTAAAAATCCGCGAAACCGCATCAACTCTCTGCTCCACCGTCTCGCCGTCAATTTCCACGCGCAACTTATCCGCCCCAGCCATGCGCCAGCCCTTTTCGCGCTGCATCAAGCCGATAATATGCGCTGGCTCAACCGTCATATATTTGCCAAACGTCAAAGTCGCCGCCGCCGCATTCGCATCAACCGACACCACACCCAACGCTTTCGCCGCCAAACGCAGCCGATGACTGTCCACCAAAGTCTTCACAGGCGTTTCAGGCAGCCCGAACCTATCCACCAATTCTTCAAAAATTGCATTGATTTCATTCATATTTTCGCAAGCCGCTAAACGCTTATACAACACCAAACGCTCGTGAATATCAGGGCAATAACTTTCAGGCAGCAATGCAGGCGCGTGCAATTTAATCTCCGTACTCACGCCAAGCGGCGCGTCCAAATCAGGCACACGCCCTTTTTTCAAATCGCGCACCGCCTGTTTGAGCATCTCCGTGTACAACGTCAAACCAACTTGCATCATCTCGCCCGATTGCCCCTCGCCTAAGATTTCGCCCGCGCCACGAATTTCCAAATCCTGCATGGCAAGCGCAAAACCCGCGCCCAATTCGTCCGCCGCCGCAATCGCGTCCAAGCGTTTTTCCGCGTCTTTCGTGATAAATTCGGGCGTGAGCAAATACGCATACGCCTGATGATGACTGCGCCCCACGCGCCCACGCAGTTGGTGCAATTGCGCCAAGCCAAATTTATCGGCGCGATTGATGATAATCGTGTTCGCGTTCGGAATGTCAATCCCCGTTTCAATGATTGTGGAACACAGTAACACATTGAATTTTTGATTTAAAAAATCACGCATCACTTGTTCCAACTCACGTTCACGCAACTGACCATGCGCCACGCCAATTCGCGCTTCAGGCAGCAAGTTTTCCAATTTGTCGCGCATATTTTCAATTGTATCCACTTCATTATGCAGGAAAAAAACTTGTCCGCCGCGTTTCAATTCACGCAAAACGGCTTCCTGAATACTGCCCTCGCTAAACGGTTTCACAAATGTTTTGACGGCAAGGCGGCGGCTCGGTGCAGTCGTAATCAGCGAAAAATCACGCAAGCCCTCCAACGCCATACTCAACGTACGCGGAATCGGCGTGGCGGTCAAAGTTAGTAAATCCACATTGGCGCGAAGTCGTTTCAGTTGCTCTTTTTGGCGCACGCCGAAACGGTGTTCTTCGTCAATAATCACTAAACCCAAGTTTTTAAACACAATATCATCTTGCACCAATTTATGCGTGCCAATCACAATATCCACCGTGCCATTTGCCATGCCGTCAAGTGTCGCTTTCGTCTCTTTACTGCTGTTAAAACGCGACAACGCCGCCGTTTTCACAGGAAAATCGGCGAAACGGTCAGCAAAATTTTTCGCGTGTTGTTCAACCAGCAACGTGGTAGGCGCAAGCACCGCCACCTGTTTGCCGCCCATAACCGCCACAAACGCGGCGCGTAACGCCACTTCCGTTTTGCCGAAACCGACATCGCCGCAAATCAGCCTATCCATTGGTTTGGCTTGGGTCAAGTCTTTCATCACGGCTAAAATGGCGGCGGCTTGGTCTTCGGTTTCTTCGTAGCCAAATCCGTCCGCGAATGCTTGATAATCCAATTCATTGATTTCAAATTTAAAACCAGTTTGTGCGGCGCGTTGAGCGTATAAATTGAGCAATTCGGCGGCGGTGTCGCGTGCTTTTTCGGCGGCTTTGTGTTTGGCTTTGCTCCAAGCGTTTGTGCCGAGTTTGTGCAGCGCGATTTTTTCGCTGGCGTTGCCTGCGTAGCGGCTGATTAAATGTAATTGTGCAACAGGAACATAGAGTTGCGCTTCGTTGGCGTATTCCAGCAACATCATTTCATTTGCGCCATCGCCGAAATCCAACACGGTCAAGCCCATGTATCGCGCAATGCCGTGTTCTTGGTGGACGACTGGGTCGCCGATGTTGATTTCTGCCAAATCGCGTAACGTGGTGTCGGACACGCTGGCGTGTTTGCGGCGGCGCGTGCGTGGTTTGCTAACATATTGATATAAATCGTTTTCAGTAATAACTGCCATATTTTCAGGCAGCCTGAAACCTTGCGACAAAGGCGCGACACACGCCCCAAGTTGCAGGCTGCTTGTTGAAATAAATTCACGCCAATTTTCAACGTGTTGCAATTCCAAACCATGCTGCCTGAAAAACGCTGACATCGTTTCGCGCCGCCCCAAACTTTCCGCGCAAACTAAAATTTTGCCGTCAAATCCATTCACAAAATTCGCCAAATCGCGTAAAGGCTCGTCCGATTGACGATTAACCGCCACATTCGGCAAATCGTGAACGGCAGACGGCTGCGTCCAAATTTGCGGAAATTTTTTCAGGCAGCCTGCAAATTGGTCGGGCGATAAAAACAAATGCTGCGGTTCAAGCGGCGGATAATGCGAATCACCCTGCGCCATTTGGTAGCGCGATTTCACATCGCCCCAAAAACGGTTGGCGTAGGCGTGAACATCGTCCGTGCAAACCACAATCGCATCATCAATATAATCAAATAGTTGAACACAGCCATTTTCAAAAAAGAGCGGCAAATAATATTCCACGCCTGCGCCAAATTGTCCGTTGCCAACTGATTTGTAAACAATCGCGCTGGCAAAATCGCCGTCAATTTCTTCGCGGAAACGGCTGCGGAAAATCTTTTGTGTGTCGCTGTCGGTGGGAAATTCGTGCGCTGGCAATAGGCGGATTTCATCAATGGATTGGATTGTTCGTTGCGTTTCGGGGTCAAACGTTTTAATCGTATCAATCTCTTTATCAAATAAATCAATGCGATACGGAAACTCACTTCCCATCGGAAACAAATCCACAATCCCACCGCGCACCGCAAATTCGCCAGCCGCCACCACGTTGGAAACCGCGCTGTAACCTGCGTCCACGAGATTTTCGCGCAAAGTGTCAATATTCACATTCTGCCCAACTTTTAGCCAAAATGTGCGCCCCAAAATAAACGAAGTCGGCGCAACTTTTTGCATTGCCGTGGCGACTGGCAAAAATAGTGCGTTGATTTGTTTATTTTTTAATTGCCACAAAACCGACAAGCGTTCCGACACCAAATCTTGATGCGGCGAAAAATGCTCGTACGGCAGCGTTTCCCAATCGGGGAGAAATGACCCGTTGTCGTGTGGGCGGAAAAATTGCCATGCTTCGTGTAGGCGTTGAGCGGATTCGCTGTCTTTGGTTAAGACGATGACTAATTGATTTTTCGGTAAATTTTGTGTGAGAAGATACGGCAAGCTGCCTGAAGACAAATCTGTCCAAAAAGTTTTTTGCGTGGGTTTGGGAATGAGGAAATTCATTTTTCAAGCTGCCTGAATGATTTTAAAAGGCGGTATTTTAGCAAAAAAAGCAGCCTGCACTTTTGTGTTTATTCAAAATGCAGGCTACTTGGTGTTATGCAGCATTGTCTTTCTTTTGTTGTCGTGCCAGTTTGCGTTGGCGGCGGCGTTCTAGCAGGGCGTTTTTGCGGTCGATGAGTTTTTGGCGTTTTTTCCACCAAAACTGTATGATTAATATCGCGCCAATGCCTAGCACCACAAATAAGCCGTGCTGGAAGCGGTGGACTTGTTGCATTAGCCAATCTTTGTTTTCCGCGCCATAGTTGCCCAAATAAATCCAAATGGGTACAGAAATCAACGCGGCGACTCCGTCCATGATAAGCCATTGCCAAAACGAGATTTTGCCTGTCATGCCTGCGGTCAGGAAAATGGGGCTGCGTAGTCCAGGTAAAAATCGAGCAACAAATAAAACACGGTTGCCATAGCGGTCGAATTTTTGTTGTACTTGGGCGTAGCGTTTGGGTGGCATCAGCTTGGCGACGGGTTTGAAGCGCAAAATGCGTTCGCCATAATATCGTCCCAGCAAAAAGATGATGCCGTCGCCTACCAATACGCCCGCCATGCCCACGGCAAACATGATGTGTACGTTGGCATAGCCCAAGCCAGAAATCACGCCACCTGCAACCAGCGTAACGTCTTCGGGAATGGGAATGCCAAAGCCACACAGCACCAGCACCAAAAACACGGCTGCGTAGCCAAATTGAACGAAAAAGGTTTCTAAAAGAGCAAGCATAAGCGATTTTCTATACGAAATTGAATGATTGCAGGCTGCTTTGTTGCAATAAGCAGCCTGCACAAAGCAGCGATTATGCCATTAAACCGCGGCAATGGCATCGGCAATGCGTTTTGCGCCTTGTTCTGCCAGTGGTGCGGAATCGGCTTCTACCATGACACGGACAACGGGTTCTGTCCCCGATGCGCGAAGTACGACACGACCGCGTTCGCCTAATTCGGCTTCTACTTCTGCCAAAGCAGCCTGCGACGCGCTTTCCCAGTCTTGGTCTTTTGGAATGCGGACGTTAATCATGGTTTGCGGATAAGGCTGCCAATCAATTGCGCTGGCTAAATCTTGTTCCAATACTTTGAGTGCTGCCAACACTTGCAAGGCAGAAATCGTGCCGTCGCCCGTGTTGTGTTTGTCCATGCACAAAATATGCCCCGATGCTTCACCACCAATCAACCAATCGCGCTGTTTGAGTTGTTCTAACACATAGCGGTCGCCTACTTTGGCGCGGGCAAATTCAATGCCGCGTGCGTTTAAGGCTTTTTCCATTGCCAGATTGCTCATCACCGTGCCAACCACGCCACCAAACGGCAAACCTTGTTGCGCTCGGGCTTTAGCGATAACGTAAATCAGTTTGTCGCCGTCATACACCACGCCATTTTTGTCCACCATCATTAAGCGGTCGCCGTCGCCGTCTAGCGCGATACCATAATTCGCATCATGTTGTAACACAGCAGCCTGCAAAGTTTTGGGATAGGTCGCGCCAATTTTGTCGTTGATGTTGTAGCCATTAGGCTCTGCACCAATGCTAATCACTTCTGCACCCAGTTCGTGAAACACTTTGGGCGCGGTGTGGTAGCCAGCACCGTTTGCCATGTCCACCACCAAACGCAAACCGCGCAAATTCATGGTATTGGGGAACGTGGATTTGCAAAATTCAATATAGCGGTCATCTGCGCCACTGATTCGGCGTGCGCGTCCCAGTTCGATAGAGGGCAAAGTGTGCATTTCTTTGTCCAACTCGGCTTCAATCGCCAATTCCATTTCATCGCTCAATTTAACGCCACCCTCGGCAAAAAATTTGATGCCGTTGTCGGAAAACTCGTTGTGTGAAGCGGAAATCATCACGCCACCGTCCAAACGCAGGGCGCGAGTTAGATAGGCAATGCCTGGTGTAGGCAATGGTCCAGTTTGTACCACGTTTACGCCAGCCGCCGTAAAACCAGCTACCAACGCCGTTTCCAACATATAGCCCGAAATGCGCGTGTCTTTGCCGATGATAACGGTTGGGCGATGTTCTTGTTCTTTGCGAACCAAAGCGCGTCCAAAAGCGCAACCCAGTTTCATGACAAAATCGGGGGTAATCGGAAATTGTCCCACTTCGCCGCGAATGCCGTCTGTGCCAAAATATTTTCTTGCCATTTTATTGCGCTCCCTTTTGCGTTTTGTTAACGTTTTTGTTGATTGAATAAGGTGTTTGTTATTAAAGTTGAATAAAAGTGCAGGCTGCTTTTCGATGCAAACAAAGCAGCCTGCACTTTATTTATGGATACCAAATTAAGCGGTCAAAATTTCATAAACCATTGGACGCTCGGCTGGTGCAGTTTCGCCAATTTCCAACGCATTCAAATAGGCTTGCGCTGCCGCATTCCAATCGTTTTCATTTTTCGCGTGAATCGTAACCAGCGGCGTTTGGCTATCTACTTTTGCGCCAATCGGCAATACATTGTCAAAACCAACGCTGTGGTCAATCGTGTCGCTTGCCACACGACGACCGCCGCCCAAGTTAATCACCGCCACACCAATATCGCGCGTATTCATACCACAAATGACACCTTCTTTTGGCGCAAACAATGGTTTCACAACAGGCGCAGTCGGCAAGATTTGCTCAAATTTATCGCAAATATCGGCTGCACCGCCTTGCGCCACCACCATGCGGTTGAAATATTCCGCCGCTTTACCATTATCCAAAACCGCTTGCAATTTTGCGCGAGCTTCATCGCGGTTCACCGCTAATTTGCCATTAACCAGCAATTCTGCCGATAACGCCATTGTTGCTTCATGCAAACGCGGATTGCGGTAATCGCCGCGCAAATAGCGAATGGCTTCGCGCACTTCTACCGCGTTGCCTGCGCTGCTTGCCAACACTTCGTTCATGTCGGTTAGCATGGCTGTGGTTGGGCAGCCTGCGGCGGTTGCCACTTGCGCGATAGATTGCGCCAAAGCGCGTGATAATTCGTAAGTTGGCATAAACGCGCCATTACCCACTTTCACGTCCATGACCAAGCTGTCCAAGCCTTCCGCCAATTTTTTAGACAAAATAGACGCGGTAATCAAATCAATGCTTTCTACCGTTGCGGTTACATCGCGTGTGGCGTAGATTTTGCGGTCGGCTGGGGCTAAATTGCCTGTTTGTCCCACAATCACGCAGCCAATTTCTTTGACCATTTTTTGCATTTTGTCGGGCGTTGGGAAAATATCAAAGCCAGCGATACTTTCCAATTTATCCAACGTGCCGCCTGTGTGTCCCAAACCGCGACCTGCAATCATCGGCACATAGCCGCCGCACGCCGCCAACATGGGCGCAAGCATCAACGACACCACATCGCCCACGCCGCCTGTTGAGTGTTTGTCCAGCAATGGCGCGTCCAAATCCATGTGCTGCCATTTCAACGTGTCGCCACTGTCGCGCATTGCCAAAGTCAAAGCGGCGCGTTCGTCAATCGTCATTTTGTTGAAAAAGACTGCCATGCAAAATGCGGCAATTTGTCCTTCGCTTACGCTGCCATCGGTTACGCCTTTGATGTAGAAGTTGATTTCTTCTGGGGTAACAATTTGGTTATCGCGTTTTTTGCGGATAATTTCTTGCATTAAAAAAGCCATTTTCTTTCTCCTATATTCTGACTGTTCAGTAGAATTCCATTGTAACAAAATTTATCGCGCAAAGAGTGCGGGCTGCTTGAAAAAATACCGAATATTTAATCCATGACAACTAACGTGTTATCTTCTTCTAGCGAGCATTCAATTTCTTGTTCACTGTCTAAATCGGGCGCAACGGCAAAATCGCAAAATACTTGCTCGCTGTCTTCCACCCAAAAAGCAGCGTAGGCAATGTATGCCGTGTCTGGATTGGTTTGGGTTGCCTGCGTGATGTCGCTTTGGTGTTCGTTTAACCAAGCCAGTTTTGCCGATACCGTTTGCAGCGCATCGGCAAGATTGTGGCAATCGCACCTATTGTCGGCAAATTCAATCACAACCGTAGCGTTGTCGTTGTTCCACAGCGCACATTCGCCTTCTATTAGCTCGTCTGTATCGCATTCCAAATAATGAATTTGCGGAATATGTTGTTTGACCAAATCGTGTAAATCTTTTTGTTTCATATTATGTTGTCCAATAAATGACATAGTTTGCAAGGCAAATCAGCAACACCGTTAAAGCCGCGCCAATTTTGGCGACCGTGCCGATAATAAATCCGACAAACGTGCCAATACCGACTTTGCCTGCCAATAAAATATCGCGCCGCGCCACAAATTCGCCAATTGCCGCGCCCAAAAGTGGCCCGATGATGATGCCGACAATGCCCAGCACCAAGCCAGATAGTCCGCCAATGAATGCGCCCCACAAAGCGGTTTGACTCGCGCCTGTATATTTCGCGCCTAACACGCCTGCGACAAAATCCATTGCCATGCCCAACGCGCACAACACGGCAATCAACCACAGCACGGTGGAGCTAATCACTTCGTATTGTTGAGCAAACGCCAGCAGCCACGCGCCTGCCAGCATAAATGGCAAACTGGGCAAAACTGGGTAGATTGTGCCTGCTGCGCCCGCTAACAAAAGGGCAATCGCCAAGATAATCCAGATAGGGGTCATCGCTTGTCCTTTTAAATGTGCAGGCTGCTTTTGATGCACGAGCATGGCGTATCGTCGCCATACCCACTCTTATAGTGAAGTGAAATCGCAATGGTACGGTGTTGATAACGCTCTTATGTGCTATTTGCACACGGCGAGCGTTATCGCCTTGTCCCATTTTTATTTCACTTCACTATAAAAAGCAGCCTGCACGTTCTATTTGTTGTTTATCAACCAGCCTTGCCGTCCAAACGCGGTTGCGTCAGCCAAGGCAAGTAGCGGTAAAAATACAGCAGCAGCGACACGGCAAACAACACCGCTGACAAACGAATGCTGTGTGTGTATGCCGTTGGATTGACATACAACATAATCGCCGCCAAAGCACGCACGCCAGCCGCTGCCACCATCAACCAAAACGCAGTATTCATTGGCGCAGGCGCAGGGTAGAGCGGACGCGCGGTGTGTCCAAGTGCGGTGCGTACCATCATGCTCACGGTTAGCAAGCCAATGCCGCCCACCGCCAACAGGTGTACCCCCAAACTTTGCAGTTGTGGCGCAGCAGCGGCAATCGCCAGCACCACCAGTCCCAAAGACGAAAAAGCGTAGCCTGCGTGCAATGTCCACAACAAGGGTTCACGCAAAATCGCGCGATTGAACCAACGGTAGCTTTGGGTGCAGCCAATGCAGCCTGCAATCAAAATAAACCAAGAACCTAGCGCAACGGCGGTTTGCGTCATCATCAATGCGGTGGCGAGCATCGGCAACACCAGCGCGGCAAGCATCGCCCACATTGGCGTTTGCACTTGCACGGTGTTCAGGCGACGCGCGGTAAAAAACGGAATAATGCGGTTGCCAATCAAGCCGATGAAGCCTGCAATCATCACGATGCCTGCTATCAAGCCATTACGCAGTGCATCGGTTTGACCCAAGTAGGCGTAGTAATGAAAAATTAAATGGCTTAATCCCAACAACACCAAGGCGACTACGGCGATGTAGTTGCGCGAATTGCGGCTCACCCATACCGAATGACCCATGCCGTATGCGCCCAACCAAAAGAATGCTGTGCCCAATAAACCTGTTGGCACGCCCCACGGCAAAAAGGCGGTGATGCGAGCGGCAAGCCATAGCCCGACAATCCACATCAACAATTTGCCACGCACGGGCGGTTGTTGTGTCCACGTTGCGCCAGCGGTCAGCAAAAAGGCGATGACCACTGCGCCTGCGTAGCCCCACACCATTTCGTGTGCGTGCCACAAAAACGAAGGTAGGGCGCGTGTGCCCGTGTAGCCAAAGCCCCACAATAAAACGGATAGTGCGCCATACAATGCACTCAATAAATAGAGTGGACGAAATGCCATTGCCCAAACGGGGTGTTGGCTGGATAGGAGTTTGTTCATGGTTTGAGTTCCTTTTGTTTTATTTAAGATGACTATTTTAACGCATCAAAGCAGCCTGCACTTTGTTTTAACAATCAATGCAGGCTGCTTTGTTTATTTATTCCACATTCAACACAGTAAAAAACGCATCGCCTGAACGGTTAATCAACAAAGGAATTTGATTACCTGCTTGGCGCACGGCAGCATCAAATTCTTCTTGGCTGCGTACCGCTTGTTCACCCACGCGCACAATCACATCGCCACGACGCAAACCCAGTTTGGCAGCGATGCCTTGTACACGCGAAATCACAAGTTCAGGCTCGTCGCTATTGTTGGTGCGAACGCTAATTGTCAAACCAGCCGCAGGGAAAGTAAATGCCGTTACGCGGTCGCTGCGATAACTTTCTTCTGGTTCAATTTGGGCGGATTGCTGTTCGCTTTGGCTAACCAATTTCGCCGTAATTTCCAGCGTTTCGCCTTTGCGACAAATGCCCAATTTCACTTCGTCGCCAGGACGAATTGTGCTAATCGTCATCGGCAAATCGCTGGACGAACGCACCGCTTCGCCGTTTACGCTGCGGATAATATCGCCCACTTCCAAGCCTGCTTTTTCCGCAGGGCTATTGGGCGACACTTTGGCAACCAACGCACCTGCTGGCTTGTCCAAACCAAACGATTTTGCCAAGTCGTAGCTCAATTCTTGGATTACTACGCCCAGTTGTCCGCGTTCTACCTTGCCTGTTGATTTAAGCTGCTCGACAACATTCATCGCCACATCAATCGGAATAGCAAACGAAATGCCCATAAAGCCACCGCTGCGGCTATAAATTTGCGAGTTGATGCCCACCACTTGTCCTTTTAAATTGAACAATGGCCCGCCCGAGTTACCTGGGTTAATCGCTACATCGGTTTGAATAAACGGCATATAGTTTTCGTTGGGCAAGGTGCGATTTTTTGCCGACACAATGCCTGCGGTTACGCTGTTGTCAAAACCAAATGGTGCGCCAATCGCTGCCACCCATTCGCCCGATTTCAATTCGCTGGGGCTGCCGATTTTGGCAACAGGCAAATCGCTGGCTGCAATTTTGAGCAGCGCGATGTCGGATTTTTCGTCCGAGCCGATGAGTTTGGCTGGGTATTCGCGTTTGTCGTTGAGTGCGACTTTGATTTCGGTCATGCCTTTAATCACATGCGCGTTGGTAATAACGTAGCCGTCTGCGCTAATAATCACGCCCGAGCCGAAGTTGCCATTGTTGTTGCTGGATTCGTCATCTGGGTTGTTGAAGCGTTTGAAAAATTCTGAAAACGGGTCACTTTCTGCCGACAATTCGGATTCTTTGGCATCGTTTACCGCTTGAATATTGACTACCGAACTGCCTTCTCGCGCCACCAGTTGTGTGAAATCGGGCAACAGCATACCGACTGTGCCGTCTGGTTTCGGGGCTTGGGTTTCGCGGACAAATTCTTGTGATGCGGCGGCTTGTGAATTCACCGATTTGCGTGCGCTATCGTTATTTTTTTGACACGCCGACAAAGCCAAAACTACCGACAAAGTCAGCAAAGTAGAAAAGCGAAAAGTATGCATGATGTGTTCCTAGTGATAAAAAGCAAAATAGGTTGTAAACATACAGGCTGCATAGGCAAAATTCAAGTCATTTTGTGGAAAAAAGCAGCCTGCACGTTGTGATAAATGAGTGCAGGCTGCTTTGATTATGTGTTGATGGCATTTACACTTTTATCAACCGTAGCCATTTGCGTGTTTGTGCCAGCCACCGCCATTTTGTCTGTGGCATTGATTTTGGCGATTTTATTGGGCGCGTTGATTAACGGTTGCATTGCAGGTTTGTACACCATCAACCCCACTTTATACCGCACCGAATTCCGCAGCACAGGCGTGAGCATGGCGATTGGCGTGGGCAGATTGGGCTCGATTATTTCGCCTTGGTTGGTCGGCACATTGTTGGACGAAGGCTGGCAAAAAAATCAACTGTATTTTGGCGCAGCGATTGTTTTGCTGTTTGCCGTAGTGGGTATTTCGTTGCTTAAACCGCAGAATAGCGACAATCAGGTATAAATATAATCACAATAAAGTGCAGGCTGCTTTTTGACGGTGTTTTCCGATGAAAAGCAGCCTGCACATTTGGGATAATGACTTAAAAACGACTTTTTGTTTCTAAATCTTTATTTTTATTAGAACTGGCTTACACGTCACATTTATTTTTAGGCAGCCTGAAACAATCAACAAAACACTTTCTTAATCTGCTGCACCAAATCCTGCGTATGTTCACGCATATCCTGCAAATTTTCTCCTGCCAGCGTAACACCAACAAATTCATCAATCGCATACGATTTCAAATAAATATTGGCTTGAGCGGAATTGAGTTTACTCAACAAAATCTGCACCCGATAAAATTCGCGTGTATCCGCATGAACCAATGGCGCAACAAACGACAAATAATGCGCCTGATAATCCGCCAACGCTTCATTGAAATGGCGAATAACCGAAGTTGTTTCCGCGTTCATTTGCTGTGTTTTATTTTTAATCAGCGTGGCTTCAATCAACCAATAAATATCATTGGAAAACAATTCAATATCGCCTTTTCGCGCAGGGGCGTGAGAAATTGGCAAGCCATTGTGGTCAGCGACAAAATTCGGTTGAATACAAAATTGATTTTGATATTTCAACACCAGCAGCAAACTTAATAAAAATTCCAACAACAAAGGTTCAGCAACATAATGCAAACTAGGCAAAGTACTTTTACTTCTATTTTTACCTTGTGCCAAGCGGTTGAGTTCTTGGATAATTTGCGTTTCTGTCAAATTTAATTCCATATTTTCAAGCAGCTTTTGTGCTTTTTGATTAAATTCCGTAACCCGATTAGGTGTATCGGCTGCGATTTTCAATAATTCATCGGTTAATTGTTCCAATTTTTGAAAATGCAACTGCGGATTTTCTTTCTCTTCTTCGCTCAACTCTATTTTGACATTTAGCAAATTATCTATCATTTGGCGGTTATCTTGATTCAATTCAATCATCGTTACGCCTTGATAAGTAACCGACACAAAACCCGTCAAAATCAACACGCGCAACACCACATCAGGATAATCGTGCGTAATCGTTTGCTCTTTCAAAGTTGAACCAAATTTATCGTGCACAAATTCCGCCACATTATCCAAAGTCAGCGAATGTTTATCAATTAATTGACAAAATGCTGCCACATCGCCATTACGACTAAACAGCGACATAATAAATTGCGGATACGATAAATGAGATTTCTCTTTCAATACATTGATAATAAAACGGAAAAAGTTGAAATCATTTTTTACATTGCGATAAGGCGAACGGCGATTGTATTTCATCGCTTGCACCGCAAACGCCACGTGCTCGCTGATTTCATCAGCAACCAATTTATTGGCAATCGCAGAAAATTGAAACGGCTGCCCATATTGCGCCAACACAAAACCCAATTCAGACAGCGTTCGCATATACGTCCAAAAACGCGCTGCGTAACCTTTCGGAAAACCACCATCGCTGTTTCGGCTTGCGTTGGCTCGTTTCACTTGGTCTTTAATGCTGTCAATCGTGCTGTTTTCATCAATCGGCACTTTATTACTTTTTACAATTCCCTGTAAATACAATGAACTAACAATATTCAACAAAACATCATCATTCAACACTTGATTTTTAAACGGCGCAACCGCTTGCAAAATGCTTTTGTAGCGTTCGGGATTGCGAATGGCGGTTTCAAATGCCATTTGTTTGTATTCGGCTTCGCGTTTGGCGCGTGGCGTTTTTTGTGTAGATTTAGTCATAATTGCACACCAAAATTTCAGTAAATTCTTTGTTGCTGTTGTCGTGATAGCTGATGTAATTGCTGTTAATGCGGTGCGTGTGGTATTGCTGCGCCCATGTTTCAAACAGCGTATTCACGCGCCCTTTGTAATGCGTTACGTTGGAAATTGCAAAACGAATATTCTGACGGTTCAAATCATCAAGCAAATTCAACAAACGTCGTTCATCATCTAATTGCCATAACTTATTGTATTCACTGAATGTAATCAAATAAGGAGGGTCTAAATAAATAAAATCGCGTGAATTAGGCTGCACCGTTTCAATAAATTGCTCGTAATCTTGATTGTGCCACGCAATCTGATTTTTCAGGCTGTCTGAAAACAGAAAATAATTCTGCAAGGCTTGCACCACGTTTTTATTCCAATCCACATTTCCCACAGGCAAATTGTAATTGCCCGACTGATTAAACCGTATCATGCGATTAAATCCGTAAATCAGCAAAACATAAAACCGCAACAAATCCGTTTGGTCACGATTGAAATCATCGCGCAATTTTTCAAACGCAATTTTGTTGTAACGCGCAATATAGGTTTTTTTGTGCAGCCGTTTCAATTCATCGGGAATATCGTTTTTCAAATAAGTACACGATAAACCATATTGTTGAATTAAATCAAAGGCTTCTTGAAAAAAAGCTTCGCTGTTTTCGCTTTGCTGACACAAAAATTGATGCAGTTGAATAACCCAAGAATTGATGTCATTCAAGCAATACGATTGCGCCTGAACATTCAAAAAAACCGAACCGCCCCCAACAAACGGCTCAATCCAACGCTGAATATTTTGCGGAAATTTTGGGGCGATTTCATTTAATAATTTGTATTTGTCGCCCACATAAAATAAGGGCGAGCGTTTAAATTGACTCATTTAATCAGTAACTTTGGTAATAAATAGCAATTCTTGATGATTGTTAAATTCCGTTTTGCCTGTATTGAATGCGCGATGTTCTTGGGTAAATGTTTGCGTTTGACCACGACAATTAAGCGTATCCGCGATTTGTTGCAATTCAATTTTATTGCGTGAAGAATTGCTTTTGGAAAAATAAGTATTGTTATACGAAACAACAATATATTTTGCCTGAATATGGGCAACCAAATCGGCAAACACGGTTGGCGCGTTGCTGCGACAATAATCGCTCATGTTTTCGGGAGGGGGTTTCATCGCCACACCCGACAACGTGGGCTTGTCCCATTTAACCAATGTTTCGTAAACATGATAAAAACGGCTGTATTGGCGCGAATTGTATGGGGGGTCTAAATACACCACATCGGCGGATTGTTGGCGCACGAGTTGATTAGCATCTTGCTGAAAAATTTCAAATTTTTCCTGAATTGACCAATTAACCAAATCAAATGGCAACGGCTTGGGTGCAATCTCTTTTTTGATGTACGCATCAAAATGTCCGACTGTATTGGCAATTTTGTCCGCGCTGTAAATCAGCGAAGCCAGTAAAATGCTGTGTTCTTTTGACGTTAAATTCAGGCTGCCCAAATATTCACGCGCAAAACCAATTTGTTTGGCAACAGGTTCGCTGAAAAATTTACCGCCAAAATTATCCGAAAAATAATTATTTGGTAAATCATTGGGTTGCCATGATTGAATGGTTTTCGCGATGTGTTGAATTTTGGCTTCATCAACATCGCCCACGCCCCAAAACGCCTGATAAATCACGCGATTGGCGTGTAACACATCATTCACTAACACGCGCTGAAAATGACTAGACAGCGCATTGGCTACGCTGCCTGTTCCTGCGAATACATCAAAAAATGTGCCGTTGCTGTGCGTGTGCAATAAAATCAGTTGCTTAATCCATTGCGTGAGCTTGGTTTTATTGCCGATGTAGCGGCGGTTTTCTAGCAAATACGGCATTATAAATTAGCCCCACTCTGCTTCGCTTCCAAAATCTCCCATCTTTCCAATTTTTCCAGCAAAAGCATCTCAATCTCTTCCGCCCGACTTTGCAGGCTGCCTGCTTTTTCATAATCCTTGAAAATTTCAGGGTCAGATAATTGCGCGTTCAAATCCGCCTGCTCCGCTTCCAAAGCCGCGATTTCATCAGGCAGCGCGTCCAATTCTCGCTGCTCTTTGTACGACAATTTAACCGTGCGATTGGCTTTCGGTTTCTCTTTTGCAGGTTCTTCGGGCGTAGCGGTTTTCGGCGCGTTGGCTGCCTGAAACTTCTCTTCGCGTGATTTCGCGTCCAAATAATCTTGATAACCGCCAATATATTCTTTCAGGCTGCCATTACCTTCAAAAACAATACTTTGCGTAATCACATTATCCAAAAACATACGGTCATGCGACACCAAAAACACCGTGCCAGCATAATCGCGCAACAATTCTTCCAACAATTCCTGCGTGTCAATATCCAAATCATTGGTCGGCTCATCCAACACCAAAATATTGGCAGGGCGCGTAAATAATTTCGCTAATAACAAACGGTTACGCTCTCCGCCCGACAACGAAGAAACAGGCGATTGCGCTCGCGCTGGGTGAAACAGGAAATCTTCCAAATACGACATCACGTGTTTTTTCTTGCCGTCGACTTCCACGAAATCATTGCCTTGCCCCAACGTGTAAAAAACCGTGTCGTTTTCGTTCAACTGGCTGCGGAATTGGTCAAAATACGCTACTTCCTGCTTGCTGCCCAAACGGATTTTGCCGTAAGTCGGTTGCAATTCACCCAAAATCAGCTTTAAAAACGTGGTCTTACCAATACCATTCGCGCCAATCAAACCGATTTTGTCGCCGCGCTGAATAATCGTGGAAAATTTATCCATAATCACGTGGTCGCCATAGGCAAAACTCGCGTGTTCCAATTCCGCAATGATTTTGCCGCTTTTTTCGCCAGTATCCAGTTTGAAATTGACTTGCCCCTGCTGTTCGCGGCGAGTGGCGCGTTGGCGGCGCAACTCTTCCAAACGGCGCACACGCCCCTCGTTGCGCGTTCTTCGCGCCTCAATGCCTTTGCGAATCCACACTTCTTCCTGCGCGTGAAATTTGTCAAACAGGCGATTGTGTTCCGCCTCAACCGCCAATTCCTGCGCCTTTTTCTCGCTGTATTTGCTGAAACTGCCCTCGTACGAACGCAACACGCCCCTATCCAATTCCACAATCCGATTGGCGATGTTGTCCAAAAAACGGCGGTCGTGCGTAATCACCACCATGCTGCCTGAAAACGCTTGCAACAAATTTTCCAGCCAAATAATCGCGTTAATATCCAAATGGTTAGTCGGTTCGTCCAGCAACAAAATATCGGGTTTTTGCACCCACGCTTGAGCCAACGCAACCCGTTTTTTCTGACCACCCGACAAGTTGCCAATCAATTCATTTTCAGGCAGCCCCAATTCGCTAATCGTTTGGCGGATTGCCGCGTCAAACTGCCAGCCGTCTTGCGATTCAATTTCATTTTGTAACTCATTGAGTTGGCGAATTAAATCATCAGAATGCTGCGTTTCTAGCGCGTGGCTAACCTGATGATAACGGCGCAACACATCGCGCAAATCGCCCAAACCTTGCGACACGACATCAAACACGCTCGCTTGGTCGTCAAACACGCTTTCTTGCGGCACATAGACAATTTTCATGCCGTTTTGCACGATGATTTGACCGTCATCTAATTTCTGCACACCAGCCAAAATTTTCAAAAACGAAGATTTCCCTGCGCCGTTTCGCCCGATTAAGCCGATTTTTTCGCCTTGATTGAGTTGGAAACTGGTTTTGTCTAAAAGCGGAACGTGTCCGACTGCGAATGATGCGTTTTCTACGGCAAGAATGGTCATGTTGTGTTACTCGTGGATAATTCAAAAATGGCGGTATTTTAGCACGTTCGCTACGCAAAGCAGCCTGCACTTTTGCTTGATTTAAAGTGCAGGCTGCTTTGTTATTTAACAGATTACGCCAAGATTTTCTCTACAATCTCACGCACATCTTTGGATAAAGTATCCAATGCCGCCAATTTTTCCAATTCCCCACGCATCAAGGCTTGGCGTTGTGGTTCAATGCGTTTCATCAGATTAAACGTCCGTGCCAAACCAGCCGCCACTTGCGGATTAAACGCATTGATTTCACAGATTTTTTCTGCCACAAACGCATAACCAGAACCGTCTGCTGCGTGAAAATGCGGCACGTTTCTAGCAAACACGCCAATCAGCGAGCGAACCTTATTCGGATTGGTCAGCGAAAATTGTGGGTGCGACAAAGCAGCCTGCACTTGCGCCAACGTGTCCGCACGGCGACTGCTGGCAATCAGCATAAAATATTTATCCATAACAAGGGCTTGGTCGGCAAATTTCGCCGCAAAACGATTGAGCAATTCATCGCGTTTCGGGCTGTTGTTGTGGTTAATCGCGGATAACACGCCCCATTCATGCGTCATGTTTTTACGCGCCATTTCGTCATAATGTTCAAAGACTTGCTCAATCGTGCCGTTTTCGTCAAAGCGATGAATCAAGGCGAAACACGCGTATTGCAGCGAACGCAATCCCGCGTCTTTCGGATTGTATTCATAAACCGCGATTTCCTTGCCGCGTTTATCGGCGTTTTCCAATTCACGCGCATTCAACGCATTAGCCAACAATTCGCCATGCAAGGCGTGGGCGATGTTGTCCAACAAGGCTTCACGCGACATCGCGATTAACACAGGGTTGATGTTTTCGCGGTCGCCCCATAACTCGGCTTCAGTCGGGATTTTCAGCAGCAATGCTTTGAATGCAGGGTCAATTTCCGCGTTCAACACGTTTCGCAATGCATCAATCAATTTGCCGTGTTCGGGCATGTTGTCGCCATTTGCCAAGGCGTGTTCATTCGCCAAAATCGCTCGGCGGTACAGCGTTTGCCCTGCTTCCCAACGCGCAAATGGGTCGTCATCATTCGCCAACAGCAGCGCAAGTTGTTCATCTGTATAATCAAAATTCAAATGCACAGGCGCGGAAAAACCACGCAATAAAGACGGCGTAACCGAATTGGCTGACATCAAAAATTTAAATGATTGCTCGGCTTGGTTAATCGTCAAAACGGTTTCGGTTTGCATTTCCACATTTTCAGGCTGCCTGAAAGCGATTTTCTCGCCTTTTTCATTCAAAAACGCGATAGACAAAGGCATCATCATCGGCTGTTTTTCCGCCATATCGGGCGTGGCTGGAATGCTTTGTTTCACGTTCAAAACGTATTCGCCATTTTTCAGGCTGCCTGAAATATTCAAAGTCGGCGTACCTGCTTGCGAATACCACAAGGCAAATTGGCTGAAATCCACGCCATTCGCGTCCGCCATGGCGTTGCGGAAATCATCGCAAGTTACAGCTTGCCCATCGTGGCGTTCAAAATACAATTTCATGCCCTTTTGGAAGCCGTCTTCGCCTAAGAATGTGTGGTACATTCGCACGACTTCCGCGCCTTTTTCGTACACGGTTACGGTGTAAAAATTGTTCATTTCCACATAGCTGGCAGGGCGAACGGGGTGTGCCATGGGGCTGGCATCTTCGGCGAATTGATGTGTGCGTAACATGTTTACATTTTCAATTCTTCGTACTGCTCGGCTGGCTCGGTCGCCTGAAAATTCTTGGTCGCGGAACACGGTCAAGCCTTCTTTGAGCGACAACTGAAACCAGTCGCGGCAGGTTACGCGGTTGCCTGTCCAGTTGTGGAAATATTCGTGTCCAATCACGCCTTCCACGCCTTCAAAATCCGCGTCTGTGGCGGTGTGGCTGTCGGCAAGTACATATTTTGTATTGAAAATATTTAAGCCTTTGTTTTCCATTGCACCCATGTTGAAATCGCCCACCGCGACAACCATGTAAATATCCAAATCGTATTCCAAGCCGAAACGCTCTTCGTCCCATTTCATTGAATTTTTTAATGATTCTACGGCAAACGCGACTTTATCCGCATCTTCTTGGCGTGTGTAAAATTCAATCGCCACATCGCGTCCGCTTCGGGTCGTGAACGTGTCGCGTGTGCAAGCCAAATCACCAGCCACCAACGCGAATAAATAGCTCGGTTTGGCAAATGGGTCGTGCCACACGGCGAAATGTCTGCCGTCTTTCAGGCTGCCTGAATTCACTTTGTTGCCGTTGGACAGCAGTACGGGGAATTGTTTTTCATTGGCGCGGATTTCGGTGGTAAATTCGCCCATTACGTCGGGGCGGTCGGGGTGGTAGGTAATGGTGCGGAAGCCTTCGGGTTCGCATTGGGTGTAGAGATTGCCGCCGCTCGCGTACAGTCCGTTGAATGATTTGTTTTCGGCTGGATTGAGTTCCGTTTCAATCGTCAAAATAAATGGCTCGGCTGGCATTTCAGGCAGCGTTAAAGTTTCACTTTCTTTGTCGTAACTATACGCGCTTTCAGGCAGCGTATTGCCGTTTAAGGCGATAGAAATTAACTTCGCTTTGCCTTTTAAAATAAAAGTGTTGATTTCATTTTGTGGCTCAACATGTAGTTGCGCGGTAATGTGCGCGTGGGTTTCGCTCACGTCAAATAATAGATGAATTTTCGGTACGAGATGATTGGGTGAGGTGTAATCGTTGAGATATTTCACGGTTTGAGACATGATTTTTCCTTGTTGAAGTGATGATAAAAAGTGCAGGCTGCTTTTGTCTTATTTAAAAACCAACAGCGCGATTTGATAAACCGCCCACGCGCTAATCAATAAACCTGTGATTAGGCGTATCGTTTTGTTTTGCAAAATACTTTGTAATTGAATCGCAAAAAAGCCCATTGCCAGCAAATTGGGCAGCGTGCCAAGTCCAAATGCCAACAAATACAGCGCACCTTGCGAAGCCGAGCCGCTGGATAGAGCATACAGCGCGGCGTTGTAAACCAAACCACACGGCAGCCAACCCCACAATGCGCCCACGCCTAAACACGCGCTCATGCTGCGAATCGGCAATAATCGGTTGAGTGCAGGCTGCATTTTGCGCCAAATCCAACGCCCTAAAAATTCGGTTTTGCTGGCAAGCGTGGAAATGCCTGCCAAATACAATCCCATCAGCAACAATAATACATTGGCGCACACAAACAAGCCGATTTGCAGGCTGCTGGTTTGCGCCAACACGCTGCCTGCGCCCGACAACGCGCCCATGAGTGCACCAATGGTAACGTAGCTGGCAATGCGCCCGATATTCAGCAACAAAATCAGCCAAATACGCTTGATGTGTGGCGGCAGTTGCAAGGCAAACGCGCTGCTCAATCCGCCGCACATGCCCACGCAATGTGTGCCGCCAAAAAAGCCGAGTAGGAATAATGTTAATAAAGTGGTGGACATGGTTGCGATGTTTGGCGAAAAAAGTGCGATTTTACACGTTTTTTATAGTGAATTAGATTCAAATTAGAACAAGGCGACAACGCTCGCCGTGTACGCGCGTGGTACATAAGAGCGGTGGCAACGTAGTACCAGTTTGAAGATAATTCACTAGAAAGCAGCCTGCACTTTGTAAATCGCGTATAATCGCGCCGTTTTTTAACCAAACTTCACTTTTCTTATCATGACGACACAAAATTCATTCTTGGAACGCTGGTTCAAACTCAAAGAAAACGGCACAACGGTTCGCACCGAAATTTTGGCTGGTTTCACCACTTTTTTAACGATGTGTTACATCATCATCGTCAATCCTGCCATTTTGTCTATCACAGGCATGGACTTTGGTGCGGTGTTTGTGGCGACTTGTATTTCTGCTGCGATTGGCTGTTTCATCATGGGTGCGTTTGCCAATTATCCGATTGCGCTCGCCCCAGGTATGGGCTTGAACGCTTATTTTACGTTTAGCGTGGTGCAGGGTATGGGTGTGAACTGGCAAATCGCGCTGGCTGCGGTGTTTATGTCGGGCATAATCTTTTTTGTGTTCAGCTTTTTCAAAATACGCGAAATGCTGGTCAATGCCTTGCCCATGAGCCTGAAAATGGCGATTGCGGCAGGCATTGGCTTATTTTTGGCGTTGATTGCGCTCAAAGGCTCGGGCATTGTCGTGGGCAGCGAAGCCACTTTGCTCAAAATGAACAATTTGTATGAAATCAAAGACGGAGTTAAAACGCCGAATTTGCCTGTGTTATTGGCATTGGGCGGCTTCTTTTTGACCATTGCGCTGGATTATTTCCGCGTGCGTGGCGCAATCATCATCAGCATTTTTACGATTACAGGTTTAGCAGTCGTGTTTGGTTTAACCAAAATTGAAGGTATTGTGTCTGCCGTGCCATCGCTCGCGCCCACGTTCATGCAAATGGATTTCAACGGATTGTTCAATGGTGGCATGATTGCCGTAATTTTCGTATTTTTCTTGGTGGACTTGTTTGACAGCACAGGCACATTGGTCGGCGTATCGCACCGCGCAGGTTTGTTGGACAGCAACGGACATTTACCGCGACTCAAACGCGCCTTGTTTGCCGACAGCAGCGCGATTGTGGCAGGTTCAATGCTCGGTACATCATCAACTACGCCCTATATTGAAAGCGCGTCAGGCGTGGCAGCAGGCGGCAGAACAGGTTTAACCGCCGTTACGGTGGGCGTGTTGTTGCTGGCGTGTTTGTGGTTTTCGCCACTTGCCAAAGCCGTGCCAGCCTTCGCGACTGCGCCTGCTTTGTTGTACATTGGCGTACAAATGATGCGCTCTGCCACTGAAATTGATTGGGGCGACATCACCGAAGCCGCGCCTGCCTTTATGACGATTGCGTTTATGCCGTTTACCTATTCCATTGCAGACGGCATCGCGCTGGGTTTTATCAGCTACGCAATCATTAAATTGTGCTGCAAACGTGCCCAAGAAGTGCCAATTATGGTGTGGATTGTGGCGGTTTGTTGGTTGGGTAAATTTTGGTTTTTGGGGTCGTAAAGTATAAAAAGCAGCCTGCACTTTAAATCAATCCAATAAAGTGCAGGCTGCTTTTTTCAGTTTAACGTAGGTTAGGTGCGACCCACGCACTGTTTATTTAATGATGATGGTGATGATGCTTGTGTGCATCGTCCGATACACGCTCATCGCCCACGGGAACAGTCAAAGTTGCGTACAAAATAGAATGCTGACACACTTTTTGGTCGGCATAAGGCGTTTTGTGTACCACTTTCACTTTCCATTGTCCCTCAATTAACGGCAAGAAATTCGCTCTGCCGTTTTTATCGGTTACGACCGAGAAACCATTGATTTCACGATGCGCGTTCATCGCTTCCAAATCTTTGCGGATAACCGTGTCTGCCGTAGCCGTAATGGTTGCACCAGCAAGCGGTTTGCCATTGTGCAACACTTGCAATGGTAGCAGATGCCCTGCTTCTACTGTATTCGGATTAGCTAACGGCACAATTTCCAATGCCTGCCCCACAGGACGGCTAATTGTTGCTAAATCCAATTCGCCCTTGCCAACGTGCAATACGCTCTTGCCAAACATTTGCGTTTCTTCACAATGTTGTGCATCTGGTACGGCAGTCAAATTATTTTGCGACCACTTGCCTTGTGCATCTTTTACCCAAAATGTCGGTTTATAAGTCGCCACCACACGATAAGTGCTAGCAGTCAAAGGCTTTTTGCTGGCGTATTCATAATTTTCGCCACGCACCACCAAAGGCGTTACTTGACCGTTTGCCGATACCACTTCCATCGGTTTGAAAATATGCAAGCGGTTTGCAGCGATTTTTTCGGGGAATGGATAATTGTGGCTATATCCCAAATCGGCTTGCAATGTTTGGTTTGCGTCCAAATGTGTGGGGCTGATAACCCAAACATCGTGCGCGTTCGCCATTGCTGACAAAATCGCCAAAGTGCAGGCTGCATAAATATGTTGTTTCATACTATTACTCTTATTGTTGCAGATTAAATGTGCATTATATTTACTATATATGCGCTATATCTTGACGTATGTCAAAATTTGTTATGTGAGATTGGTATGACCCAATAAGCCATTTAGCCGTTTAAATACGCAAGTTTATGTTGGGGCGCGACTTAATCTATGTTATAGTGAATTAAATTTAGATTAGTACAGCGTTGCCAACTCCCTTATGTACTAGCTGTACATGGCGGTCATTGTCGCCTTGTCCTAATCTAAATTTAATCCACTATAAAAGCAGCCTGCGCTTTGGGTAAACAAAAAGTGCAGGCTGCTTTTTTCGGTTTAACGTAGGTCGCGAGTCTTACCCCGACATCAGAATATTCGCACAAGTCGAGGTCAAGACCGACGACCTACGCAAAAGCCATTTACCCCATTTTCACTGCTTCGCCAAACACCTGCGCCCACAGCGTTTTAACGTGTTCATAATGCACCAACAATTCGCTATCCACCGCTGCACGTTGCCAGTCGCGCAGGTTTTTATTGTGCTGTTGCTGGCGATAATGGCGATAGGCGGCGCGGCATTGTTCCGCTAAATTTGCGTCAATCAAACCGCGTTGGGCTGCCATGTTCAGCAGCGCGATGTTGCCATAGTTTTCCAGCAATTCGGGGGCGGCGTTGCTTTGCGATAACACCAAATATTGCACGATAAATTCCACGTCCACTACGCCACCACGCGCATACTTCACGTTGTCATCAACAGGCGGATGGGTGGCGAACATTTTTTCGCGCATTTCTATGATGTCGCGTTTTAGCTGCACCGTGTCGCGTGGCTGGGTCAAAATGGCGCGGCGAATTTGCTCAAACTTGCGCCCGACTTCGGTATCGCCACAAATAAATCGTCCGCGTGTGAGCGATTGATGTTCCCACGTCCACGCTTGTTCGTGCTGATATTTGTCAAACGCTGCCAAACTGTGCGCCAAAAAGCCTGCATCGCCATTGGGTCGCAAGCGCAAGTCTATGTCATACAATGTGCCTGCGCCTGTGCTGCCCGATAGCCAAGTGCTTAATCGGCGCGATAATTTGGTGTACAACTCAATCGCGTTGGCGTCATCGTCTTCATACAAATACACCAAATCCAAGTCGCTGGCATAGCCTAGCTCTTTGCCGCCCAATTTGCCGTAGCCAATAATGGCGAATTTGGGTGATTCGCAATGCGTTTTGGGCATATCTTGCCAAACGTGTTGCAGCGTTTGCGCCAATACCAAATCCGCCAAATGCGACAATTCATCGCTCAATGCCTCCACCGTCCACAAGCCAGCCAAATCTTGCACCGTTAAACGGAATGTTTGCGCGTGTTGAAAATGGCGCAACACGTCCATTTTGGCTTCGGTGTCATCGCAAGCGTGCAGGCTGCTTGCCAATTCATCGCGCAGGGCTTGCCAATCTAGCCGCTCCATGAGTTGTGCCGATAGCAATTCGTCCAACAAAATCGGGTGTCGCTGCAAATATGCCGCAAGCCACGCGCTTTGCGACATCAAGTCGGCAAGTTGCGCCAATGCCTGCGGATATTGTTGCAAAAACGCCAAATAGGCAGAACGTCTGCTAATCGTTTCCAAAAAATCCAGTAAACGAAACAATGTGTTATCGCTATTTTGCACACGCGCAGCCGCTTCTAGTAGACGCGGTACAATCGCGTCAAAACGCAAAGCAGCCTGCACCGAAAGTTGGCGATATTTGGTGCTTTGACGCAGTTGTGCCAAACGCTGCACCACGCGCTCGGCATCGGCATAACCCAAACGCGCTAATTGGGTGTAGGCTGCTTTTTCACCGTCCGAATCGTTCCATTTCCAGCAATCGTGCAAATCGTGTTGCGCGACTTCAGCTTCATCGGGTGCGTCCAACACATTGCTAAATTGTTGATTGACCAAAGCGCGATGTTCGTTCAAGCAGCCTGCAAATTCCGCCCAAGTGGCAAAACCCATGCTTTGCGCCAGCAAATGTTGTTGCGATTCCGATTCGGGCAAAGTTTGCGTTTGCTGGTCGTCCCAATATTGCAAGCGGTGTTCTACATCGCGCAAAAAGCGGTAGGCAAGCAATAATTTTTGGGCGACTTCGTTGTCCAAAATGCCCAATTCTGCCAGTTTGAGCAGTGTTTCCTGCGTGCCTTTGAGCTGCAAAGCGCGATTTTGTCCGCCACGAATCATCTGAAAAATCTGCGCGATAAATTCCACTTCGCGAATGCCGCCTGCACCCAGCTTCACATTATCGGTCATGCCCCGTTTTTGCACTTCTTGGCGGATTTGGCGATGCAGGTCGCGCATTGCGTCATAAGCGTTGTAATCCAAATACTTACGGAACACAAACGGGCGAATCATGCTGTTGATGTCGTTGGCAAACGGCGTAACCACGCGCCCTTTGCACCACGCATAACGCTCCCATTCGCGCCCTTGCGTAACCAAATATTGCTCCAACGCCGCTTCGCTGCATACCAGCGCGCCACTGTCGCCATCGGGTCGCAAACGCATATCTACGCGGAAAACTTGACCGTCTGCCGTGATTTCGTCTAGCAGCGCAATCAATTTTTGCCCAACTTTGGTAAAAAATTCCTGATTGGTGCGCTCGCGTTTGCCGTTGGTGTCGCCGTTTTCGGGGTAGATAAAAATCAAATCAATGTCGGACGATACATTCAGCTCAAAGCCACCCGCCTTGCCCATTGCCACCACGCTCAACTGTTGCGGCTCTTGTGTGTAATGCCCAATGGGCGTGCCATACATATCGACATAATAGGCATAGGCAAACGATAGCGCGGTGTTGATAGCAAAATCCGCCAGCTCGGTAATCGTGCGCGTTACTTCTGCCAAATCGGATTGGCGACACAAATCGCGCGTCATGATGTGCGCCATCACATTGCGGCGCAGCAAGCGCAGTTGCTTGGCGAGTTCTTCTTCGTTTTCGCTGGATTGAATGTGCTGCCAGTCGGCAAAATCGGCAAAATCGGTTGGCATAATCGGGCGCGATAGCCAATTAGACAAAATGTCCAAATTTAAGCGTTGATTGTCTAGCTGGAGTGTGAGCCATTGAGAGTAGGGCGTGGCGGTGTAGAGAGTGGAAAGGGGCATGGTGTGGGTCTCGTATGGTGGAAAGGGTGCATCTTATCATTAAAATATTGAAAAGCAGCCTGCACTTTACATCAACAAAAAAGTGCAGGCTGCTTTGCTTAATCAAAACCGCTTTTCCACGCTCAAATACACACGTTGGCTTTTGCGTGAATAAAACGCAGGCATATTGCTAACGATTTGATAACGCGAAAAATTCAACTTCGGCATCAAGCCCCAATAATGCCATTTTGGATTCCAAATCGCCACATCGGTTTGAATGATTTTGTCATCTCGGCGAAACGGATAGGGCGTAACCCGCAATTCGGGTGCTTGGTTGTAGCGTTCCTTGCCGTACGACAGCGAAGCCGATGCGCCAAAATAATTAAACTGTTTGCTCACGCCACCAAACACCTGCCAGCTTTTAGACGACAGCGACTCTTTTCGCGCCTGATTCTTGCCCACCGTCACGCCAAAATGCACGCCAAACGTAGGACGCGAATACACCAGCACAGGCGTAAGCGACACATAACGGCTGTCAAAATCACGCAAATCCGCATCGTGATAGCGCGTTTTGCGCCCCGACACGCTCAACTGCACACGCCACGCAGGCAAAAATTGATACGCCGCACTTTGGCTCGCGCCCCAACTTTGCGTATAACGTGCGCCGCCCAACCACGATTGCAGCGCAAAAGGCGTGGTGCGGAACGTCCAGTTTTTGTTTTGGTAGATATAACTGCCTGATATGTAAACATTATGCTGACTGTATTCGTGGTTGTCCCAATAATGTCGCCCGTTTACGCTACCCGAAAACGACAGCGCATGGTTGCCAGCAAGCGGTACAAAACGCGACACCGACACGCCATAGCGCAAACCTTCGGCAGATTTGGGTAACGACTGCTCACTTTTTTGCAGCCGCGCACCATTGATGACGATTTCACGTTCTGCCGATGCGTTGTTTACATTATTGTTGCGGTCATATTCCAACTGTCCGTCAAACTGCCATTGCTGCATATGTGCCAACGATTTTAAGTGCGCGTTGGCAATGGCGCGAAGTGCAGGCTGCTCTGTTTGCTGCGCCAAGTGTTCAAACTGCTGCTCGGCATCGGCAAAGCGTTTGTCTTCCAGTTGCATGGTTGCCAAGTTCATTCGCATATAAGGCAAATCGGGGTGTTGCTCAACCAAATTTTGTTGTAAATCAATAGCTTGACTGAGCTTGCCGTGTAGATAAAGCAAGGCACTTTGCGCGTAGTCTTGCAAGATTAGGTCGCGCTCTGGATGTTTTTGATACAGCGACAACAAATCTTGCAAAAACGCCGCGTCTTTGGTTTTGATGGCTTGACCAATCAGCTCTTCCAACAAAGGACGATTGCGGAGTAAATCTTGTTCGTTGAGCGTGATGTTTTTGACAGGTGCAGAAGTCGGCAAAGCAGCCTGCGCGTCGGGCGATTCGGTTGGCGAAATGAGAGTTGAGCGCGTGATGGGTGCGCTTGTTTCTATGGGGACTGGCGGTGCATCAAATGTGTTGGCAAGCAAATAAGTGGGCGCGAGTAATGTCAAAATAGCCAAGTGGCGCATAAAAAATCCTTGTGGAAATGTAAAACTGCCTGTTTATTGTACGACAAACAGGCAGTTATTGAGACTGAATCACATTGCATTAAGGCTGCTTCGCACCTGCAAAACCGATTTTTTCATTTTCGTAAATTGGGTTGTCGTATTCATCTTCTGAATTCAAAACTTGATATTGACGATTGGTCGTTACTGTACCTGCAATTTCTGTTGCATTAGGACCTTTGCAACATTGAATATTGATTTTTGAAAATAAAAAGCAGCCTGCATTTTTGTGTACGCAAAGTGCAGGCTGCTTTTCAAACCCGATTACGGATTAGGCGCAGATTGTTTTTTGCCAATAAACATCACATTATCTAGATCATGTTTGCTCTTAATCCTGCCTGCGATTTCGCTGGCATCTGTGCCATAAATACCCAATTCGTAGGGCCCTATTTCGTCGCCTGTTTTCTTGCGTACAGCCAGTCCTGCAATACCAAAACTAGGTAATATTCCTGAATTGCCTGTTTTTAAATCAGGATGCTGATGCCCATTAGTAGTATGAATATCGCTCCATCTCAGCTCAATATCGCCCACTTGGTTTAGCCCTGTGATGTCGCCTTCGCCCCTGCCGTTGTTGTTGGCGGTATAGGTAATATTATAATTCAATTTGCCTGTTTCGCCTTTGTTGTAGGCAACACCTGAATAGTGGAACGTGTTGTTTTCAGGCAAAACCTTGGGCGAAATTCCACCATATACAATGCGGTATTTGTCGTTATTGTTTTCCGTTGGGCTTTGAATTTTGGCATGGTTATCGTAGATGCCTGCCACAAACGAAAACGGCTGGTTATACACTTTATAAGTGCTATCGGTTTGGACAGTAGAGCCATCTGCATATTTAAATGTGCTGCTTAAATTGCCTTCGCTCATACCCTGTTTAAAATCGTTGATGTTTAACGGAACATAATACGTTTTGCTGGCATCGTCAGCTTTGCCTTTGTAAACATGATTGCCGATTTTAACTTCGGCGGTTTGAATGGTGTTAGCTACATTGTTTCGTACTACACCAAAACCAGATTTTTCTGCAATGGCTTTTTTGTCAGTCAATTGCTGCTTGGTTAATGGTGGCTGCACTGGGTTATTAGGCTGCACTGGTTTATTAGGCTGCACTGGTTTATTAGGCTGCACTGGTTTATTAGGCTGCACTGGTTTATTAGGCTGCACTGGTTTATTAGGCTGCACTGGTTTATTAGGTTGTGCTGGTTTAGTTGGAACAGTATTGGTGCCATTTGTATTTACATTTGAACCGCCTCCACCGCCACCGCAAGCCGATAAAACCGAAGCACATAAAGTTGCTAAAATCAAGGGTTTAAAAGTAATAGGTTGTTTCATAGTTTATCCTAAATTTAATTAATAATGAACACAATGAATTGTTAGATTCATCGACTGATTTTTGTGAAAGGAGACAAATTATACGACTATATGCAATTTTTTTGAACCCTTTTTACAGTAATGACTCAAAAAAGCAGAGAAAGAAATGGCTAGAATGCGTTTTTTACTATTGATAATCCCCTTGAATTTTCTTAAAAATTCAAGGGGATTGGAAATGTTTTACAGAATTTCAAACTATTTAAATCAATGACGGAAATGGCGCACCCCCGTTACCACCATCGCAATACCATGTTCATCAGCCGCCGCGAACACTTCTTCATCGCGCATAGAACCTGCTGGGTGAATAATCGCCTTAATCCCCTGTTCCGCAATCACATCAACGCCATCGCGGAATGGGAAAAATGCGTCCGAAGCCGCACACGCACCATTCAAATCAAAACCGCCGTCTTGTGCCTTACGCGCCGCAATTAGCGTACTGTCCACGCGGCTCATTTGCCCTGCGCCAATGCCAAACGTCTGACCGTCTTTGCCGAACACAATCGCATTAGATTTCACAAATTTCGCTACATTCCACACAAACAGTAAATCATTCCATTCTTGTTCCGTTGGTTGGCGTTTGGAAACGACTTTCAAATCCGCACGATTTAATTGATGAATATCAGGCGTTTGTACCAACAAGCCGCCGCCCACACGTTTCAATTCAAAACGATTTGCGCCCGCCACCAAAGGCACAGTCAAAACGCGCACATTTTTCTTCGCCGCCAAAATTTCCAACGCTTCTGCCGTAAACGCAGGCGACATAATCACTTCCATAAATTGATTGTCCGTGATTTGTTTTGCCGTTGCGCCATCTACTTCGCGGTTGAACGCGATAATGCCGCCAAACGCGCTGGTCGTATCAGTCGCGTACGCCAAACGGTAAGCGTCCAACGTATTCGTCGCCACCGCCACACCGCATGGATTGGCGTGTTTCACAATCACACAAGCAGGTTGTTCAAGCGATTTCACCGCTTCCCAAGCCGCGTCCGAATCCGCAATATTGTTATAAGACAATTCCTTACCTTGTAATTGCGTGTACGCGCTCAGGCTGCCTGAAGCTGGGTAAATATCACGATAAAACGCCGCTTGTTGATGCGGATTTTCTCCGTAACGTATTTCCTGAACCTTAATCCAACTTTGGTTAAATTGTTGTGGAAACGCAGAAATTTGCGGCTCGCCCGACAATTTTTCATCAGACACGCTGGTCAAATAATTGGAAATCATGCCGTCATATTGCGCCGTGTGGTTGAATGCTTTGCGCGACAAATTAAAGCGCGTTTTGTCGCACAGGCTGCCTGAATTTTGTTGCAATTCATTGATAATATTTTCAAAATCCGAATTATCGGTAACAATCGCCACGTGTTTCCAGTTTTTCGCGGCAGAACGCACCATAGTCGGGCCGCCAATATCAATATTTTCAATTGCGTCTTCCAACGTGCAACTTGGTTTCGCAATCGTGACGGCGAATGGATACAAATTCACGCACACCAAATCAATGTTGCCGATGTCATGTTCTGCCATTTTCGCAACGTGTTCGTCCAAATCGCGGCGACCCAAAATGCCGCCGTGAATTTTCGGGTGCAGCGTTTTTACGCGCCCGTCCAACATTTCAGGAAAACCCGTGTAATCAGCCACTTCAATCACGGGGATTTCTGCGTCCGCCAGTAATTTCGCCGTGCCGCCTGTGGATAAAATTTCCACGCCCAATTCGTGCAAAGCGCGTGCAAATTCTACTGCACCTGTTTTGTCGGATAAGCTGATTAAGGCGCGTTTGATTTGTGCCATGTTTTTGATTCCTTGTTGTAAATAAAAGGGTTAGGGGAAAAGGATATGGTTATTTCTTTAAGGATTGAATGTGTTGCTGGGTTTTCTCTTCTGTGCCAATAAATTCTGGGTTAGACAACAGTTGCACAGCAGCCTGCATTTGTTCTCCATTTAACATTTTAGTATTATATTGTTGAATATAAGGAATAAAATCATTCAATAAACAAACATTGCTAGGCAATTGGGTACGAATTTGACAATTTCTATGTGCAAATACTACAACAGAATGAAAAGCTGTTTCGGGCAAGGTAAGTAAATTTTGCAAGGCTTTAATATGCCCATAATTTTGGTGCAATGGATTGGGGAAAGGATATTTTTGTTGTTTGTGTCTAGATAAAGTATGCGTCCATTGTCTATCTTTGGATTGACCAAAAATCCAGCCTGCAAAATATTTTACTTCTACAACAAAAATACCAAACGGCGACACAATAATATGGTCAATCTGTGTTGTTTTTTGCTGATTCGGCAAAATTAAGTTATGAAAATGACGATAGGTTGATGGATTCAAATTTTCTAAAATTTTAATTTTAATGAGTTGTTCGCCAATATTTCCTTTAATTTGAATATGTTTGCCTGTGTTATTTTTACTTGGTTGTGTAGGCTGCTTGGTTAATGAATGATTAGGTTGGGGCGATGGAATATCTCGCGGTTTATCTTTTGGTTTGCTTTGTTGTTTCATACTCCAAGCAGCCATACCAATCATGCCGACTATGAACCAAAATAAAAATTCCATGAGCATCAATCCTTTTAAAAAAATAAAAATCAAAAAGCAGCCTGCACATTTTGAATATTCCAAATAATGTGCAGGCTGCTTTGTCTTTACGACAGTAAGCCGTGTTGTACTAATTTTTTACGCAAGGTGTTGCGGTTTAAGCCCAGCATATCGGCGGCTTTGCATTGATTGCCACCGCATTCTTGCATCACGCGCTGCAACAGCGGTTTTTCTACTTGAAACAGCACCATGTCGTAAATCCCCGATGGTGTTTCGCCGTCAAGGTCGTGGAAATACTGGTTTAAATTCTGCGTGATGCAATCGGAAATATCAGGAACGTGGTGCATAACAAATCGTGAAAAAATGATTAGGCGCGGATTGTAACGGTTTTTACACTTTTTTGCACAAGTTTAAGCGGATTGCATCGTACGTTGGCGGCGCGTTTCTGCCAACACCATGCCAGCCGATACGGAAATATTCATGCTTTCCACTGTACCAAACATGGGGATAGACACCAGCGCATCGCAATGTTCGCGCGTTAAACGGCGCATGCCGTCGCCTTCGTTGCCCATGACCCACGCCACCGATTGCGGAATGTCGTAATGGAACAAATCGGCATCGCCGCCCATGTCTGTGCCGACTACCCAAATGCCGCATTCTTTGAGTTCGCGCAGAGTTCTCGCCAAATTGGTTACGGTAATATACGGCACAGTTTCGGCTGCGCCACACGCGACTTTGCTCACGGTGGCGTTTAAACCTGCGCTTTTGTCTTTGGGCGCAATCACGGCATGCACGCCCATGGCATCGGCAGTACGCAAACACGCGCCCAAATTGTGTGGGTCGGTAATGCCGTCCAGCACCAGCAAAAAGGCAGGTTCGCGCAAGTTGTCCAACACGTCTTCCAAATGAACGTGGTTTTTAGACGCGTCAATAAAGCCAACCACGCCTTGATGTCGTGCGCCTTTTGCCATTGTATTCAAGCGGTCTTGGTCGGCAAAATGCAGTTTGACGTTTTCTGCTGCGGCTTTTTCCAATACTTCGCGTGTGCGTGCGTCGGCTTTGTTTTCCAATACATACAATTCGGTAATGGATTTGGGGTTTTGCCACAAACGGGCGTTGATGGCGTGAAAGCCGTAAATCAATCTTTGGTTGGACATAAATTCTTTCTATTTGTGTAACAAAAGTGCAGGCTGCTTTTTAAATTTTGCTCAATTCATCACGCATTTGTTGAATCACTTGCGCGTAGTCTGCGGCACCAAAAATTGCCGAACCTGCCACAAACGTATCCGCACCAGCTTGGGCGGCTTGGGCGATGTTGTCGGTTTTGATGCCACCATCTACTTCTAGCGCGATGCGTCGTCCTGTTTGCGCCTGATACGCATCGAGCAGCTGGCGCGTTTGGCGCAATTTGTCCAGCGTGTGCGGAATAAACGCTTGTCCGCCAAAACCAGGGTTCACCGACATCAACAAAACCATGTCTAGCTTATCCAAAACGTGTTCCAAAATGTGAATAGGCGTGGCAGGATTGAGCACCAAACCTGCTTGTTTGCCTGCGTTTTTAATCAGTTGCAGGCTGCGGTCAATGTGTTTGCTGGCTTCTGGGTGGAATGTGATGATGTCTGCGCCTGCGTGTAAAAACGCGTTAATCATGTCATCAACAGGTTCTACCATTAAATGTACGTCAATCGGCATGGTGGCGTGTGGACGCAATGCCGCGCAAATCATCGGGCCAAAGGTTAGGTTGGGGACATAATGGTTGTCCATCACATCAAAATGGATTAAGTCTGCGCCTGCGGCAATAACATTGCGGACTTCTTCGCCCAAACGAGCGAAATCGGCAGAAAGAATGCTGGGAGCGATACGATATTGCATAGTAGCCTTTGATATTTGAAAATAATTCGCATTAAAATGCGGCAACAAAACTATTCAACCAAGGAATCACACACTATGATTTTGTCCACTTTTCGTTTGTGTACAGTGGCTTGCGCCGCGGGAATGTTGGTTGCTCATGTGCCAGCCGAAGCGTTTTCTATTCGCCCAAATTGCGATTTACGAACTTTAAAATTGAGCGTGCCACAGCGTGTGCAGTTGCAATTATTGCGCCAACATTATAAAGCAGAAAGTGACCGCATTGTGCGCGAAATTCGCAATAATCGTGGCGGAATCGAATTGAGCGGTTTGTTCGAAAAAGGCATGTTTGACCCAACGTACGCGCGTCGTGTGGCGTATGAACGCTATGCTGATGAAATGGCGCAAACGGTGGAAGAACTGCGCTTTTATCACGATATGTATCAAATCCTAACGCCAGAACAGCAAAAAATGTGGCTGAATTTGTGTATTAAGCATTAAATTAACCACAAAAGCAGCCTGCACTTTTCTTAAATTGTGCAGGCTGCTTTTTGTTATAGTGAAATGAAATAAAAATGGGACAAGGCGATAACGCTCGCCGTGTGCAAATAGCACATAAGAGCGTTATCAACGCCGTACCATTGCGATTTCATTTTACTATATAATCCGCGCTTTATTTTTGATTGCTGACCACTATGTCTAAAAAAACCAAAAACGAATTAGAAAACAATAAATTAAACAAACGCCTACGTCATGCAGTGGGCGACGCGATTAACGATTTCAACATGATTGAAAATGGCGACAAAATCATGGTTTGCTTGTCGGGTGGCAAGGATAGCTATGCGCTGTTGGATATTTTGCGCCAACTTCAAGCGTCCGCGCCGATTGAATTTGAACTGATTGCCGTCAATCTTGACCAAAAACAACCGGGGTTTCCCGAACACGTTTTGCCCGAATATTTGACCAGCATTGGCGTGCCGTTCAAAATTGTGGAAGAAGACACTTATTCCACCGTTAAACGTGTGTTAGAAGAAGGCAAAACCACTTGTTCGCTGTGTAGCCGTTTGCGCCGTGGGATTTTGTATCGCACCGCCAAAGAATTGGGTTGCACCAAAATCGCGCTCGGACATCACCGCGATGACATTATTGCTACCCTATTTTTGAATATGTTTTATGGCGGTAAACTCAAAGCCATGCCACCTAAATTGGTGTCGGATAATGGCGAACACATCGTTATTCGTCCGCTCGCGTATGTTAAGGAAAAAGATTTGATTAAGTATGCGGAATTAAAGGAATTTCCGATTATTCCGTGCAATTTGTGTGGTTCGCAACCGAATTTGCAACGTCAAGTCATCGGCGATATGTTGAAAGATTGGGATAGGCGTTTCCCTGGTCGTATTGAGAGTATGTTTTCGGCATTGCAAAATGTTGTGCCATCTCATTTGGCGGATACGGAGCTGTTTGATTTTGCGGGATTGCAACGCGGTCAAAATCTCAAACATGGCGGCGATTTGGCGTTTGATAGCGAAACCGTTTCGTTTACGCCTACGCGCGATGATGACGATGACGCGCCAGCCGAAAAGCAGCCTGCACGCAAAGTCATCAATATTTTGGGTAACAAACCAAAAAGTGGTTGTGGGCAATAATTTTAGCGACTAAAAAATGCAGGCTGCTTTTTCTATCACGCCAAACAAAAAAGGCTAAAACATCATGCAAACTTTGCTTTCTTCTTTGCGACATCGTTTCATTCAAGCGCCAATGGCAGGCGCACAAGACGCGCAACTGGCGATTGCGGTTTGTCAAGCAGGTGGGCTGGGTTCGCTACCAGCCGCCATGTATTCGCCCGAACAGCTAGACGCGCAATTAAGCACGTTTCGGCAAGCGGTGGGCAATGCGCCTGTTAATGTCAATTTTTTTGCACACGAAACACCCAATCCATCTGCCGAACAAGTGGTGCGTTGGCAAAGCGCGTTGCAGCCCTATTGCGCGGAATTAGGCGTGGATTTAAGCCAAGTGGCGTTGCAAGACACGCGCCGTCCGTTTGACGAAACCATGTTGCCTGTGTTGGCAAAACATCGTCCAGCGGTGGTCAGTTTTCATTTTGGTTTACCCAGTTCGCCTTTGTTGGACGCGGTTCGGGTGACTGGCGCAAAAATCTTATCCAGCGCGACTACGGTTCGTGAAGCGCGTTATTTGGCAGCGCAAAGCATAGACGGCATTATCGCGCAAGGCTGGGAAGCAGGCGGACATCGTGGTTGGTTCTTGGATAAGGACGATGTTGCCACGCAAAGCGGCACGTTTGCCTTGTTGCCGAATATCGTTCGCGCCGTAGATTTACCTGTGATTGCGGCAGGTGGTATTGCTGATTGCGCTACGGTGCAGGCTGCTTTTGCTTTGGGCGCAGCAGCAGTGCAAAGTGGCACGGCATTTTTGTTGGCGGACGAAGCCTTAACCGCGCCGATTCATCGCGCCTATTTGCAAAGCGAACAAGCAGCCTGCACCGCAGTCAGCAATATTTTTACAGGCGGTGGTGCACGTGGCATTGTAACCCGATGGATGCGCGAACTGGGCTATATGCACCCCAACGCCTTACCTTTTCCGCTCGCTGGCGTGTATTTTGCGGCATTGCGTCAAGCCGCGCAAAATGCAGGCTGCCACGAATTTAACAGCTTTTGGGCAGGACAAAACGCGCCACTTTGCCAAACAGGCAGCGCAGCGCAAATCATACAAAACCTAATGGGAGAAACAGCATGAAACACATTCAAGCAGTCGCATTTGATTTAGACGGCACTTTGGTGGATTCCGTGCCCGATTTAGCGGCATCGGCAAACGCCATGCGCCAAGCCATGCAGTTGCCCGAATTACCACGCGATGTGGTGCAAAGCTATGTGGGCGATGGCATTAGCGTGTTGGTACATCGTGCGCTGACTGCCAATCATCATGGCAAGGCAGATTTAGCGACTTGGGAGCAGGGCTATTCGCTGTTTGTGCGCCATTACGCGCTCAACATTGCCAACGCCACGCGCCCGTATCCCGAAACCGAAGCCGCTTTGGGTTTGCTGCGTTCGTTGGAATTACCGCTTGCCGTTGTCACCAACAAAAGCGAAATGCTAGCCGTTAAGCTGTTGAAAGATTTGCAGCTTAACGATTATTTTAGCATTGTGGTGGGCGGCGACACCTTGCCCGAACGCAAACCCAGCTCCGAGCCATTGTTGTATGTGGCAGATGTATTGGGCGTTGCACCCGAAAATATGCTTATGGTAGGCGATTCGCACAACGATATGCTGGCGGCAAAAAGTGCAGGCTGCCCGAGCGTAGGCGTAGATTTTGGTTATGGCGATATGGCAGAACTGTCGCGCCATGCCGATACCAAGCCCGATTATGTGGTGCAGTCGTTGGTGCAAATTTACGAGCAAATCAAAGCTGCACGTCAAATCGCGTAAACCTGAAAAAGCAGCCTGCATTTTTTTGGTTGATTAAATGCAGGCTGCTTTTGTCCCTATTCAATTTCTTAAAAATTGGCGTAAGGTGGGATTTATCCCACCAAAACTGTTGAGTAAATTGGTGGAATAAATCCCACCTTACGACTGATGAAACACTTGTTTCGCAGAAAATCTAATGGAAGTTTGCAGTTAAAAAAGCAGCCTGCACTTTGTGCTACAATCGCGCCCATTATTTTGCACACAAACCACATCATGACACCCCTAGAATATTGCCACGACAAAGCTCAAAAAAGCGGTTCTAGCTTTTTGGCAGGCTTTAAATTTTTATCAACCGAACGGCGCAACGCCATGACCGTGTTGTACGCCTTTTGCCGCGAATTGGACGACGTGGTGGACGATTGCAGCGATGCCAACGTCGCGCGACAAACCTTGCTTTGGTGGCGACAAGATTTAGCCAAAGCTTATCAAGCCAACGCCACGCCCGAACACCCCGTAAACCAAGCACTCCAAAGCGTTGCACCTGCGTTTGCCTTGCCACAAGACGAACTGGAAGACATCATCAACGGCATGGAAATGGATTTGCACCACGTTCGCTATCAATCGTTTGACGATTTGCAATATTATTGCTATCGCGTGGCAGGCGTAGTTGGGCGATTGATTGCGCGAATTTTGGGTTACGCCAATCCGCAAACCTTGCAATATGCTGAAAAATTGGGGCTTGCCTTGCAGCTTACCAACATTATCCGCGATGTGGGCGAAGACGCACGCATGGGGCGGATTTATTTGCCAATGGACGATTTACAGCAATTTAATTGCCCAGCCAACAGCATTTTGTCCGCCCAAATCACGCCCGAATTTGAACGCTTAATGCAGTTTCAATACGAACGCGCCGTGCAAACTTATCGCCAAGCCGTTGCCCTGTTGCCCAGCGAAGACCAAAAAGCGCAAAAAGCAGGCTTAATCATGGGCAGTATTTATTACGCGCTGCTATTGGAAATTGAACGCGATGGCTTGCAAAACGTGTTGCGCTACAAAATCCGTTTGCCCAATCCGCGCAAAATGCGAATCGCGCTCAAAACGTGGTTGCTGGGGTTTAAACCGTGAAGCGCAAAGTAGCGATTATCGGCGCAGGTTGGGCAGGACTTTCCGCCGTCGCTCATCTTGCGCCCCATTGCCAAGTAACGCTGTTTGAAGCCAGTCGCGTGGCAGGTGGGCGAGCGCGTGGCGTGAATGCCACGCCTTTTTCATTTGCCGACAACGGACAACATTTGCTGATTGGTGCGTATCGTGGCGTGTGGGATTTGTTGCAACAAGTGGGCGTGGATATTGACCAAGCATTTGTGCGCCAACCCTTGCAATGGTATTTGGCAGATGGCGCACAGTTTGCCATGCCGCTTAACTTGCCTATGCGATTGGCATTGTTTTGGACGATCTGGAGCGCGAAATCGTGCAGGCTGCTTGAAAAAGTTGCGTTGCTGCAACCCATGTTGGCATTGCAAAAATGGTACACGCAAGCGCAACCCGACCAATCGGTGCAATCGTGGTTCGCCGCACACAAAGTATCGCCCAAATGGATAGCTGAATTTTGGCAACCGCTGGTGTGGAGCACCATGAACACGCCTTTGGAAACCGCCAGTTTGCGCGTGTTGTGTCATGTGCTGGAAGACAGCGTTTGGTGTCATCAAACGACAGCCTGCGATTATTTAATTCCGCGCGATGATTTGGGCAAAGTGTTTGCCGAACCCGTGTTGCAGTGGGCAATCGGGCAGGGCGCAACATGGCAGCCTGCAACGCGAGTCGGCAAAATCGGTTTGGACAATACGAAAATCGTGGTAGAAAACGAAACATTTGACGCAGCGATTTTGGCGACCGCGCCGTATCACTTGCCAGCCCTGTTGCCTGATGATTTGGGTGATTCAGTCCGCGCGGCGATAGACAAATTACAGTATCACGCGATTACCACCGTGTATTTACAATACGCAAAACCGTGCGCTCTGCCTGCGTTGATGACAGGTTTTGCATACGGCACAGCACATTGGTTGATTGACCGAACGCAAATCAACGGCGCAAACGAAATTGCCGCCGTGATTAGCGTGTCCGACCAAAGCAGCCTGCACCACACAGCAAACGATTGGGCAAGATTGGTACATCAAGACGTGTTGCGTGTTTGCCCGAATGTAGGCGAGCCGATTGCCCAGCAAGTGATTACCGAAAAACGCGCCACCATTGCCAGCAGCGTAAACCGAAGTCTGCCCGATATGCACGATTTGAATGCGCGTGGAATTTGGCTGGCTGGCGATTGGCTGCATTCGCGCTATCCAGCGACTTTGGAAGCGGCGGTGTTGAGTGGACAAGCAGCAGCACAATCTGTGTTAAGATAATGTCATTTTATGTGATTTAGGTAAACAAAATGAGCGAAAAAACATTGCAAAACAAAGTGATTTTGGTAACAGGCGCATCGCAAGGTTTGGGCGAGCAAGTGGCAAAAGCCACCGCTCAAGCAGGCGCAACCGTGATTTTGGTGGCGCGTAGCCAAAAGAAATTGGAAAAAGTGTACGACGATATTGTGAATGCAGGCTGCCCCGAGCCATTTGCCTTGGTGTTTGACATGATGCCCGCCCAAGACAAAGATTTCACCCAGCTTGCCGACACGATTGCCCAAGCCACAGGTGGCAAATTGGACGGCATTGTGCATTGCGCTAGCTATTTTTATGCCTTGTCGCCGTTGGATTTTCAAACGGTGGACGAATGGGTCAATCAATATCGCATCAACACAGTTGCGCCCATGGCATTGAGCCGCGCCTTGTTGCCGATGTTGAAAGCGTCTGACGATGCTTCGGTGATTTTTGTTGGCGAAAGTCATGGCGAAAAACCGCAGGCATATTGGGGCGGATTTGGCGCGTCCAAAGCGGCGTTGAACTATTTGTGTCAAGTGGCTGCCGATGAATGGGAGCGTTTTGAGCATTTACGCGCCAATGTGCTTGTGCCAGGGCGTATCAATTCGCCACAACGCATTAAAACGCACCCAGGCGAAACCGCTGCCGAGCGCAAAAATATGACCGACATCACGCCCGATTTTGTGTGGTGGTTGAGCAAAGAAAGCCGTGGACGGTCTGGCGAGATTGTGTATTTGTAAACGTGAAAATTAAAACAAAGCAGCCTGCACTTTTTGTTTATTGAACAAAATTGCAGGCTGCTTTTTTATAACAAATCGTATCTAGCATAAATTTGCTGATATTTTTTCGGTTTAAAGGTTTTGTAAAACCAGCGGCGCAATGGGTTGGCATAGTGGCTGCGCTTTTTCTCATAGCACGAATAGGCATCGTGAAAAACGTAGTACAAATTAATGCCTTGTTCGCTATAAAATTGACGGTGCTTATTGTATATATAAGCGGTGGCTTCGTTTTCGTATTGCGTGGTGGTATCTGTAACCGAAGTCAAGTCTTCGCGTTGGCGATAGAAAAACAGCACTTCGGGAATGTGGTGGACTTTTGCTCCGTGTTTGATTAGGTTAATCCACAGTTCCCAATCTTCAAAACAGCGCAAATTGGCGTCAAAACCGCCTGCGGCTATAAATTTGTCGCGCCGAAGCAATGCGGTCATTAAAATACAATTAACCCACAACAAGCGTTTTAAATTGAATGACATATGGATAATAGACGTACTTTTTCGCCCAAATAATTGATGATTTGAAGAGACAATATCTGCCTGATGCGTCCGAGCGGCTTGTACAAATTTTTCTAGCGCGTTGGGGCTTAATTTGTCGTCCGAATCCACGCATAGCAAATATTCGCCTGTGGCATGAGCAATCGCGTTTTGTCGTGCGCCAGCTTGTCCTTGATTGCTTTGTGTGTAGATTTTTAAACGTGGCTCATGTTGGGCGTAGGCTTGCAAAATTGCCAACGTGTCATCGCTAGAACCATCGTCCATGGCGATGATTTCAAAATCAGTAAAGGTCTGTGCCGATAGGCTGGACAGGGTTTCGTGAACGTATTTCGTGCTGTTGTAGCATGGAGTAATAATAGAAACTACTGGTGAATGAGTTATCATCGTCTCTTCTCTATTGTTAAGTTGTATGTAAACAAAAAGTGCAGGCTGCTTTTTACTTATCCAAAACCGCCAAAGCAGCCTGCACACCCCAATAAGCCGCTTCTTCAAACACCGAATAGCCACTCATATCGCTGTGTGCAAACAGCAAGCGCGACCGATGTTGGCGCAAGGCGTGATACAAAGGCTGGCTCAAATAGCCCACTTGCGGCACCGCCATCGCATGCGCTCGCGCCGTGATGTGAACGTGTGAAACGTGTTGCCAAAAGCGTTTGCCGCCATACACCGTCAGCAAATCTTGCGCGGCAATGTCCAACAAATCACGCGGTTCGGCAGCGAGTAGGGCGTGGCGCACATTGGCTGGCGTATCGTGGTTGAGCGCGGCATAAGCCGTAAAAATCGTTTGCGTGGGCTTGGCAACGCGAATCGCTTGGTGCGTGGCAACCACATAGCCCAAACCACGCGAATGCTGCACCACATTGTCCCACGCCAACTCGGTTTTGGCAGGCTCGTTTGGAAACTGGTGCAACACAAACTGGCTAACCAACCAAGGTGCGCTTTCGAGCAAGGGATTGTGCGCGGAAAAGCCGTATCGCTCGGCATTTTGCACCACACGCTTGGCAACCATCAACGGCATGGCGCAAATCACTTTTTTGGCGCGAACCAACCGCGTGTCGCCCGATTGCGTGTGGCGCAGCGTTACTTCAACCACATCATCGCGCTCTTGAATACGCAGCGCAACGGCTGGTACACTTGCAGGCTGCTTAAACGCCCATTGCTGCGTATTGGGAAACTGCGGCAATTCTTGTAAACCAATGAATTGGCGGATTTTTTCTGACAGATGATTTAAGCCACTTGCCCAAGTCAAAACCGCCGCATTTTCGTTGCCACGCGCAGCAAAATAATGCAAACCTGCAAACGCTGACACCTGTGCGATGCCTTGTCCATAATCATCACGACAACAATAATCCAAATACCACAATAAGTTAGGCGATTGATATGCCTGCTGTTTGAGCCAATCGGCAAACGTGAGCGTGTCCAATTTGCGCCATTGTTCGTCTTGCGAACTCAACGCCACAGGCATGGCAAACGCCTTGCGCCCGTCTGTGCCAACTGCATGGCTAATCTGCTGAATAAATTGAAAAAAGCGCACCGAATCGGCATCGCGTTGGGGCAGTAAACCATCTTGCCAAGTACCGTTTACCCAAACACGCTCATCGGGCGCGTGTACCAAATCGGTTTCGTGGTAAACAGGGTTGCCAGCAGCGTCGTAGCCCTGAATCATCGCCAAATCCGCCAACATTTCGCGCACAAACGAACTTTCGGCAGAGGGCTGTGGCAAATAATGTGCGCCAGTTGGAGCGTGCAGGCTGCTTGAAAACGCATAGGCAGCGTTGTTGCCGTTGCGATCAAATCCTTCTGCAATCAAAAAGTTAGGCTGGTCATTTTTCGCCAAATACCATGCCGCCGACAACGCCGCCGCACCGCTGCCCAAAATCAATACATCGCAATCGTGTTCATGCGCAGGCGCAAGCGGCAACTGGGCATCGCGCAGCGCGTGTGCCAGCGGCAAGCCCACTTTGTCCAGCGACACAGTGGGCAGGCGATTCAAATAGCGATAGCCCAGCCACGAAGCGGAAGCCACCGTTGTCCAAAGCGCAGATTGAAGCAAAAATTCGCGGCGATTCATGTGCAGGCTGCTTTGGTTTACAAAATAATCAAAGGCTTATCGGTAGCCGTAATCACGCCACCACCCAAGCAAATTTCGCCGTCATACAACACCGCCGATTGCCCATGCGTAACCGCCCATTGCGGTTCATCAAACCACAATTCCGCCGTATGTTCATCAAGATAACGCAATTCACACGCCGCGTCTGCCATGCGGTAGCGCGTTTTGCAAGTGTAACGCTCTGCTTGCGGTTTTTCAGGCAGCGTCCAGCTTAAATCGTGCATTTGCAGCGATTTCGTGTACAACAATTCGTGGTCATGTCCTTGCACCACAATCAATTCATTTCTCGGCAAATTCTTGCCCACCACAAACCAAGGTTCGCCTGCGCCACCAATCCCCAAACCTTTGCGCTGCCCAATCGTGTAAAACGTCAAACCCAAATGTTCGCCCACGATTTTGCCTTCGGGCGTAACCATATTGCCGTTGTGCGTTGGCAAATATTTCTGCAAAAATTCACGGAATGGACGCTCGCCAATAAAGCAAATGCCCGTGCTGTCCTTTTTCGCCGCAGTCGGCAATTTAAATTCAGTCGCCAAACGGCGCACTTCTGGCTTTTCCAAATGTCCCAATGGAAACAAGGCTTTTTCCAACTGAAATGGCTGCAAACGGTATAAAAAATAACTTTGGTCTTTATTATTATCCAATCCGCGCAACAAATAATGCACGCCGTCGCGCACTTGTTTACGCGCATAATGCCCAGTCGCAATCGCTTCTGCGCCTTGCTCAATCGCGTAATCCAAAAAACATTTGAATTTGATTTCCGCATTACACAATACATCGGGATTGGGCGTTCTACCTGCCTGATATTCCTGCAAAAAATAGGCAAAAACCTTGTCTTTGTATTGCGCGGCAAAATTCACAATATCAATATCAATCCCCACAATATCTGCTACTGCCATTGCGTCTAGCGAATCTTGTTTGATGCTGCAATATTCGTCGTTGTTGTCGTCTTCCCAGTTTTGCATGAACACGCCACGCACATTTGCGCCAGCTTGTTTGAGCAGCGCAGCCGTTACCGAACTGTCTACGCCGCCTGATAATCCGACAATAATATTTTGATTTTCATGCATTTTTGTTATCCAAATAAAAGAAAAGTGGGCGTATTTTAACACAAAAGTGCAGGCTGCTTTTTCGGCATAAAAACCGTTAAAAAGCAGCCTGCACTTTGTTTACGCCAAAACCTTATTGTCCATATTTCGCCAAAATTGCTTGATATAAACCTGTTGATTTAATCGCCGCCAAACCAGCGTCCAGTTTTTTCTTCAATAAAACATTGTCTTTTTTGACTGCAAACGCAAAGGCAAGCGTTTCACCACCAGGCTGGGCTAGCAAATACCAGTCGGGATTGGCTTGCTGATAATGTTTTAGCACCACATCGCTATCCAAAATGGCATAGGCATTGTTTTTCTGTACCGCATTTATGCCTAAATACAAGCTGCTGACACGGGCTGGCTGAACATTGCTAAAAGTTTGCGCATAAGTTTCAGCCAATGCGCCATCGGTGACGGCAATGGTTTTGCCTGATAATTGCCCCCAGTTGCTTAATTTGTTTTGTGACAAAACTGCCCATTTCCCCGTCAGATAAGGACGCGTAAACAAATATTGCTGTCTGCGCTCGGGCGTGATGTTGATGCCACCAATCACAATATCGGCACTGCCTGCGTCCAAACTGCGGAGCAAACCGTTTAATTCTTGCGGGCGAATGGTGATTTCGATGCCGCTTTGTTCGGCAATCGCCTGCAACAATTCCACGTCCATGCCAATCATTTCGCCTTGTGCGCCACGCTCGGTAAAAGGCGGATAGGCAGGCCGTGCAACTGCCCAATACAAAGGCTTGTGTACTACTTCTTCTTGCGCCAAAGACACGGGTTCGTTTTCTTTGTGTTTTTCTTGCCATTGTAGCCACGCGTATGTAAGCGTTAAAAGCAGCAATAATAAAAGCAAGGCTCGCACCGTGTTGCGATTATTTTGATTATATTTTGATTTAGAGCGTTGTCTTTTTTGATATCCCATTCAAATAACCTTTTATTTACTTTGCTTTGGATAGGCATTATTCAATTAAGCCGCTATCATCGGATTGTGTAACTGTTTCGTCCATAACCAATTTAATTTCTTGATACAGCGCACGAAAATTTTTGGGCGGTTTGTTTTGTTCCGCTTCCTTACGCGCATTGCGGATTAAAGTTCGCAGGCTGCTGGCATCGGCGTGTGAGTAATCAGCGATAAATTGTGTGAGCGCGTCATCGTTTGCTAACAAGCGCGTTCGGGCTTGTTCCACACGTTGCAAAAACGCATTGTGCGCTTGGTTGTCGCCTTTTAGTTTGGCTAAAAATTCGCGGATTGGTGTCGGGTCAATATCGCGCATTAAGCGTCCAATGTATTGGCGTTGGCGTTTGACTGCGCTGTTGGACGTGATTTTTTTGTATTCGCGCACCGCTTCATATAAATCTTCGGGTAAAGTCAATTTTTTGAGCGTTTCAGACGATAGATTGGTCAATTCCATGCCCAAATCTTGCAGTTCGTCCATTTGCTTTTTCTTTTGGGTTTTGCTTACCCATTCTTCTTGCTGTTCCATGATGTGCTTTAAATTCGTTTGAAAAATGACGTAATAATAACAAACTTTACACAATCCTTTAAGTTTTTCATCTTGCAAACCGCCAAATTGTGATGAAAAAAGGCTACAATGAAGTCACTTTTTTTCTATCACATAAGCGATTTTATGTTTCAACATTCTGCTCACAATTTAAGTCAAACCGCCGAAACGGTGCTGCAACTTGCCAAGCTCAATGGTGCAACCGCCGCCGAAGTGGATTTAAGCGAATCACTCGGACAAAGTGTGCAAGTGCGTTTGCAAGACATCGAACAAATTGAACATCAACAAGATAAATCTTTGGATATTACGGTGTATGTGGGACAACGCAAAGGACGTGCCAGCACCGCCGATTTGTCACCCCAAGCCATTGCCGACACGGTGCAGGCTGCTTGTGCGATTGCGCGATACACCGCCGAAGACGATTGCTCGGGTCTTGCTGATGCCAATTTAATGGCGCAACACATTGGCGATTTAAACAAATACCACGAATGGCAATTAAGCAGCAAACAAGCGGTTGAACTTGCCAAGCAATGCGAGCAGGCTGCTTTGGACTTTGATGCGCGGATTCAAAATTCCGATGGCGCAAATGTCAGCACATCGCACTATCAATTTGTGTATGCCAACACGCACGGCTTTTGTCAGCATCAACGCGGCACATGCCACAGTATTTCGTGCAGTTTGGTTGCCGCCGATGCTGCGGGTATGGAGCGCGATTATTGGTACGACAGCGATTGCGATGCTGCACAAATGGACAGCGTAGAACAAATTGGACGCATTGCCGCTCAACGCACGGTTAGTCGCCTGAATGCGCGAAGCATTGCCACAGGTAGCTACTCTGTTGTGCTGGATACGACTGTGTCAGGCAGTTTAATCGGACATTTGGTTGGCGGATTAAGTGGCTCGGCGTTGTATCGTCAAACCAGTTTTTTGTGCGATAGTTTGGGCAAGACGATTTTACCCACGCACTTGCATTTGCGCGAAGAGCCACACATTCCACGCGCTTTGGGTAGCACCTATTTTGATAGCGAAGGCGTTGCCACCCAGCCGCGTTTTGTGATTGAAAATGGTGTGGTGCAGGGCTATTTCTTGGGCAGCTATTCTGCGCGTAAACTGGGCATGCAAAGCACAGGCAACGCAGGCGGCGCACACAATTTGCATTTGAGCCACACGCACGATTCGCAGGCTGCTTTGTTGCGCGACATGGGAACAGGCTTGTTGATTACCGAACTCATGGGGCAGGGTGTGAATATGCTCACAGGCGATTATTCGCGTGGCGCAGCAGGATTTTGGGTGGAAAATGGCGTGATTGCTTACCCTGTTTCGGGTATCACGATTGCAGGCAGCCTGCATGATATGTTGCGCGGCATTGCAGGCGTTGCCGATGATTCTTTGCGCCGTAGTGGTAGCAAAATCGGCTCAATTTGGTTAGACAAAATGACGGTAGCAGGAGCATAACCATGAAACGCACGATGATTTTGGGATTAAGTTTATCTGGCTTATTGATGCCATTAACCGCGCAAGCCTGTTCGCAAATGCAGCCGACCGCCGCGTTTGTGTTGATTAACGATGCCAACCGAGACGGCTTTTTGGATTTGTACGAATGGCAAAACGCCCGCAGCGACAATTTGCAAACGTCTTTTCAAGTGGGCAATTTAGCGGAATTTGCGCGATTGGACTATAACCAAGACCAAAAATTGCAGGCTGCCGAGCTGGGCTTTGACAGCGTGCGTTATATCCGTGCACCGTGTGCCGATTGGGAAGAACAAATCCGTCGCGAAAGCCGTTTTAAAAGCCGTGTGCAGTAGTTTTTAAAAGTGCAGGCTGCTTTTTTTATTTATTGAACGATTAAGCATCATGACCGAATACACCATCGCCCACAATCATCAAAACACGCCCATCAACTTAATCGCCAAAATGGCAAACCGCCACGGTTTAATCGCAGGCGCAACAGGCACAGGCAAAACCGTAACCCTACGTAAACTCGCCGAAACATTCAGCAGTCAAGGCATTCCCGTGTTTATGGCAGACGTAAAAGGCGATTTATCGGGCATTTGTTGCGCAGGACAAAACAGCGGCAAAGTCGCCGAACGCATGACACAATACGGTTTAACTGCCGACTATTTGCAAGGCTTTCCTGTGCGTTTTTGGGACGTGTATGGCGCAACAGGCATTCCCGTGCGTGTGAGCATTTCTGCCATGGGCGCGATGTTGTTGGCGCGATTGATGAATCTGAACGACACGCAAGGAGGCGTGTTGAACTTGGTTTTTCGCGTGGCAGACGACAAAGGCTGGCATTTGATTGACCTGAAAGACTTGCGCGGCTTGCTGCAATATGTGTCTGAACACGCAAAAGAATACTGCGCTACCTATGGCAACGTATCCGCCGCCAGCATTGGCGCAATCCAACGCCAACTGTTGCAACTGGAAGCCGAAGGCGCAGACCAATTTTTTGGCGAGCCCGAACTCAATTTACAAGACTGGATTCAAAGCGAAAACGGTCAAGGCATTATCAACATCTTAAATGCCGAAAAACTCATGCGCTCGCCGCGTTTGTATAGCGCGTTTATGCTGTGGTTTTTGGCAGAATTATTTGAAACTCTGCCCGAAGTGGGCGACCCCGAAAAACCCAAATTTGTGCTGTTTTTTGACGAAGCGCACTTGATTTTTGACAACGCCAACGCGGTGTTAATCGACCAAGTAGAACAAGCCGTGCGCCTGATTCGCTCCAAAGGCGTGGGCGTGTATTTTGTTACCCAAAATCCGCTGGACTTGCCCGACACCGTGTTGGGGCAACTGGGCAACCGCGTACAACACGCACTTCGCGCATTCACGCTACGCGACCAAAAAGCGGTTAAAGCGGCTGCCGACACATTCCGTAGCAATCCGCAGCTAGACGTTGCCAGCACCATTGCCGAATTGGCGGTGGGCGAAGCACTCGTCTCGTTTTTGGACGACAAAGGTATGCCACAAATCGTGGAACGCGCATGGATTATGCCGCCCCAATCGCAGCTTGCCCCGCTTGCCGATACCGAACGCAACGCCATATTTCAATCCGACAGCTTGTATCCGCGTTACAAAGATTTGGTGGACAATTTTTCTGCCTACGAAGCCTTGCAGCAGTTGGCGCAACAGCCAAGTGAAGTGCAGGCTGCTTCGGGCAAAACTGCAAGCGAAGCTGCTCAACCCAGCGTGGTAGATGGCTTTTTGGGTGGCTTGTTTGGCGGACGCAAAAAATCAGGACAAGGTTTGGGCTACAATCTTGCCGATTCGGTGGGCAACCAAATCAACAAACAAGTAACCAACGCCATTTCGCGCACGATTATGGGCGTGATTAAGAATATGTTGAAGTAATCGTAGGTCGGGGTCTTGACCCCGACAAATCGCTCACTTTTAGCGATACAACAAAAGCAGCCTGCACACAAGGACAACCCCCATGCAAAACTACATCACTCAAATCGCCAAAGAAGCCAAATCCGCCTATTACCAACTCGCGCAAGCCGACAGCGCAGCCAAAAATAACACGCTGATTCGTTTGGCAGATTTAATCGCCACACACGAAACCGAATTACTTGCCGCCAACGCGCAAGACATTGAAAACGGTAAACAAAAAGGTTTAACCGATGCGCTGCTAGACCGCTTGAAAATCACACCAAGCAGCCTGCATACCATGCGCGAAGGTTTGCTGCAAATTGTCGCGCTGCCTGACCCTGTGGGCGAAATGGACGAATTTCGTTTGCGTCCCAATGGTTTACGCATTGGCAAAATGCGCGTACCGCTTGGCGTGATTGGCATGATTTACGAAGCGCGTCCGAATGTTACAATTGACGCGGCGGCGTTGTGTTTGAAGTCGGGCAATGCGTGCGTGTTGCGTGGTGGCAGCGAAGCGTTCAACAGCAATATGGCGTTAGCGAAGCTGATTAAACAGGCGTTGCGCGAAAATGGGCTGCCTGAAAACGTGGTGTGTTTTGTGGAAAATACCGACCGCGAAAGCGTGGGCGCGATGTTGCAAGCCGTTGGTTTGATTGATGTCATTATTCCGCGTGGTGGCAAAAGTTTGGTTGAGCGCGTGAGCGAGCAAGCGCGTGTGCCTGTGATTAAGCATTTGGACGGCATTTGTCATGTGTATATTGACGAGACCGCGGATAAAAATAAGGCGATTACAGTTGCATTCAACGCGAAAACGCAGCGTTACGCGCCCTGCAATGCCATGGAAACTTTATTGATTCACGCCAAACGCGCCGCCGAAATTTTGCCCGAATTAGCCGAAAAATACGCAGAAAAAGGCGTGGAATTGCGCGGTTGCCTGAAAACACGCGAGATTCTGCCAAACGCAATCGCGGCAACCGAAGAAGATTGGACAACGGAATATTTAGCCCCAATTTTGTCAATCAAAGTCGTTGATTCATTTGAAGAAGCCGTTTTGCATATTAATACTTACGGCAGTCATCACACCGACAGCATCATCACGGAAAATTACACGTTGGCGAATTTATTTTTGCGTTTGGTGGACAGTTCTAGCGTTATGGTGAATGCATCTACGCGATTTGCGGACGGTTTTGAATACGGTTTGGGCGCGGAAATTGGCATTTCTACCGACAAAATTCATGTGCGCGGCCCTGTGGGTTTGAATGGTTTGACTTCGCAAAAATGGATTGTGTTGGGCGATGGGCAAATTCGCGTGTAAAAGTGCAGGCTGCTTTAAGGAAACAAGATGAACTGGATTTTGATTTGGTGCTATGCTTTCGTTGTTTGGACAGGGATAGCGGTTGGCAATCCAAAGCCAGACTAGCCAAAATAGCCCCCAAAAACTTTGGCGGTTTTTAAATATTACTTTGCCAAAATACAAAAGCAAAATTCCTATGAGCAAAGAGCAAATAACAGAATTTTTAACAATTTTTGAAATGTGGTTGAAAAAGCATGAGTCGATTGAATCAAACATAGCGGAGTAAATAAAAATGAAACAAACAATTTTATGGGCTGTGGTGGCATTAGGCTTAACCGCGTGTAGCGGCGTTGGCGTGAATGGCAGCGGCATTTCTTTGGGCGTGGGACTGGGTGGCTCTATTGGGCGACACGTTGGCTTGGGAACGAGCATCAACATTCCTTTATCGTTGGATAAAGATGAAGCCGAATCCAAAACGGGCGGTATCAATGTGACCGAGCAAAAAATCATCACTTATTTTGACGCGCAAGGCAAAACATCTGACAGTGCGGTTAAAGGCGGCTTTTTCCGTCAGTTGCTGGTCAAACAAAACGATAACGCCTATTTGGTGCAGGATTTTTACGACAACGGCAACAAACGAAGCGACCCGATGACGCTTGCCAAAGAGCAGTTGTTTGAATTTCGCGCCCAGCCTAAAGACGGCACTTATACCGTGTATGCGATTAACGGCAACATTATGCAACAACACAATTTCAAAAATGGCAAACTGGTTCAGCCATGAGCCAAAGCAGCCTGCACTTTACCGTTTGCACGTCTGACACCGAATTCACATTAGCCGCCGATGACAATTTGCTCGCTGCATTGGAGCGCACAGGACATCAAGTGGAATACCAATGCAGAAGCGGCTATTGCGGTTCGTGTCGGCTGGTGCTGGAATCGGGCGAAGTGTCGTATCCCAACGCACCAATGGCATTTTTGAACGCCAACGAAATTTTGCCTTGCTGTTGCCGTTTAGAAAGCGATGTGAAATTGGTGTGCAGGCTGCTTTGTCAAGCAGACAAATAAAAACAAATCTTGTTTGAGATGATGCTTTACTTTAAAATCGCGCCTTTCTTTTATACATAGTAATAGGAACAATACAACATGGCAGCATTCAACACCCAAACCGTTTTGTCGGTACACCATTGGACGGACGCTTATTTTTCGTTTACTTGCACACGCGATGAAAGTTTGCGTTTTGAAAACGGTCAATTTGTGATGATTGGCTTGATGGTGGACGGCAAACCGCTCATGCGTGCATACAGCGTGGCAAGCGCGAACTGGGAAGAACACTTGGAATTTTTCAGTATTAAAGTGCAAGATGGCCCATTGACCAGCCGTTTGCAACACTTGAAAGTGGGCGATGAAATCTTAATCAGCAAAAAACCAACAGGTACGCTGATTGCCAGCGATTTTAACGAGGGCGCGAAGCACTTGTATTTGCTGTCCACAGGCACAGGGCTTGCCCCATTTTTGAGCGTAACTCGCGACCCTGAAATTTACGAGCAATTTGAAAAAGTGATTTTGGTACACGGCGTGCGCCACAAAGCGGATTTGGCGTATTACGACCACTTTACCCAAGACTTGCCCAACCACGAATTTTTGGGCGAAATGGTACGTGAAAAATTGATTTATTACCCAGTGGTATCGCGTGAACCGTTTGAACATCAAGGTCGCTTAACCGATTTGCTCAAATCGGGCAAAATCTTTGAAGACATCGGCTTGCCGCCCATGAACCCGAAAGATGACCGCGCCATGTTGTGTGGCAGCATGCCAATGAACCGCGACACTGCCGAAATTTTAGATAGCTTTGGTTTGGTGGCATCGCCTAAAACAGGCGTTCGTGGCGATTATTTGATTGAACGCGCGTTTGTGGAACAGTAAACGGTGTGAATAAATATAAAGCAAAGCAGCCTGCACTTTTATTCAAGGTCGTCCGTAAACGCGTTGCGCCAAAAAATGGGGATAAACACGATTAAATACAGCGCAAACACGCCAGCAAGCAACAAAGCAGGTGCATTCATCAGCAGCCATTCGGGTTTGAGCGGCATGAACACGGTACGCAGCAGCGCGGTAAGCCATAGGCAGGCGAAGGCGGTTTTGCACCATTTGGGGTAGTCCAGTTTGGTAAAGCCGCTGTGCCACAAGCCTGCTGTTAGCCATACCATCAACACGCCGCCGAGCAGCGTGGCAATCGCGATGATGTGTAAGGGCGTGCCTATGGGTTGTTGCGACAGGTGGGCGTAGCCTAGCCATGTGTAGCCGATTGCGCCTAGCGTTTGCAAAATGTAATAAGTGCGGACGTAGTGTTGGCGCAGCAGTTCCCAATGGTGCAGTTCGCGCAGTTTGGCAAAGAAAATCATGCCGATGGAAATCGCGAGAAAACCAAGTGCTTCGGCGGGCAAAAACCATTCGGCGGCGGCGTAAATCAGCAAAAAGGTCATACCGATGTTTTTATAGATGACATTGGGGATAAAAATCGGGTCTTTGAGCGTGGTTTGTTTGAGTGCTTCGTTGCCGAGCAGCAGGCTAACGCGAAACGAGACGAACAGCACGGCGGCGATGTGTAAGTGAACTTGGGTTTTGAGCCAGTTTAAATCGCCCGAATAGGCATAAGCGGCTTGGCTGGCGGTAAATAAGGTCAGCAACATCAGCAGGGTGAATTGCTTGGTGTTGCGGTCTAGCCAGATGAGTCGCGTGCAAAAAATCAGCAAGCCGAGCCAATATGCCACGACAATCGCCGCACTAATAGCAGGCGAAAACCATAAGGCAAGCCACGCGCCAAACAGCAAAGCAGCCTGCACTTTTGCGGTGCGTTGCAGGCTGCCTGAAAAGTTTGTCCATTCCAACATCGCCGCCATTAAAAATCCGCCATACGCGGCTGGCAGCATGAGCGTGAGAAACAGTTGCCGATGCAGGATAACGGCGTTGGGCGTAAGCCAAAAACTTAACGCGCTTTGGATTGCCAGCAGCGCGGCGGCGACAAAAAAGCCGCGCATGGGGTGGGAATGAAAGGTTTGCCACGAGCCTGTGGGTTTATTCATAGTAGTGGATTCCTTGAAATTCACGCGACACGATTTGCTCTTCGTATGCCGAATCGCGCGATGACAGCGGCTCGGGCAGACTGATGGTTTTTTGTATGTGCATGCCTTTGGGCGCGAGTAACATGATTTCGTGGCTTAATCGGGCGGCTTCAAAGCGGTCGTGCGTTACCAGCAAACACGCCAAGCCTTCGTTTTGGATTTTTTCGGTGAGCATGGCGGTGAGAATGTCGCGCAAATCGCGGTCTAGCCCAACAAAAGGCTCGTCCAACAAGGCTAAATCGCAAGCGCACAACAGCAAGCGCAAAAACGCCACGCGCTTTGCCATGCCGCCCGATAATTCGGTGGGATATTTGTTTAAGTCGCCCGATGTTAAACCGATTTGCGCGGCAAGTTCATAAGCAGCCTGCACATTGGGTTTGTCCATAAAAATCGTGATGTTTTGCAGCGCGGTTAAATTGTTGAGCAAACGATTTTCTTGAAACAAAAAACCTGTTTTGCGAAAACTGTTGGCAATGCTGCCTGTTTTGGGCGTTTCCAAACCTGCAATCAACCGCAAAATGGTGGTTTTACCGCAACCGCTGGGCCCGAACAGGGTTTTTACTTCGCCTGCGTTCACGGTCATGTCAAACGAGCGCACAATCGTGTCGCGCAAAATATCAAAACGAACTTGATTTAAAACAAGCATTTATCTTCTCCACGGCATAAACACGATTTCCAGCGGTTTGGTAATCAAATATTCAAACAGCGACACTAGCGCGATAACCAGCACCACATATGCCATAACCGTTTCCGTGTCCAACATGGCGCGCGCATCGGCAATTCTCGCGCCTATGCCTTCGCTTGCGCCGAGCAATTCCGCCATGACCACGACTTTCACGCCCATGGCAACGGCGATATTTAAGCTGGAAATGACATAGCCCGTTAAATGCGGCAAATAAAGATAGCGGATTTTTTTCAGCCAGCCGAGTTGGTAGGCATCAAACAATTCTTCGTGTTGCGCATTGACGCTCATCATGCCCATGGCTGCGCTGGCAAAGGTAAGCGGCGACACCAAAATAATAATAGTAAACAACACACTAGCATTGCCAAAGCCAAACCAAAACAACGCCATGACCACCCAAATAATCGGCGGCATGGCAAGCAAAATCGTGATAAACGGTTTGAACAAAGCCATAGCCGTCTTAAAGCAGCCTGCAATCAGCCCCAGCACCACGCCCAACACCAGCGAAATGCCAATGCCAACGGCAGCACGCCATAGCGAAATGTCTAGCTGATTGAGTTTAAATTCGTTGAGCAACTGCCACGACAGGCGCAATACAGTGGTGGGACTGGGCAACATAAATTCGCCAAACACCACGCTGCCCCAAGCCCACAGCGCAATCAGCAGCATGGCAATGCCCAAGCTGGCAAAGCCGCTCCACAGGTAGTCCAAAATATAAAAAACCGCGTGTTGCGGTTTGCGGATTTTGTCGGTTTTAATCATAGGGTTGATTGGGGTTGTGGGTTGATGAAATGTGCAGGCTGCTTTGTAAGCGCACTAAAAAGCAGCCTGCACTTCAATCACGCCAAAAAGAACGCACTATCAGGCAGCTTGCCGCCCAATAATTTCGGATTAAAGCGCATCAATTCTTCATAAAACTGCAACAATTCGGTTTTGACGCTGCTGGCTTTGGTTACCGTCAAATTCGCATACGGCAAACTGTTTACCAAGGCTGGCACAGGCGCAGGCAGGTAGTTTTTACCGATTTGCGCCGCACTTTGCACATTGCCTTTTGCCCAGTTGAGCGCGCTGACTAAATCTTGGTGGAACAGGTCAAATTTGGCTTTGTTCGCTTGATAAAAGTCCACGTTAGCAATCAAACCAGCCTGCGGAATCATCGGTTTGGTGTTAAACGCTTGCCCCCATGTTTGGGTTACGTCAAAACCGCGCACCACGTTCACACCCACTTGTTTGCCGCGCAAAATACACGCGCTTGCCATCGGTTCAGGCAACCATGCCGCGTGAAAATCTTTCGCCAAGAACAAGCCCACTGCTTCGGCTGGTGTAGCGGTATAAGTAATGCTGACTTTGTTGATGTCAATATTCAGTTTTTTCAACATCGCCTGCAACACAATATCGGGCATATCGTTTTTAAACGGCATGATGATTTTTTTGCCGATTAAATCTTGCGGACGCGCCAACTGTTGCTTGCCAACCAATTGCACAATACCGTTGGTGAGAATATTGACCATGCCGACTTTTTGCCCTTGATTACGCAAATTCACGCCCACATTGCTCGGACTCATTATCACTTGATATTGACCGCTTGCCACGCCAGCACGAAGTTGGTCGGGCGAACGCCACACTTTGAGCGACACATTGGCTTGGCTACGCAGTTTGCCCTGCAAAGCCGCAATGCCGATAATCATGCTCGGCAAAGCTGGTGCGCCGTAAACGGTAAAATCGTCTTTGCCAGCCGCCCATACAGACGGTGCAAGCCCTGCTGCTGAAGCGGCGGCAAGCAGTTTTAAGAAATCGCGTCTTTGTAAATCCATGATGTATCCTTTATAAAATAGGTTGCAATTTAATCATCAAAACGCCGCATGCACACTCAACCAAAATGTGCGTCCTGGGGCATTCACAACCGATGTTGGCGACAAGACTAACACATGGTCGCCACTCAAAAATTCAGCATAACGCTTGTTGAACACATTGCTCACGCCCACGCGTACGCCATATTTGTCGTGGAAATTCAATCCAGCATACACATCAGTCGTTACAAAACTTTTTGCCGCAGCGCGTTTGTCTATGCCCAAACCTGTTGCCACATCAAAGTCGCCGCGTGTTTGCTTGCCCACATAACGCGCCGCCACGCCCACGTTGTAGCTGCCTGCGCTGAAATAATTGCGGTAATCGGCGTGCAAACTCAATTCAAATGGGCGCACTTGATACAGCGGACGGTTGTCGCTGTCGTTGTTGCCATAGTTGTAGAACACTTTTGCACCTACCGCCCAGTTGGCATTGAAGTTGTAGTTGGCATAAGCGTTGGCGGTAAACAAAGTCGCATCTACATTGCGTGTGATGATGCCGCCACCGCTAGACGCTACGCCGCTTTGCCCACGCGCACGGTCGTAAATAATCAAATCGCGCACTTTGTCCAGCATAATCGTACCGCCAACATCCCAGCCCAGACCCAGCAGCGAATTCATATAACCTTGATACGTTTCGTTTTTGCTATCTGCCGTGAACTTGATAAAGCGATGTTGTTCGGGTTTGAGTAGTGGATTGCCGACAATTGCAGCCGTTGGTTTTTGATTATTCAATACGCCCATCGGATTTTGCACAATCGCAGCCAACGAATTAAAGCGTTCCATATTGTCGCCAATGCGCTCAATATGCCCAGCCGAAACGCTGTATTTTTGGTATTCATTAGGCGTGAAATCGTATTTCAGCTCGCCCGAAAAGGCGTTTTGGCGCACTTTGCCGTTGAACGTGTAGCCGTAATGCTGTTGCCAAATTTGTTGTGCGCTGGCAAAACGTGCGCCAGCCATCATTGGGTTGGCAAATTGCGCGGTGTTTTTGCGAACATCAGCGCGATTGGTTTCATAGCTCAAACCCAAGCTCAATTTGTGTTGGTCGTTGAATTTATAGGATAAAGTGTCCGCTAAACGCCAGCGGTTAATGCGAACATCGGCAAAACGATAGCCATTTTTGAAATCACGCGCAGGCGTATGTACTGAACGCTCGCCATTGTGCGTATCGTGTTGATACGACAAGCTGGCGGTGTTGTGGAATTGCCCGAAATCGGCATCGTGTTTCAGCGAAAATTGCCAAATTTTGCGGTCTAAATCCACAAACACGCTTTGCGGTGCAGGCTGCCTGAGCGAGAAATTATCCGCACGGCGTTCCAGCGACACCAGCCCCACTTCGGCTTGCACGGTGTTGCTCAAATCAGCATTGCCCCAACGCGCATTCAATTTTGCAACGTTGCGGTCGGTATTAACGGCATCGTTGGCAAAATGCGGCTGTTTGTCATCGTTGATGTCGTCATGCAGATAAGTCAAGCGGTATTCTTGATTGGCAGACGGTACATAACCCAGCACCAACGCCTGATTAAAGCGCGTGTAACCCCAATCCACTTCGCGCCCATCGCCATCTTTATAGCCATTGGCTTTGGTGTGATTGATGTTTGCCATGCCATAAAAATTCGCGCCACGCGCTTGGGCGGACACGGAATTGTAGAAATTTTTGCCATACACGCCACTGTTGATTTTGACTGGGCGCATGGCTTGGTCAATATTTTCGGTAACAAAGTAATATGCGCTGCGGTCGGTGCGGTCAAATTGATTTTCAGGGAAATAGCCCTGCGCCACATTCGGCGCAATCGGTTTGGGTGGCGCAAAGGTTTTGAGCAGCGGCACACTATCGGGATTTGCCAATTTTTCGGCAAAGGAAAATGGCGTAGCAAACAAAGTCATTAAGGCTAATGCGATGGGGCGAGTTTTCATGAGACATTCCTTTTTTTGATAATTATTATTGTTCATTGTAAAGTTATCGAAAGGAAAAGTAAAGAAATCTGCAAAACAAAAAAGCAGCCTGCACTTTATAATCAATAAGTGCAGGCTGAGACCTTTGCAAAACCCCATCTTTGGCGCATTTCTTCGTGATGCGCTTCTCGAACGCTTGAAAATATTTCAATATTATCTGCGCGTTCTGCGATGCTATCACTTTGAACTGCACTCAAATCTGGAGTTTTGCAAAGGTCTCAACTGGCGAAACGCTCGCCCGCGCCGTACATTTGCAAGAATGTTTCAACTTGCTTGATGATTTGGCAGTCTTCCTGCTTGCCTGTGCCGTTAATGGCTAACCAATTATCAAAGCATTGTTTAATGCCTATCATGCTGATACCTTGGGGCAAGCCTGTTACGCTGCCTGAAAGTTCTAACGCTACCGCCACAAGCGCAAAACGCTTTGCTACACGCCGCGCCTGTCCGCTTAATGTGGGTAAGGATTGCATAAAGGCTGCTTGTGCTGCCTGAATGCGCTCGCGTGGCATATCAACAAGTTGTTAATCCATTCGCGCCCTACCGTGCCGTATTGCTCGGCTGTGGCTGCCTGTAAATGTTCTGACAAATCCGCACCATTATCAAAATCATGCAAATTTTCATAAATGTCGTATTGTGTGGCGGCTGGTATGCTCGGCAGTCGTACCGCTTGCCCTGCTTCCCACTTTTCGCCGCTCGCTTTCATGTATGAATTTAAACTGTATTCGCCTGTTGAAAACAGCAAAACGCGCCATTCAAAGCGGTATGATGTGGGGCGGTTCGGGTTTGGTTTTCTCCTGTTTCTGGCGTGCTATGGCTGCCTGTTCGCGTGCTTGGGCTAATGTAACATCAGGGTATGCCCAATAGACAAAGTTTTCTCTTTGCCGTGTATGCGGTATTTTAACCGCCATAATTTGCCCCTGTGGGCGTGATGTACAAATAAAGTCCTTGTCCGTCTGCTAATTTATACGGTTTGTCGGTGGGCTTGGCTTTTTTGATTTGTTGGTTAGTCAATTTCATTTTATTGGGGGTATTTTTCAAAATACCCCCAAAAATACCCCCACAAGTATGTTAATTTGAGTTTATGGAAGTACAGGGCAGTTTATAGCCACTTCTTCAAAAAATAGCGGAAATAAATTTTAGTTGATTGATAAATAAAAGATTTGTTTATGACAGTATAGAACAGTTTACGAAAAAAAGCAGCCATGAAAGGCTGCTTTTTTGTATTCCTGGTACCCAGAAGAAGACTCGAACTTCCACGTCCTTACGGACACTAGTACCTGAAACTAGCGCGTCTACCAATTCCGCCATCTGGGCTTTGCTTTTCTACTGTGTTTGCGTTAAAGTGTCGCAATCAAGAAAGATTGCATTATATAAATACTACAAAAGGATTGTCAAGAATGGCTAAAAAGAAAAATATCAACGAATTGAATTTACGAGAAAAAGACCCGTATTTGGCGCGTGAACGTGCGAAATACGACAATAATCCCTTACCAAGCCGAGAGTGGATTATCCAATTATTAGAAGAACTTGGCGTACCACAAAAAATGGAAGCGCTGTCTGAAAAATTATCCATTGAAGAACACGAGCAGGAATTTTTTGAACGCCGCCTAAAAGCAATGGCGCGAGACGGTCAGATTTTGATTAACCGTCGCGGTTTAGTATGCGTGGCGGAAAAATTGGACATCGTGAAATGTCGCATTGAAGCGCATAAGGACGGCTTTGGTTTTGCTGTGCCGTTGAAACCGACTGGCGACGGCGATTTGGTGTTGTATGAACGCCAAATGCGCGGCGTAATGCACGGCGATATTGTTACGGTGCGTCCATTGGGTTTGGATAGACGCGGTCGCCGCGAGGGTCAGGTTTTGGACATTGTGGAACGGGCGCAAACATCTGTCGTGGGGCGTTTTTATTTGGAACGCGGCGTGGCGGTGCTGGAACCTGAAGATAAGCGTTTGCATCAAAACATTATTTTAGAGCCTGATAGCGTGGCGCAATTTTCGCCGAAATCGGGGCAAGTGGTGGTAGCGGAAATTGAAAGTTATCCTGAAAATCATCGTCCTGCGGTGGCGAAAATCGTTGAAGTATTAGGCGATTACGCAGATAGCGGCATGGAAATTGAGATTGCGGTGCGGAAACATCGTCTGCCGCATGAATTTAGTGCAGGCTGCCTGAAAGTGGCGGCGAAAATCCCCGATAAAGTTCGTGCGGCTGACCGTAAAAATCGGGTGGATTTGCGTGATTTGCCGTTGGTTACGATTGACGGCGAAACGTCTCGCGATTTTGATGACGCGGTTTATGCGGAAAAAGTGGGGCGCAATTATCGTTTAGTCGTGGCGATTGCGGACGTGAGCCATTATGTGCAACCTGATGATTTGATTGATTTTGATGCGCGTGAACGGGCAACAAGTGTGTATTTTCCGCGCCGTGTTATTCCCATGCTGCCTGAAAGTTTATCTAACGGCATTTGTTCGCTGAACCCTGATGTTGAGCGGCTTTGCATGGTGTGCGACATGACGATTACTTACGCGGGCAATGTGAAGGAATATTCGTTTTACCCTGCGGTGATGAAATCGCATGGGCGTTTGACGTATAACCAAGTTTGGCAATGGCTTGAAAATAAAACGGAAAATGAATATTCAGGCAGCCTAAACGTGTTGTACAAATTATTCCAAGTGTTGCAGCAAAAACGCCAAAAACGTGGTGCAATGGAATTTGAAACCGTTGAAACGCAAATGATTTTTGACGATAACGGTAAAATTGAACGCATTGTGCCTGTGATGCGAAATGACGCGCATAAGTTGATTGAAGAATGTATGTTGGCGGCGAATGTGTGCGCGGCGGATTTCTTGTTGAAAAACAAGCACCATGCCTTGTATCGCAATCACTTGGGTCCAACGCCTGAAAAATTGGCAACGTTGCGCGAACAGTTGGCGTTGCTGGGTTTGAGTTTGGGCGGCGGCGATAATCCGACGCCGAAACATTATGGGGAGTTGGCGGCAAAAATCGCTGACCGTCCTGACCGTGAATTGTTGCAAACAATGTTGTTGCGCTCTATGCAGCAGGCGATGTATGAGCCTGAAAATGTGGGACATTTTGGTTTGGCATATGAGCATTACGCGCATTTTACTTCGCCGATTCGCCGTTATCCTGATTTGTTGGTTCATCGGGCGATTAAGGCGGTTTTGGCGAAGAAAACATATGCTGTCAGCAGTTGGCAGGAGTTGGGCGTGCATTGTTCGTATTGCGAACGCCGTGCCGATGACGCGAGCCGCGATGTGGAAAGCTGGCTGAAAACGTATTATATGCGTGATAAGGTTGACGAAATTTTCACGGGCAAAATCACGCACATGGCGAATTTTGGCATTTTCGTTACGCTGGACGATATTCACATTGAGGGCATGGTTCACGTTAGCGAATTGGGTGAGGATTATTTTAATTATCGTGCGGATTTGTTGGCGATGGTGGGCGAGCGTAGCGGCGTGCGTTTTGGCATGGGCGATACGGTAACGGTAAAAGTGGCGCGTGCGGATTTGGAAACCAGTAAGATTGATTTAGTGTTGGTAAGCGGTGGCGTTGTGCCGAACAAACGTGCGAAAAAAGTGCAGGCTGCTTTGACTACTGCACCGAAAACATCGCGCAAAAGCAGTAAAAAGACCAAGCAGCCTGCACCTGAATTGCTGGCAGATGCGTTGAATATGGCAGAAAAAGTATTGGCAAAACAGGCAAAAAACCGTAAAAAGCAGCCTGCAACTTCGTCAGCACAATCCAAAAAATCAGCCAAAAAATCGGTTAGCATTAAAGTCAAATCGGCGGAAAATAAAAAACCGAGCAAAGCCAAAAAATCGGCAAAATAAAAATAAAGCAGCCTGCAAAAAAATGCAGGCTGCTTTTTTATTCTTCCGCTTCGTTTTCGGTTTTTTCGCGTGGCTTAATCATGCGACAAACCAACAATCCCACTTCATACAGCAAAATCATCGGTATTGCCAACATCACTTGGCTCAACACATCGGGGGGCGTAACCACGGCGGCAATCACGAACGCGGCGACAATCAAATACGGACGTGCTGCGGTTAATTGTGCAAACGAAATCACGCCCATGCGATACAGCAAAACCACCGCCACAGGGATTTCAAACGTCATGCCAAACGCGACAAACATGCCCAGTACAAACGACAAATAATTGCCAATATCGGTTGCCATGCTCACGCCCAGCGGTGTTGCCCCTGCAAAAAATTTGAACACGATGGGGAACACAAACCAATAGCAAAACGCCATGCCCAGCGCAAACAAAGTCATGCTAGACAAAATCAACGGCACAATCAGCCGCTTTTCGTTTTGATACAAAGCAGGTGCAACAAACGCCCAAATTTGATACAGCGTGTTGGGCAACGACACCAAAAACGCCACCATCAGCGCGACTTTAAGTGGCACAAAAAACGGCGCAACCACATCGGTCGCAATCATGCTGGTGTTTTGTGGCAACACACTCATCAACGGCTGCGCGACAAAGGCATACAATTCTTGGGCAAACGGCACAGCGGCAATAAAGCACACGCCAATGCCCGAAATCGCCCAAACCAAACGCCGACGCAATTCCAGCAAATGCTCCATCAACGGTTGCGCTGCGCCGCCATCTGGCAATAATTCTTCACTCATCGGCGACTCCTTAATTTAGGGGCAGGGCGGTGGCGTGGGCGCATATCGCGTTTACGCGCCATCGCTTGTTTACGCAGTGTTTTGACCTGTACCGTTCCCATTGCAAAAGACGAAGTGTGCAGGCTGCTTTGTGTCAAAGGTTGCCCCAAATCGTCTACGCCAAAATCGGCAGGCGTTTTTTGTTCGGGCAAACGCTCCCACGCAGGCACAGAATCTTGAATTTTCTTGGCAATTTCGCTGGATTCCTGCTGCACTTGTTGCGATGCTTGCTGCAAATCTTGGCGGATTTCTTGCGCGGTTTGTTCCACTTCCTGCTTGATTTTGGACAGCTCGGCATATTCGGCGTGTGCCGATAATTCGTTTTTCATGCCCGAAGCCATGCGCTGAATTTTGCCAACCCATTCGCCTGCAAAACGCGCCACTTTGGGCAAGCGTTCGGGCCCTAACACAATCAGGGCAACCACGCCTGCCAGCAGCATTTCGGTAAAGCTAAAATCAAACATATCACGACTGTTTATCGTTTTGGTGTTCAATCACATCGTCTTTTTTCTTTGCCGATTCAGGCTCGCTGCCTTTGTCCAAGCCTTCTTTGAAATCGTGAACCGCGCTACCTAAATCTTTGCCCACATTGCGTAATTTTTTCGTACCGAATACCAATACGACAATCACCAACACAATAATCCAGTGCCAAATAGAAGTTAAACCCATGATGTTATCCTTTCAAAAATCAATAAAAAAACTTAAAAAGCAGCCTGCACATTAGGGCGTGCCTAAAATATGAATATGCAAGTGGAACACTTCCTGTCCACCGCCTTTTCCTGTGTTGATTTGCGTTTTAAAACCGTTGGTTAAGCCAGCGTTGGCGGCAATTTGCGGCACGCGCAACATCATTTTGCCCAACAAAGTTTCGTGTTCCACTTGCGCGTGTGCCAGCGAATCAAAATGCACTTTTGGAATCAACAATAAATGCACAGGTGCGGCAGGGTTGATGTCTTTGAAGCACAGCATTTGTTCGTTTTCATAAACCACGCTGGCTGGGATTTGTTTGTCGGCAATTTTGCAGAAAATGCAATCGCTCATGATGCGTTCCTTATAGAGTAGCGTAAAAATGCAGGCTGCATTTTAACCTAATTTAACGTGTTTGGTTTGATTTAGCTTAACTTATTCTTTGGGACGCGCGGCTTTTTCTGCCAAACCCGACAAACCTTGTCGGCGCGCCAATTCTTGCAACACATCGTCTGCGCTCAATTGATGGTGCGCCAACAAAATCATCGTGTGAAACCACAAATCTGCCACTTCATAGACCAAATGCTGGGCATCGCCGTCTTTGCTTGCCATTAAGACTTCGCCTGCTTCTTCAATCACTTTTTTCAGGATTTTGTCTTCGCCTTTGTGCAAGAGCTGGGCGGTGTAAGATTCATCGGGGCTGGCGGATTTGCGTTGTTCAATAATCGCTTGGATTTGGGTTAAAATGGTGGACATAACATTTCCTTTTCATCAATATTTTATTTACTCGTGCGCTTTGCCATAAATGGCGATTTCGTCTTTGATAACCGCGTCTTTAATCGCTCATTCGCCGTTTTCCCACACGCGATAAAAACAGCTTTCGCGCCCTGTGTGGCAGGAAATGCCGCCCACTTGTTCAATCTGCATAATCACGGCGATCGCCATCGCAATCCAAACGCAATTCCAGCACTTTTTGTACATGACCCGATTCTTCGCCTTTTTGCCATTGTTTTTGGCGCGAACGGCTGTAATAGTGGGCGAAACCTGTTTGCGCGGTTTGCTGCAAGGCTTCGGCGTTCATGTAGGCAACCATTAACACGCGCTGGGTTTTCGCGTCTTGGGCAATGGCGCAAACCAAGCCGTCTTTGTCCCATTTGACGGCGTTGAGCAAAGTATTCATGGTGTTTTCCTATTGTTGAGATGTGGTAATGATGCAGCCGCCCACTTGTTGTTGATTGGGTTGCAGGCTGCTTTGTGCGGCAACTGTGCTGTGGCACGAAAACGCACTCAACGAATTTTTGGGCGAGCCTTGAATGATTTTGTCGCTGTACACCATGTAGGCAAAAGCATGGCGTTTGGCATCGTAGTAGCGCATGATTTGCAAGCTCTTGAAAGCGAAGCTGGCACTGCGTTTGAACACTTGACGCGGTTTGCTGACCACTTGTGCGTTAAAGGCAACCACAGGCGCAGTTTGTACACACGATACGCTGGCATCGGACGCATCTTCTTCCATGTTTACCGTTTCGCGCAAGCCGCCTTTTTTGGCATACGACAAGAAGCATGACACGCCTTGTACATCAGGGTCGTCAAAGGCTTCAATTTCAATGCGGTCGTTTTTGCCGAGCAGGTTGAACACGGTGCTTTCTTCGCCGATTTTGTCGGTTTGGTTGTTGCAGGCTGCTAATAAGCCAACCGCGACTATGAGTAAGCATTTTTTCATGAATTTGTCCTTATTTATAAAACGCCAATGACACAGCAACCAAAGTCATCATAAAAATGACCCAGCGCATCGTAGTGGCAGGTACTTTAAGCGCGAGTTTCACGCCCAAGATTGCGCCCAACGAATTGCTGGCGGCCAATGTCAAGCCAACACTCCACCACACTTGTCCTTGCAGCAAAAACACGGTAACGGCGGCGGTGGTAAAACCAAAGGTGCAGACCAATTTGAGTGCGTTGCTGCGAATCATATCGTAGCCCAACATGCCTGCAAACACAGGCAGCATCAGCAGTCCCACACCAGCTTGTACAAAGCCGCCATAAATACCAATCACAAACAGTGTTGCCCATGCTAGGGGCGACATCAGTTTGGGCGCAGCATCGGGTTTTACATTGAACAAATCGGCTTTGAACAGCACCAAACCTGCGACAAACAGCATACTCAACAATAACAAGGGTTTGAGTAACCAGTTGGGCAACACCGATGCCAAAATTGAGCCAACCACACCGCCGAGCAAGGTGGGAATGACGACTTTTTGCCAATCGCTGCGTGGTGGAATTTTGCCTGCTTTGGCAAAACCGCGAATACCTGTAATGGTTTGAATAAACACGCCGATGCGGTTGCTGCCGTTGGCGATGTCGGGCGGTATGCCAAACATCATCAGCACAGGCAAAATCAGGTTGCTGCCGCCGCCTGCCATGATGTTAATCACACCTGCGATGGTGCCAAGGACGGCAATGGCGGCGTAATGCCAGAGTTGTAGTTCCATGTGTGGGCTTTCGGGAAGTGCAGGCTGCTTTTCGCGTTATTTAAAAAGCAGCCTGCACTTTTTGTTATACAAAATAAATGGTTTATTTTTCTTCTGCTTCTGGCGGTGCGTAATCGGTCAAAGACAAGCCGTCCAATACGCCGCCCGAACCAGCTGTTGTGTTTTTCTTGCTGTTTAACTGAATTTGCAGGCGCAAATCGTTTACCGAGTCAGCATTACGCAAGGCATCGTCATACGAAATCAAATCGGCTTCATACAAATCAAACAGCGATTGGTCGAACGTTTGCATACCAATGTCGCGCGATTTTGCCATGATTTCTTTTACCGCATGAATGTCGCCATGCAACACCAATTCGGAAATCAACGGCGAATTGAGCAGGATTTCTACCGCAGCCACACGTCCTTTGCCTTGTTTTTTGGGGACAAGGCGTTGCGAAATAAAGCCTTTTAAGTTGAGCGACAAGTCGTTCAGCAACTGGGTACGGCGTTCTTCGGGGAAGAAGTTAATAATGCGGTCAAGGGCCTGGTTGGAGTTATTCGCGTGCAGTGTTGCCATACACAAGTGCCCTGTTTCGGCAAAGGCAAGTGCGTAGTCCATCGTTTCGCGGTCACGAATCTCACCAATCAAAATCACATCGGGTGCTTGGCGCAGTGTGTTTTTGAGCGCGGCGAACCAGTTTTCGGTGTCCACACCCACTTCGCGTTGCGTGATGATGCAGTTTTTGTGTGGGTGAACAAATTCAATCGGGTCTTCAATCGTGATGATATGACCGTAGCTGTTTTCGTTGCGGTAATCAATCATCGCCGCCAACGATGTGGATTTACCCGAACCTGTACCGCCGACAAAAATCACCAAACCACGTTTTTCCATCACGACTTGTTTTAACACAGGCGGTAAGTTCATGTTGTCGAATTTGGGAATGTCGCTGGTAATCACACGGCAAACCAAAGCTGCTGCACCACGTTGCACCATGGCGTTGATACGAAAGCGCGACACGCCTGGCAAGCTAATCGCAAAATTGCATTCGTTGGTGGTTAAAAATTCTTCGGCTTGCTTGTCGTCCATAATCGAACGCGCAATTTGCATGGCGTGGTCGGCGGTTAAAGGCTTGTCGGTGATTTTGGTTAATTTGCCGTCCAATTTCATCGCAGGTGGATAGCCAGCCGTGATAAATAAATCCGAGCCTTTGTTATTGACCATGTGCGTGAGCAAGCCATGGATAAATTTACGCATTTCTTCGTTGATGGGTGGAATGATAACTTGCATACAATGTTCCTAGTTTGAGTGTGTTTGGATAAGATGCTATTTTAACGATTTATATCGGATTTGTCGCGACTGTAAAGATGCGGTGTTGTTTTGTTGGCTTTGGTGTAGATTATGGTTAAATTAAGATAAGGTATATAATATCATTTAAAATTCAAAAGCAGCCTGCACAAAGGAAAAAACCATGCTACAAAATACGATTGAATTAGACAAAATTGATTTAAAAATCCTGCACGTTTTGCAAGAAAATGGACGATTGAGCAATGTGGAATTATCGGAGCGCGTTGCCTTGTCGCCGTCGCCGTGTTTGCGCCGATTGAAGCATTTGGAAGACATGGGCATTATCCAACGCTACGTCGCTTTGTTGTCACCCAACGCCTTGCACTTGGGGCTGCAAGTGATGATACACGTCAGCACCAATAAATCGCCCGAAGCACGACAAGACTTTGAACAAGCCGTGCAAAGTTGGAACGAAGTGCTGGGTTGCTTTGCCTTGACGGGCGATGCCGATTACTTGCTGCACGCTTTTTTTACCGATATGCAAGCGTTTTCCAATTTTGTGCTTAACGTGTTGTTGTCGCACACTTATGTTCAAGATGCTAAATCTAGCTTTGTGTTAAAAGAAATCAAAAATACGACTGCGTTGCCGTTGGTGCATTTGGAATAGGATAGGGCGGATAATCAACAAAGCAGCCTGCACTTTCAATCAACAAAAAGTGCAGGCTGCTTTTTTGCGCTAAAATCGCGTTTTTGGTTAAACATAAGCAACGCTATGAATCCCCTTTCTTTGGCAGTGGTTGGACACACCAACACAGGCAAAACTTCTTTAATGCGAACTTTGTTGCGCGATAGCCAGTTTGGCGAAGTCAAAAACGCGGCGGCGACCACGCGACACGTTGCCCAAGCGGCGATTGGCGATGGCGAAACCGTGTGGGTGCAGCTATACGATACCCCAGGCTTGGAAGACGCAGGCGGCGTGTTAGATTGGTTGGAAGCGCACACATCGCATCAACAAGACGGCATCGAACGCTTGCACGCTTTTTTACACAGCGATGTAGCGCAAAACGAATTTTCGCAAGAAGCCAAAGTGTTGCGCCAGTTGCTCGGCAGCGATGCGGCTTTGTATGTTGCCGATGCGCGTGAAGCCGTGTTGCCCAAATACAAAGACGAACTGACGATTTTGTCGTGGTGCGCCAAGCCGATGATGCCTGTGTTCAATTTTACGCACGGTCAGGATTTGAGCGATTGGCAAGCGATGTTGGCAAAACGCAGCCTGCACGTTGTGAGCCGTTTTGACACGGTTGCGTTTGATTTTGATGGCGAAATGAAATTGTGGGACAACTTGGCGACCATGTTGCAACAGCCCAAAGTGTTGGCGCAGTTAGCAGATTTTCGCCGCGCTGAATGGCAACGCCTAAACGAACAAGCGCGAGACGAGTGGGCAAAATTTTTGCTGGACGTAGCCGCCTGTGTGCGCCAAGTCAGCGACAAAACGCAAACCACAGTCGTGCTAAACGAAATGCAGGCTGCTATTCGCGCCCACGAAAGCAGCCTGCAACAACAATTATTTGCGCTGTATCGTTTTTATTACAGCGACGTGGAACAACAAAACGAGCAAATGTTGCAAGCCTTTCGTCAAGACCCATTTGACCCAGAATTGCTCAAACAATACGGCATACGCGCCAGCAAAGGGGCAGCAGCAGGCGCATTGTTGGGGCTGGGCATAGACGCTTTGACTTTGGGGACTTCGTTGGGCATGGGCGCGACCATTGGCGGCGTGTTGGGCGGTTTGGCGGGCAACTGGCAAGCGATGTTAGACAAATTCAATGGCATCGAGACTTTGTATGTTGATGAAGCGATGCTGACTGTTTTGGCAGCGCGAAATTTGGATTTACTCAATGCGCTGCAAACACGCGGACACGCAGCCACCGCGCCGATTGCGCTGCATTCATCGTCCGCACCATGGCAAGCCAATGCGCTGCCCGATGTGCTGAAAAAAGCACGGTCGCACCCCAAATGGTCGCGCTTGAATGCCGATGCAGACGATTATTCGCTAGACCGCGATTTGGCAGCACGACAACTGTTGGCGAGCTTGGCTAATGACAAAAAATAGCGCAGTCGTAACACCACACGATAACCGCAAATCTACTCCCTCTCCTGCGGGAGAGGGTTTCGCTGCAATACGCAGATTTTTGCCCTCTCCTTAACCCTCTTCCACAGGAGAGGGAATGCAATGACTGAATATTCAAAATTTTCACAATAAGAAGACATCAACATGATAGATTTACATTGCCATTCCACCGTATCCGATGGCGCATTGCCGCCTGATGAAGTCGTTGCGTTAGCGGCACAAAATGGCTGCACCATGCTGGCTTTGACCGACCACGACCATACAGGCGGTTTAGCCATCGCTCGTGCCACCGCCCAGCAACACGGTATTCGCTTCATCAATGGCGTGGAGATTTCGGTTACTTGGCGCGGACGTGGCGTGCATATTGTTGGCTTGGATTTTGATGAACACGAAAGCAGCCTGCAAACTTTGTTGGCTCGATTGCGCTTGGGACGCATAGACCGCATCGAACAAATCGGTGCAAAACTGGCTAAACACGGCATTGCAGGCGCAGCAGAAGGCGCATTGGCATTGGCAACCAACCGCGAAATGGTGTCGCGCACCCACATGGCAGACTGGCTGGTGCAGCAAGGTTTAGTACGCAACAAGCAAGCCGCGTTCACCAAATATTTGGGCGACGGCAAATGTGGTTTTGTGCGCCATCAATGGGCAGACTTGGCAGAAACGGTACAAGCCATCAATCAAGCAGGCGGTTTGGCAGTCATCGCCCACCCCATGCGCTACGATATGTCGGCAACCGCACGGCGACAATTATTTGAAGAATTCAAGCAACTGGGCGGTGTGGGCATAGAAGTCCACAGCGGTGGTTGTTCGTTGGGCGACCGCTTAAATTACGCGATGTTGGCAGAACGCTACGGCTTGTTATCCAGTGTCGGCAGCGACTTTCATCGCGCCAATGATTACAGTGGTGGCACGTTGGGTGCTTGCCCCGAATTGCCGCCCATTTGTGATGCGATTTGGACGCGATTTCGCAATCATTCAATTATTTAATTCAAAGCAGCCTGCACTTTTTGTTCGCCCTAAACCCCATTTTCTTTTACAATACAGGCTATTGTGCAGGCAGTTTAAGACTGTGTGCTATTGTAACTATTTGCATAGAAAGGAAAATTTTAATGCATCAAAAAGCCAAAGTCGCTTTGTTTTCTTTACTTATCTCGCCAACATGGGTGCAGGCTGCCAGTCTAAATGGCGCAGAACTCAGTTTATTATGGGGCATACCGTTTGCCCTGATTTTGTTGTCCATTGCCACAGGACCGCTGTTTTTTTCGCACATTTGGCATCATCACTTTGGCAAAATCACCGCTGCTTGGACAGCACTCTTTTTAATTCCGTTTACGATTGAGTTTGGCGCGAGCGAAAGCATTCACTTAATCGCACACGCCATGGTCGGCGAATACATACCGTTTATTTTGCTACTGCTGGCGTTGTACACCATATCGGGCGGCATTTTAGTTTGGGGCAATTTGCACGGCTCGGCAAAGCTCAATACAGGCATTTTGGCGATTGGCACGCTGCTCGCATCGATTATGGGAACAACGGGCGCGGCAATGTTGTTGATTCGCCCCTTGCTCAAAGCCAACGACAACCGCAAACACAAAGTACACGTTGTCGTGTTTTTCATCTTTTTGGTTGCCAACATTGGTGGCGGTTTAACACCGTTGGGCGACCCACCGCTATTCTTGGGCTTCTTAAAAGGCGTAGATTTTATGTGGACGGTGGAACATATGTTTATGCCCGTGTTGATTTCATCTGCCGTTTTGCTGTTTGTGTTTTATCTGTTGGACAGCCATTACTATAAACAAGCCGATGAAATCTTGTCGCACGACCCCACGCCCGACACCGCCAATCAAGCATCATTTAGCAGCGACGGTATCAAATTGTTTGGCAAATGGAACTTCTTGCTTCTGGGTGGTGTGATTGGCACAGTGTTGATGTCGGGCATTTGGAAGCCAGCGCACGAAGGCTTCAATATTTTGGGTACGCAATACGCGCTGCAGAATGCGGTACGCGATGTGATTTTGTTGGTATTGGCAGGCGTGTCGCTGTATATCACACCCAAACAAGTTCGCGCAGGCAACGAGTTTAACTGGGACCCAATCGCCGAAGTAGGCAAATTATTCTTGGGTATTTTTATTACCATTTCCCCTGTTTTGACCATTTTGCAAGCAGGCGAAAAAGGCGCGTTTGCAGGCTTGATTGCTTTGGTACACGACAGCGCAGGACAGCCCATTAACACCATGTATTTTTGGATGACAGGTTTGCTTTCTGCCTTTTTGGACAACGCGCCCACTTATTTGGTGTTTTTCAACATGGCAGGCGGCGACCCATACGAATTGATGCGTGGCGACTTGTTCCACACCTTGCTTGCTGTGTCTATGGGTTCGGTGTTCATGGGCGCGTTGAGCTATATTGGTAATGCGCCAAACTTTATGGTTAAAGCCATTGCCGAACAACGCAAAGTGGCAATGCCGAGCTTCTTTGGCTATATGGCTTGGTCGTTTGGCATATTAGTGCCGTTGTTTATTTTGCATACTTTGATTTTCTTTGTGTTTGAGATTTTCTAAACGCGCACAACAAAGTGCAGGCTGCTTTTTATAGTTTAAAAGCAGCCTGCATTTTTATTTAAAAAACATACAAAATCAATTTGTTGTAAAAAATATTTTATTTTTCTGTCAGATTTTCCGCGCCCATACGTCTAATGGGTAAGAAACAGAAAACGTACAGTATAAGTTGCCATGTATGAACGCGATTTGTTTCCGATTGAAAACATTTTTTACATTTAAATTTGAAGGAATTTTACAATGAAAACATCTGCAATTTTGGTTTTGGTAGGCGTATTGTCTTTGGCTGCTTGCGCGAATAAAGGTCAATCAATGGATATGCAATCTGGCGATATGATGAATAAACCCATGATGAATAAATCGATGGATAACAGCATGATGATGGATAAATCCATGATGAATAAATCAATGTAAATGGATTGAGTTATTTAATTATTTATCTGAAAACAAAAACTACATTTGGCGTAAACTAAATGTAGTTTTTGTTTTTTTTCAGGCAGCCTGAAAAATTATTGGGAAAGCCCTTATGAATTTAACCCACATTTCCACCAGTGAATTAGCCACTATTCGCAAAAATTTATTGCGTTTTGCCAGTATTCACTTACCCAACCAAAGCGATTTCGCCGAAGATTTGGTGCAAGAAACGCTGCTTTCTGCCTACAAATCCGCCAATGATTTTCGTGGCGAGGCGCAATTAACCAGTTGGTTGATTAGCATTTTGAAAAATAAATTGATTGACCATTTCAGGCAGCAATCTTCGCAAAATGCCGTTTTTGTCGCGCCAGCAGCAGAAGAACCTATGGACGATTGGTTTGAAAATTTCTTTGCCGAAGATGGACATTGGCAGCGCGAAGACAGCCCAAGCATATGGCAAAACCCCGAACAAAGCCTCAACACAAAAGAATTTTACGACATCTTGCAAATTTGCCTGTATGGGCTGCCTGAACATATTTCGCGCGTGTTTATGATGTCCGAAATTCTCGGCTTGGAAAGCAACGAAATTATCCAGCAATGCCACATCACACGCGCCAATTTTCACACTACCATGCACCGCGCTCGTGAAGGATTGCGCCAATGTTTACAAATCAAATGGTTTAACCACAAGGAATTAGTATGAAAAAATGTCGCAAAGCCACCGCGCTCATTTCCAAACAACACGATAAATTGCCGTTGGAAGCAAAAGAAAAATTGTTCTTGCAAACACATTTGCTGGTGTGTCCGCATTGTCGCGCGTATAAACAACAGATTGATGTGATTGAAAAAGCAATTAAAAAGCTGTTTTGAATTTTCAGGCTGCCTGAAAACCTTATTTCTTGAATACGCCCCTTGTTTTCTCTATAATTTCACGTCCGAAAAATTTTCAATCATTTGTGCAGGCTGCTTTTTTGTCGTTTGGGTTGTAACCCAATAATCCGCACAAAAAGCAGCCTGCACTTTAAATTCCACAAACGAAAGACAAAAAAATGTTAAACATCACCCTACCAGACGGCAGCGTCCGTCAATATGAATCGCCCGTAACCGTTGCCCAAATCGCCGAAAGCATTGGCGCAGGTTTGGCAAAAGCCACCGTAGCAGGCAAAGTAAACGGCGCACTCGTGGACGCTTGCGACCCAATCACTCAAGATTCAACCGTTCAAATCATCACGCCAAAAGACCAAGAAGGCGTGGAAATTATCCGCCACTCATGCGCCCACTTGGTGGGACACGCGGTTAAGCAATTATTCCCGACTGCCAAAATGGTTATCGGTCCTGTGATTGAAGAAGGCTTTTATTACGATATTTTGCCTGAAAAACCGTTCACGCCCGAAGACATGGCAGCGATTGAAGAGCGCATGAAACAGCTTATCAATCAAGATTACGATGTCATCAAAAAAATGACCCCACGCGCCGAAGTCGTAGAAATTTTTAAAAGTCGCGGCGAAGAATACAAATTGCGCCTGATTGACGACATGGACGACAGCATTCAAGCCATGGGCATGTATTTCCACCAAGAATACGTGGATATGTGTCGCGGTCCACACGTTCCAAACACGCGCTTTTTGAAACATTTTAAATTGACCAAAATGTCAGGTGCGTACTGGCGCGGCGACAGCAATAACGAACAATTACAACGCATTTACGGCACAGCTTGGGCAAACAAAGACGAACTGAAAGCCTACATTACTCGCATTGAAGAAGCCGAAAAACGCGACCACCGCAAATTAGGCAAACAATTAGATTTGTTCCACTTGCAAGACGAAGCCCCAGGTATGGTGTTCTGGCACCCACGTGGCTGGGCATTGTGGCAAGTGATTGAGCAACACATGCGCCGCGAATTGACCGAAGCGGGCTACCAAGAAGTGAAAACGCCACAAGTCATGGACAAAACTTTCTGGGAAAAATCAGGGCACTGGGCGAACTACAAAGACAATATGTTCCTGACATCATCAGAAAAACGCGAATACGCCGTGAAACCCATGAACTGCCCTGGACACGTTCAAATTTTCAATCACGGTTTGCGTTCATACCGCGATTTGCCGATGCGTTTGGCGGAATTTGGTTCATGCCACCGCAACGAGCCAAGCGGTGCATTGCACGGTTTAATGCGTGTACGCGGTTTTGTGCAAGATGACGCGCATATTTTCTGTACCGAAGACCAAATCGCCGAAGAAACCAAAGCATTCAATTTGTTAGTGATGAAAATTTACCAACAATTTGGTTTCAAAAATGTCAGCATTAAATTGTCGTTGCGCCCTGAAAAACGCGCTGGCAGCGAAGAAATTTGGGACAAAGCCGAACAAGGTTTGCGTGATGCCTTAACTGCTTGTGGCGTGGAATGGGAAGAATTACCTGGTGAAGGCGCGTTCTACGGACCAAAAGTGGAATACCACATCAAAGACGCATTGGGACGTTCATGGCAATGCGGCACGATTCAGCTGGATTTTGTGCTGCCTGAACGCTTGGAAGCGGAATACGTTGCCGAAGACAACACGAAAAAACGTCCTGTGATGTTGCACCGCGCCATTTTGGGTTCGCTGGAACGCTTTATCGGCATTTTGATTGAAGAACATGCAGGCTCATTCCCATTGTGGCTTGCGCCTGTGCAAATGGTGGTGATGAACATCACCGAAAAACAAGCGGATTACGCGAAAGAAGTGCAAGCGAAATTGCAGGCTGCTGGTTTCCGTGTGGATTTGGATATTCGCAATGAAAAAATCGGCTACAAAATCCGCAGCAACAGCGAAATGCGTTACCCCTATCAATTAACCGTTGGCGATAAGGAAATGGAAAACGGTCAAGTATCTATTCGTAAAAAAGCGGATAATTTGGGTAGTGTGAGCGTTGATGAGTTTATCGCGATGTTGCAAGATGAATTGAAACAAGCGGTTGAAGTTTAATTTTTAAAAATTCAGGCAGCCTGAAAGTTGGTTTTCAGGCTGCCTGAAATCCGTTTGTAATCTCCCTTTCATTAACCAATAAAAAGAAAGCAAACCATGTCCACATACGTTATTTTTATCCGCGACAAAATGTTAGACTAAAACGCCTACAACCAATATTTAGAAGTAGCCGCACCTACATTAGCCCCACACAACGGCGAAATCATCGTATTCAACGGCGAAAACGAAGCATTGGAAGGTGCAGACATTGATGGTTCTGTCGTGTTGCGTTTCCCCGATATGCAATCGGCAAAAGCATGGTACAACAGCCCAGAATACAGCCAAGTGCGCAATATGCGTATCAATGCGACAATGGGACGCGCTGTGTTGGTAAACGGTGCAAATTTCGCTGTGTGATAACTTTGGCTGATTAAATTGAGAATAGGGCAGGGATTGCTATCCTTGTCCTTTTGTATTTGATTCAAAAGCAGCCTGCACTTAATATAGTGAATTAAATTTAGATTAGTACAGCGTTGCCAACTCCCTTATGTACTACTAGATGTACACGGCGGTCGTTGTCGCCTTGTCCTAATCTAAATTGGTGGTGTCCTGAAAAGTGTGCTGTAAAAAATAAGCAATAAAAAAGCAGCGAGAACAGAGTATATTTGGGTGTGTGAAAACAGAAATAACTCTAATTTGTCCTCGCTGCCAAGGACAAAATATAAAGAAAAATGGCTAGGGGCTAATGACATTTTAGCTATAATTTCAACCAAATCAAAGCACAAGCTAATGACACGGTACTTTCATAATTACGTTTTAATTTATCGTACCGTGTTGCCAGCGCACGAAAATGCTTTAATCGTGCAAAAGCATTTTCTACCAAGTGCCTGATTTTATATAAATACCAATCTGTGTCCACATTAAGATGTTCTCTATTTTTCTTATATGGAATATTGGCTTTACTTTGTTTAGAATGAATTAACCGACGAAAAGTATTACTGTCAAAACCCCTATCAGCACACACGGTTTCATTATCACTTAAGTCCAATTGTGCCAATAAATCAGGCGTAACAACAATATCATTTACATTACCAGCTGTAATCATAAATTCGGTGGTGGTGTCCTGAAAAGTGTGCTGTAAAACTAAACAATGCCAAAGTGAATATCAAAGAAAGCTAAATCAAAAACTTTCTTGTGATAAAACATACTTTTAGAAAAGATTGTTGTCGTAATTTTATTGGCGACCATAACCTTACCTATAAGGGTTGTCATTCCAAAGCTGATGAGCAGGTTTGGAGAATGACCGTTAGAGGTTGTGGTATTCGCGATATTGCAGCAATTACGGGTTACAGCAAAGACAAAGTTCAGGCTGCTTTAAAACGCCATGAGTTTGAGCCATTTCCTAAACAAAAACATTACCCTACACTTGAAATAGACGAGTTTTGGACATTTGTCGGTAACAAGTCTAATAAAGTGTGGCTAGTCTATGCCTATCACAGAGAAAGTGGCGAAATTGTCGCTTACGTTTGGGGTAAGCGCGATTTAGCAACAGCGCGAGCACTCAAACGGCGTTTGAAAGAGTTGCGTGTAACCTATGACAGAATTGCGACCGATGACTGGGCTGCATTTTTAAATGTCTTTTCAAATGAAGAATGACATCTAGTTGGTAAGCAACACACAGTTGGCATTGAGGGTAATAATTGTCGTTTACGGCACAAAGTAAGGCGAGCGTTTAGAAAAACGTGTTGCTTTTCTAACAGTATGTTTTATCACAAGAAAGTTTTTTATTTAGCTTTCTTTGATATTCACTTTGGCATTGTTTAGTTTTACAGCACACTTTTCAGGACACCACCAAATAGTTAAATTTTGGAAAATTGGTATTATTGCTTACTGATGTAGCTTGTAAATAAACATTTTCTGTACGCTAAAATGTGTCGGCGAGCCGCCGACGCTCCATTGCAAAACTTGTGTAGATACCTATGGGGTAAACCTTGTCCCTACCAAGCAAAATTTTCTATCATTTATCAAAAATGCAGCCTGAAAAACAAAGGATTTACTCAAATGAACAAAAAATATTTCATCAACTATCTTATCTTGCTCTTACCGTCCATCATCATCGGCGGTTTACTTGCCTATTCAGGTGACGTAACAGACGGTTTAAAAATCGGCTTTCTCTCTTTGCTGGGCAACGCATTCATCGCCCTATTCCACAAAAAACGCAGCAAAATTTATCTCGTGCTGGCAATCTTGTGGTACGCCCTATTCCTGCTTCACAGCATGACTTTGTCCGCTACATGGCTGCTGTATAACAGCAAAATCAACGCCTATTTCATCGTTCAATCCATCGCCAACACATCGCTCAACGAAGCCACAGAATATTTCACGCACAGCTTGCCCTATTTAGGTGTCGCCAGTGCCATATTTGTTGGCTTGGGCATGCTGAGCTATTTCCTGTTCACCAAAATCTACAACCGCGACTGCCCACTTGTCCAAAAAAACCAAAAAAGCACATGGATTTTGCCGATTATCATCGGTTTGCTGTGCGTAACCGCATGGGCAATCAAACCCATTCGCGCCGTGTCGCCCCCCATTTTTTGGCGCAACTACGTCAAATCTATCCAGCAGTTCAAAGCCCAACTGGTTGAACACAAAAACTGGCAGCACAACTGGACGCAATACGCTCAACCAAACATCAGCAAGCTACCAAACTTTCAAGAAAAACAAACTATTATCCTGATTATTTCCGAAAGTTTAACCAGCTACAATTTACATTCTTGCGGCTACCCACGCCACACCAACCCCAATATGTTCGCCGTACAAAACGAACTGACGATTTTCTGCAATGCCTATTCAGGTTATCCGTCCACATTAGGCGCAGTGAAATCCATCTTAACCGATGTGCCAGCCGCGCAACCTGAATACGTACCAACCAAAAGCATTCTCGCAGACGCAAAATCCGCAGGTTTCAAAACCTTTTGGCTAAGCAACCAAGACGACAGCTACATCGCCTCCCTATTTGGCGCGTTTACCGACCAAGCGATTTACAACAACAAACGTTCAGGGCGCAGCAGTTTTGCCAAAGATGAAGAACTGTTCCCCTTGGTGAAAAACGCGTTGGCAGATAACGCACCGAAGAAACTGATTGTGGTGCATTTGATTGGTTCACACCCCAATTATTCCGCGCGATACACCGACAAATTTAAACTATTCCCCACCCAAGACAACGCGCAAGAACAGCCCGTTCAAGCGCAATTGGCGCAAATCAACGCCAGCTCGTGGACAAAAAATCTGCGCGATGAATACGACAACAGCGTCGCTTATCAAGATTGGGTGTTCAACAACATTTTCACGATGCTCAAGCAAGACAAAGCTGAATCACGCGGCTTGATTTTCCTGTCCGACCACGGCAATGAAGTGGGACACGTGAAAGACTTTGCAGGACACAGCCCAACCACGCAAGCAGGTTATCGCATACCTGTAGTGTTGTGGCACAACCAACTTGCGTTACCCAAAGGTGCAAACCAAGATAAAGCCATCGATGCCACTCAGTTAGATGATAATTTGCGCTTTATGATTGGGTTACAAGATAAAACTAACACCGCGTTTGTGCCTTGGTGGGCAGATAATTATCAGTTTCCAAGTAATGCTAAGTTTCCTTATTGGGAAAATCTATAAAAAAACACAGCCTGAAAAACCATTTTCAGGCTGCGTTTTGTTTCAGGCTGCATTTCATATAAAAGCAGCCTGAAAACCATCAAACCACACGTGCTTTTAACAAATCGTGCATATTCAACGCACCCACCAATTTCCCAGCTTCATCACACACCAGCAAACCGCTCACACGTTTATCTTGCATGAATTTCACCGCTTCGCTTGCCAGTTTCTCAGGCGTAATAGAATGCGGCGAAACGTGCATCACATCGTTCACCGTTAAACCAGCAAACGTGTCGCGCTTTTCAAACAAGCGGCGCAAATCCCCGTCCGTCAAAATCCCTTTCAGGCAGCCTGAAGCATCTACAATCGCCAGCATACCCAAACCTTTTTCGCTCATTTTCACAATTGCTGTTTTCAGCAAAGTGTGTTCTTCAACCGCAGGCAACTCGCTGTCAGAGTGCATTAAATTGCCCACCGTCAGCAGCAAACGTCTGCCCAAACTGCCCGCTGGATGGTTCAACGCAAAATCTTCCGATGTGAACTGACGCGCTTTCAACAACACAATCGCCAACGCGTCGCCCAACGCCAAAACCGCCGTGGTGCTAGAAGTTGGCGCCAGACCAAGCGGACACGCCTCTTGCGAAACCGCAGCCTGAATGTGAATATCCGCGTGCTTTGCCATGCTTGACTGCGGTTTAGACGTGATACAAATCAGCGTGGTATTTTTGCGTTTCAGCTGATGCCACGCGCGAAATTCTCCCCACATTTTGCAAGATAAACCCACTTACTATTTATTTCCTACCGTGCAACAAAGTTTCAAATCCTGCTTATTACAAGCAGGATTTTTTACAACTGTGCAAATTGAGCAATCTCATCGCTGGCTATTACCTATAAAACCGCTGCAACTTTGATACCATAAACGTTTGGATTTGAATTTATAGCATCAAACATAACAACAGCGACGTTTCAGTCGCTTTTGTTGTTGCAGGCTGCTTGAAATCAGTAGTTACAAATAACCAACTCACCACGCTGTATGCGGCTTTCTGCTTTGCGCCCCACAGAATAAGCTAGCTGCAATTCTGTAATATTAAACTCGGCAAACAATGCGCGAATATCGGGGTGGTCATTAATACTCAACATCATCTTACCTTGCATGGTTCGCATCGTTTGAGCAAGCTGTTCGTATTCCGTCCAATCAAATACACGCTCGTAACCTGTGACTTGCCAGTACGGTGGGTCGGCATAAAAGAATGTATGCGGTCGGTCGTAGCGTTTGACACAACGTTGCCACGGTTCGTTTTCAATGAATACCCCACCTAGCCGTTGTCGTGCAGCCTGCAATTTTTCGGCGATTTGCGTTGCATTCCATGCTTTTTCTGTCGTCGCTGTACCAAATGTTTGACCCGTTGTTTTGCCACCAAAGGTATTGCACTGCAAATATAAAAGAACCGTGCTGCACGTTGAATATCAGTCAGTAATTCGGGCGGCGTAGCGTGCAGGCGTGTAAACACTTCACGGCTTGTCAAAGTGTAATCAAATTGACGGACAAATTCATCAAAATGATGTTGCACCACGCGGTAGAGATTGACCAGTTGCCCGTTGATGTCATTCAACACTTCGGTTTTGGCGGCTTGCTCACGCATAAAGAACAACGCTGCACCGCCTGCAAACAGCTCCACATAACAAGAATGCTCGGGAAACAAGGGTAACAAACGTTTGGCAAGACGGCGTTTGCCACCCATCCACGGGATAATCGGTAGCGATTTTTGAGTCATACGAATCCTTATTTATGATGAATTAGGTACTCGTGGTACTCAAAATACGATGTTATCGTCGTGTTTGGAATTGGCTAATTTGCTTACAGCGCGGACATTTGATTTGCACATTGCCATAGCCGATTGCCAATAATTTATTACAACTTTGATTTTTGCAACGTAATTTCATTTTTTGCAGTTCCTTGTGTCAGAGTGATAAAATTCTGACCACTCTCGCGAGAGTACGGTCAAAAAGGCTGACGCAGGCTTCGTCTGCTGATGCTGGCGTGGGAACGGTGCTCGCTACACCGCCACGCAGCCGTTTTTGTTTTGTCTACCTTGTCTGTGTTTCAGACAGGGTTTTTGCTATTTCAGGCTGCCTGAAAGCTGTTTCGCCAAACCATTCGGACTAAACCGCGCAGGCTGCTTTAAATCTAACACCGCTGCACACCATTTGCTGTAAAACCATTTTTTCACGTTTTGGCGCAAGGCAGGTAAGGCAATCCCCAAACAGCCAGCCCAATCGTACTTCGCACCTTTGGTTTGAGCGTAAAACTCATGTACGCGCTGCTCAGGCAAATCCACGCGGATTAAATCCCACTTGTCAGGCGGCAAGGGCATGACTTTGAAGCGCACACCGCCGTCTCGGATTGAACTGGAATAGCAGCTATATACGCCATTTTCTTTGGCAATGGCGATTTCGCAATGGCTGTATTTTCCGTGTGTTACTTGGCGGATTAGCCAGTCGGACAATCGCGCCAAAGCAACGCGCGGTGCGTACCAATGTCCGTTGCGGTGTCCTTTGTATAAAGCTAGGTAAATCATACGCTCTCCTTGTATAGTGAATTCACTTCAACCTAGTACAGCGTTACCAACGCCCTTATGTACCACGCGTACACGACGGGCGTTGTCGCCTTGTCCTGTTGAATTGAATCCACTATAAATTTCCTGCCAGCCGCCCGAAAAGTCGTAATCCAGCGGATTATCGCTTGCTAGCATGGCGGCTCGGTGTTGTTCGGCATTGGCAAAATCGGCGGTTTCGTGCAGCATCATTGCGCCGAGAATTTCGCTCAACAAGGCTTTGTTCATGGGGACAAAATGGTTGTCCATGGTTTTCCATTGCAGGCTGCTTGGCATTTGTGGCATGGTTTGCAGGGCGACGTATTGAATACGGCTGGCATCGTCGGTATGAAACCATTTGCCCACGGACGGCACAAATACGCCTGAATGGGTGTTGTGGTAGCGCATTTGTTTGATGTTGTCCCACGCGGTGGCTTGGTTTTGTGCGTGCTGCTCGGCTTGGCGTTGGGCGTTGATTTGCCATGTTTCTGTGTCGGGCTGCCAAATATGATTGGCGGACGGTTTTTCATAAATGGTTAAATCGCGTCCAACTTTTGCGCCACGATTAATGGCGGACAGTAAATGTTGATGCTGCTCTGTTGTGATAAGCACCGCACCGTCAGGAATGGTGCTGTGAATGGTGTCGTCAAAAAATGTTTGTACACCGTAATCAAAATAAATACTCATCGATTATCTCCTTTAAAAACCGATTGCAAACCAGCGCACTCCGCCAGCCTCTGCACCTGTGTACATTTCTCGTACATAGGCTGTGAAATTGTGATTACGCAAAG
>NZ_FOJK01000056.1 GCF_900111845.1 Kingella kingae ATCC 23330 | reverse complement strand
CAGACCTGACAAGTTTTAAATAATAGCCACAATACGGTCAATGCGATTCGCAAAACGAGCTAACCATGGTTTCCAAGATTTGTAACCGTAAAGCCGTACTATGTTTAACACTAAACTAAATAATATAGAATAAATAAATGCTGAATTTCTATTGCGAATTAAAGAGTTATCTTCTTTAAAGTGAACATCTTTTACCCAGTGGAGATTATTTTCAATACCCCAATGGTTGCGAATCGTTTTAGCAAAAAATTCTACATTATCATGATGATAGTTACTTAAATAAAAGTGTTGTTCCACTTTGCGCGAACCATCTGCTTCTATTTTCGTATTTGTAACAACAATCATGTGTTTAGATGATTGCCAATTTTGGCTAACCCATTGTGTACATGGATAAAGAGCAACTTCACGTTGAATTTGTGCGCCTTTCTGTCTTTCCGTTGTTTGAATTTTGGAAAGTATTTGATTATTCTGAAGTTCTTGAAACTCTTTGAATAATCGGATTGCGCCTTTTTTAACACCTACAACGTAAAACTGCCCCAATTCATCAATCTCTACGAGACTTTTTTTGACAATGTAAGGCATCTAATGTCAAAACCAAACCTTTGGTCTCTAGGTTTCTGATGTGCGGATTTTTTCGTAACTGGGTGTATTATCTCTATCCCATGCAAGATATTGTTTTAATTCATCAATATTATTAGCAAGGAATGCACCTATTTCGCGATTACCTTTCGCACCGCCCAAAATGGCAACAACAATGACTGTGAGTGTTTTGGCTAGATTATAGCGTTTGCCTGCTCCACGTCTGGTATCGGGTAT